>NZ_CP102602.1:0-690288 GCF_024707485.1 Thermococcus thermotolerans
TCCGTCAGGATAAACCTCTTCGTTTACGGGGAGGGGGAAGTGCCTCCCATCGCTACAGAGATCCGCATGCGTGAAGTTCCAGATCCCATAATCATAATTCAGGACAGGGACATGGGTATATACCTGCCCTACGAGGCGTTAACTGCCGGCAGTTCCCTCCACGGCTACGGGCTGGTCATACACGACAACAACCTCCTCTTCATGCTCGACCGCTACTTTTACCATGCCCTCTGGCCGACCGGAAGGGTCGTTTACAGGGAGGAGCGGGCACTCCGGCTTCCGAGGGAGTACATACACATAAGGGAGCTTGTTTCGGATCTGCGGCGGTTCAGCATTCAAAACGCCAAGGTGGAGGTTTTTGGCCGCTTCGTCCGTTCGGGAGAGCCGGTTCATCTCGTGGGGAGGATTGTTGAGTTCTACGAGGACGAGGGCAAAGTTATCTCGAACATAACTGTGGAGACTGAAGACGGTGAGAGGCACGTGGTGGGCGGCTGGAACGCTTCCCTTGAGGACATAGAGGCTGAGCGCATTATACTCTTCGAGTGAACCCTTTTGCCGGGGGAGGTAGATGGACGCTAAAACGGTGGCACTTGACATCATGAGGGCCGCCATCGGGAGCGCCGACCCCTATTGGGCAGTGCGTAGGAGCATCAGCGTCGATGGAAACCGCATGACTGTTTTTGGGGAGGAGTTTCCCCTGTTCGGAAAGGTCTATCTCCTGGCCTTTGGCAAGGCTGCATGCTCCATGGCGAGGGCTGTCGTTGACCTCCTCGGAGAGAGGATTGAAGAAGGAGTAATAGTCACCAAGTACGGCTACGCCGAAGACTGTCCCAGGTTGGGAAGGATGAAGGTCATCGAGGCTGGACATCCTGTTCCAGACGAGAACTCCCTTCTGGGCGGAAAGCTCGGCCTCGAACTGGCCGAGAAGGTTGGAGCGAACGACATCCTCCTCGTCCTTATCTCCGGCGGCGGGAGTGCGCTCTTCCTCCTCCCGGAGAGGGGAATAACCTTGGAGGACAAAATTAGAACGAACGAGCTCCTTCTGAAGAGTGGGGCAAAGATATACGAGATAAACACAGTAAGAAAGCACATCTCGGCGGTTAAAGGCGGCAAGTTAGCGAAGCGCGTGAGGGGGACGGTGATAAGTCTCATCCTCTCGGACGTCGTTGGCGACCCGCTTGAGGCGATAGCATCGGGTCCAACGGTAAAGGACCCGACCACATTCCAGGATGCCTTCAGGATACTGAAGCTCTACGGCGTCTGGGAGAAGCTGCCAGAGAGTGTCAAAGCACACATTGAGCTGGGACTTGAGGGGGAGGCCGAGGAGACCCTCAAGGAAGACCTCCCAAACGTTCACAACTTCATAGTCGGGAGCAACACCCTCGCCTGCGAATCCGCGCTGGCAAAGGCGAGGGAGCTCGGCTATAACGCGGCAATACTCACCACGACCCTCGAAGGCGAGGCAAGAGAGATAGCCCTGGCGATAGGCTCGATAGTCCAGGAGATAGCCAGGTACGACCGCCCTGTTCCAAAGCCCGCCGTCCTGATGGCCGGCGGCGAGTGGACAGTGACCATCGAGGGTGAAGCCGGCCTAGGGGGGCCGAACCAGGAGTTTGCTCTGAGTATCGCCCGGAAGATAGCGGGTCTGAACGCCGTCGTTCTTGCTGTGGACACCGACGGGACGGACGGCCCGACCGATGCCGCCGGCGGGATCGTGGACGGGAAAACGCTTGGACTTCTCAGGGGAGTCGGGGTGGACGTCGAGGAAGTCCTCAGGAGGCACGACGCCTATAACGCGCTGGAAAAGGCCGGAGCCCTCCTCAAGACCGGGCCGACCGGAACCAACGTGAACTCGCTGGTGGTGGCGGTCATACAAGGTCCCGCCACTCCCTTTGGAAATACAAAATCATGAGTGCAAGGATTATCATTGGAGTGCTCACCAAGAGCAATGCCGCTAAGACCCTGATATCTCCGGCGCTCCTGTACATATCTTGAAAGGTCTTTATGAGAGGAACGAGATAAACCATTCCGGCGAGCAGAGAGGCCGCTTTATATGTCCTCCCGTTCCTTTTGAATATTACAATTTCCCTCCCGTGCCTGGTGATGATTTTGGCACTTCCGGGAGTTAATCCAAGGAGTAATATCAGGAGCGTCAGTGCAAAGAGATACGGGTTCAGCCACAAGAGAATTCCCCCGAGGGCAGTGAGAGCTAGGAGCGATGTGACATCCAGCCCGGCTGTTCTCTGAAGGTTCACCCTCCTGTTCAGCGGATCCAGGAAGTGGAGTTTTAGCCTTCTGGCAATCGAGTTCCTGTCCCCCCTGAGCTTTAGAACCCTCCGGCCTGGAACCGGGATCTTCAGGGGAACCGTCGAGGCTATTAGGAAGCTTTCCCCCGCAAAGTCTACTAAATAGAAATAGGTCTCGTAGCGCTCTTTGATGTATTTTGGAGAATAACCCCAGATTTCCTCGTTTGGTCCTCTAACGTGGTGGACAAACCTCAGCTCGGCTAGGAATCCCTCCATCTTTTTAACGCCGTCATCATCGAGGGGAATCAGCCTTTCGAATTTTACTTGCATAAGTGCCCTTACTATTATGTCTTTTTATAGTTATCGGGAAAGCAATAAATATGGCCTCGTGAAATCAGTACGGGTGAAATCATGAACCGCATTCCACGAAGGGAGCTCGTGAGAAAGGGCTGGCACGTCCTCCCCGGGATTCTTGGTGCCCCTATAATCGTCTTCACCCCGAAGTGGGTTACCTTAGTGGTCGTCTGGTTCTTTGCGTTTCTCTACACGCTCCAGCACCTCAAGCTCCTCCGCGGCTGGAGCTTTACGGTGCCCATAGCCGACCTGAGCTACAGGACGATGGCGAGGGAAGACGAGAGGGACAACTACCTCGGCAGCTTTCTCTTCTGGGTTACGGCCGCCATAATCTGCACGGTCTTTCCAAAAATAGCGGCCCTCTCGGCCCTGTGGGTTTCAACCTTCGGTGACTGCTGCAACGCCCTAGCCGGTCAGCTCCTCGGCGGACCGAAAATTCCCTGGAACCGGAGAAAAACCCTCATCGGGAGCGCCGTGATGCTAGCGGTTTCAATTCTGGCACTCTGGGCCAGTCACAGGGTTCTTGAACTCGACCCCTCCCCCGCTACCCTAATAGGGATTGCGGTTGTCGCAACCCTCCTTGAAAGCCTCCCTCTTCAATCCGCCTACGATGAGTTCACCGTTCCATTCTCAACCGCGCTCCTCGTCTGGCTGGCCTACGGGGGAACTCTGCTCTCTCCAACGTGGTAAGTCAGGGCTCTATGAGCTCCCAGCCCTCCCTGTGGGTCTCTATTCCTTCTGCCTTTATACCCAGTGCCCTTATCTCCTTCCGTAATCCCCACAGGAACTCCTCAAAGGCATCGTCGTCTGTCAGAACCTCGTAGCTCTCCGGATACTCCTCGCGGAGGAGCTCCTGGAATTCCCTTCCGGAGGCGCGGAGGTTGAGCACCTCGAAGAAGTAGTAGTCGGCAAAATCCCTCGTGTCCTCGACTATCTCCGAGACGTCCGTTATCTCCGGGATTATCGGACTTACGAAGGCGTACGTTTTCAGTCCAGCTTCGTGGAGTTCCTTAAGGGCGCTAACCCTCGCCTCGTGAACCGGCGTTAGAGGTTCGAAGAGCCTCTTCTCCCTTCCAGTGAAGCCGTTTATCGTGAGACCGACCTCTATCGTCCGGAACTCCTTGAAGAGGTCGATGTCCCTGGTAACCAGGGGGGACTTGGTGAGCACCGAAAGTTCGTTCCTCTTGTCCATATACCTCAAAACCTTCCGGGTGAGCTTTAACTCGGCCTCTATCGGCTGATACGGGTCGCTCACCGTTGACATGACGACGCTCCCTGAAACGTGCTTTCTCGCTAGGTCGGGCGCGTTGGTCTTGACCTCGACCCAGTTCCCCCATCTCCCGTAGTCCTTCCACCTCGTCAGAAACTTGGCGTAGCAGTACTCACAGGCGAAGGCACAGCCGACGTATTGATTAACCGCCCACTCCACGCCTGGAATCTTCGATTTGGTGTAGATGCCCTTGGCGCGCCTCTCTATGACCCGAACCTTCATAAGGACTTTTTATCCATTCTCCTTAAAAGGTGAGCGGCAATGCTGAGGGTTCGCCGTCGGCCGGTTAAGTATGCGAGGCTTGAGGTGAGGCCGGACGGGACGGTAGTGGTCACGGCTCCGGATGGCTTCGACGTCGATGCTCTGATCGAAAGGCACCGCGGCTGGCTTGAGGGCAAGTTGGCGGAGATAGAAGGCCTTCGCGAGATAGCCGAGTCAGGCTTTCCCATCAACGGTGAGTTCTATCAGGTCATCCACGGGAGAAAGCCCAAGGTTCACGAGCGGTTCAAGACCGTCGTCCTCTCTCCCAACCCCAACGATATGGTGAGCTACCTGAAGAAAATCCTCCGAAGGGAACTCCTGCCCATCGTGGATTCCTACGCCGGCAGGATGGGGGTGGAGCCGGGAAAGGTCTACATCAGGCACCAGAAGAGCCGGTGGGGGAGCTGTTCCCCAAGGGGAAACCTGAACTTCAACGTCCGCCTCATAGCGATTCCGCCTGAACTCAGGGAGTACGTTGTAATCCATGAGCTTGCCCATCTGAAGCACATGAACCACTCGAAGGCCTTCTGGGGGCTGGTGGGGGAGTTTTACCCCGACTACAAAAACGCCAGAAGGGAGCTCAAGAAGTGGTGGACGATAGTCGAGCTGAACCCGTACTGGAAGTGGCTGGCAAGGGGCGAGGTCTAAAAATGTGGCGTATAAAAGCCGGGAATCTGCTCAAGCTCCTCGCACTGATGGCCGATGAGATTATCGTCGGCGTTTTCATCTTTTTGGTGCTCCCCGGGATGGGAATGGAGATTCCCCTATGGGTGGGGTTGCCTGTGATGCTAATTCTTCTGGCCAAGGACTTTTTAATAGCTCCCTTCGTTCTTGGTGGTGGGGCGGACAAAAGGCCCGAAACCGGCCCCGAGAGTCTGGTCGGGAGAACGGCCCTCGTTGTGGAAGACCTTTCACCTGAGGGAGTCGTTAAAATAGACGGGGAGCTCTGGAAGGCGGAATGCTTAAACGGAACCGCAGAGGCCGGCGAGAGGGTTAGAGTGGTATCAGTTCACGGCACTAGGGTTCTCGTGGAACTCCCAGCATCGCCAGAACCTTCGCGACCTCCTCGGGATAGTTCGTCGTGAAGGAAACGCTCCAGCCCCTTTTCTGGTATATCGTGAGGCAGCCTTTAGCGGGCAGGTTGAAGTGCACCGTTCCGTAGCAGGACGTCCAGCCCTCACCGACCCGGAAGCTCGCGATGTTCTCGATGGGGACCGTCTTTCTGACTATGAGGCCTATGACTCCCCGTATCCTCAGCTCGCGCTCGTCTATCTCGATTTTAATTGCCATCACGTCTATGAGCAGAACCGCAACTCCAAGCGTGGCCACAAGCATTATTTCAAATCCTTCGCCTGCCCGATAAGTCGCATAGAGGCCCCCGAGCATAGAGACTACTGGAACTAGCATGAAAATCTGAAACCATCTACTCGTCAGGGTCTCCTCGTAGAGCGCCATGTTCCCACCGAAGAAACCTCTCGGTTAGAGCTTTAAAGGTTGGCTTCCAAATCCCCTCGGTGATAGCATGGTCAGGATAATGCCCGTTGACAGGCTGAGCGACGATGAGATTAGGGAGATTTTGACAAAGTACAGGAAGATCGCCCTCGTGGGCGCTTCACCGAAGCCCGAACGTGACGCAAACGACGTGATGCGCTACCTCCTCGAACACGGCTACGAGGTTTACCCCGTGAATCCCCGCTACGACGAGGTTCTTGGAAGAAAGTGCTACCCGAGTGTTCTCGATATCCCTGATGAAGTCGAGATAGTCGACCTCTTCGTAAGGCCGGAGTTCACGATGGACTACGTCGAGCAGGCGGTAAAGAAGGGCGCAAAGGTCGTCTGGTTCCAGTTCAACACCTACAGCAGGGAGGCTTTCAAAAAGGCCAAGGAGGCCGGCCTAACCGCGGTTGCCCACCGCTGCATAAAGCAGGAGCACGCAAGGCTGATTGGCTAATCAACCCCAAGAATTTTGAGGAGCTTTCCCGTTGTTAAAACCTGTACCTCCCTAACGCTTTTTAGTCTTTTATCGTTGCTCCAGAGAGGGGCATTTACTTTCAACGAGAGGGCGATGAAATCTGCATCGTCTTTGTCCGGGGTTATTTCAAGTGCAATTGGAATGAACTCGGCGTAGAAGTCTTCTCTAACAAACATCACATGCTCTCTTAGGTTGGAAACAAAGAACTCAAATTCCTCAGGGGTTATTTTTGCCTTCCTCATTATCACCTCTTTGTATTTATACAACTCCTCTACAGCAAACTCCGGACTGACCAGTCTTCCGGATAACAGGAAAATTAACTCCCTCGTAGTTGTGGATTTCCCGAAGAAAGAGAACAGCACGTTGGTGTTAACCACGAGAAGAATATCTTCTCTCAAGGTATTCGCCCCGCCCGGCCTTTGCTTTTCTTCCGAGCTCTATTGCATCCTCCTCCGTCAGCTCTGAGTTCTTGAGGAGTTCGTTGGCCTTCTCAAGGCTTTTCAGACGGGCCGTTATAGTCTTTGCTATGAGTTCTGCAAGCTTTTCATCCACGCTGGAGGGCACTTTTACAACTATGTTCCCCATCCAACCACCTGGTAAGACTACTCGCTTTTCCTTATAACGGTTTTTAGCCCCGATACCTCAGCACGTGGATGTCCCTCACCAGGCGGTGCCTCTCCTCGTAGTCCGTATACCTCCCAATGACCTTGAAGCCGAGCTTGGCCAGCCACTTCCTCTCCTTTCTGTATATTCCCCCACCGCTCAGCCTGTAGGCGGGGAAGACGAAGACAACCTTCCCGTTCCTCTTGAGGATATCGTCAAAGCTCTCGAAGACGGAATAATAGAACCTGTCCAGCTCATTGGCGAGCTTTATCGCCTCTCCCCTGCTCAGGTTCCTTTTGAGGGGCTTCCCGAGGTAGGGCTCGGTGACTATGGCATCGAACCGCTGGCGGAAGCACCGCTTCAGCTTCCTCGCGTCGCAGACCTCAAGGTGTGCCGAGTTTTTGATCCGGAACTCCTTCCTGAGCCAGGCAAGGTTTCTCTTGGCGTCTCGTATTCTCTCCGGGTCGCGGTCGCTTCCGTAGGCACTCAGCCCCTGAAGGACGAACTCCTGGACTATCGTGCCGATTCCGCAGAATGGGTCGAGGAAGGAGCCCTTCCTCACCTCCGTCAGGTTCACCATTATCCTCGCGAGCCTGGGCGGGATGGAAAGGATGGGCCTCTGAACCGGCCTCTCCACGTCGAGCTTCTTCAGCTCGAAGGGGTCGGTGATCTTGACAGTCTCGCCGACCCAGAAGCTCCCGTCCTCGCGGAAGAGAAATACGAAGTCCTTAACCTCCGGAAAGCCTTTGAGGATTAGTTCCGCCGGCATCGCGTAAACTTTAGCCGGCTTGAAGAACTTTGAGGGACCTTCCACCTTGAACTCTCTCTTTATCGCGCTCCCCAGCTTCCTCCAGAGCTTCCAGTCTCCCTCACCGTAGACGCTGACGGTAAAGAGCCTCGCGTATTCTAGGTTCTTTATAGCCCCCTCCCCCTCTCCGGTTATCCTAACGAGCTTTAGAGAGCCGCCGAGCCAGTGGAAGTACCTCTCGATCTTTGAGCTTGAGTCGAATACCATCCAGTCACGCTCTGCCTCAACAATATTCACCTTTAGGTTAAACCTTTTCGTGAACGCGTAAAACTCCGCCTCACTCAGGCGAGGATTTTTCCCGAATATCACAGCGTACATAGTCGTTCACTCCACGCCGGTTCTTAAAAACGTTCCGAGGGTTAGATTAATAAGAAGAAGCGCGTAATATGTTAAATGGTAGTTTGAGTAAAATCTACAATCATGCGGGGGATATGTTGTATGATTGCCAAAGAAGTGCTGGCATCTGTTGAGGTAATTCCAGACCCCTATATAAAATCTGCAACATACGCTAAAATTGGTGAGAGATTAGCCAAAGCCAAGAACAACCTGTACAGAACCGCTTTTCTACGTGCAGTTGAGACCGCCAAGGAGATAGACGATCCCGTGACGATGTTCCGTGCCCTGCTGTCCGTTGGCTACTCTATGGGGAAAGCGGGGCTTAGGTCAGCCAAAAGGATATACCTGAGGGTTCTGGAGGACTCCAAAATACTCCCGGCGCCCCAGAGGGACATGCTCATGCAGAGCGCTGCGGCCTACATGCTGGCCCTGGGGGAGGTGAACGAGGCCATAACCTATGCCCTGGAGATAGAAAACCGAAGGGTTAGAAACGAGATGCTTCTCGAAATCCTCCGCACCAACACGCACATGATAGAAAAAGAACGCCTGAAGGTGGCTTACCGGCTCAGAAAGAGCAAGCTCATTGTGGATTACATAGATTCCGAACCCCACCGCTCCAAGGCAATGCTGGAGCTGATAAAGGCCTATCTTTTCCTCGAAAGCTACGAGAACGCTATTTCCCTCCTCAGAGAGGTAGGCATCAAAGACTGGGCCAGACAGGCCTTTAAGGAAGTTGCCTTCTACCTGAAGGAAAAGGAGGTTCTCGGGCACTATATAGACACGCTGGAGGCCGTGGCCAACGACCTCATAGAGAAGTTCGGGGATGACTTCACGGTGGAGCTTGCCTTTGTTTTCGCCCTCAGCGGTGAAGGCACCCCTGCCCTTGACCTTATCAGACGCCTCGACAACAGGGAAGCCATACTGGTTGAGATGGCCCTGGAGCTCCTTGAGAGGGACCATGACGTTCTCCCGAAATTTATCTCTGCCATGAACGAGGAGGAGGTAGCCCTTGCAGGAAAGGCCGTGATGAACAGAATCCTTGAAAAGCCCGAGAAGGGCAGCTGGGCGATTGTAAAGGCTATAGGAAACGGCACAACCAGCGAGGAGGTCTGGGCCAAGATAGCTCGCTACTACGTTATCAAGGGCGAGCTGGAAGGTGCAGTGAAAATAGGAAACCTAATTCAGGACGAGCGGTTACGTTCGATAATAATGGCCGATGTCGCCCACCACCTCGTTAAAAGAGGGGAGGTTGAAAAGGCCATAGACGCTGCACTTGAGGTCAGAAACCCGAGGTTTTCCTCGATTCTCGTCTCGGAGATACTCATTAAGGCCCTTGAACAGGAGCTTCCGGGGAGGGTTAGGTCATGGAACGGCTCAAGGCACTGATAGGCAGAAAAGAGGACAGGGTCGATTTCGTCAGCTACCTCATAACAATCCTCCTAACGAACAAGGAACTGTACTCCGACGAGATACTCTTCAGAGACGCAGTTGAGGAGATATACCGGACCCTCCGCTCGGAGGTCGTGGAAGGGGGCCGGAAGGACCTTATAGATGCGTATGAAACCGCCGTTCTCCTCAGGGCGGCTGTTTCTGGCCCCCTGGATTCCCCGGATAAACTTCTCCTGGAGATCAAGAAAAACCTCTCCCGGTGGGGCTGATGCTGTTTGAGGTTAAGGTTCCCACAACGGAGAAGTTTCAGGTCGTTGACATAACCGATGAGATCCAGCACCTTGTGTGGAGGAGTGACGTGACCAGCGGCATCGCGGTCGTTTTTACCTCTCACACCACGACGGGACTGGTGATAAACGAGAACGAAAGCGGATTGCTTGAGGACATTAAGGCGAAGATGAAAGAGCTCGTTCCCAGAGGGGCAGGATATGCCCACGACCGCATAGACAGCAACGCCCACTCACACCTGAGGGCAACCCTCTTTCTGAATCCGGAGGTCGTCGTCCCGATAGATAACGGCGAACTGCTCCTCGGAACCTGGCAGAGAATCCTGTTCATTGAGCTGGACGGCCCGAGGCACAGGAAGGTTCTGGTGAAGATCTGCCGCTGTTAGACGTACTGTGCGTAATATGCCAGCCTCCTGATTAGCTCGTTGAACCCCTCGTAGGTGACCAGCGAGAGGGGTATTGCATCCTGCTCAAGGCGCTTCTTTATTATCTGCCTTATTTCTCCTACCCTTTCCGGCGGAACGAGGTCTATCTTGTTGATGACGACGATTATCGGCTTCTCGTAGCGGAACTTGAGCATGTGATGGAGCTTCTCCATGCCCCTGTGCAGGCCGACCGTGGCATCGACCATGTGGATTATTATATCGGACGAGACTATCTCGTCGATTATCTCTCGGAACTTCTCCTCGCTCAGGACTTTGCCCCTCAGCTCCCTCTGGGGGTCGAAGAGGCCGGCGGTGTCTATGAGGACGAACTCGTCGGCTCCTCCTAGGGGGTTCTTCATGCTCTTCGGTATCTTGAGCTTTCCGAAGCGTCTCCGTATCGTCCCCTTGGTCGTCCCGGGGAGGTTCTCCACCTCCGATATTTTACCACCTATGAGGGCGTTCATGAGCGTTGACTTGCCGACGTTCTCGGCACCGATAATCGCAACCTTTATCATACCCTCACCCCACAGATATTTACAAGGCTGGCCTATAAAGGTGATGAGCATGCCCAAGCGGGTCAAACTAGGTCATCATTACTATTACATCGTTACGGTTGATGAGCTGAATTCCGGCGGTTTTCGCGGTAAGAACGTCGTCATCGAGGGCACCATCGAGGACAAACCCTTAGTGGAGTTCCTCCCCATGGAGTTACCTGGTTACAGGACGACCTTTAAAGTTTCCGGCCTCAGGGTGGAGTTCTCGGGAAGCCCGTGCCTCGGAAAGGGCGAGTGGGTGAAGGTCTACGGCCGCTTTCTCGGCGACTGCATAATGGCCAGCGCCATCGAAACTGAAAGAACTCTCTACACGACGGAGGAGTGAAAATGTCCCTTCTCGACCTTTTTCTGGAAGCCGGAAACCTGAAAAGGCTTCCCAGAACGGGCTGGCTCCTCCGCGGCGTTTCAAACCCCGAGAGCATAGCCGACCACAGCTTTCGAACGGCGCTGATAACCCTCTTTCTGGCCGATGAGCTAAAAGCGAAGGGCGTTGAGATAAACGTTGAGCGGGCCCTCAGGATAGCCCTCCTCCATGACCTCGCCGAGGCGAGGGTAACGGACATACCCCTGACGGCGCAGTACTACCTCGACAAGGGCAAGGCCGAGAAGAAGGCCGCGATGGAGCTCTTCATCAAAACATCGAATCCGAGGGAGTACTTCCGACTATGGAGGGAGTACGAGGAGGGACTTAGCCTGGAGGGTAGGCTTGTAAAGTTCGCCGACAAGCTGGAGATGCTGATTCAGGCACTCGAATACGAAAGGGCCGGCTTCAGAGACCTCGACGAGTTCTGGAAGGCCATGGATTCCCTCCGGGAGAGCGAGTTCTACGAACATTTCCGGGAGATTGTTGAGGGACTGGCTGAAATAAAGAAAGAGAGAATGCAAACTTTACGTTGAATCGCGGTGCCACCTCAGCCGATCCTTTATCTCGACCGGCAGGTTCTCATATACCTCCATCAGCGCCTCGATGAGTTCCACCAGCTCTTTCGCCGTAAGCACGGATGTTTTTGGCCCCAGCTCAAGAACCAGCGCTTCGTATTCCTCAGGGGAGACCTCCTCCAGCTCGTCAAGGTGCTCGCTCTTCCGGGGTATCAGGTTGACTTCTCCGACCTGCTTCGATGCGGGTATATCAAGCTCTTCCTCGGGAATTGGAGTCTCCCTCGGGCAGTCCAGCCTCTCCACGAGAATTTTGATGTCAACGACCGGCGTCCCGTCCATCGCGTCTATCCAGTCTATGTAGAGCCTGTTTCCCTCGATGCGGTTTATTCTCACCGCGTATATGGCCAGGGGATTTGGTCTGACGGGTGAGCGCGTGGCGAAGACTCCCCTGAGCGGGTTCTCCGGGTTGTTATAGGGATGAACCTTCAGAATGCTCCTCCTCTCAGGCCTGTCGCTGGCGTGGAACCATAGGATCAGCTTTATCCAGTCGCCCTCGGCGAGGCCGTCCATAGCTTCTCTGAACTCCGGGAGGATCTCGATAAAGGTCTCTCCGTTCTTCCTCACGTGGCCGACGGGAACGAGTTTGAAGGGCTCGAAGTCCATATTTATCCCCGGGAGAAGGTGTCCGTAAGACTTTTAAACTTCTCCGGATTTTTAACTGGGGTGGTAACAGGGCTTCATCGGTGGGATGTACGATGTTGACTGTTGAGGAGTTCGGTGAAATAGCACACAATATCATAGAGGCAATTTCCAGGGTGTATATTGGTAATGAGGTTGTTGTTAGGAAGACTTTGGCTGCCGCGCTGGTGAATGGGAATGTGCTCTTCGAGGATTACCCTGGTTTGGGGAAAACCCTCTTAGCCAAAGCCTTCGGGAAGGTTTTGGGCTTGAAGTACACGCGCGTCCAATTCACGCCAGACTTGCTCCCAGCAGACATCTTAGGCACTAAAGTCTGGCGTCAAAACCTCGGAACCTTTGAGCTCATCAAGGGGCCCATATTCACGCACGTTCTACTGGCGGATGAGATTAATCGAGCGCCACCAAAGACTCAGTCGGCTCTTCTCGAAGCCATGGAGGAGAAGCAGGTGACTATCGAGGGTGAGACTTTTACTTTGGAGAGGCCGTTCTTCGTGATTGCGACTCAGAATCCAATTGAGTTCGAGGGGACTTATCCATTGCCCGAGGCTCAGCTCGACAGGTTCCTCCTCAGGCTCCGCGTTGGTTATCCGAAATCGCTTGAGGATGAGGTTGCCATTCTTGAGGCTCGCTTGTCCTGGCGGAGGGATGATCCGACGGTTGACATGGAGGCTTTGATCGATCGGGAGACTTTTGTGGGCATGCAGGATTTGGTTGAGGAGGGAATCTTCATCAGCCGGGACTTGTTGAAGTACATTGCCGAGTTAATTCGGAATGCTCGGGCTGATGAGCGGGTTGAGGCTGGGCCGAGTCCTCGTGGGGGCATTGCTTTGATGAAGGTGGCTAAGGCTAATGCTTTGCTCGAGGGGCGGGATTTTGTTCTGCCGGATGATGTTAAGGCTTACGCGGTGGATGCTTTGGCTCACAGGATTGTGGTCAAGCCCGAGTACGCGTTTGAGGGCATAAGCGGGGAGGAGATTGTGAGGGAAGCCCTAGAAAAAACACCCGTACCTAAAGGCGAAGAAAAATGAGAAGAGAGCACGCTGCACTCTTCCTCCTTACGATGGTGTTCCTTGCAGCCCTCACACTGGGGTATTCTGAACTCCCCTACTCTGAAGGGGGAGGTTCATCTACAAAAAGCCTGCTGGACGCAATGCTCTCAAATGACTCGGCTGACGACTCCCGTTCCTCTTCCGGGAACAGTGGGGGTGGAGGGGAAATATCCTTTGATCCGGGCTTTCCCCATTCCAACTTCACCTTTAAGCCCACCGATATACATACAGACTGCCCTGTCGCGGTTCTCCCCGACGACCCAATGCTCGTATGCACCGATGAGCCTGCGAGGAGCCTGCCGGTTCTTTCATCCCGTGAGCCGGATGATATGGTAGTGTGGTATCCGGGTACCTATTATATCCCCCTGGTTTACGGCGAGGGAGACGTTAAGATGATTAAAGGGGTTAATCACGGACCCGTTACAATCGATACCGACAGGCCCCTTGTTATCCTGACCTACAACCAGAGCGTCACCCTGGAGTTCGAGGAAAATGCGTCTGCCGGAAGGCTCAGTGTCTTCACGGCGCTTCCTGTAAAGGTGAAGTCCGTGGAAGAAGTAGCTGGAAGGAAGGTTCACAGATATTTGATAGGCCCTGCAGAGGAGTCCATGAAGCCGGGTTACTACCCACTCTTTGTTACTGTTAATTCGACCAACGGGACTGTGGCCCTCCTTATGTGGGTCGCCCTCCTCGAAAAGCCCGTTGTTGAGATAACGGATTATCCAGAGGTCGTTGGTGGAGACGGTTCGATCTGGGTTACCGTTACTGGGACCGTCCGCTATCCCGACGGAAGACCCGTCGAAGGTGGGATAGTTTGGGTAACCCTGAACGAGAGCAAAGGACAACCAGGAATTTTTCTGGGCCAGACCACCGTGGAACATGGTAAGTTCAGGGTTAAGGGCATTATAGGGCCGGAACAACCTCCTGGAAGATACCACGTTATAGCCTACTATCGCGGCTATATGGCCTATCCCTCCAACAGTGATCCCGTGATGGTGGTTAAGCGGAAGCCCCAGGTATCGGTGTATACTGAGAACTCGACGGTGAAGATTCGCCTTCACTGGAAGGGTGTTCCTCTCGCCAACGAGACCCTCAACGTATCCGTGGGGTCGAAGGTGTTCACCCTAAAAACCGACAGCAACGGCTACGTAACTCTCAATCTGACACATGTGGAAACCGATTCTATCAAGGTTCAGTACGGTGGGAGCGCCTACTATCTTCCAATAAACGAAACCGTCCCGCTCTTGGCCGAAAAGAAGTTTTCAGGCGAGGTGGATGATTCTAAGGAGTCCCTCGTCGAAAGGCTTTCCAAACTCCTGAGGCGTTTTATAGGGGCTTTCAATTCCATCTTTCCTCTTCTGGCGATCATTGCCATTGCTGGTGCCGGCTATGGCATCTACTCAAAAAGGCGTACTGAAGTGAAGCTCTCCCCGCGGCCTAAGTTCTTCACTGAAAAGGTGGAGTTCATAGAGCCATCGCGCAGGGTGTTTCTTCCGGGGGAGATCGTCAGGGTTGTCCTCTCGACCGAGGCAGAACTGTCCCTCGACGGTAGGTCGATAGGATTCGGAAAGGAGTTCAGACTTGAGCTTGAAGAAGGCCGCCACGTTCTTTCCGCCGGGAAAGAGGAAGTTGAAGTGTACGTCCTCCCACCGAGGGATGCCGTAATCAAGGCTTACGAGCTTCACTTCCTTCCCTTTGCTTCCTCTAACGGAGTTCCTGAGAGGCCCATGACGCCCCTTGAGATTGAGCACCTGCTTGCCCGCAAAGGGTTTGACAGAAATATCCTGCATGGGGTCACATTGGTGTTAATTAGGGCGAAGTACTCGGAGCATCGTGTGGGAAAAGACGATTTCTTCGCTCTCCTTGAGGGACTGGGAGGTTTGGGGGTGATATAGTGCTCAGGATAAATAAAGAACTCAAAAGCTTCATGGGCAATATGTTCACATGGAGCATTCTGGGTTTCATGTTCATGGACTTCCCCACCGGATTGCTATTTGGTAGTGGTGCCGCTATTGCCGGAACGGCAATGTACGTTGGGAGATACAGGGATTTGCTGGTTAGGGGCCTGGGTTTTGCCATAATGTCGCTCGCGGTTTTTCTGTTTCACACCGATTCATGGCTCCGGCTCTTTGCAGGGTCGTTTCTTGCTTGGGTGACCTTCATTTACCTCGTGGCTTATGTCCTCCAGGTCAGGTACAAAAACGACTTCCTGGAGAAGAATTTCATCGGGATAGCCTTTGTTGGGGCAATTTCGTCCTTTATATCCTCATATCCCTCAGTTAGCTCTGCTCTTATGGGTGTCTTCTACCTTCTGACTTCTCTGGCAGTTCTATACTTAGTTTACCTTGTGTCAAGTTATGTCTCATCAAAGAGGGGGAGTGCGGAGGGGATAGCCCCTTTGCCCCTCCCCAGTTTGGAGCCAAAAAGAGACGCGTACTCCAGAGACCTGGAGAGGGCCGTCAAGGCGTTCGTTGAAAAGGGCAACAGTGCCCCGCTTCTGGTCTTTATAATAAGGAACTCCCCGCGGAGACTTTATGATCCCCACTTGGAAGAGATAATACGACCCATCGCCAACTACCGGGAAGCACCAGTATCTCCCTTGGCCCCTCCATGGGTGGTCGAAAAGAAGGCTCTGGAGGAGAAGAGGCGGAGGATGCTCCTGGTCATGGAGCTTGTCAGGAGGTTCGATGCCCACGGAGGGATTGGAAAATGGAGAGACTGACGTGGCTGGTTCTGTTAACCCTGGCACCGTTCTCTCTGGCGGTTTTAACTGGAGTAGTGGGGCTGGCCTACGCCAGCTTTATTCCTGCCTCGGTCCTCTTCTACGGGATTCTCTCGGAACCTCCGTCAGGCATCACGGTTGAAAGGAGTGTCGAAAGCAGAAAGCTGGCCGTGGGGGGAGAGGGGAAGGTTAAAGTCCGTCTCGTGGTTGAGAGGGGTTCGGGTTTTGTGTTCATAGGGGACGTCCCGTCTCCCGGACTGGAGGTGGTGGGAAATAACCGGCACGTCTTCTTCAAGAAGCCCGGAAAAAGGCTGGTTGTGGAGTACAGCTACGGCATCCGCCCGCTGAAAAAAGGATCCCACTCTCTTTCTCCGGTTGAGGTTATAGGCCAGGATTTTCTGGGGATAAAGAGGGCGGTCTATACCGTAGCAGATGAGGAAGTCCGGATTGAGGCTTATCCCAGAGTGGCGGCAATGAGAAGGCTCGTTCTTTCAAAGCTTCGAACCAGGGAGAGAATGTCTTCAAATCAAGTAGCTCCCATGGGGCCAACTTCGACTGACTTCAGGGAGATAAGAGAGTATCGGCCAGGGGATTCTATAAGAAAAATAAACTGGAAGGCGACTGCCCGTTTTGGAGAGCTTCTCGTCAATGAGTACGAGCCGGAAGGACGTGCTACGGTGATGATATATCTGGACACGACCGAGGGAATGGCGGTTGGAAGTTCTTTACATGGGGCCCTCGAAAGCTCCCTCGGGCTCGTAATATCCCTCGTGGGGATTCTCCTGAGGAACGATTTCAGAGTGGGGCTCTACCTTGTTGGATCCCGGAAGGTTATCACCCCAAGGACGGGAGTCCAGGCTGTATCGACATTTGCTCGGGCCCTTTTGTCTGCGGGTCCTTCCGTGCATCATGGTGAATCTTTCCCTATTGCAGTTGAGCGCTCCAGAACTTCGGTGAGGGGGGGCGTAAGTGTTGCCGTTCTCGTTACCAATCTGACTCCCTACAACCTCGATGAAGTCAGGAGTGCTATCGAAAGGCTTAGGAGCGCCTTTGGTTGCAGGGTGCTGGTGGTTGATGTCAATCCCTACGGGCAGTTCGAGGAAGTCCTCGGCGGACTCGCTGCGCTCCATAAAAAAGGGCTCTCTGAGGGACTGGCAGCGTCTGTTATCCACTGGAATCCATTGGTAGAAGATGTCGAGGTGGCTCTAAAAAAGACCATTGGGGGTGTCTTCAGTGCGGTTTAAACTTGCCCTCCGTCACGTTGAATATTCAATTGTGATTATTTCCACCCTGCCCCTCGCGTGGCTCCTGTCTCACGGAAACATGGGGATTGCATTGTCCTTGTATGTTTACCGAGTTATTGGAGTTTGGATCCCCTCCTTTCTCCTTATGCTCCCGGTACTTGCTTTGATCTCACTTGGTTTTTACATACTCGGAGGAACCCCTCTGAAGATCGTCGTATTTCATTTTGGCCTTTACATCTTACCCGCCCTCTGGGGACTGCCTGTGAATCTGCTCACTGGATACACCCTGGGTGGAGTCATCTACACAGGCTCCCTGATGCTGGCCAAGTACATCGAGTGGATATCCCATGATATACCCGGCGTTTCCAGGGATGAGTTCGACTCCGCTGGAATCTCCGCCATAAGAGAGGTCATCTTTCCAATTCCCCTCGGGATGGGGTACTTCTTTCTCCTCTTCAGCTGGAGCTCTTGGGCTAGGCTTCCAGCAAATGTGTTTCCTTTCTATTTCATCCTTCCGTTTCTGGTGGGCGCGGCCGTTGCGGTGGTGTCCTCCTTCTCCGGAGAGTTGAGAGAAAGCCCCATAAACGCCCCTCAAACTTTTCTTGTGTTGAGGACTCATATGACCGCAGGTGACTCGTTTACAATTGAGCATCTTGGCAGAGACGAGAGGGGGGTCACTTTTGGACTGGTGGGCGGTTCCCCAGTGGAACGGCCCATCCTCCTGAAGATGGAGTGGGATGAAGGACTCCCTGAAGTGATAGTGCTTAGGTCCCCCTGGGAGACCAAAATCCTTACAAAGAAGAGGGAGTGGGTGGAAGGAAATAAAAGATACGTCCTCTTCATGGCCTGATGTCAGGTTCCGTGCTCCCAGCTCTCCAGGTATTTCCTCTGCTCCTCCGTGAGCTCTTCGATTTTTATTCCCATGGCTTTCAGCTTGATCCTCGCCACCATCTCGTCTATCTCCCTCGGAAGCACGTAGACCTTTGGCTCAAGCTTCTCGTGGTTGTTCAGTATGTATTCGGCCGCCTTCGCCTGCAGGGCAAAGCTCATGTCCATTATTTCCGCCGGGTGTCCATCTGCCGCGGCGAGATTTACGAGCCTGCCCTCCGCGAGCAGGTAGAGCCTCCTTCCATCTTTGAGCTTGTACTCGGTTATGTTCGGCCTGGGCTGGTTTATCTCAACTGCAAGTGCCTCAAGGTCCGGCTTCCATATCTCAACGTCGAAGTGGCCGGCGTTGGCAAGGATTACCCCATCCTTCATGACCTTGAAGTGCTCTCCCCGGATGCACTTGATGTCGCCCGTCGAGGTGACGAAGATGTCGCCCACCTTCGCCGCTTCCATCATGTCCATGACGAGGAAGCCGTCCATCCTCGCCTCCAGGGCCCTTATCGGATCAACCTCGACGACTATGACGGTAGCCCCGAGGCCTTTAGCCCTCATCGCTATGCCCCTTCCGCACCAGCCGTAGCCGACAACGACGACGTTCTTGCCGGCTATCAGCAGGTTGGTTGTCCTCAGGATTCCATCCCACGTTGACTGGCCGGTGCCGTAGCGGTTGTCGAAGAGGTATTTGGTATAGCTGTCGTTCACGGCTATAATGGGAAACTTCAGCACGCCGTCCTTCTCCATCGCGCGGAGCCTTATCACGCCTGTGGTGGTTTCCTCGCTCGCGCCCCAGACCCCATCAACGAGCTCCTGCCTCTCCCTCATCAGGGTGCTTATCATGTCGGCCCCGTCGTCTATGATGATGTTGGGCTCTATGTCCAGAGCTTTGTGCATGAACTCGTAGTACTGCTCCCGGTTCTCTCCTCTAAGGGCATAGACCTTGACGCCTGCCTTTGCCAGTGCCGCAACGACGTCGTCCTGGGTCGAGAGGGGGTTGCTCGCCGCTGCCGAGACCTCTGCCCCTCCTGCCTTCAGAGTAAGGAGCAGGAAAGCCGTCTTCATCTCAAGGTGCAGCGTTGTCGCGATTCTGACCCCCTTGAAGGGTTTCTTCTCCTCAAACTCCTTCCTTATCGCCTGAAGGACCGGCATAAACCGGGAGACCCAGTCTATTTTTCTCTCGCCTTCCGGAGCAAGATTGAGGTCCTTAATGCAGTAATCCTTCGTGCACTCCACTTTCATCACCGGTGAAAACTTGGGGGCACACCTTAAAACACTTGGGCTACCATTTTTGTGTATTTGATTTCATATTTAAAGTACTTCATCCTATTCCGGAAAGGTTTTTTAGGCAGATATGGATACACATTTTGGTGTTCCCATGATAGTTGACCTCTCGGTGCCTCTCTCAGATGACACCCCTGTCTACCCGGATGACCCCCCGGTGAGCGTTAGGCTCTGGGCTGTTATTGATAGAGACGGCTACTACATGAACGCCCTTAAGCTCGGTGAGCACTCAGGGACGCACGTTGACGCCCCTGCGCACTTCATCCCCGGTGGAAAGACCGTTGATGAGATGCCATTGGATAGGTTTGTGGGGAAGGGTATTGTGGTGGACGTCAGAAACGGGGATGGAGAGGTTAAGCTCGACGAGATTCCCGACGAGGGCTATTTTGACAGGGTGGTGCTGTTCTTAACTGGGGGAAGGGAGCTCTCGCCGGAGGTTGCGCTGTTCCTGGTGGCTGAGGGTGCAAAAGCCGTCGGAACCGACGCGATGAGCATCGGCGACGACGCCGTTCACAGAATACTCCTGAGCGAGGAGGTGCCCGTGTTCGAGAACTTGGCCAACCTGGAACTTCTCGTGGGCAGGGAGTTCACATTCATAGCATTCCCCCTTAAGATCGAAGGTGGTTCCGGGAGTCCCGTGAGGGCTGTGGCCTTTGTGGAGTGAGGCTAACGCTTGTTTCTCAATTCAACCCTCATTGATCCTTTGTGGGGCTATTATTCTTGATTTGGCGGAGATTAAACGCAGTTAAACGTTGTAAAACCTTCTTTAACAGTTAAAGAAGAAAAATCTCTTCTCCGGGCTTTTTTCTAAACAATCGACAATGTAAATAGACGATTTCGTGAAAAAAGCTTAAATATAGCTTTTTTCATAAAGATATCCGAGGTGAGGACTAATGATGGGGAAGAAAGTGCTGGCAATCCTCTTCGGGTTGCTGATGGTAGGAATGCCTCTGGCCTTCAGCGATGTCAGCGCCACCACCAGCGTCACGGTGATACTTGTCAGTGACAACGTGGCGGATAAGGCCATTGCCGAGTATTTGGCTAACGTGACTGGGGCTGTGGTTGTCACGACTACATGGGGGGTTTACGACCCAAACGTTACGGCTGAGGTTATGAGTTATGCGCCGGATGAGGTGATAGTAATTGGTGGGCCTGATGCTGTGGTTGAGCAGTACGTGACTGACCTCCAAGAGCTTGGGATTACAGTTGAACGCTGGGGCGGTCAAAACCGGTACGAAACCAACACCATGGTAATGGAACAGGCAAGGGTAAAGTTCCAGCTCCAGTTCAACGGGAGCGTCATGGTCGCTGGAAACGACAGCCTGGCTATAAGGAACGCCCTTCAGATCGCGGTTCAGAATGGGGCAGTGATTGTCTACGTTAACAAGAGCACCGATGTCACGGGAGTCATGGAGAGGTTCCAGGTGAAAACGGCAACTATGGTCAAGACCCCGGCATCTGAGAAGGTCATGGAGCACGTTAAGGAGCAGCTCCGCGAATGCAACTGCACCGCCGGGGAGGTTCAGGTTAACGTCACCAAGGAGACGGTTCTTCAGCTGATGCTTCAGGTCAGGGAGAGGGTCAGGGCAATAGAGGAAATAGCCAACGAAACCAACTCCACCCGGCTTATGCAGGAAGTCCGTGTCATGGAGATGACCATGGAGAAAGCCAACTTGGCGCTTCAGGCCGGAAACTATACCCGGGCATACCAGCTGATGCTTGAACTCCAGATTCAGACGGAGTTTGGCCTTAAGACTGCGAACGGTGAGATGGGGGCAATGATGGAGAGGAGCGAAAAAGTTGCCCTGGAGCGCGAGATGGCAAAACTGGAGGCCCAGATTAGTGTCATGGAGAGGGCGGGAATAGACGTGGGCTCACTCAAAGCCCTGATGGAGCAGCTTAGGGTTGCGATTCAGAACGGCCAGTACGACGAAGCCAAGGAACTCATGAACCAGATAAAGGCCATGATAAGGGAGGCCTATCAGAACGGGAGGCAGGTCATCAGGGAGGGCGCTCAGAAAACCCGCGGAATGGGCTCCTCGCGGCCGTGAGTAAGCTAACACACGTTGGCCACCACCAACCCCCGGTATGGGCGGTAAAATCAGCGGCTTGAATCAGTCCCTTTTTGCCGCTCCCTTCTCCTTTCCTTCTGCTCCCTGATGTATGGATACCTCATGATGTGGCCGCAGTTGAGGCACTTGATGACAACGTGGCCGTCTCTGAGCCTTATTCTGGTGTTGACGCCTGGGACGAGGAAGGAATGGCAGCGCTTGCAGTAACGGCGCTTCCACTTTCTTGGCATTCTGATTCTGGCCTTCTGCTGTACCGCGAGGGCTATCTCAACGTAGCGGTTGGCTAATTCGGGCTCGTAGGGAAAGACCCTTTCCGCGAGGGTAAAGAGAACGTTTATCCTCTCTCGGGCGATCCTGCGCTTTTCCCTTTGCTCCCTCTGGCGGATGAATTTTTTGGACATGTCATCACCCTATCAGCCTGAGCTTCCCTGGGAACGGCTCATATATGTAGCCTGTGGCTATAAACCTTTCAAGGAGTTCGGAGGCGTCTCTCTCCGAGAAGCCGTCCCTGACAAGTTCGCGGAGGAAGGCCTCCCTCGTTACCTCGTTTGAGGGGCTCACAGAGGCCAGGTCGTGGAGTATCTCCAGCGCCCTCTGAGCTTTGAGGGTTCCCGGGACGTACATGCGGTATTCCCTCAGGAGCTTTATCATCTCCGAGGGGTGATCCCTGAGAACGACCATCCAGTCGTTTACGATGGCCTCGTTTATCAGTTTGACATCTCTGGCGGCCTTTTTGGTGACCCTACCGTTGAACCTGACGATTGACCCGAAGAGTCTCTTGCCGAGCTCCACCCTGAGTCTGATGTTCATCGGGCCGCTGGGAGCGGTTAAAGCCCTGAACGGGTCCCCATAGTCGTCCCGCGATTCTCTGAGCCACTTCAGGAATTCCTCCTCAACGACACGGGTCTTTTTCCTGTCAAGAGATCCCAGCTTTTCCCTCTGGGTGAAAACGGTAACGAGAAGGTTTGGTATGAGCTGAAGGAACTCCCTGTTCTCCTCAAAGTAGGGTTTTTCCTCGGAGGGCAGGAGGACAAAGGGAGCCTCTGAGACCCTCGCCATCCTGTCGAGGGGATTGGCGTCGACGTTCTTGGGGAGCAGACCAATGGCGCGCTTGCCCAGTATTCTCTCGGAGACCCACTTGGGCAGGCTGACGGTGCCTCTCTTTGTCGGCGGAGTGTAGTACCTCATGTCGCTGCCGTTAGGGTTTCCGAGCCTGAAGTCTATGCCAAGAAACGGGTCGTCTATTTCAAGAACCCGTTTTCTGGTGAGGCGAACCTCCCAGGGGAGGCTTGAGTAAAAGTACTTCAGGGCCTTCCAGAGGGCCAAGAGCCCCGAATTCTCCCGGTATTTGAACACTGTGAACTCAAACCCCTCACCCCACGCCTCTCCCGGTATATACGGGACGCCGTATATCGAGTAGATGAGGGCCTTTCGCATGTCATCACGCAGATAAACCGTTCTTTCAAACAGATCCAGCACTTCTCGTCTGCTGAGCGCAAACTCACGGTAGTCCTTCCAGTACTCCGAGTAGTCCCGCCCTTCAATGCTGGACGCGTGGATCATCCTCAGGTTTCCCCAGCGGTAGGCATCAATGACTCCTCTCACGAGAACGTAGCTACCTGGTCTTGCCCTCCCTAAGACCTTTGTCCCTTCCGTTGCCCGAATAACCAGATACGTGCGGAAGGCGTTTCTGTCAAGGGAAGACAGTTCGGATGGCGACAGGGGAGAGAGCATGTAGTAGAGGGCATCCGCCGGCGCGTGGGGTGGCTTTCTGCCCAGCAGAAAACCGGCTATCTCGATTTCATCACCGTTTTTGAGCCGCTGGATCTTCATCTGAAACTCCTTGATCCTTTTCCCCGGACTGAGCGGCTCCCTCGTCCTCTCAAGCCTCAGCAGTTCAATCAGCTCATCCATCATTCATCTCCATCGACCGCAAGATTTATAAATGCACCGCGGGAGCTATAGAACGGTACGGCGGTCATAGCGGCGGGGTCACACCCGGTCTCGTTTCGACCCCGGAAGTTAAGCCCGCCAGCGATCCCGGTTGTACTGCCCTCCGGGAGGGGGCGGGAAGCCGGGGACGCCGCCGGCCACTATCCTTCTGAGACACTTCTCGCAAGTCTTAAATCGTTTGGGCGCGTATTTCTTTTCGATGAGTCCTATGGTTTCCGAGGAGGAACTCCGGAGAAGATGGGAGAGAACCGTTGAGAGGCTTTTCAGAGAGAGGGTTATCCGAAGTGAGGCCGTTAGGAGGGCTTTTCTCAAGTATCCGCGCTATCTCTTCGTCCAGAAACGCTACCGGGACTACGCCCACGTTGATGAACCCCTTCCAATTCCCTCCGGGCAGACGATAAGTGCCCCACACATGGTGGCGATAATGCTGGAACTGGCCGAGCTTAGGCCAGGAATGAACGTTCTTGAGGTGGGGACAGGCAGCGGATGGAACGCGGCGCTAATAGCCGAGCTCGTGAAGACCGACGTTTATACCATCGAACGGATTCCCGAGCTGGTGGAATTCGCCAGAAGGAACCTTGAGCGGGCTGGAGTGAAAAATGTCCACGTGATTCCCGGGGACGGCACGAGGGGTTTTCCCCCAAAGGCGCCCTACGACAGGATAATCGTCACCGCTGGGGCTCCAAAGATCCCCGAGCCCCTCCTGGAGCAACTGAATCCTGGGGGAAGGCTGATAATCCCAGTGGGGGGCTATCACCTCTGGCAGGATCTCTACGTGGTTGAGAAAACAGAGGACGGGAGGATAAAGAAAAAGCGATGGGGAGGCGTCGCCTTCGTGCCGCTCATAGGGGAGCACGGATGGAGGGAATAGGCTTTTAAGACCAAAACCGGCTCCCCTTTAAGGTGATACGATGGTCAGGCTCATAGCATTTGATCTCGAAGGAACTCTGGTCAAATCTATATCGAGCTGGGTGGAGCTCCACAAGAAGTTCGGAACCTGGGAGAAGGGAAAGGAATATGCTGAACTCTTCTTTGCGGGCAAAATCGATTACGTAAAGTGGGCCGAGCTTGACGCATCACTCTGGAAGGGCCACACCAAGGATGAGATCATGGAATGGGCGAACTCAGTCGAGTACATGGATGGGGCAAAGGAGCTCATCGAGTTTCTGAGGGAGAACGACTTCAGAATAGCGATACTCAGCAGCGGCCTCATGTGCCTCGCGGGAAGGATAGCCAAGGAGCTCGGGGTTGACTACGTCTTTGCCAACGAGCTGATATTTGAAAACGGTGTCGTTACTGGAAAAGTCAACCCTCTCGTTGACTTCAAGAGCAAGGGGACCATACTCAGGGAGCTGAAGGAGAAGCTGAGGCCTGAACTAACGGTGGCGGTCGGCGACGGATACAACGACCTGAGCATGTTCAAAGAGGCCGACGTCAGCATAGCGATAAACCCCCACGAGGGGGTGGAAGGAGACCACAACGTTGAGAGCCTCTATGAGGTCATGGAGATCGTCAGGGGACTCATAGAAGAACGGGGTCAGTGAAGGGCGTGTTCATCACCGCTCGGCAAAGCAAAAGCTCGTCATCCCCCTGTTGGCCCGACCGGAACCCCCGCCTCACTCCTCCGCGGGGTGGGCGGGCGCCGGGCCGGATAAAGGTTCGGCGACGGTTTTAAATCATTTTCTCAAAGTCCGGCTACCTTGAGCTGTATCCACCAGAACATGTCGCCCCAGAAGTAGCTTATCAGGAAGCCGAGAAATAGCGTCGGAGCGAATGGCATCGACTTCTTCCTCAGAAAGCTGTTTTCAAGCCTTCCCTCATCAACGAGGCGTTTGAGTTCCTCGATCTGCTCCCTGCTCAGGCCCTCCGCGCTTGAGGACGCTATGACTCTACCGTAATCCGGGTGGAGGGCGCCCAGATCGGCGTTCATGATGGCGTTCTTTATCCTTGTGAACGGGTCGATTCTGTCCCTGAGGATTTTCCCGTCCTTCTCAAAGACCGTCTCGCCCAGGATGTCCCACTCCCTGAGCTCCTCCACAGTGACCTCTTCCATCAGAACCTCGGTGCGCATGAACTTCACGAGGGAGAGGAAGACCTTGAAAAGGTACAGCACGACGAGGAGCTTCAGAAACGCTCCCACAGCCGTTGCAGGTTCCCGATAGACCAGGTATGCCAGAACACCAACCCCTATAACATCCCCAACTCTCCTGAACTTTCCAAGGACGTATATCATGGCGATTGTGAATACCCACGACCACAGTCCAACGATTGAGACCCCCGTGACCTCGTAGATTATCAGCCTGAGGCCTATGGCGGCCATTATCCAGAGGGATACCTCAAGGGTGAGCCCAGCCCTGTCTATGAATATCTCCCTCAGCTCGACGAACTTCCTCCTAACGATGAGCACCCCGAAGGCATAGACGAAGATGAAGGGGAATACCGCTATGATGCTGTTGAGCAGTATAGTCAGGGGGTAGAGGGGATATCCAACAGTGTAGGGGGCGACGATGGAAGCCGTTGCCGGTGCGTAGGGCAGGAGCGCGGAAAAGCCGGCGAGTATCACCGCGTCACCGCTCGCCCATGCCCCGATGTAGTAGAGGAGCAACCCTAAGACGAAGCCCAGTACAAGCCCGATGAAGCCCGAGGCTGCTAAGAGTGCATCCCCCCGGCTGATTCCAAGGTAGAGATAGTAGATTATCCCTACCTCGACGGCCGGTATTATCAGCTTGGGAACCCACCGGGGAAGGCCTTCCTCCTCTTCTTCCCCCTCCTCCCATCCGAGGAGCTTTCCTATCAGCGTGAGCGTCGGGAAGATGTGGTTGTCAAAAACGAATCCGGTCTTCATGTCGGTATAGGAAGTAACGGCTCCCATAACCAGCCCCAGAATCAGGGGAACGTAATCCATGATTCCACCTCATAGGTCTTCGAGAATCTGTTTCCTTACCTGGGTCGTGTAGTTTGATATCGCCTCGTTGAGGTTTCTCGTGCTGTTGAGGACAACCCTGGCTGCTATGGTCACCAGGATGAGAACCGCCGCCAGCATGAAGAGGTACTCAAGGGCTCCCTGGGCTCGTCTCATCTCCCACACCTAAACCCTCTAAGGCGCTAAAGGATTTAAAAGTTTCCATAGGGTAAGCTTTTAAGGAAAAAGAGAAGGCGGAATGTGGTGAAAATGAGGGTCTATCACCTGAGGGTTCGCGGGGAATATCTGGACTACATAAAGTCCGGGGAAAAGAGGATAGAGGTCAGGGTTGCCTATCCTGCCCTTAGGGGCATAAAGCCCGGGGACAAGCTCATATTCAACGATTCAATTCCTGCCGTAGTCACTGGGGTCAAGCGCTACGAGACCTTCCGGCAGGTTCTGAGGGAAGAACCAATAAAGAAGATATTTCCGGACGAACCGAGCTTTGAAAGGGCCGTTAAGAGATTTCACGGCATGTATCCGAAGTGGAAGGAGAACCGCTACGGGGTTATAGCGATAAAGTTCAGGCTCCTCGGTGAGGGGAGATGAGGCACCTGGAGTTCGATGGACGCTACGCTGAGGCTATACTGAGCGGAAGAAAAAGGGCAACGGTGAGGCTTGGAAGAAAGCCGAACCTCAAATCCGGCGACGAGGTTCTCATACATTCTGGGGGCCGTGTTATAGCGAAGGCGGTTATCGAGAGGGTCGAAAGCAAAACCGTCGGCGGGCTTACCGATGAGGACGCCCATCTGGACGGATTTTCGAGCAGGGAGGAGCTGATAAGGGCCCTCAAAAGCCACTACAAGTACGTTAACGACGACTCAAAGGCTCACGTTATAGTCTTTCGCATCGTGGAGAAGTTTGACAAACCTGTTATGAGCTCGGACTACGCCTACGGGGGCAACCTGCCGGTGGAGATAGCCGAAAAGGCCCTTGAGCACCTCGACCTCTCCGACGAGGACAGGGAACTCCTTGAACTTTTCCTCAAAGCTGGAAGCCTGAGAAAAGCAGCTTACAGGCTCGGTGGCATGAACAAGAGGTACCTGATTAGGGACGCTCTCAGGAGGGCCTACGAGGAGCTGAAAAGGAGGGGAATTATGGGGCCGAAGGTTTGAGCCCCTCAAGAACGCTTGTTTCTCCACAGTTCTTAACGGCTGAAATTACAACCGGGATGAGCTTAAAGGTTCCTCCGTGGATGACACGCTTGAGGTCTCTCATAAACTCCTCCATCTCGAATTCATCGCGAAATTCCATCTTTGCTATGAAGTCGTACTCCCCGTAGAGCCAGTACCCTTCGACGGGGAGCTTTTCCAGAACCTCGTCCCGGACGCCCCAGACGAGTAGTATCGCCTCGATCTCCACCACCTCTTTCCGACTCGTTCCGTGAGCGGATAAAAGTCTTTCTAAGGTTTTTCTGTCATGGATGCAACTTTTTGAAGGATTTTAGGGCTCAACTTGTCGTTCTGCCGGGCAAGTGTTTTAACGTCCGCACCCAACTCCCCCCGGTGGTCTCGATGAAGGCGGTCTTCTTCGATTTCGTAGGCACGCTCATAACGAAGGAAGGCGAAAACGTTACCCATCAGAACATCGTGAGGGAGGTCCTCAGAAAGGCCGGGAGGGAAGACCTCGATTACATGAGGCTCTGGGAGGAGTACGAGGCCGAAAGCTCCGCGATGTTCAAGGAGCTCGCCGGCAAGCCCTACGTCAAAATCCGGGACGTTGACACCGAGGCCATGCGGAGGGTGGCCGGGCGCTACGGTTTCACCGTTCCCGACGACTTCTGGGAGATGAGCATCGCCATACACGAGCGCTATGGTCAGCTCTTTCCCGATGCCGTTGAGACGGTTAAGGCCCTTAAAGAGCTCGGTCTCCACGTCGGAATCATAACTGACTCGGACAACGACTACATCGAGGCCCACCTGAAGGCACTTGGTATCTACGACCTGTTCGATTCCATGACTACCAGCGAGGATGCGGGCTTCTACAAGCCCCATGAGATGCCATTCAGGCTCGCCCTCGAAAGGGCGGGCGTTGAAGCGGGCGAAGCCATCTACGTCGGCGACAACCCGGCCAAAGACTGCGTTGGGGCCAGGAAGGTCGGTATGATGAGCGTTCTCCTCGACCCGAATGGCGCGAAGAGGGGACTGTGGGGGGACTGCGACTTCGTGGTTTCAAAGCTGGGCGAGGTCGTTGAAATTGTGAAAGGTCTGATGGAAAGTGAGTCATCCGGACAATAAAAAAGAAGGACAGCAAGGGTCAGCAACGGCAGGGCTCTTCATCGGCAAAGCCTCGTCTAGCGAAATTCTCGTCATCCCCTTCTTCCTCACTCTTTAAGCCTCTGATATGCTGCGTAAAGCCTCTGGAGAACGGTTACCCATGCCAGAACCGCAACCGCGTAGATACCGTACTCAACGTGGCCGAAGAGCGCGGTGATGATTATTATAAGCAATCTCTCGGCCCTCTCGGCTATTCCAACGGCCAGCCTTCCGGAGCCGGCCAGCTCGGCCCTGCACCGCTCGTAGCTAACCAGGTAACTTCCCATGAAGGCGATGAAAGCCACGCGCCAGTCGGCGAGGTTTCCGAGGGCTATGCCGAAGAGCACAGCGCCGTCGCTTATCCTGTCAAAGGTGGAGTCGAGGAATGCTCCAAAGCGGCTCGTCTTTCCGGTTAGTCTTGCGAGCGTTCCGTCGAGTGCATCTACCAGCGAGCCGAGGAGCAGAACGAGGGCCGCTATGACCTGCTCGCCGCGGTAGAAGAAGTAAGCACCGGTGAGACTTATCAGCAGGCCGAGGACGGTTATCTGGTTCGGCGTGACGCCGGCCCTCGCGAGGGGCCTGACGATGGCCTCAAGGTAGCCCTTTACGTTCTCTCGGTATCTGTTGAGGACCATCGGTCATCACTCCAGCTCGATTATCTTTTTGCCCCTCTCCTGGGGGATTATTTTCAGCTTCGCGTTCTCAAAGCTCTTCCTCAGGCCTTCACCCTCCAGGAGCCTGTCCAGAAAGACCGCTAGGGCTGCGACCTCGCTGTGGGGCTGGTTCCCAACGCCGACGTTGTAATCGGCGATATCGTAGACGTCCCTGGGCACCTTCTCGGCACCGACTACGACGAGAACGTCCCGGCCACCCTTCAGCTCGTCCCTGATTCTTGGCATGGCGTCGTCGATGTGAACCCCGTACATCGTGAGGTGGACTATCACACCTCCCCGTTCCTTCCATTCCCTCATAATCCTCTTCCAGCTTGGATTGAACTCTATCTCAAAGGGCCCTCCCCATCTCCGGACAACGTCCTCGACGCTCTCCTTGACGTGCTCATCTTCTTCGGCCGCAATGATTATTTTATCGGCCCCAAAGGCCCTCGCCGTCAGTGCCACGTGGGTGGTTATCCGCTTGTCCCTCTCAGGTCTGTGTCCGAGCCTTAGAACCGCTATCATCACACCTCCCCCGCAAATATCTTCCAGTATCTGGTGAAGTCGTCCCTCCAGGCCATGTCCTTGTAGAACTCATACATGGTTTTTACGTCTTGCTCTATCTTACCTGTGCTGTACTCGCTCAGCACCCTGTTCAGGTCATCTTCGCTGGGTGCTGAGGCAAAGATGAAGAGGGCGTAGAGCCTCTCGTTCTCATCTAGATTGTTCATGACTATCATGAGCTTTGAGCGGAGCTCGGGGTTCAACCTCTCATTCACAATCTTGAGGAGCCTGTCCTCCAGGTTCGCGAGGAAATCCCCTGTGACATCGACGTGTTCGTGCCCTTTCAGAGTGGCCGGGGCCTGGGCGACTATCCTGTATCCATCCCTTGTCACGAGCTGATATATCTTCGGAAAGTACGGGCTGGCGATGTACTCGTCAATCGAGCCGACGAACCCGTGCCTGATATCTATGACGTACCAGCCGTCGGCGGTGTAGAACTCCGTAATGGGCCTCGCTGTACAGTCTGTTCCGTTCGAGAGCGTTATTATCCTTGCCGGAACCTCCACCGAGCGGAGCATGGCGGCGATCAGTATCTGTGCCTCGGCGTAGCTTATCCTGTCCTGCTGGAGTATCTTTGAAGGTTCGAGGCTGGAGGTCGTATCACCCAGGGAATATGTTCTCATCATCCATTCGTATATTGCCTCCGCGGCCTGTAACTCGGATTCGGAGTCCCCTATTATCTTAAGGGTGAGGTTCCTGAACTCGGTCCTGTTAAACTCTGACGTTGAGTTGTAGCGCTCCGTCCAGTAGCCGTCAACTATGTATCCGTCGGTTACCCAGTGGTACTTCAGACCGTAGGCCTCCCTGAGGACTTCACTGCTCTGGTTCCAGGGCCTCCACACGACCTTCATCGAAAAGCTCTCAACGGTACTGCCCTCGGCCCCGCTTATCGCGTACTTGAGGATCACCGAGATGTACCCCTCGCGGTAGGCGTAGGGTGCCTTTACCGTGTAGCCCACCCTGACCTCCCCTTTTCCGTCAACCGTTGCGGGAAGGGCTGTGGCACTTACGACCTTCATGCCGTTGAACAGGTTGAAGCTGAGGTCACGGAGTTCCACCGGGACGTCGAGCTTGTTTTTGATGATTACCGTTAGGTTTGCGGTTTCTCCACCGCCGATTATCCTGGGCGCCTCTACGCTGACCTCAACCTCATCAGAGGGCCCGGCCTCGCTCGATACCGTTATCCTGAACTGCCCGTAAAACCCAGTCCAGGAGCGTTTGAGCTCGTCTGTAAGCTCAAGGGACAGCTTCAGGTTGTAGACCCCGGGCTTCATCGGTGCCTTCAGAATCCAGACAAGCTGCACCGCATCTCCTACAGGGAGTATCTCCGGAAACTTCGGCTCCTGGAGTATCTGGAAGCTGTCATCACCCAGAACAAGCGTCGCACCGGTGAGGCCAACCTTGCCGGTGTTGTTGACAAGGATCATCACGTGAATCGTTCCGCCCGGCCGTACAAGGGTTCTGTCAACGGAGAACCTCACCTCAGCCGGTGGTTTGAAGAGGCATCCCGAGGCCACCACTATGAGAATGAGGAGAGGAACCAGGATAGCTTTTTTCATTTTCATCTTCCAAACCCTTTAAAGCCCCAACCGTTAATAAGCTTTAGGTGGTGCCCATGATAACGCTGACGACTGACTTCGGCCTTAGGGGCCCTTATGTTGGAGAGATGAAGGCTGCCATGCTGAGGCTCAACCCGGAGGCGGTAATGGTTGATGTCAGCCATTCAATAACCCGGCATTCCGTTCTTGAGGGCTCGTTTGTGATGGAGCAGGTGGTTAAGTACTCCCCCGAGGGGACGGTTCATGTTGGCGTTATAGACCCCGGCGTTGGAACCGAGAGGCGGGCGGTTATAATCGAAGGCGAGCAGTTCCTCGTCGTGCCGGACAACGGCCTGGCCACGCTTCCGCTCAAGCACATCAAGGCGAGGAAAGCCTGGGAGATAGACTTCGAGAAGGTGAAGCGCTTCACCAAGTGGGAGATAAGCTCGACCTTCCATGGGAGGGACGTTTTTGGGCCGGTTGGTGCCCTGCTCGATGCATGGGTCGAGCCGGAGAAGCTCGGAAAAGAGATTCCTCTGGAAAGCTTGATTAGGCTGGACATCGAACCGCGCAGGGAGGACGACCTCTGGCTGCTCAAGGTGATCTATGTTGACGACTTCGGCAACGTCATACTGAACCTTGAGGGGTACGAAAGGCCCAGAGAAGTCGAACTGGTTGATTTGGGACTTAAGATACCCTATCTGGACACCTACGGCCAGGTGAAGCCCGGTGAGTTGCTGGCCCTCCCAGGAAGCCACGACTACCTTGAGATAGCCATCAATCAGGGGAGTGCCGCTGAAAGGCTCGGCCTGAAGGTCGGGGATGTGGTTAGGGTCAGGCTGATTTAGAAAGTGTTTTGAGGAAAAATGAAAAATTTGATGTGGTGAGAAGAATGGGGGAGATAACTCTTCGGGTTCGCGTTCCCGATGGCATGGAACGGCTGTTTGAACGGGAGGTGAAGGCTCTGGTTAAGGCATTCGAAAGCGGAAGGAAGAAACCGAGGGTTGTCCTCGATGATGTTTTCGGCATCGTCAGGAGCGAGAAGAGCGCCAGAGAGCTGAGGTTGGAGGTCCACGAGAACGCCGTTTCTCTCTTGTGATTCGTTCAATGAGACTGAACGAGACGTTCAAAAAGATTGAACGGGGTGGTTATCATGGTCAAACGCGGTCTCTTCGTCGGTCGATTCCAGCCGGTTCACAACGGCCACATAAAGGCGCTCGAATTCGTTTTTTCGCAGGTTGATGAGGTAATCATAGGCATCGGAAGCGCCCAGGCGAGCCATACGCTGAAGAACCCCTTCACGACGAGCGAAAGGATGGAGATGCTGATTCGTGCCCTTGACGAGGCCGGCATGGACAAGCGCTACTATCTCATTCCACTCCCGGACATAAACTTCAACGCGATCTGGGCGACCTATGTAGTGAGCATGGTTCCGCGCTTTGACGTCGTCTTCACTGGCAACTCCCTCGTCGCCCAGCTCTTCCGCGAGAAGGGCTATGAAGTCATCGTCCAGCCGATGTTCAGGAAGGACATCCTCTCGGCGACCGAGATAAGGAAGCGCATGGTCGAGGGGCAGCCATGGGAGGAGCTAGTGCCCAAGAGCGTGGCCGAGTTTATCAGGGAGATAAAGGGCTGCGAAAGGATAAAGATGCTCGCGACCAACCTTGAGAAGAACGAGAAGGAGCTGCAGGCGCCGATAAGGATTCCGGAGTTCTGAGGCGCTTGGGAATTCGATTTTAGTTTCTAATCCCGTACCCTCTTTTCAATCTCCTTAGGGCTCTCTGGCGTTTCCCCGCCAGCCACCAGAACATCACTCCAGCCACCAAAAACAGCCCCAAGCTAACCGCATATGGCAGCGTCGCGTGGACGCTCGCCAGAGCGCCGGCAACAAAGGGCGTGAAGAGGCCGAGGAGCTTCCGGTAGCTCGATATCGCCGCGTGGAACTCGCTGGCCTTCTCCTTTGGAATTAACTTGAACATCCAGGAGCGGTAGAAGGGGAACCAGAATGTGTTGCCGAAGTCGCCGAGGGCATACACCGCCAGCGCCAGCCAGAAGGGCGGTGAAAGCGCCATCACGAGAGCGTAGAAGGCGTTTATGAACATGCCCACGCCGATGGCCTGGAAGCCTCTCCCCTTCGGAACCCTCTCGCTGGCGTAGGTGCCGAGTATCGAGGCGAGACTGCTCGCGCAGGCTATCAGAGTAACCTCGAATACCGTCCTGTGGAGAACGAAGACGACGTAGTTGATGAGCACCAGCTCTGGAGCCAATGACCAGGCGAGCGTTAGCAGGGCCTCGAAGGCGAGGAGAACTTTAAACTCCCCGACCTTAAACGTGAAGCCCTCTGGAGTTATCCTCTCCTCCCTGCCGACCGAAGGCAGGAAGAACCAGATGTAGGCAACGGTCACGGCAGAGAAAAGGCCGAAGAATATGAACGCCCAGCGGTAACTCCCCGGGCCTGGATAGACGTAGCCGAGGACGTAGCCCATGATGGGGAAGGTTATTAAGCGCGCTATCTCCGGCAGACGGAGGTGCCAGGCGAATATCTCCTCGTACTTATCTTCCGGATAGATGATCTGCTCGTATGCGCGGTAGAGAGGATAGAGGACCGTTGAGAGCTTTTCCACAGTCCTTCCGACGAAGAGCATGAGAGGAGCAACTGCGCCCTTCGCAAGGCCATACAAAACGTAGGCGATGCCGTCGAGTACGTCTATCGCGATGAGACCCTTCTTGATGTCCCAGCGGTTGAAGAGCCGGCCGAAGAGGTACGTTAGGGGAATCGCGACGATGTTGACAGCGGTGAAGAACGCCCCGACCTCAAGGACGGAGTAGCCGGTCTCCATGAGGTAGAGCGGGAAGAGTATCCAGACTATCAGGCCGGGAGCGATGAGAGTGTGGTAGAGCATGTAAGCCTTGGCTTCCCTCGGGATCTCGCTCCAGCGCATCTGAAGCCCCGTTCATATTTTTCGGAGCCCTTTTAAGGTTTAACGTCGATTCCTGGATGAGTGATTTCATGCTCAGGGGCATCGGATACCTCATCTCCATAACGCTCGTACTCTACGCCCTCTCGTCGCTCTCGGCTGGAGTGGCGTTTTTCTCAACGTCAGTCGGGAGGCTCTTCGGGCTTGTCGTGGCAATTCTGCTGGCGTATTCCCTCTCTCGAATTTTCTATGGCCTCCCCTTGGACTGGGGCGCTGACGGGGAGAGCCTATCCCACACCGTAGCCCTCATGCTCCCCCTGTACGCGTTCTCCTTTGTAGCCATGCTCTACTTCGGCGCGGAGAGGTTCATGGACATGGCCAGACCGGGATTTGTGAGTGAATGGAGCCCCTTCCTGATTCCCTATTCTCTCGCCTTCTGGGCTCTTAGCGGGATTTTGACGGCGTTCTTCTACGATGCGGTGCCCTACGAACTCTTCAGTGAACGCGGGAGAATCGCCGGAATAATAGGCGCCACCGCCGTCTTTGCCCTTAACTACAACCAGCCCCTGCTCACAGGCTTCTGGCGGCCGGAGGACATAATCTTCTTCGGGGCGGCCTTTGCCCACTCCTATTCGGTCAACGGGAAGGTGTCTTCCCTCGTTATTGCCTATCTCCTCTCCGAGCTTCCCCTGTGGTGGTGTCTGCTCTCTCCCCTCGGAGGGGGTGCCTTTGCAGGCTACATAACGGTGCGGTTTCTCATCTCCGCCTACTTCCTTTTCAGGCATTTGGCGTAGATCAGCGCCGGCTCGCCCCATTGGGGATACGGGTCTATCAGCGCGATTCTTGCGAAGCCCCTCCGCTCGTAGAAGCGCCTCGTCCCGTCGTAGGGTTTATAGGTTAAATCGCCCGAGCTCTTGACGATGAGGAGTTCAAAGCCCCTCCCCCTCGCCCACTCCTCGACGAACCGGAGCATTTCCGTCCCGATTCCTTTCCCCCGGTGCTCCCTCTTCACGGCCATCCAGAGGATTTCAACGGCCTTTTCGTTGAGCGGTTTGATGGTAATGAAGCCGAGAACCTCTCCCCTTTCAACGGCAACGAAGGTCGTTTCCTCTCTCAAATCCCGCCCCATAGCCCTGAGGCCGGCCTCGTTGAACCACTCGGGAAGACCGCGAACTATTTCGAGGCAGGCATGCCTTTCCGTTTCAGTCATAATCTCTCGAATTCTCACTCCAGCCACCCTTCTAGGGCCCTGTTGACCAGCCTCAGGAACTCCTCCCTGGTTCCACCCTTTCTGTAGAACTCTTCCAAAAGCTCCATGAAGCGTCTCTCTTCCTCGGTGAACTTCTCGCCCCTCCAGCGGAAAATTCTAAAGCGCTCGCCAAGAAGCTCGACGGCGTGAAAGGCCGTGCGCCCCGAGGGCTTGAGGTCCTTCACGAGCTCGACGGTGTTTATGGTGTCGTAGCCGAGCCTCTTCCAGAAGGTTATGGCATCTTTATCTTGGGGCAGGACGAAGAGGTAGAGAGCATCGTCGTGCTTTTTTACGTATTCTTCTGCCCTCTCGACGAGCGCCCTTCCTATGCCCCGTCCCCTGAACTCAGGTTTCACAAAGAGCTCTTCAATCCAGAAGCAACCTTCGCGGGAGGAGAGCCGTACGAAGCCCGCTGGTTCTCTTTCGTAGGCGAGGAAGATAACGTCGCCACGCCTGAAATAGCTCTCCGCTTCCTTCCTATAACTTTCCTCCTCGTCTGGCCTCCAGCCCTGCTTCCCCCTGAGCTCCTTGAAGAATTCGATGTAGAGCTCCTGGAAATCCGGAAGGTGTTCCTCATCGAGGCGAACTATTTCCATCTTCCTGTCCCTCCTACAGTCTAAGCGTCCCCTCTTCCATCAGGAGCTCCCCGTCCACGAGCACAGTAGGGTTCATGACAACGAAGTCGATGTGGATTTTCGACTCGTTTGCTCCCCCGAGATGCAGGTTGTGGCCGACCGCCACGTGAACCGTCCCAAGGGCCTTCTCATCGAATATCCTGAGGCCGAGGGGCTTTACCCCAGGGTTCAGCCCTATTCCGAACTCCGCTATAACATTCCCTCCCGGCGTTTCAAGCCTATCCCTGAGCTCGTCGGCCTTTTTGCCCCCCATGGAGATGACCTTACCTCTATGAAACTCCAGCTCCAGATCCTCGTGGGGAAGGACGAGCCGCCCTGAGGCGGAGCTCTCTATGGGGGCTATGTAAACCTCCCCCGCTGGAATCTCGACCTCGCACTCCCTACGCTTCAACCGACAGTCGCGGAGCGTCCCGTCTTCAAGGCCTGGCTTTCTCCCCTCAACGCTGAACCTCAGATGTGTGCCGTTTTCGTCTGTTATAAGAACATCCTTCGCCCCATTGAGTCTCTCTGCCACAATAAGCCCGAGCTCGCGCATCCGAACATAGTCCACGTCCACTGCGGAGATGAACTCTAGGAGGTATTCACTGGGCTTTATCCCGTCCTCCTCAAGCCACACCGGCGGGGGAAGGTTCAAGAGGAGCGTCGGCACCTTCTCCTCCTGCAGGAGGCCATATATAGAGTCCCAGAAGGAGAAGACCTTCTCCTGAACGTTCTCGGATAGATCATCGACGGCCGTGTACTGGGAGAGCCATATCACGACGTCAGCTTTCCCGAGGATGCCGGCAACGCTTTCTGAAGGCTTTTCTGGAAAATCAGATATCAGCGAGTCGTCGAAACTCCAGAGGAACGGGAGCGCGCCAACGCGGATGGCCTCCTCAGCCAGCAGGCTGGCGAAGTTCCTGTTGTGTGCCCCGTGGATTATCAGCACCGATTCACCTGTCCTAACAAGCGCCGAGTCCTTGATTATGCACCCGGCGGCGCTCCTGAGACTGTTCTCCATCTCAAACACCTCAGATCAACTTCTTCCTGAACACCAGAACGTCCGGCTCTCTGAAGTCGGCCCAGTTCTTAAATCCGAGCTCTTTAAGGGGTTCTATCAAATCTTTCCTCTCCTCGGGGAGCATTATATCAATGCTGTCGTAGCCAATCCTCTTTGCCTCAAAGCTTGTAGCTGGGAGGAGCGACCCAATGGCTTCGATCGAAAGCTTAAAAGGTGAAAACGTAGGGTCGTTCTCGCTCATCGGTGGATACAGAAACTTGAAACCACGGTATTCTCTAATCTCGGCTTTTTCTTTTAACCATTCTCTGCTCTGCCTACAGTTGTGCAGGAACTTCCAGCCATATGGGATATAACGATATTCCATCTCATCGGAGGGTTTTATCTCAGCCCTCTCGGGCGTGTCTTCTGGGACAGGAGGCCTTTGAATATAGTAGAAGCGTGCAACAACCTTAAATCCGTCCCTCTTTGCCATTGCTATGCTCTCGCGGTTGAGGAAGTATGTCGCGAACTCAAGGGCTTCAATCTTCCCCTCGCGGGCGAGCCTCTCGCCCAGTTCAAGCATAAAGCCGTGGAGCTTCCTCCCGTAGCCCCTACCTCTATAATCCGGGTGAACCCTCAGTCCCTCCAGCCAGCCGACCTTTCCCGGGAGAAGCGTCAGCTTCGCCGTGCCGATTACCTTTCCATCAACCTCCAACACGTAGAAGTGGCCGTCTCTAAGCCACTCGTCAAAGACCCTCGCCAGGTAGTCCTCGCCGCCCCAGGTCAGCCTTGCAATCTCCTCGATGGATGGTCTGTCCTCCGGCTTTGCATCTCGGATGAGCGGTTCCATGATATCACCCAAGTTTATTAGCTCCGTCTCAATTTATGGGTTTGGGAATGTCAGGTTAAACATCAGCCCACCGGTCAGATTGAGGATGTCCCTCTTTAGCCCCTGAGCGGTAGCATTGTACGGGGCGAGCTTCTCGATGGTATCCAACGTTCTCAGCTCGTCCTCTTTTTCGCAACCCCCTTCGAATGGCCGGGTAAGTTCAAGCCGTCTTAATACCCCCGTTTTCCCATCGACTTCACCGATGATGAACCAGCATAGGGAGAGGTTTTCGGCCAAGATACACTCCATCTCAGAGTCGAACCAGGTTTCGTTATCAGAAAGCAGTTCAACGGGGTGTCTGCATGTTTTTAGGATTCTGTGGTTGGATATTCCCAAGGAAGTCGTTACGTTTCGGTACAGCCTGTTGTACGCCCGCATAACCTCCATGTCCGCGGTGTTAGCGGAGACCCCAATGACCTCTCCAGTGGTGTGGTTGACCTTGTACCGTATCCATGGAAAGCCCCTCACCGGAGTGCCGTTCGGGTAGTACGCCGTGATTTGGACGTAGACGATGCTCCGCTCGGTTTGCCCATAGGGGTAGTACCACACCCAAAAGACGCCTTCCCTGGGGTCGTAGCTCGCCTCGAAGCTCCACGTGGAGATGCTGTCCACCGTCAGGGAGGCGTTTCCGAGCCTTTCCATTATGTCCGGCCGCGTTTTTTGGAGGTATTCCCTCGCTGCGTAGATGTCCCGCCCGTACTCGCTCCAGAGGATGTGACTGTACTGCTCGTGCTGGTTCTTGAACCCCTCAACGTCTCTTCTCAGCTCTCCAATTTCGAGGCGCATCTGAACCATCTGGACGATTAAGATGAAAATTATGACGAAGGGAATGATTGCTTTGAGGTTGTCATCCATGTCGCATCCCATACTACTAACGTTTCAAGGTTTATAACTTTACCTTTGACTGTGGTGTCATGTCCGAGCTCCCCGTGACTTAAACAGCGTAAACACGAGCAGCACCGACGCCAGAAACGCGGCAGATGCCGCGATGATTGAAGTTCTTAGAACGTCCTCCCCTCTTTCTATCAGCCACGCAAAAGTTAATTGCGACAGCGGAATCACCAGCGTCGCGAGGGCGTCGAAAACCCCTTTCACGGTTCCGAGGCTCTCCAGAGGGATGAACTTCTGCATCAGGCTGTCGAAGGAGACGTTGAGGAGTTCCCTACCAAAGCCCAGCAGAAAGACCGCAGGGAACAGCGCTATCACCGCCGGAACGCCGACGATGAGGAGCGCGATGCTCTGGAGGAGCATTCCCGCAACCAGCGGCCGCTTTAGGCCAGCCCGCCTTCTATGGGCCAAGTAGGTCAGCCCTACCACCGCCACGAGGCTTCCGGCCGTCGTGAGCCCCTGAAGGATGCCGTAGAGAACCTTACCTTTTGCGAGTTCCCTCAGGGAGGCGAAGACGAATATCCTGAAGGAGCCGAGGGCGAAGTTGAAGAGCAGCACCGAGGCGAGGATTCCAACCACGAGCCCCCTGCTGATTTGCAACCGCTGCTCTTCCCTGGTCTCAGCCGTCCCTTCGCGCTTCACCTCGACGTTCAGGTAGGGAAGGAGCGTGAGCGCACCGATTAGAAGAAGAATCGCGTCGAGGAACATTGCCCCGATTCCGAAGCGATACGCTAAGAATCCGGCCAGTGGAAACGCCACCAGGGAGACCCCGTTCCCCACAGTTGCCAGCGCCGCGTTCAGCCCCTGAAGCTCAGACTCGTCAAGGGTCATCGAGGCTACCAACGAGAATCCGTAGTAGCGGTGGAGTATATCCAGCGCAGAGATACCCGAGACTATGAGGTAGAAGGCCCAGACGTTCGAGGAGAACGGGATTATAAGAACTGCAAGGGCTGCCTGGAGAATGAGTGCGAGAAAAGCGAGTCTGACTTTTTTGGTCGTCCTGTCGAGGGTTTTCCCGAGGATTGGAGGAAGGATGACCCATGGTAGGTGAGTGAAGAGCGCAAAACCCCCGATGCTCACCAGCGAGCCGGTTGTATCCAGCAGACTCCAGGGTAGGGCGACGCTCTCGATTGCATCCCCGATGATTCTAAAGGATGATGTGAGCATATGCAGGCGGTAGAGGGTTCGCTTCACGGAGTGATGTTGAAGAGAGGGTTTAAAAAAATTATGAATCAAAATTCATGCGGTGTTCAAAATGGAAAAGTGGGACTTTGATGGTTGGGCCGAGAGCTACGATGAGGACGTAACAAAGGAGGACTGGATACACAGGGACTACTGGAAGGTTCTCAAACTTGTTGCGGAGAGGGTCACAGGCCTTGTTGTAGACATCGGGTGCGGTACAGGTAGCATACTGCGCTTTCTCAGGTCGGAAAACTACGTCGGCGTTGAGCCCTCAGAGGGGATGAGAAAGAAGTTTCAGGAGAAGCACGGCTTTGAGCCGCTGGATGGCCATTTCCTAAGCGTGCCCATTCCCCCGGAGAGTGCTGACACCGTAATAACGACCTACGCCTTCCACCACGTGCCGGATGAGGAAAAGGAGGACGCGATAAAGGAGATGCTCCGCATTCTGAAACCTAGCGGGAGAATCGTCATCGCCGATGTGATGTTTGAGTCAGAGGAGGAAAAGATGAGAATCGGGGAGGAGGACGGTCTAAAGGAGGAGATAGAGGGCGAGTACTTCGCCACCGTTGACATGCTGCGGAAAATCTGCACAAAACTGGGGCTGGAATGCCGGTTTGAGCGGGTGAATCGCTACATCTGGATTGTCGATGTGCTCACCTCTGACCGGAAAGACTAAATGATTGACCACTCTATGGGGGATCATGCCCGATGAAGACCTCGCCAGGGAAGTCCAGGAGCTCAAGAAGGCACTTGAGGAGCTCAGGGAGAGCTTCGCCGTCGTTTCCCAGATGGCGCAGGCCTATCTGAGGCTCATCAACATATACGCCCAGTACGGCGGGCTCAGTGTGGACCTAGTTGTCCCTGAGCTCAGAGGCGACCCAATAGCGCGCGAAATCGTCCGGATTCTCTTCGACCTGAAGAGGGCCAACGTGAGTCAAATAGCAAGAGAGCTGAAGGGAAGGCGCGGAAAGGCCTCGCGGAACACTGTTAGGGCGAAGCTGGCCGAGTTAAAAAACCTCGGCATCGTTGTCGAGGTTCCTGGTGAGAGAGGAAGGGTCTATGCCCTCTCCCGCGAAGTGGTCAAAAAGTGGCTTGAAATGATCGGAATGCCGATTAGGTTTGACCAGACTAACGATTATTGAGGTGGTTGATATGGTGGATGAGAAGGTAGGAACCCCGAAGAAGCTGGAGGAGCTCCTCGACGAGCTGGTCGAGGGGATAAGGAACGCAAAGACCGAGGAGGAGGTCGAGCTCCTCAAGAAGAAGGCCGAGATTGTGGAAGACCTTATACAGACCTACGAGGGTGACAAAGACCTCGAAAAGATACCGGCCATCATGGACAAGGTCGGCGACATGATCGAGGACATCCTTCAGCCGCTCAAGGAGCTCCTCAATGAACTCTACAGTCCGGAGAGGGTCCAGGCGATGGGCAGAAGCGTGGCCGAGTTCTACAAGAACCTGGCCGAGGCTGGAATGGACAGGGATGCGGCCCTTGAGCTGACGAAGGAGTACATGGAGGCAATAAACCCGGGCAAGAAGCTTATGGAGATACTTGCCAACTTTGGAAAAGGAGGTTTCGGCAGCATAAATATTCCCGGCACTCCACTGGGGCCAGGAGGGAATGAACGAAAGGAGGAGTGAGCTTGGGGCTCTTTCACTATTTTTCTTCGACTGCCCATGATAGCGTTCAGGATGGCTGGTCTGGTCAGGGTGGCCAACCGGGCGAAGCGCTGTTTTAGGGGGGCACTTCTCCGCGAAGGTCTTCCGGCAGGGGTCGTGGAGGAGCTGGTTAGAGAGTTCGACCCTTCTGCCCCTCTAAAGGACACCTTTAGTTTCCGGCGGCGTTGAGCTTATTTCCCCCACATGAACCCTGCGGCGCTTTTGACGCTGGACTCTTCTCCGTAGATGAGGATCAGGACATCCATGTCCCCGTACCTTTAGACCTCGATGTACACGGCCCTTTCAGAGCTCCCGAAGAGGTCTTTTGCCAAGAGATGCCTCATTCCGTCGTGGGACGGAAGCTCAGCATAGTCACTCTCGACCCATCCGTTGTCGAGAAGAGCTTTCTTGAGCCTCAAATAAACCTCGTGACCGAGCCTGTCCGGGTAGAACAGCACCACGGCCTTTACGTTGCCCCAGGTGTTTACTTCGCCCTCAAGGGCGTAAACGTATCCCTCGAACCTCAGACCAGCTTGAACCGTCCAGTTCTCTGGTTTCACCTTCCCCTTAAGCTCACCGAAGGAGAGCAACGTTTCGGGGCTCGCGCCGCCCGTGCCTACCACGTGCCAGAAGAGGTTATTGGTCGAATATCTGGACTTCTTGAGGGCGATAGCGATGTAATGGTCGTAGCGGTACTGGGCGTAGAGGAGGATGGTATCCTCACCTTTGACAAAGCTCCGGTAGTAGGGGTCGCTCCCGTCATCCGTCCTTTCCCAGCCGTTCGCGAGGAGCTTTTTGGTGAGCTCGTCCCTCGCTTCGAAGTATGCGCTGACGTTCGGATAAACAAGGAACATGAACTCTACATCGCCGGTTCTGCCAGTGTACCAGTCGGCCGCGGAAACTTCAGGAATGTCAACGAAGTCCGCAGTGATGTTGAAGTTCTTCCTGAGGTCGTCGAGAACCATTCGTATCACAGTACTCGGCTTGGGATAGCGCTCGCCAAGGGGTCTGAAAGTGAGGGCCGGCAGCTCCGGCGCCCGCTTCTGGCTCAGGACTGGAGTGGGCGATAGGTACGGCTCCAGGCTCCAGAAGCCGCTCACGATTTTCCGAACCTCGCTCCCGTTTCCCACGAGGATTGTGAGCCTCTCAAGGCTGGCTTGCCTCGCCAGCTCGATGTAGGCTGAGACGCCGTCCCCCTCAAGGAAGTCACTCGCCACGAGGTAGCCGGCCGGATTCCGGGTGTGGGTGTTGATGAACTCTCTCTCAACCCAGCCGTTTTTGAGAAATGCCTTCTTGAGCTGGAGGTAAACCTCCCTGCCCTCGTAGGGCCGGTAAACAAGGAAGACTACACTCACGTTGGTTCCCTCAACGGTTCCCTCCAGGGCGTCCAGGTAGCCGGAGAACCTCAAACCCCTATCCTCGCTCCAGTTGTCCTCGGCCACTTTGACCGGCAGGAAGAGACCCAGAACCTTGCCCGGTCCCGGTCCGATCATGATGAAGCTCCACGCGAACTCCGAGAGAAGCTTTGCTCTCTCTTCTGAGTCCCCTCCATCGGCCTTCGCCACGAGGAGGACGTAGAAGTAGGGTTCGTATGTGTAGAATACGGTGTGGGTCTCGTTTCCCCTCTCCCAGAAGTTTCCGTCACCCTGTCTGAAGCCGTTCTCCGTCAGGAGTTCCACCACATCGTTCATGGCCTTCGCAACCGCCGTCGAGTTGGGGTAGGCAAAGAGGCCGAACTCAATGCCGGCCGCCGTTCCGGTAAAGCTCGCGAGGCTTTCCGGGGGCATGAGTATGTCCGCGAAACTTTCGGTGACGTTGTATTTCTCAGAAATTCTGGAGACCACCTCGCTGATGGGGTTCTCGGGAGGGTATGAGAGCCAATCCAACCGCTTTGGCTTGAACGTTCCCATGGGAAACGCGGCTTTTGCCTTTTCTTGCTGGGACGTGTTTTCGGAGACATGCTCGTCCACGCCTCCGTGGGTTGTCTCAATCACCGGGCTTTCTGGTTTCTCTACCTGCGGGCTGTTGATGCATCCTCCTGACGTCGTGATCAGAATTATGAGGATGAATGAAACAATAATTTCGACGCGCCTCATGGGAACCCCGGAGATTTTTGGACTTTGGATTATAAATACTTTTCTCCCGCAAGTTGTTCTCAATCACCTCCCACCACTGTCCCTTCTGAACCGTTCGTAGATCAGCTCGTCGAGGTATTGCCCGTCACTCCATACGTGCTCTCTCAACCTGCCGGCGAGAGTGAAGCCGTTCTTCTCAAGAATTCGGATTGATGGCGCGTTGTCCTCGTGCACCTTGGCCCAGACCTTGCGGAGGTTGAGGTGAACAAAGGCATATTCGCAGAGGAGTCTTACAATTTCGGTTCCATAGCCCTTTTCCCGTTCTTCCGGCGAGAGATAGTAGAGTATCTCCCCCCACCTTGCCTGCCAGTTAATCCAGTTGAATCCGGCTATGCCCACGAGCTTTCCGCTCTCGTTTTCTATCACCGCGAAAGTTGGAGTTTTCTCCTTGTTCTTCTTCAAATCTTCGTAGAACTCCTCCTCTTCCTCCGGCAGGGTGAAGTGGGCCGAGTTGAAGAGGTGCTGAACGGTGCTCCTCTCGTTGAACCACTCCCAGCTTTTGGGGAGGTCTTCCTTGAGGAGTATTGCCAGCGAAACCTTCTCGCCCTTCATGATTATGGGGTGCATTTCCATCACCACCGAAGACTAAATCTTCTCCCCAGCCATAACGATTCTATCTTCCTTTTCCACCGTCCCGAGCGCGAGTTTTTCCGTTAAAACTTCAACGACACCATTCTTCCACAGCTCCCTCTTCCACAGAATTTTCCCGTCCCTGCCAATCTTCAGAACAGCCGCGTTTCCATCGAGCTCTCCACCAACGAGGACTCCGTCGTAGAATGAGATGAGGGATGTGGCCGTTCCCTTCTCAAGCTTGACCTCCCATCCCGGCCCCTTAATCCAGAGGTTCTTTCCCTTGTAGCCCGCTAGGATAAACTCACCATCCCAGAGGCCTGCGGTAAAGGCTATTCCCTCCGCGAGCCCCTCCACGCCAAGGAGTTCTCCTTCCCTTGTAAAGGTGAATTCCCTCACAGTCCAGCGGTCTTTTTTAACGCTCCCTATTAGCCTAACGCCTTCTTTTCCTAAAAGGAGCGTCGATATTACGGTATCCTCCCACGGGCCGACTATCTTCAGCCAGAGGAGCCTTCCGTCGAGGGTCATCTCACCCAAAAAGAGACCCTTCTTTCCCGGCCTTCCAGTCTCGCCAGCGATGAAAAGGCCTTCTCCAGCCGACAGGATTGAATAAACCGCCTCGTTGCCCCAGATTTTGAGCCTCCTCTCCCAGAGGATGTTCAAGCCTTCGTCGAACCTCGCAACGTAGGCTTTCCAGCCCTCGCCTCCTTCAGGGGTTGCTTTTCCCTCGACGGCCCCACCAATGAGGTAGCCGTCGCCAAGCTTGGTCGCACTGTGGCCCTCCCAGTCATTTTTGCCGGCCAAAAAGTGAGTCTCGACTATCTCATCCCCTTTGAGTTTGGCCAGCATAATCCTGTAGCTCTTCCCGTCGTGAACGCTTCCAACGACGAGGTCACCGGCCATAGCCACAGGAACAGTCTCGGTGCCAAAGGAGTAAATCCTCATGGGCTCACCCCTCTGGATGGCTTATTATCAAATCCCACTCCTCAAACTCAACTTGGAATCCATTCTTCTCCAGGACATACCGCAGGATCCATGGAGACCATATGTAGAATTTATCCCTCGAAAAGACTCCCTTCTCAAAATCTATCAGCAACCTGTCAAGGTAACCCTCGTACACGTTCACATCTATGTTTATTCTCACCAATCCCTCCGCCTCAAGTCCCGGCTGGTTAAAGCCCCGGATGAGCGTCCAGAGGAAGTCGCTTTCTTGGATCACAATGTAACCTTGAGGTTTTAGAACTCGTCTGACTTCCTGCAAAATCTTATCAAAATCCCAAATACTGAAATGGGCTAGGGGGTAGCCAAGCAATGCAATGAGGTCAAAAGTGTTTTCTTTGAATTCTAGATTTTTGGCATCCATAACATAGAATTCTGCCTTTGAGCCTCGTTTTTTCGCTAATTCTTTGGCTCGTTCAACGGCTTTTTCTTGAATGTCTATTCCAGTGACTTTAAAGCCGATCTCCTCCAATGCAAAACTGCTCAGTCCAGCGTTGCAGCCGATGTCCAAGGCCTTGCCCTCTTGAATGGGCAGGTGTTTTGACAGTAGCTCTGTAAGTTCTCTGAACCTCTCTTGACCTCTCTCACTCTCGATGTCGTATTCGTCTCGTGTTTTTTCATAGAGGGGTGCGTCAGTATATCCAAGGTTTTTGAACATACCATCCCCCCATCTTTTTTGCAATCCTCTCAACGAACCTCTCAAGCCTCGCCCCGACTTCTGGATGCTCTATGGGCTCCCCCTTGAGAGAACTTCCGCTGTACTCGTTCGACGACAGTAGAATGGCCTCCGGCCAGCTTTCACCGCCGGCTAGTCCGTACAGCACCTCGTGGAGCGCCATGTCTCCGCCGGAGCTGAGGTTTCCGACGACTATAAAGCTCAGCTTTCTTGTGAAGGCATCCCACTCCTCATAGCTCTTGAAAATGGCCTGTCCCCTCTCTGAGAAGGCCCTGTAGAGGCCGGAGGCGTGGCCGCCGTAGGTCGGGACGGCGAATATCAAAAGGTCTGCGTTCATGCTTTTCATGTAAAGTCTGGGCACATCATCGGCGATTGGGCACTTACCAGAAAAGCATTCATAGCTGCAGTGGCTGCAGGGCGTTATTTTAAGGTCATAGGCCTCGATCAGCTTGGTCTCGAAGCCCCGCTCCTCGAACTTCTGAAGGCAGAATTCGAGGATTCGGGCGCAGTTACCGCTCTTCCTAGCGCTGAACGCAACTCCAAGGGCTCTCATCGTATCCCTCAAACTTACAATGCATAAGAGTTTTAAAGATTTATCTATGAAGTTTAATTCGTATGTCTATCCGTGCGCACAGCGGACGGAAGTGTAGCGGGAGGTGATATTGTGTTCCTTTTTGAGCTATACTATCATGAGGCTCTTAGAACCTTCTACAACGCCGGCGGGAGCGAGAATGAGTTCTACTGGTTGGTGAGCAGCATTTTGGTCAGGTACCCATTCTACAAAGAGGAATTGGAATTGCGAAGGCGGCTCATGGAACTCGTAGCGGAAGAAACTCAGGGGAGCGTTCTTGATGTTGGTTGCGGTGTTGGGATTCTAACTTTCAGAATCGCCCTTAAGGACGATGTTGAACGGGTTGTGGGGATCGATAGGAATTCCGAAGTTGTGAAGTTCTGCAACCGATTGAGGGCTAGAATCACAGAGAAGGCGCACTTCATCTGTGCGGATTTTCTCGAGTTCGACTTTAGTGAATGCTTTGATGTGGTGGTTTTCTCCTATATGCTCCATGATTATAAGCTGGAGCCTTTCCTCGCAAAAGCGGTGGAGATTCTGGAGTCGGGCGGGAGGATAGTCATTGGTGATTTTGACATAAATAGCCTGAGACGGAAGCTACTCAAGTATGCAGGCCAGAAAGGATTAGAAGTTATAAAAAACGAAACCGTTGGGGAGGCCGTATCGCACGGAAAGTCCAGCGATGCCTTTCTGCTTGTACTGGAGATATAACCGTGGTCTTCATCCTGTAGGCATTCCCGTCTCCATCGGGCTGCTGATTATCTCCTCGTACTCGTCCTGCGGCAGAACCTGGGGTTCGTAGGTCACGCCGTACTGCCTCGCGAGCACACCGGTGAATGCCCTCAGGTGGTTCCTGCTGCCCATCATGAGGTTCTCGAAGACGTACTCGATGTCCTGGTTGTCGGTCTTTTCCAGCCAGTCCTGCAGGTCTTTAATGTCAACCTCCTCTATGAGGGCACCCACCGCGAGTGCCGCCTCCTCGCTCTTCATCCCCTCCTCTATAAGCTGGTCGTACAGCGCCTGAAGCTCGGGGTTCTCAAACTCGCCGATGTCCTTGTCGGCGGCCGGATCGGTCAGGTTGTATTTCTCTATGAGCGCCAGCACCATGTCCATGTGCGTCTGCTCGCTTCTCGCTATGTTGCTGAACACAGGGATTCCCCACTGGTCGTAGAGGGTGAGGTAAACGTCCCTTGCGAGCTTCTCCTCCTCACGCATGTAGAGGATGGCCTGTATCTCGTCCACGCTGAGGTCTTCCGCGGGAAGAGATGCGATGTAATCGGTGCTGTACACATCAACCGCACCGCCCGCGGTCACGTTTGACGGGGGGCTGTGTGGGGCCGCTTCGGCGCCGTAGGTCGAGCTGGCCGCGGTCTCGGTGGTTGTGGCGGAGTCACCCGTTATACACCCCGCACTGAACACCCCCAGCAGGACGACCCCCATGAGGAGCAGTCCAAAGGTTTTCTTTCCCAACATTTTCATCACCTTCTCCCATATGTAATTCTAATCTTACATATGTGACAAAGCTTTATAAGTCTTTCGGGTTACAGAAGTGGGCAACAGACTTATATCCTCAAAGGTGAAAATCCCTCATATGAGCAACCGTCTGAAGGCCACACTCCTGTTAATCCTGCTTGCAAATATTCTGAAGAAATCCCCGGTGTACCTCCTGCTGTACTTCCTGGCGTTTGCACTTCTCTCCTGGAAAGAGTGGAAGAGCCTCCCCACCCTGATGGGTCTGGCCGTTTTCATAGGGTTTTTCGCTGAGCTCGCTGGAACGCACCTCTGCCTCCCCTTCGGTTGCTACGAATACGTGAACCTTCAGCCACAGCTCTTCGGAGTTGCCCTCTTCGTCCCGCTGGCCTGGGGGATATTCGGCTCCGTTGCGTACCTTACGGCGAGCTTCCTGTTTTCCAGAAAGGTTACAAGGCTGCTTTTCGGGGCCCTCCTGATGGTGATATTCGACCTCTCCATAGACCCCATAATGACCTCATGGGAGGCGTGGGTGTGGATAAGGACGACTTCTGTTAACTGGTTTGGAATCCCCTGGACAAACTACATCGGCTGGTTCCTCGTTTCACTCACCATATTCTACCTCTACGAGCGGCTTTCAGACCCTTCAATATGCTCGTGCCTCGGGAGGTTCGGGCCAGCTATCTACCTCCTCGAAGTTTCTACCTTCGCCCTGTACGCTCCGGCGAGTGTGAGAACGCCCACGCTAATTGCGCTGGCACTGTCGTTCCTTTTGCTCGTTCCACTGACGGTAAGGAGGCTGAAAAATGAAGGTGGCCCTAATCCCGATGCGCGTTGAGGCTGGAAACTTCGAAGCAAACTGGAGAGAGTTCCAGCGGCGGTTTAACGAGGCATTAACGCACGAACCCGACTTAATTGCCTTCCCGGAATACTGCCTGACGGGTTTTGAGGAGTGGGACTTCAGCGGGGCGGAGCTTTACGGTGAGATAGTGGAAAGGGTGAGCGGGCTTGCCAGGGAGGCTGGTGTTTACGTAGTATTCGGCCTTTTGGAGCCCTACAAGAACTGTGTCTATAACTCCGCCCTGCTGATCGGCCGGAACGGTGAGGTTCTGCTGAAGCACCGCAAGTTCCAGGAGCCGATGAAGTTCTGCACCGGCAACACAGTAAGGACTGCAAGAACCGAGTTCGGAAAGGCGGCGATAATCATCTGCGGCGACCTCTACAACAAGAGGATAGCGAAGTGGGTGCGGAAAAAGAGACCGGACTTCATCTTCGTGCCGATGGAGTATTCTCCGGACTACGGCGAGCCGAACGAGGAGGACGTTGGGGCGATGGCCGAAAGGGTCAGGCTCTTCGGTGCTAAAACCTTCGTCGTAAACAGCTATCCCCCGGGCGGGGCCTGGATCTTCGATGGGAATGGAACCCCACTTGCAGAAAGCAGGGGGGATAAAATATTGGTATGGGAAGAAAAGCTGGGTTAAGGCTTGCCGCCCATTCCACTTCCAGTCTCCATTGGGCTGTTGATTATCTCCTCGAATTCGTCCTTTGGAAGAATCTGCGACTCGTATGTAACTCCCCTGTTTTCCAGCTGGCCCACGAAGGCCCTCAGGTGGTTCCTTGAACCCATCATAAGGTTCTCATAGACGGTTATGATGTCTATCTTGTTGGTCTGGGCCAGCCACCCCTGTAGGTCTCTTATGTCAGTCTCCTCGATGATCGCGCCCACCTTGAGCGCATCGACCTCGCTCTTCATTCCCATCTCTATCAGCTGGTCGTAGAGGGCCTGGATCTCCTTGTTCTGGAACTCTCCTATGCCGGCATTGGCGGTCGGGTCGGTTAGATTGTACTTCTCAAGAAGCATCCTTACAGACTCGACGTGGGTTGTCTCGCTCTTGGCGATATTGGCGAATATCTGGAGCCCCCACTTCTCGTAGAGCTTGGTGTAAACGTCGTGGGCGAGCTTCTCCTCCTCAACCATGAAGAGCAGCCCCTCCTTCTCTGCATCCGTTAGAGGTTCTGCCGGCAGGGAGTTTATGTATGACTGGAGGTCGTTGGTGTTCACGTTGCCGTTTGAGTCCGCCATGAGCGGAACGGTGTTCGTTGGCATCGGACTTTCGGTGGAGGTCGTTGAGGTCTCGCTCGTTCCGATGCATCCGGAGGCGAGAACTCCGGATACGATGATAACCACAACAAGGAGGGCATAAATCCTCCTCATACCCATCCCTCCCCTGTTTGCTGTCTATCTGATAATTTTACCAGGGGTTAATAAATACTTTTTGGTTCAATGGGCCATTTAAAACGGGTGCATTGTCAAAAGGTTTATCTAACCTGCCCCAGAACGCGAACCGGTGGTAGCATGTGGCACCCGGCCAAATTCGTCGACGATAACGTTGCATTCTCGCGGATGCCGGCGAGGAGTGAAATAGAAGGGGTTGCCGAAACCTTCGATGCGGTGGTTGTGCTCGTTGAGGAGTTTGAACTCCCCTACAGCCTGGGTGAATGGCAGAGACGGGGCGTTGAGGTTCTCCACAGTCCCGTTCGGGATTTCTCGGCTCCCACTCTGAACCAGCTCCTCGAAATCCTCCGCTGGGTTGAGGAGAGAGTTGTTAAGGGTAAAAAGATCCTGATCCACTGCATGGGAGGCCTCGGGAGGAGCGGGACGGTTGCCGTTGCCTGGGTGATGTACTCCAAGGAGCTTTCCTTGAGGGATGCCCTGAGAAGGGTTCGCATGTTAAGGCCCGGTGCGGTTGAAGTGGAGGAGCAGATGGGGGTTTTAAAAGAGCTGGAAAGGTTCCTCAGAAGCCGTTGAAGCTCACCACCTCTTCGAGCTTTCTCCTCTCATACTTCGGCTTCGGGTCTGCGGGATAGCCAACGGGCAGAATCGTCTGGAGCTTGTAGCTCGGGGGAGCGTTGAGGAGTTCTTCGATGGGTTTGGGGTTCGGAGGGGTGTATGTGACGGTTCCAAGGCCGAGCTCTTCGAGCGCAAGGAGAAGGTATCCAACCGCTATCCACGTTGACTGGAGCCAGTAGGGGGCTTTGGTGTGGCCGAAGACGGGTATCAGATAGGGCGCCTCGCTGAGGAAGGGCTTCTCGGGCTTAAAGCCCTCCGCCTTCAGCCACGCCATCAGGTCACCCTTCGTTCTGGAGTAGAACTTTTCCTCCTCACTCTCGCAGAGCTCCCTTATCTTCCCCTTCAGCCAGTCGTCGTCTATGATTATGAACTTCCAGGGCTGGGCGTTCATGCCGCTCGGAGCTTCCTTTGCCGCCTTGATGGCCTTCATCAGGTCTTCCTTTGAGGGTTTATCCGGGAGAAACCCCCTCACGGTCTTCCTCCTCTTCGCCAGCTCAAGAACACGCATGGCACCACCGGTTTCTTTTGGAAGGGAATGGATAAAAACGTTTAGACATAGAACACCATGCCGTCGTAAGCTACCAGGACTCTGTTCCCCCACTTCTTCCTCACGTACTCGGTCAGTTCAAGGAAGGGCAGGTTTTTATGGGAGATGTGGCTGAGGACGGTTCTCTCAGCAAGCTTAAGCCCTATCTCCGCCGCCTCATCGACGTTGTTGTGGTAGGGGTCGTCCGTTCCCGGTGGATAGGTCGCGTCAACTATCGCCAACCTGAGGGGTGAGTTCCTCCTCAGGAAGTCCTCCGTTGATTCCGGCAGACCCTTGGTGTCGTAGATGAGTGCCACCCTCTTGCCGTCCTCCTCTATGAGGTATCCGAGGGTCTCAACCTGATGGTTGAGCTTGAAGGCGGTGATTTTGAGCGTGTCAAGTTCAACGGTGTCTCCGGGCTTTATCGTTTTTGGTTGCAGGTTCTTGGGCTCGCGCAGGATCAGGGCATCGGCGTGTCCCTCCGGCGCGTAGAGCGGCGTTTCCTTTGCCATCCATCTGAGCTTGTAGAGGCCGTAGATGTGGTCGTGGTGCCAGTGGGTGAGGAAAATCACCTCAAGCGGGACGTTAAGGAAGTCCCTTATGTCGGTGCCCACGTCGAACAGCACCGCCTTTCGGTTTTCGGTGATTATGGCCACGGTTGAGGGCAGCCTCTGGGCGAAGCCAAGCTTTCTTGCCTCGCTGCATGTCGGGCAGGTACAGAGGTGCGCCGGGATTCCTTCGCTACCGCCGGTGCCGATGAAGTAGACTATCAAATTCACCACCTATTTCATGGCTGTGAAATAGTCCCCTTATAAGGATTGCCGCCAACTCCTGAACATGAGGTTCATAGCTGATATGATGCTCGGCCGGCTGGCGAGGTGGCTCAGGCTGTACGGGTACGACACACTCTACGGCGTTGAGGACGACGATGAGATACTCAGGGTCGCTCTGGCTGAGAACCGGGCTCTCCTCACCCGGGATTCCAGCCTTGCTGGGAGGGCAAGGAGGCTTGGCCTGAAGGTGATCCTGCTGGACTCAAACTCCCTTGAAGGTCAGATTGGGGAGCTTAAGAGGCACGGCCTTGAGTTCAGGGAGCTGTTTCCCCCCAATGCCCGCTGTCCAAAATGTAACGGTCTCATCCGGCCGGTCTCCAAGGGTGAGGTTAGGGGCAAGGTTCCCGAGAGCGTCTATCAAAAATATGACGAGTTCTACGTCTGTGAAACCTGCGGTCAGATTTACTGGCCGGGGAGACAGTGGAGGGAAATGCTGAGGATAGACGAAAGGCTGAGAAGGGTTTAAAAGGTATCCATCAATCATTGGCTGGTGTTGGGATGGAGTGGGAGGAGTGGAAGCCGTTCTATATGAGGATCGTCCGTGAGATGGGTTACTCCGTTGAGGAAGACCGAAGGGCAGCCGAACTGTTGAGGGCACTCCTCCTTGAGGGGGACGACTACATCCTGAGGGACGAGCTGGCCGCGGTCGTGGAAAAGAGGGCCTACGTTTTCGGCTGCGGTCCGAGTCTGGAAAGGGCACTGGAGGGGCACGACTTCTCCGATGGGACGCTGATAGCGGCCGATGGGGCTACATCAGCACTCCTTGATGCTGGCCTTCTTCCGGACATAATAGTCACCGACCTCGACGGCAGGGTTCCGGACTTAAAGCTGGCCAACGACAGGGGGGCCTTTATGGTAATCCACGCCCACGGGGACAACGTGGAGAAAATGGCCGTTTACGTACCGATGTTTTCGAGGATCCTCGGAACCTGCCAGACGGAGCCTCTGGACATAGTTTACAACTTCGGAGGCTTTACCGACGGCGACAGGGCGGCTTTTCTGGCCGAGGAACTGGGGGCGAGTGAGATAATTCTGGTTGGGTTTGACTTTGGCGAGACCGTGGGCAGGTGGAGCAAGCCTGGCTTGAGAGAGCACTCCCCCGTCTGGGAAAGCAAGAGGAAAAAGTTTGAGTTTGCGAGGGAACTGCTGCAGTGGCTGGAGAAAAATGGAAGGGCGAGGATAGAGTACCTCACACCAGGTCCCTGAGCTTCTTGACCTTTCCCGCCTTTATCTCGACGTAGCCAGCCCTCTTGAGGAAGCGCAGGACTTCCTCGACGGCCTTTGGGGAGTAGTTTACCACGAGGGTTCCCTTTTCTGTGGGTATCGATATCGGCGCCACCCTTACGAAGCCTTTGACCAGCTCCTCCTCCGGAACCTTGTCACTGCCAAGGGCCTTGAGTATTTCCCCCGCCAGTATCGAGCGGCCTATCAGTGCAAAGTAAACCCTCAGCAGGTAGTCCTCCGGGAAGTAGCGCGATGCTATCTTTCCGAGGGCGTTGATTTTACCTATGTCCAGCTCCAGTATCTCGAACTCGTACTCCATGGCGAGGTCAGTGAAGGCGAACTGCTTTGCAACTCTCTCCGCGCTTTCAGGACTGTGGACGAGGTTGAAGGGGAACTTGAACTCAAAATGGAGCTTTGTAACGTCGACCCCTTCCTTCAGCCTGATGACCCCGTCGCTGTACTCTATTGCACCGTTCCTCGTTAGCTGGTCGAGGAGCTCTGCAACCCACGGGCCCTCCTGGATCAGGGTCTCGAATCTCTCCCCAACTTTGATGTGTTCCAGAATGTGGTTAAGGCTCTCCCTGAAAGAGAGGAACCCCTCCTTGAGGGCCTCCCTGTCAGCGCCCTCAATAACATCGATCTGCGCGCTTATCTCCTCAAGCGTTCCCTCAAGCAGGTAGCCAACAAAGGCCTCGTAGCCGAGTCTCTCATGAAGCTCGAACTTGATACCCTCCTTCCTCAGGTCTTCGAGAAACGACTTTCTTACCGCTTCGTTCTTTGTTACGAGCCTCATCTTATCACCGAACCGGAAACGGTTAAAAGCCTTATAGGTTTTTGGTCTCTGGGGGTGAGGTCATATGGGGGAGAAGCAGTACCTGCTCGACAGAACCCTTGAGATCTGGAAGGGGAAGAGGGTAGCTCTGGCGGTTAGCAACGAGCACTCCTTTACTGGAATCCTTGAAGACTTCGATGAGGAGGTCATACTCATCCGTGACGTCTCCGACATAGCCGGAAACAAGGCAAAGGCGCTGATAGTCAAGATAGAGGACATGAACTGGATAATGCTCCTGTGAGGGATTGGTATGAAGGCGGTTGCCTTTGTGGGCTTCAAAAAGAGCGGAAAAACGACGGCCGTCGAATCAGTGGCCAAAGTACTGAAGGAGAAAGGTTACCGTGTTGCCGTAGCGAAGAGCATGCACGCCGATTTTGACCGGGAAGGGAGCGACACCTGGAGGTTCTCGCGGATCGCAGATACCGTTGTGGTTCGCGCCCATGACACCGACGCGGTGCTCTTCAGGGCCAAGGACATCAACGCGCTATTCTCGATGGTTTCAGCTGATTTCCTCCTGATGGAGGGATTCAAATCAATCCAGCACGTGCCGAAGGTTATATGCGCCAAAGACGAGGCGGAAGTGGGGGAGCTCAACGATGGACTGGCCGTAGCGGTGAGCGGGATCATAGCTTCCACCGGCGTTGAGGAGATGGACGGCCTTCCCGTGATAGATGCCACCAGAGAGCCAGAAAAGCTCGCCGATATCGTGGAGAGGAGGGCTTTCATGCTCCCCAACATAGACTGCGGCCTCTGCGGCTTTAAGTGTGCCGAGATGGCGAGGATGATAGTCAATGGTGAGAAAACCCTGAAGGACTGCGTCGTCCTCAGCCAGAAACCGAAAGTAACCGTCAAGATAGACGGCCAAGTCCTGCCGATGAAGGACTGGGTGCAGGAGCTGGTTGAGAAGACGATAAGGGGCATGCTGTCGAGCATGAAGGGCTACCGCGAGGGGAAGAGGATAGAGATAGTGATTAGAACTGAATAGTATTCCAGAAAGAACTTGGTGTGAGTTCTACTATCTCTTTAGCCACTCCAAAGTCCGTGTCAAAAGTGGCAACCTTCTTTGCCCCATATTCGAGTGCCGTGGCTATTATCCTTGCATCGTGGGGCAGGAGTTTGTAGAACTTCATTAGAACCAAAATCTTCGCCCAGTCACGAGAATCTGGAACGATCATGATGTCAAATCTATCGAGAACCGCAAGTGCCCGCTTTCCAGTTTCATAGACAAATTCTAGGAGCTCATCGTTTTTTGCGATCCTCTTTTTGAGACTGAGAGTGGAGTTTATGCCGAAGTTCCTTCTGACCTCGCGCTTGATGGCAATGAAGAGGAACTCATCAACCACGGTGTCTGAGGTTACTTTGGGCTCCTTTGAAGTCAGTATATCTTCGGCGAAGTCAGCAAACTCTCCGTTGGTGGTGTAGTGGTAGAGAACACTCGTATCAATGTATATCACTGCTCGTTCACCTCTGCCCTGAGAATTCTGAACTCTTCGTTTGTTCCACCCTCCCCGAACATACCCCTCCTCACTGTCTTGGAGAGCTCTCTTATCTCTCTCCGCACTTCCTCGGCCTCAAGCAACTCCCGAATCGTCCTGATATCAAGTTCTCCCATGAGTCTTTTTATCGTGAGGTCCTCCATGTTCTCACCCGCTTATTCAGTATTGGTTGCAATGCTTAAAACGTTTAGTGACCTTAGCCTATCGGATTCCACAATCCCTTGACAAAGGGGTTGTCCCTGAGAACTGAAAATGTTTATTCCTTCCCTGTGATCTCAACTTCCAACTCGCGGATTTCTTCATTTTTCAGCACGTACGCCCCGTAGTTTCCTCTCTCGTCAACTATCAGCCAGGCGACCGACCAGAGCCTCATGCCCTTTAAATCCCTCCCGCTCGGAACGGGTGGGCACTTCAGGTGGGAGTGGAATATCCCAACCACCTCAAGGCCCCGTTCCTCGGCCTCGTCGATGACGTTCACCATCTCGACCGGCTCCATCTCAAAAGCGGTTGGAGAATTCAGCCTGTTGGGAACGAATCGAACTTCTTCGACGATGAAGTTTTCACCCTTCCGCCTTCCGAAGAGGAAGCCGCACACCTCGACGGTGCTCCTTTCTGCCATTTTGATAATTGCCTTTAAATCATCCTGTCGGATTATCAGTCTCATGGTTAAAACTCCCCCGTTAGACTTATAAAGCTTGGAGATGTGACAACGCTCTGCCGGTGATACGATGAAATGGGCCCTCACCCTCCACGGCGGGGAAAACCACGGCGAAACAATGGTCTTTGAGGCCGAAACGGCCGACGAGGCAAGGAGGCTCGCGCTCCAGGAGCTTAGACGGAAGGAAGCGAGGGTCTTCGAGCTCGAAAAGATTGATTGATTCTCTCTGTCCTTCTTCCCACCCTCTCGCGGGGGCGTATTTCATTGTCCTTCTGTGGATATTATGACGTTGGTGTGCATGGATGTACTTTTTGGGTTGTGAATTCTTGTCCATTCGTGGACATTAAAATACAATAATACTTATAAAGCTCCCCCAATGTTTCATCACTGCTGGTGATATATGGGGGTGGTACCGTGCTGGTTAGGATCGTGTACTACTTCGACCACACGCTCCCGGAGGAGCGTATCGTGGTGACCAACGACGTGAGAAAGGCCGAGGAGATAGCCAGAGAGGAGATGAAAAAGCTCGGGGCCAGGGAGTACGAGGTTGAGTGGGTGGCCTGAACCTCACCCGTGCCCTACGGCCTGCTCAAGTCCATAGATTATCAGGACGAGGCCGAGCCACGTCGCCACGAAGTAGGCAGTTATCGCGACGAAGTGGAGCGGTATGGCAACCAGGAGCATGAGTCCGCCGGTCTTCAGCATCTCCGCCCCGGTATCGTCGGACATCCTAGATAGGGCGCGGTAGAGGAAGTAGAGGCTCAGGAACTGCAGGACCAGGAAGACTACATGAACGGTGCTCACCACCGCGGGGCTGGTCTCCACCGGGGTTATTCCGAGTGTTCTGCTCCACCCGGAGATTCCGAGGACTATTTTCGCCCCGTAGAGGGGGAGTGAGGCGATGAACACGATGAGCGACCTTTTGATGGCCTCCCTGTACTCCGGGAGCTCCCCCATGAGGAGCCAGAGCCCCACGATGGCCAGCGGGTAGATGTACATCATCAGAACCAGCGTGAGTGCGAAAAGAACCTCAAGCCTTCTAACGTTCATGGAACCACCGTAGAAGAATCGGTCTCAAAAGTTAAAAGGTTGAGGGGTTAAGCCCCTCGCCCTGCGCGAACGCTGGGTCTTGTGGTCAACCCCTTGCCTGCTTGAACTGCTCCTGTATCTTCCTGTAGTACTCCATGGTCTCCTCGCTAACGCTGGGGCCTATCTTCTTCATGGCCTCCTCGAAGTCCTTCATCGTCACCTTGACCCTCTGTCTTATCTCGTCGGCCTTCATGCCGGGCCTTATGATACCCTCCTGGAGCGCTCTCCTCATGGCCAGCATAGCGGCCTCTCTCACTACCGCCTCGATGTCCGCACCGGTGTAGCCTTCGGTTCTCTTGGCAAGCTCTTCGAGGCTGACATCCTCTGCCAGCGGAACCTTCCTGGTGTGGACCTTGAATATCTCCAGTCTGGCCTTCTCGTCCGGCGCTGGGACAAGTATGAGCCTGTCAAACCTTCCTGGCCTGAGGAGCGCCGGGTCTATTATGTCAGGCCTGTTGGTCGCTCCTATAACCACAACGCCGCTGTTCTCCTGGATTCCGTCCATCTCGGTGAGTAGCTGGTTGATGAGCCTGTCGGTGACGCGGTTGACATCGGTTCCCCTGCGCGGAGCGATGGCATCAATCTCATCTATGAATATCACCGTCGGAGCCGCCTGCCTCGCCTTTCTGAATATCTCCCTGATGTTCTTCTCGCTTTCTCCAACCCACTTGCTGAGCACCTCCGGGCCTTTGATGGCAATGAAGTTCGCCTCGCTCTCGTTGGCAACGGCCTTCGCCAATAGCGTCTTGCCCGTTCCAGGCGGACCATAGAGGAGTATCCCCTTTGGCGGGGTGATTCCGAGTCCCATGAATGCCTCGGGGTACTTGAGCGGCCACTCGACGGCCTCTTTGAGCTCCTCCTTGACCTCCTCCAGTCCGCCTATGTCGTCCCAGCGGATGTTCGGAACCTCAAGGAGCACCTCTCTCAGAGCCGACGGCTCGACCATCTTGAGGGCCTCGTAGAAGTCCTTCCTGGTGACCCTGAGCTCCTCAAGGACCTCCTTGGGTATGTGCTCAGCCTCAAAGTCTATCTTGCCCTCCTTAATGAGCCTCCTCAGAGCGGCCATTGCTGCCTCTCTCGCGAGAGCGGCTAAGTCCGCACCGACGAAGCCGTGGGTGACCTCAGCCAGCTCTTCCAGCAGGGCATCGATAAGCCTGGCCTTGACCTCGTCGTAGAGCTTCTCGTCTACCTCCTTGAGTATCTCCGGAATCTCTTCGTCCCTCGCGTTTTTGACCTTCATCAGGGCCCTCTCGGCGCTCTCGCGGTAGGCGTCGTTTCTCTCCAGCTCCTCCAGTATCTCGATGACCCTGCCCTTTCTGAACTCGGGCTCGATGGGCATTCCCCTGGTGTGTATCTGGAGTATCTCCTTCCTGCCGGTCTTGTCGGGAACCCCAACCTCAAGCTCGCGGTCGAACCTTCCGGGCCTCCTCAGTGCCGGGTCTATGGCGTCCGGCCTGTTGGTGGCGGCGATAACTATGACCTTTCCGCGGCTCTTGAGACCGTCCATGAGCGTGAGCAGCTGGCTGACGACACGTTTTTCGACCTCGCCGTGGGTCTCTTCCCTCTTGGGCGCTATCGCGTCGATCTCGTCTATGAAGATTATCGCAGGCGCGTTCTCTTCGGCCTCCTTGAAGACCTCCCTAAGGCGCTCCTCGCTCTCGCCGTAGTACTTGCTCATTATCTCCGGCCCGTTGATGGCTATGAAGTGCGCGTTGGCCTCGTTCGCTACCGCCTTTGCAAGGAGGGTCTTACCGGTTCCCGGCGGACCGTAGAGGAGCACGCCCTTTGGAGGCTCGATGCCGAGCTTCTCGAATATCTCCGGGTGCTTGAGCGGGAGCTCTATCATCTCCCTGACCTTCTGGATGACGTCCTTGAGGCCGCCGATGTCCTCGTAGGTTACGCCGAGTGCCGCCGTCTTGGATACCTCCTTAACGGGTTTCTCGCTGACCTGGAACTCGGTGAACTCGGTTATCTGGACTATCCCCGCTGGAGTCGTCGCGGTGACCACGAAGGTCAGCTCCTGGCCGAGTATGCCGACCTTGATGTAGTCGCCCCTGACGACTGGCCTGCCGACGAGCCTGCTGTGGAACCACTCAACGAAGTCGTGGCCGAAGCGTATGGGCTCGGTTGGTGCAACGATGACCTTTTTTGCCTCCTTGACCTCGGCCTTCCTCACGGTAACCTCGTCGCCGAGGCCGACGCCGGCGTTCTTCCTTATGGTTCCGTCCATTCTGATGATGCTCAGTCCCTCGTCCTCCGGATAGGCCGGCCAGACGACGGCGGCGGTGTTCTTGGTTCCGATTATCTCGATGATGTCACCGCTCTGGACACCGATCTCGCGCATGGCTTTGCGGTCTATCCTAACTATTCCCCTGCCAACGTCACGCTGATAGGCAGAGGCAACCTTGAGCTTGACCTCCCTCTTTTCGGCCATTTTTCACCACCTCCACACTTTTCATGACCGATGATCGTGAGATTTAATGTTTTTATTTTACTTGGGGGTTGTAGGGGGCAGAGCCCCCTCAGGTATTAAATTAAAGCGGGGTCGTGGGGCGAAGCCCCACATCGGGGGTTTGATGGTAGAGGAAGATAAGGGGGTGTCCCCCTTGTCTTCCCTTACAACGAAAGGGTCACTCGATCTTAACCTCGAAGCCCTCACCCTCGCCCTTGCTCGGCTTCTTCTTGGGTATCTCTATCTCAAGGACACCGTTGTTGTAGCGTGCCTTGGTCTTCTCTGGAATGACCTCTTCTGGCAGTCTGATGACCCTTCTGTAGCCGCTGTAGTAGCGCTCAATCCTTATTGCTCCCTCAGTCTCAAGCTCCTTCTCGCGCCTCACCTGGGCTTCGAGGTAGACGGTGTCTTCGGTAACGCGGAGCTTGATGTCCTCCTTTCTGACGCCGGGGAGCTCGACGGTTATGACGAACCTGTCACCGCGGTCGAATATGTCCACGAAGGGCTCGCGCCAGGTCTCGCTGACGAACTCGTAGCGCTCTGGCTCGGCCTTCCAGAGCCTCGGGCCGCGCATGATGTCCCTGAAGATGGCGTCGATCTCCTCCTGAATCTCCCTCATCAGGTCGAAGGGGTCCCAGTAGCGGTCCCTCCTCCAGACCACGCTCTCACCCCCTCAACCTTTTGGTTACCAGTAGTAACTAAAAGCTCAAGGTTTATAAAGTTTTTCGTCTTTTAATGTGCATCGGTGACTAAAATCTGAAAAGAACGGGAAAAGATCAAAGGTTGCTCAGCATGCGGACGAGCGGGTAGTAGACGTCATCAAAACTCTCGTTTCCTCTGAGGGGATAAACGAACCTGACCTCCTTTCCGTCCACCCTGACTTCCATCTCTCTGGGCTCATTTACCAAGGTGAGCTCCGTAACTTCGAGCATATCACTGACTATCCGACCCCTCCCGAGAAGAGAACCCCTGATGATGCCTTTATTCAATATATCCTCAAGCCTGGGCCTTAACCCGGTAACCCACTTTGGGCGAAATCTTCGTCTGGTTACAGCCTCCATGGATCCACCCCCAGAGGTAATGAGGGAAGAAGGGACGGGGCGCTTGGCTACCACCCCCTTTTGGCTTATTGGCACGATCGGCCTATTTTTCAGGGCGGATTCGAGGCACTGCCGCGTGCTGCTATCCCCACCAACCGGGGACTTCACTGGACCTCTACGACTTTGAAAAATATTAGCTTTTCGGCCAATTTTTTGGAAGATTTGTGTGTTTATGTGCATCCAAATGGAAAAGTTTGAGTTTTTGTTCCCGCTAGAATTAGGTTTTTGTCATCATGCCCATCGGCTCCAGGACAGAATTCTGGGACACGGGCCGGGCATCGTAGCCGAGTCCCCTGAGAATCCTGGCGAACTCCTCGGCGAAGCCGTAAACTGTGAAAACCCTCTCCGGCTTTACCCTCTCCACGATCCTCATCAGCTCCCAGAAATCGGCATGGTTGCTGAGTTTAAGCTCTCCAAAACCGGAAACCGTAAGCTCCCAGGGGGATAGGGAGTTCTCAACCCGGGGCGAGCGGTAGGAGCGCAGGACGACCTCGCCGTCGGCCGAGACGTTGCCGAAGGAGAGGCCGAACTTCGAATAAACGCGCGCCACCTTGACCATCTCTCTCGATGCTTTGACGGTGTAGCCGTGAAGGTCGAGTATCTTCATGACCTCCTGGGCTTTTCCGGTCTGGTTGACGTAGAGAACCGGCCTTTTACCCCTCTCAAGGGCCTCCTCGACGAAGGCTATCAGCTTCTTCTCGGCCTCCCTCGGTGTTGGAAACGTAAAGTACGGAACGCCGAAGGTGGCCTCGATTATCAGGAAATCTGCCCTCGGAAAGCGGCTCTTTTCAGCCGTTCTGAGCTTGAACCACTTGGTGTCGCCGGTGTAGAACAGCGTTCCGTTTTCGAGCCACAGCTTTATCCCGGCCGAGCCAAGCATATGGCCCGCTGGATAGAGCTTCGCCTTGAAATCGCCGAGGTAGAATCTCTTTCCGAACTCGATTTCCCTGTAAAAGCCGCCCTTCCTGAGGTGGCTGAGGAACTTGGTCGCCCTGGTGGCGAATATAATCTCCCCGCTGACGAAGTGGTCGGTGTGGGCGTGGCTCTGGAAGGCGAAGCGAGCCGAGCTGTCGAGGCCGACGTTACCTATTATCATCCTCTCAAGATAGGCTAGAATCCTTTTAGGGCTTCCGGAAGATGGATAATTTATCCAAAGTCAAGCCCAACCTTTAGTTATGTAAAAGCTTTTTATATGCCGGCGCCCAAATAGGGGCAGGTGGTAGGCATGACTTTCGATAAGGAGAAGCTCGCGAAGATTAGGGAGGAGGAAAAGCGCTGGGACGAAACGACGGTTAAAAAGTTCATCGAGAAGAGGCCCGAGAGGAAGGAGAGGTTCATGACCGATGACGGTTTTGAGATAAAGAGGATTTACACCCCCGCTGACCTTGGGGAAGACTGGGACTATCTGGAAAAGCTCGGCTTCCCTGGCGAGTACCCGTTCACCCGTGGCGTCTATGCGACCATGTACCGCGGAAGGTTCTGGACGATGAGGCAGTATGCCGGTTTTGGAACTGCTGAGGAGTCTAACAGGCGCTACAAGTACCTCTTAGAGCAGGGACAGACCGGTCTGAGTGTCGCCTTCGACCTGCCGACCCAGATAGGCTACGACTCCGACCACCCGATGAGCGAGGGTGAAGTAGGAAAGGTCGGCGTTGCCATCGACTCTCTCTGGGACATGCGCGTCCTCTTCGACGGAATCCCGCTCGACAGGGTTTCCACTTCGATGACCATAAACTCGACCGCGGCAAACCTTCTCGCGATGTACATCCTCGTGGCTGAAGAGCAGGGCGTCCAGCCCCACCAGCTCCGCGGGACGGTCCAGAACGACATCTTGAAGGAGTACATCGCGCGCGGTACTTACATCTTCCCGCCGCAGCCGAGTATGCGCCTCACGACCGACATCATCATGTACTGCGCCGAGCACGTGCCGAAGTGGAACCCGATTTCGATAAGCGGCTATCACATCCGCGAGGCTGGAGCAAACGCGGTTCAGGAGGTCGCGTTCACTTTGGCGGACGGTATCGAGTACGTCAAGGCCGTCATAGACAGGGGCATGGACGTTGACAAGTTCGCCGGAAGGCTGAGCTTCTTCTTCAACGCCCACAACAACTTCCTTGAGGAGATAGCCAAGTTTAGAGCCGCGAGGAGGCTCTGGGCTTACATAATGAAGGAGTGGTTCAACGCCAAGAACCCGAGGAGCATGCTCCTGCGCTTCCACACTCAGACGGCCGGTTCTACTTTGACGGCCCAGCAGCCGGAGAACAACATAGTCAGGGTTGCCATTCAGGCTTTAGCCGCTGTGCTCGGCGGAACTCAGTCCCTGCACACCAACTCCTACGACGAGGCTCTTAGTCTCCCGACAGAGAAGAGCGTCAGGATAGCCCTCAGGACGCAGCAGATTATCGCCTACGAGAGCGGCGTCGTTGACACGATAGACCCGCTCGGAGGTTCGTACTACATCGAGTGGCTCACCGACCACATCTACGAAGAAGCTTTGAAGTACATCGAGAAGATTCAAAAGATGGGCGGCATGATGAGGGCCATTGAGAGGGGCTACATCCAGAAGGAGATCGCTGAGAGCGCCTACAAGTATCAGAAGGAAGTCGAGGAGAAGAAGCGCATCATCGTCGGCGTGAACGAGTTCATCGTTGATGAGCCGCTCGACGTCGAGATACTCAAGGTGGACCCGAGCATCAGGGAGAAGCAGATTGAGCGCCTTAAGAAGCTCCGCTCCGAGAGGGACAGCAAGAAGGTTGAAGAGGCCCTCGATAAGCTCAGGAGGGCGGCAGAAACCGAGGACGAGAACCTCATGCCCTACATCATCGAGGCCCACAGACACCTCGCGACCCTCGGAGAGGTCACCGACGTTCTCCGCGAGGTCTGGGGCGAGTATCGCGCTCCGCTGATATTCTGAGATCCCAACTCTTCTCCAAAACTTTTTTAACTTTTCTGCGTTGTTAAAACTGGTGGAGGGTATGAAAAGCCTGCGTGCCATCCTGCTGCTGACAGTTCTGAGTACACTTCTCACTCCAGTTTTTCCTGTGGGGCCTGTGTCCGCAGGGTATTCGATTCCGGATTACCCCGTCATGATGAGGATAAATGTAGCCAGCAACGGGAGTTTTGCCCTGATTGCAGTCACCCTCTCAGCCTACGGGAATCCCCCGAACCACATGTGCCCCATAGATTCGCCCGACACCTACATCGGTTGCAGGGAGTTGTCCTTCAGAGACTACTTGCTTTTTGAGGTCGGTGATGGGCTAAGGTACGTCAACGTCACCCCCGCTTTGTCCCCCTTCAACTTCACGATCTTCTCGCCGGCCTCCTTAAACGATAAATGGTTTCTCACGGGAAAACGCTCGCATCATTTTCCTTGTTCATTTGGGGCCTGCGTTGACTCCAACTACACTGTAGTGGAATACTGGTCCGAGGGGAAAACCGTCAGGCAGCCTGCCAATGTCTCCACCCTAACCGCAAAGGTTCTCCTGGACTTTCCAAAGATCATCTCGTCCAAAGGTGTTGTTTCCGGCGAGAGCCTCCTCTTTTCATTCCCCTACATTAACGAGACTTACGCCGTCCCCCTGGATGCCTTTGGGGAATACCTCAAACTGCTGGACTTCAGCGACTCCAGCGGTCTGGACGCGGAGAGATTTTTGGGATTCTTCCAGGCGGTACCCTTCAGGGATGGGCTCATACTCTACCTCCCAAGCTACGGCCTGGAATCCTATACGAGTGCGCCCTACATGAGCAGGGAATATATTCTCGTCGAGAACGAATCGAACCCATACATCCCTTACGCCTGGGTGGCTCATTCCGGGCTCGTGTGTTTCCCCGGCAACTCGAGCGGGATATCTCTAACCAGGGAAATTTTTCCTCCGGTCTTCTACTACCGTAATGGAAAGCTTAGACCCCTCCTGAACTTCTCCCTTGAGGCCCTCAACTGGACTCTAGAGGGTTCGGGGGAGGGATTCACCTGCACCCGCCCCATTCTGGAAACACCCAACGAGACCAGAGCAAAAGTTGGGGGAGAATCTTTCGTTCCCGACTTGGGGCTTCCTTCAGAGAAAAACAGGATTTACCTCTCCGTGATCCGACCGTTCCCTCACTACTCTCCCGGGAACACGACAATCATTGATTTTTGCGTGAACCTTGGGAACTGCACCCATGCCGAGTTCGATGGGAGGTCGCTTACCTACCTTAAAATCCCGTTTCCAGGCCTTTTCGTTTACTCCCGCGACTCCTGGCTCTACCGCTCCATGACGCACGAGGAGTGTAGGGACTTCTGCGCGTACTGGCGAGCTCCCCACTACAACGGCACCTTCAGGTACGACCCTGTAAAAAGGACACTGTCGTTGCTGAGTCAGGAGAACTTCTCCGGTTCCTGGGGAGAACCGGGCTGGTACCGTGTCTATAAAGCAAACGAGACCTCCCTCAGATTGCTGGACTCCGATTACAATCTCCATGATATCCCTCTGAAGAACCTTTTGGAATGCGCCCAGACTCCGGAAGCAGCGAAGATGCTCAGAGGGATCGATTTTGGGGACGGTATTCTCTTCTACTACCCCATGTATGCCGCTGAAGTTTCCCTTAAGGAAAAAGAAACCGCAGTGCTGTGGGGTTCCTACGATTCCAGCACTGAGGCTCCGCTCAATAAGACCTGCATCCTCTTCTACTATTCGAACGGCAGCATAAAGTTCGCCCTGAGACCCGAAACCGCCCCCGTTGATGTTTCCGTCGGGGACTGGAAGATTGAAATGAGCATCCCCTACCTTGATTTGAAAAACAGTACCGACGTCTCCGTGGGAACCAATCACGAAAGTCCGCCCACGTCAACGTCCGGTGGTAGCGGTGGAATATGTGGCCCTGCCGTGATGGTGGGCCTCTCACCCCTGCCCCTCTTCCTGAGGAGAAAACGCCAGGGATAGCCCCGGGTGGAAAGGCTTAAAACCCCACGAAAAAGCTTAAAAAAGGATAGCCAAAGCATCAACAGGCATCATGATAATCCCGGGAGGTGTAGTTATGGCGAGAAACAAGCCGCTTGCGAAGAAGCTCAGACTTGCCAAGGCCGCCAAGCAGAACAGGCGCATTCCGGTCTGGGTCATCGTCAAGACCAACAGGGAGGTCATGACCCACCCCAAGAGGAGAATGTGGAGAAGGACCAAGCTTAAGGAGTGAGGTGATTTAGATGATCAAGCCCGGAGAGGAAGTCATATTCGTCGTTCCCATCAAGAAGATAAAGAAGCGCGTTCCGCGCTGGAAGAGGGCCCCCAGAGCGGCTCGCTTTGTCCGCGAGTGGATAGCCAGGCACGCCAAGGCTGATGAGGTCATCATAGGCACCGACGTCAACGAAAAGCTCTGGGAGCGCGGCGCCGAGAAGCCACCCAGCAAGCTCCGCGTTAAGGTTGTTGTTGAGGAGGAAGAGGGCAAGAGGATTGCCAAGGTCTCCCTCGCCTGATTCCTTTTAATTTAAAGAGGTGACGAGATGCACATAGAAAGGCTCGATTTTGAGAACTCTCCATACCTGGGCGTTTACGGAACTGCCACAGACAGGGTAGTCCTTATCAGGGAGGGCCTCGGCGAGAAGAAGCTTGAGGTTCTCAGGGAGGTTCTCAAGGTTCCGCTCATCGAAACGAGCATTATGAAGTCACGCATAGTCGGCATATTTGCGGCCGGAAACTCCAGCGCGATAGTCGTCCCGTGGTACGTCTGGGACGCAGAGCTGGAGAAGATAAACGGCCAGCTTAGGGAGCACGGGATAGATACGGAGGTAGTCCCCTTCCAGAGCACCCTCACGGCCTTCGGCAACCTGATTTTAGCGAACGACAGGGCGGCGCTGGTGAGTGCCAAGTTCACCCGCGAGGAGGCCAAGAAGCTTGAGGACATACTCGGCGTCGAGGTCGAGAGGGGCATGATCGGTGACTTCCACGCCGTTGGAAGCGTTGGAGTGGTAACCAACAGGGGCGGTTTGGTCCACCCCGAGGCAACCGATGAGGAGCTTGAGTGGCTCCGCGATCTCTTCAAGGTCGATATTTACGTCGGAACTGCCAATATGGGCGTTCCCTTCGTTGGCTCCTGCATGCTTGCCAACTCCCACGGTGTCGTCGTTGGACACCTAACAACTGGACCCGAGATTGTGAAGATTGAAGAAGCCTTGGGCTTCCTTGACTGATGATGGAGGTGTGAGCTATGGAGGTTAAGGTCTTCCGCGTTAGGGGCGTTTTCGAGAGGAACGGAAAGAGGGAGAGGTTCACCAGGGAGTACCGCGGCCTCAAGGCCGAGGACGTCATCGAGATACTCTACTCCGAAGTTGGCAGCAAGCACCGTGTTCCTAGGAACAAGATATGGATCGAGAGCGTGGAAGAAATAGCCCCCGAAGAGGCCGAGAACCCGATAGTCAGAAAGCTGAGCGGCCTCTGATTCCCTTTTCTCTTCCCCAGCAACTCAAACTCACTCTAAGCGATTCTTCGCGGGGAAGTTTGGAAGAAATTTATAGAATCAGGTCCCCTTCCCCCTCCAGCCAAGAACCCTCGACTGGTAGTGTCTCTTCGGGAATATCTCCAGCGGATCCATTCCCCTCTCGCGGAGGATATGCCTGAGCTCGACCTCGTAGTCTGCCTTCTCCAGTTCTTCGCTCTCCCGGATTTCAACGACGAAGAGCCTCTCCGTCAGCTCGCGTATCGTCTTGTAACCGAGGCCGAGGAGGGGCCTTATGTAGGCGACGTTGAATCTGTCCTCCAGCGAGCGGGCCTTCGGAAGGTCGAGGAAAGGAACCCTGTCGTCCCTCCTTGTCCCATCGCTGACCCTCTCGACTTCAGGCATCGCCGCTATCGCCTCAAGAGCCCTCTCGTGGATGAACTGAATGGCGTTGTTGGGGTGGCCGTCTTTGATTGCCATATCTGCCGCTCTCTCCAGAATCTCCCGCGGGAGGTAGACGACCTGATGCTCGAAGCCGAGTCTTTCTGCAGTCTCTCTTGCGAAGCTCCAGTTGTCGAGGAGGCCAAAGCTGACCGTTATCAATCTCACATCGTAGCCGAGCCTGGTGAGAATCCACGCACTCAAACTTGAGTCCTTGCCGCCGGAGTAGAGATGATGTACTTTCATGGTAACCACCACTTTGGGTGCAATGGGCGCCTTATTAACCTCACCCTCCAAAAGGGTTATTAGACTGGAAGGGCAATACTCTGCTGGTGAGAGTAATGCCAGTTGTGACGAAGAAATACCAGGTGACAATCCCCAAAGAGGTGCGGGAGGCGCTGGGAATAAGGGCCGGGGATGAGGTGGTTTTCGTTCGTGAAGGAAACAGGTATGTTCTGATGAAACTGACGGACCTCCTCAAAGAGCTGAGCGAAATAACAGAGGACATAGACGAGACCGTTGAAGAGGTCCGGCAGGGGCTTGCGAGGGGCATAGAGCGCTCTCTCCGCGAGCTGGAGGGAGGGAAATGAAGGTGGTTCTAGACACAAACGCCTTCAACAACAGTACTTTTTTGGAATGGTTGATGGAATCGAGCCTTGAACCTGTTACGAGCTCCGTTGTCTACATGGAACTGCTCTACAGGTACGCCCGACGCAGAGGCTTGCCCGAAGCAAGGAGCAAGTTGATGGCGATTTTTGGCTCTTTGGCAATCGAGGTTATGGGTTTTGATGAAACATGCGCTGAACTCGCTGTGAATTCAGCTATCGGCCGCTGGGACTTCTCCAAAAACGCTAGGGACTATATGATAGGTGCCCTGGCGCTGAAACTCAACGCCCCGCTAATTACTTACAACAAGAAGCACTTCGAATGGCTTTCTGAGGTCTTCACACCGGAAGAAGCTATGGAGCGCTTCGGCAAATAGCTTTAAAAGGCCAACCTTTTTAAAGTGCTTGACCGCGAGAGCTAAGAGGTGAGAGAGATGGAGAAACGCTTACCCGGAAAGGTGAGACGCGCCATAAGGGCGAGATACTACGACATCCCCCCGAGGGCGTGGATAGGTAAGAGAGGGTTGGATGAGGGCGTTATCGAGGAGATAAACACCCAGCTTGAGAAGGACGGAATCCTGAAGGTGGAGATAAGGAAAGGGGCTCTCATAAGCACCGAGATGGACCGGCGTCAGCTTGCCGAGAAGGTAGCGGAGATGACGGACAGCGAACTCATCGAGGTTCGCGGCAAAAGGTTTATATTGTTCAAACCGAGGGAAGGTTGGGAAAAGTATTTAAGGAAGCTCCAGAGAAAGGAGCTTTCGAAGGAAAAGCGGGAGGAGAAGCCCGTTAAGAAAGTCAGGCTCGATATCGCTCAATTCAGGAGGAAATTCAAGAAGGGGAGGGATTGAAAGTGGCGACTGTTTACGACGTTCCCGGTGATTTGCTCGTTGAGAGGGTTGCGCAGAAGCTCAAGGAGATCGAGGCCATAAAGCCGCCCGAGTGGGCGCCCTTCGTCAAGACCGGAAGACACAAGGAGCGCCTTCCCGAGCAGGAGGACTGGTGGTACTACAGGGTTGCAAGCATCTTCAGGAAGATCTACATCGACGGCCCGGTCGGAATCGAGAGGCTCCGCACCTGGTACGGCGGCAGGAAGAACCGCGGACACGCTCCGGAGCACTTCTACAAGGCAGGAGGGAGCATCATAAGGAAGGCCCTCCAGCAGCTTGAGGCTGCCGGCTTCGTCCAGAAGGTTCCGGGCGAGGGCAGGATCGTCACCCCGCAGGGACAGAGCTTCCTCGACAAGATCGCCACCGAGCTCAAGAAGGAGCTTGAGGAGCAGATTCCGGAGCTCAAGAAGTACTGAGCTCCAGCCATTTTCCCTTGTTGACTTCTCTTGGATCTTCTCGCGTTTCAACCCAATACCTTTTTAACCGGAGGCCTAACCCTATGGTGGGGGTGAGAGGATGGCCGAGGACATAGAGGAGATCAGGAAGCGCAAGCTCATGGAACTCCAGAAAAAGTACCTTGAGCAGCAGAAGGCGCAGGAAGAGGCCATAAGGCAGGAGATGGAGCTTGAAGCCCAGCTCAACGCGATAATGAGGAGGATTCTTACCCAGGACGCCAGGGAAAGGCTCGGAAGGGTAAAGCTGGTTCGTCCCGAACTGGCGAGGCAGGTCGAGCTGGTTCTCGTTCAGCTCTACCAGGCCGGACAGATAAGGGAACCCATAGACGACGCCAAGCTAAAGAAAATACTCGCCCAGATTGATGCAAGGACGAGACGGGACTTCAAGATTAAGTGGTAGCCAGAAGGTGCTCCCATGGACGCCAGGGAGATAGTCAAGATACTCGACGAAAAGGGAGAGGTCAGTCTCGAAACCTGGAAAGCCGTCTCAGTTAAGAAGAACAAGGACGGAACCGTTGACGTTCTCTACAGGAACCTGCACGTTGGGACGGACGAGGATCCTGTCTTCCTCTGGATTTACGCCAACATAGTTGAGGACGACTGGGATGTCCGCGTTCTGGAGCGGATAACCTTCAAGCGCGAGGATCTTGTCTGGTTACTCCGCTACGTTGTGAAAAAAGGAGAAGGTTTATAAGGGCTTTATAAAATAGGCGGCCGGTTGGGGGTGTTTGAGTGAGCAAGCGTAGGGTCTGCCCGGTCTGCGGCTCGACGGAGTTCATCTACGACCCGGGTAGGGGAGAGGTCGTCTGTAAGGTTTGCGGTTACGTTATTGAGGAGAACGTCATAGATATGGGGCCCGAATGGCGCGCCTTTGATGCGAGCCAGAGGGAGAAGAGGGCGAGAGTTGGTGCCCCTGAGAGCATTCTCCTTCACGATAAGGGTCTTTCAACGGATATTGGAATTGACAGAAACCTCTCTGGTTTGATGCGTGAGAAGATGTACCGCCTGAGGAAGTGGCAGAGCCGCCTAAGGGTCAGTGATGCGGCCGAGCGTAACCTTGCCTTTGCCCTCAGCGAGCTCGACAGAATAGCCAGCCAGCTCAAGCTTCCCAGACACGTCGAGGAAGAAGCCGCGAGGCTCTACCGTGAGGCCGTGAGAAAGGGCCTCATAAGGGGACGCTCCATAGAGAGCGTCATAGCGGCGTGTGTCTATGCCGCCTGCAGACTCCTCAAGGTTCCGAGAACCCTCGACGAGATAGCCGACATATCCCGTGTTGACAAGAAGGAGATAGGCAGGAGCTTCCGCTTCATAGCGAGAAACCTCAACCTTACGCCAAAGAAGCTCTTCGTTAAGCCGACCGACTACGTCAACAAATTCGCCGATGAGCTGGGGCTCAGCGAGAGGGTGAGGAGGAGGGCCATAGCCATACTCGATGAGGCCTACGATAAAGGACTGACGAGTGGAAAGAGTCCCGCGGGTCTTGTTGCGGCGGCGCTATACATTGCCGGTTTGCTTGAGGACGAGAAGAGAACCCAGAGGGAAGTTGCGGAAGTCGCGCGCGTCACCGAGGTCACCGTCAGAAACCGCTACAAGGAGCTTGTGGACAAGCTCAACCTTAAGATTCCGGTTTGAGTTTGAAATAAAAAGGCGAAGTTTAGCGCTTCCCGAACCAGCTCTCAAGGGTTGACTGCTTTCCTGCCTTTACAGCCTTTTTCAGCCTCTCAAGGCCGTTTCTTACCCTCTCCTCACTGAAGTCGTGCTCATCACAGAGGAACTTTAGAATCCCCTCCTCGTCGGGTTCACGCCACTTGAGCTCGTATTCGTCGGTGACCGGTGGGTTGAGGAAGAACTCCTTTATCGCGTAGAGGTCGACTTCGCTGTCCTTGTTGTACTTTTTCAGCGGGTCTTTGCTGCGCTTGACTATGGTGAGGGCCTTCTTGGGCCCGATACCCTTTATTCCACCCGGGTTGTAGTCCGTGCCGACAAGTATGGCCATCTCGATGAGCTTCTCCCTGTCCACGCCGAGCTCCTTGAGAACCTCCTCCAGAACTATAAGCTCGGGCCGGACCTCAACGTAGACGTTCTTTCCGGGGAGCTTTCTCCTGCCGGTTATTGTCACGTTCCTAACGAGCCGGGGCGCACCGAAGAGGAGCGAGTCGTAGTCCTGGCTGGCTGAAGCGTAGACCTTCTTTTTAGCGGCCATGTATGCGGCCTGGGCCTCACCCTCGCTCGGTGCCTGAATTACGGGAATTCCCATCAGCTCAAGGAGCCTCTCGGCGTCGTTTATCAGTTGCTCGTTGACCTTGGTTGCGCGCATCGCGTACTTCTTGGCCTCCTCAAGGTCTCCGCGCTCCAAAGCCTCGTACCACTTCTCCTCGGCCTCTTTCCTGGCCTCACGGCGCTTCTCTATCTCCTTCTTTTTGAACTCCGGGGGCTTCCCGTCGAAAACGTACGCCGGCTTTATCCCTGCCTCCATAAGGTTGATGTTCCTGTAGAAGAGGCCGCTCAGGTGGGAGGTTATCCTTCCGCGGGAGTCCATGAGCGGTGTCCCGTCCCTCTGTCTTATGGTTGAGAGGAACTGGTATATCGCGTTGAAGGCATCAACGGCAACCCTTCTGCCGTAGAGGTTCTCCAGCTCTATCTCCTTCTTCGGAACGAGCTCACCGATCTGTACACCCATAACCACCACCTAAAAAAGAGTTGGAAAGGAGATATTTAGCCTTTGCCTCGGCCTACCGGATTGATCATCACCCATCAGAGAGGGGAAGGCTCCTCATCGGCCCCTGTGCTCCATAAGGAATTCCTCGTGCTGAGTGATGCGCTTCCTCTCTTGGACGTATATCCAGCCCATTACAAACATCAGGAGGGACATTCCCACGAGGGTTGTCCACTCAATCCTGCTGTAATCGAGAGTCACCACTATTTTTCTCACTATTGCAAGAACACCCAGCTCGACAACGTTGCGCATGCTAACGTGGTGATCTTTAATGTACATCGCCAATAGCTCGAATATCTCAAGGAATATTATCACGAGGACTATCTGGTGGAGAACGGTCTCGACGTCAAAGTTATTAAAGGAGTTTATGACCAGTCTCCACATTATGTAGACTATATACGCCATCGTGAGCGTTGCGAGTGCGATAACCACTACATCAAAGAGAACGTTTAGCCACGTCATTACCGACCTCCCGATTTCTGTCGGTTCTCTCATCGCGGTCACCCTGTGATAGCACATCCCGAAAAAAGAAAAGGTTTTCGGGATATCGGGCGCCTGAGTCGAGACATTCAACGTTCAGGGTTCCAATGTCATCCCGGTGTTCTGAATATTAGGTGCCCAACCTTCGGTTCTTTTAACGTCCGTCGAGCTTTTTATCGTCAAAAAGAGAAGGGAAAAGTTATAACTCGTTTTACGGACGTGAAACTGTGACTTTCATTCAGGTGAGGTGGTTGAGATGGATGGGAACTTGGAAGCTCTCTTCAGACCCAAGAGCATCGCCGTCATCGGCGCTTCTGAAAAACCGGGCAAGATAGGATACGCTGTTATGAAAAACCTCGTTGAGTACGGCTACGATGGGAAGATATACCCGATCAACATCAAGGGTGTTGAGATCGAGATAAACGGGAGAAAGTTCAAGTCCTACAGGAGCATCCTCGACGTCCCGGACGAGATTGATATGGCGGTCATCGTCGTTCCGGCCAAGTTCGTTCCGCAGGTCGTCGAGGAGGCCGGAAAGAAGGGCGTCAAGGTTCTCCCGATAATAAGCTCCGGCTTCGGTGAGCTCGGCGAAGAGGGTAAGAAGGTCGAGAGGCAGATAGTTGAGATAGCGCACAAGTACGGCATGAGAATACTCGGCCCGAACATCTTCGGTGTCGTCTACACACCCGTCAAGATGAACGCTACCTTCGGCCCGACCGACGTCATGCCGGGTAGCCTTGCCCTCATCAGCCAGAGCGGAGCGCTTGGAATAGCCCTCATGGGCTGGACGATCCTTGAGAAGGTCGGCCTTTCAGCGGTCGTCAGCGTCGGAAACAAGAGCGACATCGACGATGCCGATCTGCTTGAGTTCTTCAAGACCGACGACAACACCAAGGCGATTCTCATATACATGGAGGGCGTCAAAGACGGAAGGCGCTTCATGGAGGTCGCCAAAGAGGTCAGCAAGGAGAAGCCGATAATCATCATCAAGGCCGGAAGGAGCGAGCGCGGAGCCAAAGCTGCGGCAAGCCACACCGGTTCCTTGGCCGGAGCTGACAAGATATACGAGGCCGCATTCAAGCAGAGCGGTGTTCTCAGGGCCTTAACCATCGGCGAGGCCTTCGACTGGGCGAGAACGCTCAGCAACCTTCCGGAGCCGGAGGGGGAGAACCTCGTCATACTCACCAACGGCGGCGGAATCGGAGTTATGGCCACCGACGCCGCCGAGGAGGAGGGACTGCACCTCTACGACGACCTCGATGAGCTGAAGGTCTTCGCCAACCACATGCCGCCCTTCGGTTCCTACAAGAACCCGGTCGACCTGACCGGTATGGCCGGTGCCGAGAGCTACGAGGGAGCGGTTCGCGACGCACTCGCCAACCCGAACATGCACAGCATAGCCGTCCTTTACTGCCAGACGGCCGTGCTCGACCCGCGCGACCTGGCCAAGATAGTTATCCGCGAGTACAACGAGAGCGGCAGGAAGAAGCCCCTCGTCGTTGCAATCGTTGGCGGCATAGAGGCCAAGGAAGCCATCGACATGCTCAACGAGGAAGGAATCCCTGCATATCCAGAGCCGGAGAGGGCCATAAAGGCCTTAGCCGCGCTCTACCGCTGGAGCAGGTGGAAGGCCAGGCAGAGAAGGGAGTGATTCCCTTTTCTCTCTTCTGATTCTTAGGTTGTCATCCAGTTCCCCCGGCAAGTGTTTTTAACGTGCACTTCCCAGATAACTATGGGGAGCCCTATGCTCGTCGCCCTGATCTCGGACATCCACTCCAATCTGGAGGCGCTGAGGGCCGTGTGGCGGGAGGTAAGGAAGGCCGATGCCGTTCTGTGCATGGGCGACCTGGTCGGTTACGGTGCTTCTCCCAACGAGGTCGTTGACTTCGTCCGAAAGCAAATGGAGAAGAGAACCTTCATCTGCGTCCGCGGCAACCACGACAATGCCATAGCGTTCGGCGCCGAGTGGGGGTTCAACCCCTACGCGAGGCAGGCTGTGCGGTGGCACCAGCGGGTGATGACAACGGAGAATCTTGAGTTCCTCCGGAGGCTTCCGGTAAGGCAGTTATTCACGGACAATACCGGACGGAGCTACCTCCTCATCCACGGCTCGCCGCGTGCCCCCCTGGATGAGTATCTGTTTCCTTGGTTCTCGGATTTGGAGTTGCGCTCCGTTCTCAGCTACGTCAGGCAGGACGACCTGCTCGTCGGCCATACCCATGTCCCAATGCTGAGGGTGATAGACGGCAGGAGGATAATCAACCCCGGCGGCGTCGGTCAGCCCCGCGACGGCGACTGGAGGGCGGCCTATGCATTAATTGACACCGAAAAAGAGCTGCCTGACAACGTTGAGTTCCACCGGGTGGAATACGATGTTGATTCTGCTGCGGAGAAGATAATAGAAGCGGGACTTCCAAGGTTCCTGGCAATGAGGCTCTACGAGGGATATTGAGAGGGGGTCACTCCCCCGGAGTCTGGGATTCCTCCTCAGAGAGCCTTCTCTTTATCGTGCCGACTCTTCTGAGCTTGGACTTGACAGCGAGCTTGCCTGAGTCTATTATGATTACCTCGCCGATGCTCTTAACCGCACTCACAGGTATGAGGAGAAGACCCTCGTGATCGGTGACAAACTCGCTCGTATCGAGATCCTCATCGGGCTCGGCAACTATCACAAGGATATCGCCGGTTTCCTCATCGAAGCTGAGGTCATAGACCCAGCCGAGCCTTATGCCGGTATCGGTTATCAGCTCCACGTCCCTAAGCTTGGAAGCTATTATCTTGACCATTTTCGCCACCCCTCGGTTTAATCGTGTAAGTTCTTGGGCACCAACGTATAAAACTTTTTCCAAAAGGAAAGGAAATCAGAAGGTGTAGTAGTCTGGCCCGCCCCTCTTCTCGACGCGTGACTTCCTGCTCTCCTCGAAGTTCCTGTAGTAGTCGAGCATGTACGGGGTTATGCTCGGCCTGACCTTCTTGAGGGCCTCCTCAAAGTCTCTCTTTGAAACCCTGAGCTTCTCAAGGAACTCCTCACTCTCCTCCTCGACCAGCTCTGCGGGGAGTTCGGTCATTATCCTGCGCATCGCCAGTAGTGCCGCCTCCCTCACGAGGGCCTCGATGTCGGCTCCGGAGTAGCCCTCCGTCTTCCTCGCCAGCTCACGGAGGTTAACATCATTTGCGAGGGGGACACGCCTCGTGTGTACCTTCAGTATCTCCAGCCTGGCCTTTTCGTCCGGGGCTGGGACGAGTATGAGCCTGTCGAATCTACCCGGTCTGAGCAGGGCTGGATCGAGGATATCCGGCCTGTTGGTTGCGGCAATGACGACCACACCGCTGTTGCGCTCTATGCCGTCCATCTCGGTGAGTAGCTGGTTGATGAGCCTGTCAGTAACGCGGCTCATGTCGCTTCCTCTAGCGGGAGCTATCGCGTCGATCTCGTCGATGAATATCACCGTCGGAGCCGCCTGTCTGGCCTTCCTGAATATCTCTCTCACGCGCTTCTCACTCTCGCCTACCCACTTGCTCAGCACCTCCGGCCCGCGAATGCCGATGAAGTTTGCCTCGCTCTCCGTTGCGACGGCTTTGGCGAGGAGGGTCTTACCGGTTCCTGGCGGACCGTAGAGGAGAACTCCCCTTGGGGGCTCTATTCCGAGCCTCTGGAAGGCCTTCGGGTACTTGAGGGGCCATTCTACGGCCTCCCTGAGCTCCTGCTTTACCTCGTCGAGACCACCGATGTCCTCCCAGTGAACGTTTGGCATCTCAATGAGGACTTCCCTCAAAGCGGAAGGCTCGACCATCTTCAGCGCCTCGTAGAAGTCGGCCTTCCTAACGCGAAGCTCCTGGAGAACCTCCGGAGGAATGCGCTCCTGCTCGGGGCTTATCTTGCCCTCGTTGATGAGTCTCCTCAGGACGACCATGGCTGCCTCTCTCGCGAGAGCGGCTAAGTCCGCACCGACGAAGCCGTGCGTCTTCTCGGCTATCTCCTCAAGCATCCTGTCTACCAGCCTGCTCCTGACCTCCGGATAGACTTCGCTCTCGCTCTTGAGGGCCTCTTTAACTTCCTCGTCACTCTTCGCTGCCTCGACCCTCTCGATGAGCCTCTCCAGTTTTGCTCTCTCAAAGGTCTCCCTCTTCATAAGTTCTTTGAGAACCCTGAGAACCGTTGCTTTGTCGTAGTCCGGTTCAAGGGGCATTCCCCTGGTGTGTATCTGGAGTATCTCCTTCCTGCCCTTTTTGTCGGGAACTCCGACTTCTATTTCTCTATCGAACCTGCCCGGTCTTCTCAGGGCAGGGTCAAGGGCATCGGGCCTGTTGGTTGCGGCGATGACTATGACTTTGCCCCTCCCCTTCAGGCCGTCCATCAGTGTGAGCAGCTGGCTTACGACCCTCTTCTCGACTTCTCCGACGACTTCCTCCCTCTTCGGGGCTATTGCGTCAATTTCATCGATGAAGATTATGCTCGGTGCGTTCTCCTCGGCGTCCTTGAATATCTCCCTTAAACGCTCTTCACTCTCGCCGTAGAATTTGCTCATTATCTCCGGGCCGTTGATGGCTATGAAGTGCGCGTTGGCCTCGTTGGCTACGGCCTTTGCCAGGAGAGTCTTACCAGTTCCAGGCGGGCCGTAGAGGAGCACACCCTTCGGCGGTTCAATTCCAAGGCGCTCGAAGAGCTCCGGGTGCTTGAGCGGGAGCTCAACCATCTCGCGTATCTTCTGAATCGCATCGCTCAGACCGCCGATGTCCTCGTAGGTGACCTCTGGGATGGCCTCCTCACGTATCTCAACCGCCTGGGGGAGAACCTCGACTTCGGTGTTGTAGGTTATCTGGACGATGCCCCTGGGAACGGTGTTCACGACGACGAATTTGAGCTCTCCAAAGCCGATGGGCATGGTCTCAAAGAGGCCCCTAAGAAGTTCATCAAAGGGTGAGCCGCCGTAGTAGGTTTCGCTCCTGCTGCTTGCGACGATGAGGTCTCCCTTCAGAACGGGCCTGCCCAGGAGGTTCTGCTTGACCATCTCTCCAGGTATCTGAATGAAGACACCCTTCTGGGCCGGCGCCAGAACAACCTTCTTCGCCTCCTGCACCTCCGCCTTGGAGACGGTGATGTAGTCCCCTATGCTCACCCCTGCGTTCCTCCTGATGTATCCGTCCATCCTGATGATGTCCAGCCCGCGGTCGTCTGGGTGGGGGTTGGCCACTATCGCGGCGGTGGTTCTCTCCCCAATCAGCTCGACTATGTCTCCGGGCTCAACGCCGAGCTGGCGCTGGTACTTTCTATCAAAGCGGACTATCCCCCTGCCTACGTCCCTCTTGAGGGCCTCGGCAACGCGGAGCTTTATCTTCTCATACTTTTCCTCGTCTTTACCAAAAATCATCTTGACCGCCTCCTCTGCTTTTCTATGGCCTCTTCAAGCGTCAGATTGCCCAGGGCCACCTCACGGGCGAGCTTTGAGGATATCGTGATGTTGCCGCTCAGCTCGCGACTGCGTCTCTTTATGTCCTCAATCTCACGCTTAGTGGGTTCCTTCGCCTCTATGAGCTCTCCAATGGGAACCTCCCTTCCCTCTCGCAGGCCAATGTTTATCGCCGCCACGATGTCCTGAACCTGTGAAACCTCTATCCCCCCTACCTTTGGGGTCGTTCTCGACTCGTTAACGACGGTTATGGGGTAATCGTATCCCAGCAGGTCGGCGAGGGCTTTGAGCATAAGAATCCTCTGCCGTTTGGCCCCGTGTCCTATCTTGATTTTAGCGCCGGGATACTTCTCCAGCAGGTCCAGGATTATTTCAACGTCCCTCGGATTCTTAAGGTGGTGAACCTCTATTACGCGGTTATCGGCGACGACGCTCAGGCCGGGCCTCTCCCCGGGGTCGATGGCTATGTACACCCTTTTAAACCTCTCCCTTCCCTCAAGCTTGGCAAGGAGTTCGTCTATAAAGTTCTCGTTCCTCACGATGATCTTAACGGGAAATGCAACCCTGGCGTAGTCAGCCTCGCCAGTCAGGACGACCTCAACATCGAGGGGTATCCTGTCTCCGACACGAAGGCTGTGGAAGGGTATGCCGTACTCCTTCAGCACCTTCGTCGCCATATAGTAAACCCTGGCGTCGCTTGTCACTATCGCTACTCTCATGGTTTCTGATACGTCTCCACAATTAAAAACCTTTCTAACCGTTCTAATCAAAAATTTTGGCCAAGAAAGGCTTTGATTCTGTGGAAAAAAGTTTATAAGCCATTATTGGCAAGTAAAAAGGGGGATTGGGATGCAGCCTCCTAAGAAAAAGAAGAAGGTCGAGGAGTTTGAGGAGGAAGAACTCTTCGAGGAAGAGGAGGAGTGGGAACTCGAAGAGGATTGGGAAGATGAAGATTGGGAAGAGGAGTGGGAGGAAGAAGACTGGGAAGAAGAGGAAGAGTGGTGATTTTATAGCTCTTTGAGTTTCTCCATCGACTTTTCGTGGCTGGCTTTTATCGGCTCTCCCGGATTGATGTAGAGGCCGATTTTGGTTGCTCCTCTGCCTAAGACTGCACTGAAATGATAATATCCTTGGTGGCTAAGACTTAGGAGAAATAAGGTTTTTGAAGTCCTCCAAGTCCCAGAGGAGGTAGCCTTCAGCCCTCAAGGCCTCTTTTCGCTCTATCTCCTTTGCAATCAGCCCATACCACTCCTCCCAGTCCTCAAGTCCCATAGGGACTGTCTTTTTCTCCAAATTCTTCAAAACTCCCCGCGCTTCCCTCTCGCTCAGACCTTTCCACTTGACTTCGACGAAGAGGGCTTTCTTTGTCCTATCGTTCAAAGCGACCAGATCAATCTCCTCACTCCTGTGCCACCACCTTCCAATCTTCGTGAACGTGAAGGGAAGCCTTCCTGCTTTGTTCAGCTCGATCAGGAACTGCCTCGCCACCTCTTCGAAGATCCTCCCAACGTAGGTATTAAAGGCGCCCCAATCCATCTCGAACGTTCCAATCTCTATCTTCCCGCGGTTGGGCTTGACAAAGCGGAACCAGAAGGTGAAGAAGTTGTCGTTCAGGTAGTAGCGGGCTTTTCTGCTCCTCTCGCTCTCCGTTATGGGCACCTCCCTTCTCACCAAGTCAAGAGAAATCAGCGTTCTCAAGTATTTGGGCATGTCCTTCGTCTCTATGCTAGCGTACTGGGCAATCTCACTGACCCTGTGTCTCCCGTTAGCGAGGGCCTCCAGGATTAGGTAATAGCGGTGCACATCCCCTAATTCCTCCCTCAGTATAAACTCGGGCTCCTCGTAGAGGATTGAAGTGGGCGAAAACGCTGTTTCCATAAGCTCCCTTTCGAAGTCCTCCCCTCTGAAGAGGCGGAAGTACATAGGGACCCCACCGGTTACCGAGTAGATCCTGACTACAGTCTCCAGCGGTCTGTTCCTGAAGTATTCCGCCACGTGGAAAAAGTTCAGGGGCTTCAGCCTGAGCTGTGCGGTTCTCCTTCCGTAGAGGGGGTTGTTATAGCCCATTAGTCCCTCCATCAGACCAACCAGGGAACCGCTGAGTATGAGGAAAAAGCGGTCGTCCAGGATTTCATCGATCACATGCTGGAAAACCGCCGGCGTGTTTTTGTCCGTGAGCAGTAGATAGGAAAACTCGTCTATCACTACGACGAGCCTTCCCGAAGCCCTGAGTTTTATTAGCTCAAAGGCTTTCCTGAAATCGTCCACCTCGACCGCAGGCAGGCCGAGTTTTTCCGCGGTCTCAAGGTAGAACCTCCTCGCGTTGGTCTCCAGGCCGTTCCTGTCGGCGAGGAAGTAGATGGCCGGTTTGTCCTTGATGAATATCTTCACAAGCTCCGTCTTTCCTACCCTCCTGCGCCCGTAGAGGATTAAGACCTCCTTCTTTCCAGAGTGGTATAGCTTGTCGAGTAGTGCCAGCTCATTTTTTCGGTTCACAAACATTATCTTCACCAAGATAATCTTTGACAGGATAAAATTTAAGGGTTTCGCAGGTACTCGGGGAAGTAAACACTTTCACTTACGCAAACCCATTTATAGAAGGGCGTTATCTTTTCTCCCGGTGATAGAATGGCGTTCCTGAAGGTCGTCCCTCTGGAAAGGGCCCTTGAGGTCATAGACTCATTCCCACTGCAGCCCCAAGTCGAAAGCGTTCCCTTAAGCGAGGCCCTCGGCAGAGTCCTGGCAGAGGATATAACCTCCCCAGTGGACGTTCCCCCCTTTGACAGGGCCACCGTCGACGGTTACGCCGTAAGGGCTGAGGACACCTTCATGGCGAGCGAGAGCGAGCCGGTGAGGTTGAAGGTTATCGGGGAGATAAACGCAGGAGATACGCCGGCAGTGGAGCTCAAGCCCGGTGAGAGCGTTTACATCTCCACGGGCGCTCCCCTGCCTAAGAATGCCGATGCGGTGATACAGTTCGAGGACGTGGACAGGGAAGGCCAGGAGGTCATCATCTACAAGCCGGCCAACCCAGGTCTCGGTGTCATGAAGGTCGGAACCGACATCCCGAAGGGGAAGGCTCTTCTCAAACGTGGAACGAGGCTGACCTTCAAGGACACCGCCCTCCTGTCCGCTGTGGGAATCGCCGAGGTTCCTGTCTTCAGGAAGCCCCGGGTGGCAGTTATAAGCACCGGAAACGAAGTAGTCCTCCCCGGGACGGAGCTGAGATACGGGCAGATATACGACATAAACGGCCGCGCAATAGCGGACGCGGTCAGGGAGCTCGGTGGGGATGCCATCTTCCTCGGCATTGCAAGGGATGACCGCGGGAGTCTCAAGGCGCTCATCGAGAAAGGTATTGAGTGCTGCGACATAGTGCTTCTCAGCGGCGGTGCGAGCGGTGGAATAAGGGACCTGACCAGTTCGATAATCGAGGAGCTCGGTGAGGTCAAAATCCACGGCATAGCGATCCAGCCAGGAAAGCCAACGATAATCGGCCTGATCAACGGAAAGCCCGTCTTCGGCCTTCCGGGCTACCCGACCAGCTGCCTGACCAACTTCACCCTGCTCGTCGCCCCCCTCCTAAGAAAGCTCCTCGGAAGGGAGAGCGAAGTTCGGAAGGTCAGGAAGAGGCTCGCCCACAAGGTCTTCTCGGTAAAGGGCAGGCGCCAGTTCCTGCCGGTCAGGATAGAGGGCGAAAAAGCTATACCCATACTCAGGGGAAGCGGGGCCGTTACGAGCTTCATAGAGGCCGACGGCTTCATCGAGGTGCCGGAGAACGTGGAGATACTGGAAGCAGGGGAGGAAGTCGAGGTTACTTTCTTCGGCTGACTTTGTCGTCCCTCCAAATCCCCCATCAAAACCTTTTTTAAACTCCTTCACCTTCTTCTCCCAGGTGGAAGACTATGCTGGACATAAAGCTCATCCGTGAAAATCCCGACCTCGTTAAGGGCGACCTCATAAAGCGCGGCGAGCTTGAGAAGCTCAAGTGGATAGACGAGATTCTGGAGCTTGACAGGAAGTGGCGCGAGAACCTGAAGAGGATAAACACACTCAGGAAGGAGCGCAACCAGCTTGCCGTCCAGATAGGCAAGCGCAAGAAGGCCGGAGAGCCGATAGACGATCTGCTGGCTAAAAGCAACGAGATAGTGAGGCAGATCGAGGAGCTTGAGAAAGAGGTTGAAGAGCTGAGGAAGAGAATTGACTACTACCTCTGGCGTCTCCCGAACATCACCCATGAAACCGTTCCTATTGGCAAGGACGACAGCGAGAACGTCCCAATAAGGTTCTGGGGCAAGGCCCGCGTCTGGGAGGGCTTCCTTGAGAGCTTTAAGGAGCAGAGCCTCGGGAAGATGGAGTATGAGGTTCTCGACTGGAGGCCGAGGCTTCACGTTGATATGCTCGAAATCCTCCGTGGTGCGGACCTTGAAAGGGCCGCGAAGGTCAGCGGTTCGAGGTTCTACTACCTCATGAACGAGCTCGTCATCCTCGACCTGGCTTTGCTCCGCTTTGCCCTCGACAAGCTCATCGAGAAGGGCTTCGTCCCGGTCATACCGCCGTACATGGTCAGGCGCTTTGTGGAGGAGGGCGTCACGAGCTTCGGCGACTTCGAGGACGTTATATACAAGGTCGAGGGCGAGGATCTCTATCTAATCCCGACCGCCGAGCACCCGCTCGCTGGAATGCACGCCAACGAGATAATCGAAGGGAAGGACTTACCGCTGCTCTACGTCGGAATAAGCCCATGCTTCAGAAAGGAGGCCGGAACCGCCGGCAAGGATACTAAGGGAATCTTCCGCGTTCACCAGTTCCACAAGGTCGAGCAGTTCGTCTATGCGAAGCCAGAGGAAAGCTGGGAGTGGCACGAGAAGCTCATCCAGAACGCGGAAGAGATATTCCAGGAGCTTGAGATTCCCTACCGCGTTGTAAACATCTGCACCGGCGATCTGGGATACGTGGCTGCCAAGAAGTACGACATAGAGGCCTGGATGGCGGGCCAGGGCAAGTTCAGGGAAGTTGTCAGCGCGAGCAACTGTACCGAGTGGCAGGCGAGACGCTTGAACATCCGCTACCGCGACAAGACCCACGAAAAGCCCAAGTTCGTCCACACGCTCAACTCGACGGCTATAGCAACCTCAAGGGCGATAGTGGCGATACTTGAGAACTTCCAGACGGAAGAAGGCGTCGTAAAGCTCCCGAAGGCCCTCTGGAAGTACACGGGCTTCAAGGAGATACTGCCGGCCCACATGAAGGAGAGGTGCTGTCAGGATTGAGCACCCCCTCCCCCTGTTCTCTCATATTCCGCCGCGCTCCCTCACCTTTCTCCTCACGTTTGGGTCGCGGTCGGCTATCAGCTTCAGCGCCTCCTCGAAGCTCATCCAGTCAGGAACTTCCTCGTTGATGTAGATGCCGGTCCTTCCGATGGCGTCCCTCCTCGTGAGAACGTGGACGCGCTCGGTAACGACCTCGATGCTCACGCCGAGAGTCTTCGCCACTTCGCTCTCCCGCCCCACGACTTCCCTTTCTATGTGACCCCTCTCCGTGGGGACTATAAGTATCAGCTTCTTATTCACCCCTGGAACGCGCTGCCTGGTCTTCACGCCCCATATGTCTATCATCCCTCCCCACCTGTAGAACTCAAGCTCCCTGTCGGTGGGGTCGATCAGCGGGAAGGTGACCGTCGTTTCCTCGTCTATCTCGATGACGCCCTTGATGAGGTGCCAGGGGGTGGCCATGACTATCTTTCTCCTGCTCACAAGCCCCTCAAGGGCCAGCTCGATGAGGTAGCTCGGCACCCGGTAGGGGATGAACACATCTATGTCGCTGTCCCGTCTGACGTCTCCCCTTGCGACGCTCCCGTAGAGCTGGGGGTCGAACTGCTCCAGTCTCTCCATGATCTCAAGCGCCTTTTCTCGCTTTTCCCACAGGTAGCGCCAGCGCTTTGGGGAGTAGACGACCTCCCTCTCATCCCAAACGCGAACTACCTTTTCCCTCGGCATCGAGCTAAGCTCGACCGGAACGTTTAAAGCCCTACCGATAGCGTTTTATATAGCGGGAACCAGTTTTGGGTGGTGAAAGAAATGCCAGTGCTGGGATTCAACGTAACCAAGATAGAGCTTGAGAGGGTCACACTCTCGGTGCCCCAGGGCCAGATAGAAGTCAGGCTCTCTCCCAAGGTTAAAGAGATGCGCCTCGGGGAGATACGCACCCCCACCGGAAAGATGAATGGGATAGAGATACTTTTCAGGTACGAGATTGATTACAACCCCAAGATCGCCCAGGGCGCAATTGAGGGCGTGATACTCTACGTTCCCCTCCAAAAGGACAAAATAGACGAAATACTCAACCTCTGGGAGGAGGAGAAAAAGATAGACTCACTGACCTTTGCCGAAGTCGTTAACTTCATAACCAAGGAAGTATCGCCGATACTCATGCTTATGGCCAAGGAGATGCGCCTGCCGTACCATGTGCCTCTTCCAAGGGTTGAGGTTAGGCCCCAGCCCCAGTGACCCTTTCTATTCCATTAAATTTTAGTGTCATTAATGATATATTCCCTCAGCTTCGTGTATCTTGGAGGCAGCCTCCTGAAGTCCCTCGCGGAGCATCGCGTTTTCTGCCAGCTCAAGTGCCCTTATATATGCCCTCTTGTTGAAGTAGTACTCGATATTATCTATATCGACGAGGACATCCTCCGAGCCTGTGGTGGCGGCGTAGTGTTTGAGAACTGCTATGCGTACCCTGGCGCGGAACTTCAGATCGCTCTTGGTTTCCAACACGTTTTTGTACGCTTCCATGGCCTCGTTTAGCTTCCCCATCCCTATGAGGGCCTCAGTGAGCTCCGTAAGTTTCTCTGCGGCCATCTCATAATCCCTCTGAGCGCGGTACGAGCTGATTACTTGGTAGAGCATCCTTGCTGTGTTGAGGCCGATGAGCTTCGCTCTGCTGAAGTTCTTCGCAAGTAGGTATGCATACTGGGCCTTTACAAGACAGCTGGTAGTTCCGTCCAGGTCTCCGTGGGAGTAGGCTATCTTGCTGGCCTTCTCAAAGTTTTTGGCCGCTGTGTCCATCATCTCTATGAAGTGTATGTCGTAGCCAAATATTGCACGGATAAAGCCCGCAAGCCGGTAAAAAGCTTCCGCGGCGCCGAGGGCATCTCCTTTCTCCAGTCTGCCCTCCGCGACCTGGCCGTAAAGGGTTATCAGGGTCTCGGCGAGCCTCTTGTACGATTCAATATTGTCTATCATCCTGTAGTATCGGTAGGCTGACTCATAAGCCCTTATTGCCATGGGAATGTCATCATTGTCCTGATAGGAATTGCCGAGGTCCTCATAAATGGCCGCGAACTCTTCGGCATACTTCATCAGGTTCTTCTCATCGTTAAGCGTCATGAAAATCTCAAGAACGTTTGAGCAGTACTCATCGAGAATGTCGAGATCAACCTCCGCGCGGGAGACCTCCGCCTCTATGAGGTCGATATACAGGTAGGCACTCTTGAGAAGGGAGGGCCTGGCCTTATCGATGGCGTTTGTCTTTTTGAGAAGGACGTATCCGAGGTACTTATACAGCCTCGCGGCGTCTTCGGTTTTGCCTTCCCCCTCATAACCCTTCGCGGCGCGGAGAACCAATTTTAGGCCATCTTTGATTCTCCCTTCATTGAGCCTCTTGAAGGCGAGCTGTTCGAGCTCTTCTGGCCCTTCTAGTCCGATGTTCGCTGGCAAATTTCTCACCCCACATGATTCAAGTCCAGGGCTTGTTGGCTAAAGTTAATGACTCGGGATATTTAAGCGTTGTCTATGCCCAGACTATTCTGTACCCCGCTGCCTTCCTAAGTCTGTTCATGACCGCAAATCCGAGGCCCTTCTCTTCGACGCCTTCGGCGATTATCACATCTACCCCGCGCTTATCCAGCTCTCGGAGGGCCCTGAACAGGTTCTTTGCAACTTCCTCCTCGGTCTTTCCGAGATAGAAGAATTCATCGGCCCCATACTCCTCGGTTGCCATGACTCCCACGCGGAGACCCTTTGCGCGGTACTCCTCGACCAGTTCCGCTATTTTCGCCCGCACGTTCTCCCGCTTTCCTTCGACGACTATAACCTGGGCGTTGGGGGAGTAGTGCTTGTACTTCATACCCGGTGAACGGGCCACATCGACCAGCTTGCCCCTAACGGCGGGGTGTATCTCGACCTCGCCTATGACCTGCTCTATCTCCTCAAGGGGCAGACCGCCGGGCCTCAGCAGGGTCGGCCTTTCGGAGCTCATGTCTATGACCGTTGACTCGACACCGATCTTCGTTTCGCCCCCGTCGATTATGCAGTCTATCCTTCCATAAAAGTCGTCTATCACGTGTTCCGCCAGTGTTGGGCTGGGCTTTCCGCTTATGTTTGCGGAAGGTGCCGCTATCGGGGTGCTGGCCTTTATAAGGGCGAGCGCTATCGGATGGGCAGGCATCCTTACCGCGACGGTGTCGAGGCCTCCGGTGGTGGCGTAGGGAACCTCCTCCCTCTTGGGCAGAACCATCGTCAGCGGACCGGGCCAGAACCTCTCGGCGAGAAGCTTCGCCTCCCTTGGGATGTCTCTCGCAAGCTTCCTCAGGTCGTCGAAATCGGAGATGTGGACTATGAGCGGGTTGTCCGGGGGCCTGCCTTTGGCCTCGAATATCCTCTTAACGGCCTCTTCGTTGAGCGCATCGGCACCGAGACCGTAGACTGTCTCCGTTGGAAAAGCTACGAGCTTTCCCATCAGTATGAATCTCGCGGCTATTCTTATTTTCCTCTCATCCACTCCGTCCCGCATGTTGATTACTACCGTCATTCTCCCACCAAGGGTTCACCTGGAGGAGGCCGTTAAAAACGTTGCCCAAGAACATCAGCGTAGACTTCCTCAACCTCACGGGCTATTCTGCTCCATGAGTACGTCCCGGCGATTCTCCTCCCCCTGTGGCCCGCTTTAGCATTGAACTTTGGTTCTAGGAGCAGTTTCACAGCATTGACCAGCTCATCGAGGCTCTCAAACGTTAGGCCGTTTTTGCCCTCTCGTATAAGCTCAGGGACGGCGCTGACACGCCTTCCCACCGCCGGGACACCGAGGCTGTTAGCCTCAAGCACGACGAGTCCAAAGCCTTCCCGCTTGGAAGGAAGAACCAGCAGCTTGCTCCGGGACAGTATGGTATCCACATCGTGTCGGTAGCCTGTGAACTCGACATTTCGGGGAGCTACTGCCTGGAGCTGTTTTCTAAGAGGGCCGTCACCGACCATAAGGAACCTCTCCTCCGGCAGACGGCGGGCCAGCTCTATGAACGTTTCTGGGCTCTTGTAATCCCTGAGAGCTCCGATGTACGTGATGTAATCCCTCCTTCTGCTGGTTTCTCTTAGCGGTTTGACACCGTTGGGTATGACCCTCACCCTACTCGCTCCGAGGGATGCCGCCTTCTTGGCGAGCCAGTGGCTGACGGCTATAATCGCGTCAGCGCTGTTCAGTGTTCTCTTCACATAGAATCTCCCGAGGGCTAACGTTGCCGTGTGCTCTAGATCGCTTCCGTGGGCCGTCACAATGAGAGGGAGTCCGGTTTTTTCCTTTGCGAGAACCCCTGCAAAACTCGTCGTTCCAATGAAGTGAGCGTGGATCAGGTCAAAGCCAAACTTTCTGTGGAGTCTGGATATCTCCCTTGCCCCAAGCAGGGCGAAGCTCGTCCCCCTGATTCCATAAACCGGTGGAACCGTGACGTAGTGGACAAATTCTGATTCAAATTCCCTCGGCTCGATGGGCCCGTAGGTAAGGACGTGAACCTCGTGCCTCTTTCTCAGCTCCCTTACGAGGCTGTCCAGGTGGTTGGCAACGCCTCCGCCGTGTGGTGGATAGTGTCCTACCATCAGAATCCTCATTTTGACCGGAGAAAGTGGAGAGGAGGCGTTAAAAAGGCTTATGGTCTTCCCCTGTCCCGTCCTCCAGGAATCCCGGGGGAGCCCGGCATGCTCCTTTTGGTCGTCAGCATCGCCATTTCGTTTCTGATCTGAGGTATCAGGTCATTGAGGAGGAGGGAGTAGTCCCCCCTGCTGAGCGCCTCTTTGGCCTGAGCCAGGAGGGACTCCAGCTCGCCCACATCATAGCCCTTCCGTTTGAGTACTCTAACCATGACCTCAAGCTGGTGTATCTCAAGCTCTAACTGCATCCTCACAGATCCCTGGTATACGGTTCTCATCTCGCTGTATGCGCGGGATATGACAAAGTCCGCATTGAAGCTGGCTATCATGGCGAGCTGGTACGCTCTGGAGTATTCACCCGAGTTGTAGGCATCCCATGCAGCGTTCAGGGCACTCTTCGCCCCTTCGAGCTTTTTCCTTGCGGCCGGTATCTGGAGCCCATCAAGGAGCCCTTCAGCGCGGCCGGTTTTGTTCTGGACGTTGATGAGAAGTGAATAAACCTCATCCCTCGTGGGGGACTGGGCAAGGTTTCCCTCCTCGTAGCCTGTGAAGTGGGATTTCATCCATTCATCAAGTTTTTCCCTGTTCAGGGGAAACATCGGCTTCTCCCTGCCGGAATATGTAATGGCATACTTGACCTCGGTTATACCGCTGAACCGTCCCAGTGCCGCTATCGTTATGTTCTCCCTCCCCTCATCCGTGAGGATCAGTATTGGCTTCCCCTTGAACTCGTAAGGCCTCAGCTTCATGGCCTCAAGATAGGCCTCTATCGCCAGGGCATCGCGACCGTTGGCTATGACCACGGTTTTTATTCCATCAAAAACGTCCGGGAACTCGTCCTTGAGCGCCTGTATCACCACGAGGTTCGTCTCGTATCTGGTCTCACCGTACCAGCGCTCGTAGGGGATTCCAAATTCCTCCAGGTCTCCGGTGTACTCCTCGGGAACGGCAACCGGGCCGCCGATTATTATGACCCTGTCCGGGTCAATGCTGAGTATTTCGGCGCTCGCCGCGGGATCGTACGTTCCCCACGGGCTTACTATCAGCTGGGCACCAAGGAGGTCGGCCACGTTCTGGGCTATGGCGGCATCGGCTTCATTGTCGCTCACGAGGATGACCAGCCTCAAATCCCCTGCACCCGCGTGTCCGAGGGGAACCCCGCCGAGCATGAACATGAAACCGATGAGGATTACAAGCCCTCTTTTCCATATCACGCCTTTTCACCTGCTTCTACCTTGGGAAAAGCCTTATTTAAGCATTTTTCACGCAATCGTTTGTCCCCGTTTGGCTTGGAGGGAAAGGGAAAGGCGGAAAGACTCCCCTCATGCCGGGAGGATTAACGGACGTTCAAAATCGTTTACCCACGTTTAAAGGCCTCGTTAAAGGCTCTTCGGGCGTACTCGCTCAGGGTGAGCCCTTCACCTTTCGCCAGCTTTTCGAGGAGCTTCTGGGAGTGGCTCCCATACTGGGCGGCTTTCTTTTCACGTTCCGCTATCTCCTTTGGCAGGCCGAGTTCGATCGCCATCTTCCGCAGAATGGCCTTTCTGGTGCCGTCCCTGATCTTTAATCCCACTGGCGTTCCCAGGGCAACTGATACCACCGCCAGGTCAAGGAAGGGCACGCGCCCCTCAACTGAGTTGAGCATGGCTATTTTGTCGTCCCTTGCGAGGTTTTTCTCCCCCAGCTCAAGGAGGTCTTTCTCCATCAGCGCGGGGTTCTTGAGGTACTTGGCATATCCTCCGAAGAGCTCATCGGCCCCCTGTCCGCTTAGGAGAAGCCTGCATCCGTCTTTGCTCGCCAGCCTCGTTGAGAAATAAAGGGGAACCCCTATCGCGAGGTTCATTGGGTTCGGTTCCTCTATGGCAAAGATAACCCTTGGAACGGCATCGCGGACGTCGGCTATGTCAAAGACATACTCCTTAAGCGGAAGCCCCAGGAGTTCGCTGGCCTTTCGCGCCCATTCTAGGTCGGGACTGCCCTCTGCGCCTGAGGTATACAGAATAACATCGGAATGGTGGGACGCCAGCAGGGCTATGAGCGAGCTATCCAGACCTCCCGAGAACAGAATACCTGTTCTTTTCCCTGTCCTGACCCTGACCGCGTGATCCAGAACGTTCATAAGCGCGCGCTTTGCCCTCTCCGGTGTCATGTTTCTCCTGAGTTCTGTGATCATGAAGAGCTTCCTTCTCTCAGCACCTCTATTTGAGATCACCACGAGTTCGCCTGGCATCACTGGTATTGCCTCTTCGCCTATTGCCCACAGGACTTTCTTTTCCGAGGCAAAGAAGCCGCTCGGCGAGTAGTAGAGAGGCCTAACACCGATTGGATCTCTGAAGAGATATATCCTCTCCCCATCGCTGAAGGCCACAGCGTAGTCTCCCTCAAGCATCATCATAGCTTTCCGGACGGCCCCCCATACGTCCATCCCGCCCTCAAGGAGGTGTTCGATGAGCCTTAGGATTACCTCGCTGTCAACGTCGGTCTCAAAGGAGACACCCTTTCCTTCGAGGTAGGCCCTCAGGTGCCCATGGTTGTATATCTCCCCGTTGTGGACGAGGGCTAAGTCGTTGTAGAACGGCTGGGTGTAGCTGGAAGAGCCCGTCATCGCCAGCCTGCACTGGAGAAGACCTATTTTTCCCTCGGGAATCTCGGAAAGGCGTGAAAAGTCATCGGACTTGAAGACACCTCCATCTGTCCAGACGCCGAAGGAGTCCTCTCCCCGGTGCTTTCCGGATATTATCATCCTCATGAACCTGTCCTTCAAACTCTCACCGATTCCTCCAGCTATCAGACACATGCTCCCACCGTGGGGACTTGGGGGTACGACACCAAAAGGCTTCTTCATTATTCCTTGAAAGCGTTTTCATAACGTTTCCCCGAAACTGAAAGCCTGCCCAGAAACTGCGGGGAAGATTGAACTATGTCAGGTCGCCGCAGGTGCAGCGGTGCTCGTAGGCAAGGGTCTCAAGGTCGTCAAAGCCCTCCCCGGTCTTGGCGGAGATGTAGAGAACCCTCGTGGGGGGTGCCAGCTCCGGAAGGGCCGAGCACATCCTGTACGCCAGGAGTCCCTGCATCGAGGGCTCCAGCTTGAGCCTGGCGTTCAGATACTCCACGTCGTCGAGGTATCTCCTATAGTCCTCAAGTCTCTCCACGGTGTCGACCTTGCTCATGGCCGGAACGGTTGTCGTTCCAAGGCGCAGTTCTATCATCATGCCAAAGAAGCGAACGAAGCAGAAATCAGCGGGTTTCCTCAGTATGTCCGGGCTGAAGAGATAGACCGTTAACGGTTCCGGAAGATTTTCCATCAGCCTGACACCGAACTCGTGGAAGAGAAAAGTCTCCATCTGGCCGGGGGTATCGAGGAGAACGTAATCGCTTCCCTTCTCCACCTCCAGAATCGTGGAGACATAGTTGGAGACCCTTGGGAGAAGTCGGTCGTAGCTTTCCACTATTGCCCCGTTGGGGCCGTAGCCTTCCTCCATTATGTCCCAGGCGGTTACGTCCCGCCTGACGTCGACATCGGGCTCGTAGGGAAGTCTCTTCACTCCCGTATCGAGGTTGACATACGAAACTGAGTAGCCGTTTTCCTCAAGGTATCTCCCGAACGAGGCTGTTAGGGTGGTCTTTCCGCTCCCGGCAGTTCCCACGAAAGTTACTATCATCTCATCACCCTGGCCTTGAGGCCGGATATTCTGGAGATCCTCTCCGCCAGCTCCATGAATGCCTTCGCACCTTCCGATTCAGGTTTATACTCCACCACAGGGACACCTTCGAGGGTGGCCTCCCTGACGGCAGGGTCTTCAGGGATAACGGCGAGGAGGGGTATTTCCATGACCTCTTCGGCCACCTCGGGCGGGATTTCCGTCTCGCTCCTTCCCGAACGGTTGAGAACAAACCCCAGAATAGCCAGGCCTGCCTTCTTTAAAACCATCCCTACCTTCATAGTGTCGGTGACGCACGAGATTTCGGGGTTTGTAACTAGAAGAACTTCCTCTCCGCTCAGCATCGCGTTCATTGCGTCCATCTGAAGCCCCGCGGGGGAGTCTATCACGACAAAATCGAACTTATCCTTCAGCTTCTTTATCGTCTCGGGAAGCTTTCGGGGGTCGGCCCTTATCACGTGCTCCCAGTCTATCGATGCTGGAACGAGGTGAACGTTCTCATAGGCCGTGGCGTATATCGCATCACTTATTGTAGCCCTCCCGGCGAGAACATCGTGGAGGGTTGTGTATGCGTCATCGATTCCCATGACGAGGCTCAAGTTAGCCATTGTAAGGTCAGCGTCAACGGCACAGACGTGATAACCCATCTTTCCGAGGGCGATCGAGAGGTTGGCAGTCGTTGTGGTCTTTCCCGTGCCCCCCTTGCCGCTTGCAATGGAGATCAGCCTGCCCATTGTCCCACCCATCTACTTTTCGGCTAAACCTTTATGAACCTTTAGTTATAGCACCCCTTTGAAGTATTGTGAAGAACGGAGAGTTTGAATCTTCTGAGGTGAGAGAAATGAGGACGTTTGTTGCCGATACGAGCGTAATCGTTGACGGTAGGCTTACACAGTTCCTCGCGGGTATCGATGGTGACGTTAAGGTCATCATACCTGAGGCGGTCATAGCCGAGATAGAGCACCAGGCCAACGAGGGAAAGGCGATAGGCCATGTCGGACTTGAGGAGCTCAAGAAGCTTAGAGAGATGGCCAACGAGGGCAGGATTATACTGGAGTTCCACGGAGAAAGGCCCGAACTCTGGCAGATAAAGAGGGCCAAGTCCGGGGAGATAGACAACATGGTTAGGGAGATAGCCAGAGAGCTGGGCGCCACCCTGATAACCGGCGACCAGGTGCAGAGGGACATCGCGATAGCAAAGGGGATAGACGTGATATATTTAACCGCCAGAAAGGAGGTCAGGCACCGCCTGGAGGACTTCTTCGACGAGACTACGATGAGCGTCCACCTGAAGGCCGGGCTGAGGCCCCTCGCAAAGAAGGGAAGACCTGGAGAGTGGAGGCTCGTCCCGGTCAGGGACGAAATCCTCACGGACGAGGAGCTGGAGGAGATAGCGGACGACATAGTTGAGAGGGCAAAGCGCGATCCAGAGAGCTTCATAGAGCTCGACGAGCCAGGAGCGACTGTCGTTCAGCTCAGGAACTACCGTATAGTTATAGCCAAACCGCCCTTCGCTGACAGGATAGAGATAACCGCAGTCAGGCCGGTCAAGAAGCTCAGCATCGAGGACTATGAGCTGAGCGAGAAGCTCATGGAGCGCCTCAGGGAGAAGGCGGAGGGGATACTCATCGCTGGAGCGCCGGGTGAAGGAAAGACGACCTTCGCCCAGGCCCTTGCCGAGTGGTACGCCGGCATGGGCAGGATAGTTAAGACAATGGAGAAGCCCCGCGACCTTCAGGTCGGTGAAGAGATAACCCAGTACACAGCTCTGAGCGGCAGGATGGAGAAGACCGGCGACATACTCCTCTTGGTGAGGCCGGACTACACGATATTCGACGAGATGAGGAAGACGAGCGACTTCAAGATATACGCTGACCTTCGCCTGGCGGGAGTGGGTATGGTAGGAGTTGTGCACGCAACGAAGCCGATAGATGCAGTTCAGCGCTTCATCGGAAGGGTGGAGCTCGGAATGATACCGCAGATAGTCGATACCGTCATCTTCATCAAGGCCGGAAGGGTCGCCAAGGTCCTGACGCTGGAGTACCTCGTTAAGGTGCCGAGCGGCATGAGGGAGGAGGATTTAGCGAGGCCGGTGATAGAGGTCAGGGACTTTGAGACCGGTGAGCTTGAGTACGAGATATACACCTACGGCGAGGAGATAAGCGTCGTGCCCGTCAAGAGGGAGGAGAAAGCTCCAGCCCTTAAACTCGCGGAGAAGAGGCTCAAGCAGGAGATAAAGAAGTTCCTGCCCGATGTCTACACTGAGGTGGAGATAGTCAGCCCGCACAAGGCGATAATCTACGCTGACGAGTTCGACATCCCGGCGATAATCGGCAAGAAGGGCAAGCGCATCACCGAGCTGGAGAAGAGGATAGGCATAAGCATCGACGTCAAGAGCTTCACCGAAAGAGAGGCGGCAAAGCCGAAGGAGAGGATATCCGTTGAGGTCGAGGAGAAGAAGAAAACGATTGTCCTCCGCGTTTCCCCGGACTACGCAAAGAGGCCCCTCAAGTTCTACGGCGGCGAGCAGTACGTCTTCACCGCAACGCCCAGCAAGAAGGGTCTCGTCAAGGTGAGCAAGAGCACACCCATAGGCAAGGAGCTCAAGAGGCTCATCGAGGCGGGGATACCCATCTGGGCGACCGCCTGAGAAAACTTTTTATAGTTTGCTTTCTTCTTTTTTATGGTGGTAAGAAGTGGGAGCCGCCGACGTACTGGCAATCCTCGGGGCGATATTTTTCATACTCCTGATATTCATGCCCTTTATCCCAAGGGGTCCAAGCCTGATGGTGCTCTTCCTTGGTCTCCTGCCCCTGGCTCTGCTCGTCGTTCTCATAGTAAAGATGTGGGAGCTCAGCAGTGAGGTCAGAAGCATTAAAGAGGAGCTAAAGGCACTCCGGGACGAAGGGGGGAACGCGAAAGATGGGGAGTGAGTATGACATCCTTGAGGCCGTTGGTGCGATACTGACGGGCGTGGGCCTAGTAATACTGCTCACAGCAGGGGAAGCCGGATTGATCCTTGGGCCGGTACTCCTTGTGATGGGTCTCGTCGTCTGGAAGATGGGCGAGATGAGGAGGGAGTTCAACGAGAAGCTCGAATCCCTCAGAGAGGAGATAGAGTCCCTCAAAACCCCCGGGGGCACCGCGGATGGCTGACGTCTCCACCAAAGGATTCGCGATAATCGTCCTCTCAATATCACTTTAGTGCATCCAGTGGGGTGGCTGTCTGCCCTTGTAACGGCCCTGCTCTTTGCCCTGGTCGGCTGGACGGTTATTGGAATAGCGAATGAAATCGATGGTCTGAGATCGGAGATATGGATGCTCCGCCATGAGGTAAAGGCCCTCAGGAAAGAACTCAGGACGGTGGAGTAAGATGAAGCTCGTGAGGGACCTCGTCGTGCTCTTTGCACTGCTCGTGTCCATCTCCATGCTCCTGTGGGCTCAGCCCGAGAGCAGGGGCTCGGTGGGCTTTTATCTCGGCATTGCCTTCATTGTTCTGGCCTTCCTGCTCCTCGCCATCTGGGTGGAGCTGGAGCGCCTGGAGGACAGAATCCTCGAACTGGAATTCATCCTAGGTGAGTCAGGGGGAGATGAGAAAGATGAGAGGGATGTGGAAGGATAAGATTTTCTGGGGCACTGCTGGAGTTGCCCTCCTCCTCTACGCCTACGGCATATTCTTGGAACCCAGCCCTCTGGCACTGGTCATTGGGAGCGTTTTCTGGGCTGTGGCGTTCCTGTATCTCCTGTGGGCGAGTTTCAGGAAGAAGGTTCGGAAGATTCTTGGGAGTGCAGGGTAAGGCTCAGCTGCGAGGGTACTCATCACACGTCAGCTAGCGAAATTGTCTTCATCGCCGGGTTAGGTTCTCGCAAGATTTTTTAACCCTTTTCAGGAGGAGAGACCATGCTGGTTCTGGCCTCTGCCTCACCGAGGAGACGGGAGATACTCGCCCGCTTCCTGGATAAGTTCGAGGTTATTCCAAGCAGGGCCAGCGAGGAGTGCGACCTGAGAGACCCGACCGAGTACGCCCTGGAGCTGGCCAGACGGAAAGCGTGGGAGGTTTACAACCGAGTGGGCGGAACCGTCATCGGCGCCGATACCGTGGTCAGCGTAGATGGGAAAATCCTTGGAAAGCCCAAAGATGAGGAAGACGCCTTCAGAATGCTCAGGCTCCTAAGCGGGAGGGTTCACAGGGTCACGACTGGCTACTGTATAATCCATAAAGGCACGGAAATCGCGGGAGTCGTCATCACGGAGGTTAAGTTCCGGGAGCTGGACGATGAGATGATCTGGGCATACGTCAGAACCGGCGAGCCGATGGACAAGGCAGGAGCTTATGGCATACAGGGAAAGGCCGGTCTCTTCGTCGAGTGGATCAGGGGTGACTACTACAACGTCGTCGGCTTCCCTCTGGAGATAGTCTGGAAGCTGAGGCAACTTGGATTTGAGGTTTTATGAGTTTCAACGGGACTCCAGCGGATTTAAGGCAAACTTACAAAAACTCCCCGAACAGCAGGTCTTCCTTCGTGCCTCCCGCCTTCTTGAAAACCTTCTCGCTCCAGGAGACGCGCCCGACGGCGGGAGGGTAATGGGCATCGCTCGCGAAGACCAGCTTTACGCCGCGCTTTATGCACTCCCTTATGAAGTCAATGTCGGGAACACGGTAGCGGGAGCTTATCTCAAAGGCCTTTCCGTTGGCCTCTGCCAGATCGAGAATCTCCTCCAGCTCCTCCAGTGCCGGATATCCTATGTGGGGAAAGTTTGCACCAAAGTGCCCTATGACCGTCACGTTCTCATCGAGAAGGGCCAGCTTCACAAGCTCGATGTACTGGCTCGGGCTCTCCAGCCACTCGTGGACGCTGGCTATCACGTAGTCGAGCTTTTTCGCCATGACGTCCGGGAGATCGACGCCTCCGGATGTTATGTTGCCCTCAATCCCTGCCAGCACCGTGATATCTGCCTCCCCTCCCCATCGCTTTATCTCCCTAACGTACCTGCCAAGGGTTCTCTCCGAGAGGTAGTGGCTGTGGTCAGTTATGCCGAGCAGTCTAAGTCCCTTCTCTTCGGCGGCCGCTATGTTCTCGGTTATCCCCCCGATGCCGTCCGAGTAGACGGTGTGGGTGTGTGCGTCATGTGGGAATTCGAGCATGCTGTGAATTCGGGAAGGGGCATTAAAAAGCCTTCTGGACAAAATATCCAAAGTAAAGCCCAACCTTGAGTTTTGACAACCTTTAAATAGTCGCTGAAACAAAACCCACCCGGTGGTGAAAATGGTCGAGCGCTCCAAGGTTAGGGTTCTCGTTGCAAAGCCGGGACTTGACGGTCACGACAGGGGAGCCAAGGTCGTTGCGAGGGCTTTGCGTGACGCTGGTTTTGAGGTCATATACACGGGCATAAGGCAGACTCCGGAGCAGATAGTGGAGAGCGTCATCCAAGAGGACGTTGATGTCCTTGGAATAAGCATCCTCTCCGGCGCGCACATGGTTCTGATTCCCAAGATTCTGAGGCTCCTTGAGGAAAGGGGTATAAAGCCCAACGAGGACGTTCTCGTTATTGCCGGTGGAATAATACCCCCCGACGACGCCGAGCAGCTTGAGAAGACCGGTGTTGCCAAGGTCTTCGGCCCGGGAAGTCCGATTGGCGACATAATAAGCTTCATCGATGAGAACGTCCCGAGGCTAAAGAAGTTCAGGTCGGGGTAGCCCAACCTTTATAATTTCTTCCTGGATAATTTGTCCGAGTGGTGACGATGATAGACGACCTTATAGAACGCATGCTCCAGGGGGACAGGCGCGCGACGGCGAGGCTCATAACCCTCGTCGAGAACGATGAGGAGAAGGCGAGGGAGATAATACGGAAAATACATCCCCATACGGGGAACGCATACATCGTCGGCATAACCGGCCCGCCAGGGGCCGGAAAATCGACCCTTCTCGACAAGCTCATCAGGGTTGCCAGGGAGGAGGGGAAAGTCGTAGGCGTCATAGCCATAGACCCCACCTCGCCCTTCACCGGCGGTGCCCTTCTCGGCGACAGAATAAGGATGCAGAGGCACTCGACGGACCCGGGAGTTTTCATCAGGAGCATGGCAACCAGGGGTTCCCTCGGTGGACTCGCCAAGGCCACCAACGATGCCATAAAGGTTCTCGATGCCTACGGCTGTGACGTCATCTTCGTTGAGACCGTCGGCGTCGGCCAGATTGAGATTGACATCGTCAAGACGGCCGATACCGTGGTTCTCGTAACCGTGCCCGGTTTGGGAGATGATGTGCAGGCGATAAAGGCCGGCCTTATGGAGATAGCGGACGTGTTTGTCATCAACAAGGCCGACAAGGAAGGAGCGGATGCGACCTACTTCGAGCTCAACCTTATGCTCGACCTTGAGAAGGAGCGCTGGGAGAAGCGCGGCTGGAGGCCGCCTATAGTCGAGACCGTGGCGACAACGATGAAGGGAATCCGGGAGCTCTGGGCGGCCATAAAGGAACACCACGAGTTCCTTGAGCGTAGCGGCGAGATAGAGCGGAAGAGAAAGTTCCGTGCTGAGGAAGAGGTCAAAACGATAGTTTCGGGCAGAATAGCCAAGGCCATAAGCGAGAGGCTTGATGATAAGGAGGTGGCGGCTCTAATAGAAAAGGTCGTGAGGAGGGAGGTCGACCCTTACTCTGCCGCGGATCTTGTACTTGAAAAAGCCCTGGGGGTGAAGGTATGATAAAGAAGATAGACCACGTTGGTATAGCCGTTAAGAACCTCGACGAGGCCATCAAGGTCTGGGAGGGCCTCGGCCTAAAGGTCGAGGAGATTGAAGAGGTGCCCGACCAGAAGGTTAGAACCGCGATAATCCACGTCGGCGAGAGCAGGATAGAGCTCCTTGAAGGAACCTCCGAGGATTCGCCGATAGCCAAGTTCATAGCCAAGCGCGGCGAGGGCATACACCACATAGCCCTCGGCGTCGATAACATTGAGGAGCACCTTGAGAAGCTCAAGGCTGAGGGGTACAGACTCATCGATGAGAAGCCCCGCACCGGTGCCGGGGGTGCGAGGATAGCCTTCGTCCACCCGAAGGCGGTAACGGGTGTGCTTCTCGAACTCTGCGAAAGGGAAGGATAATGTCTGAAAATCTCTATTTTGGGTGCATAGTCCCATTTTCTCTTTAACTCAATGGTCCGGGTATCAGTGCATTTGGTCGCACACAGTAACGTTTATAAGAACATTAACAAACTTACTGCGGCTGTAATGTCATGACCCTGTTGATCAAGTAATGTGTGCGAAGTGATGACGTATGATGTTTAGGGGGCGGCCCCGGAGGAGAGGCTCACGGGTTATTGATTATCGCCGTCTCGACGATGTCCTCGCCAAAAATCCCCAGCGGGGGAAGATTTTAATAACCAGAAGACCGCCCTTTGAGGTCAAAGCGCCCAACGTTTACCAGGTGTGGATTACTAAAGTCTCCCATCCAAAGGCAGTCCATCCGTCCAGGCTTCACGTGATTGAGCAGATTGTTTGGGATCGCTTGGGGAACAAAAAATCTGACGTTGTTCTGGATGCGGTTGAATACCTGATGATAGAGAACGGCGTTGAACCCACGCTCCGCTTCGTTAGCAAGATACGGGACATGGCCGTCATGAGGAACTCTGACTTCTACGTTACCGTGAGTGATGGCATAGACACCAAGGTGCTCAACATCCTGCGGAGAATAGTCGAGTAAGCCACCTCAGGTAAAGTTATATAACCTATCCCATCATTCTCCAATTTAGGTGTAGGGCATGCCGTACATCGAGAAGATTGAAATGAAAGGCTTCAAATCCTACGGTAACCGGAAGGTAGTCGTCCCGCTTTCTAAGGGGTTTACAGCGATCGTGGGTGCCAACGGTTCTGGAAAGAGCAACATTGGTGACGCCGTTCTCTTCGTTCTCGGTGGACTGTCTGCCAAAGCCATGCGTGCGACCAGGATAAGCGATTTGATCTTCGCGGGCACAAAAACAGAGGCACCGGCAAAGTACGCCGAGGTGGCGATGTACTTCAACAATGAGGATCGGGGCTTTCCAATCGATGAGGACGAGGTCGTGATAAAGCGCCGCGTTTATCCCGACGGGAGGAGCACGTACTGGCTCAACGGCAAGAGAACCAGCAGGAGCGACATACTCGATGTCCTCAGTGCGGCCATGATTTCGCCTGAAGGATACAACCTCGTTCTCCAGGGTGACATCACCAAGTTCATCAAGATGAGCCCCACCGAGAGGAGGATGCTCATAGACGAAATCTCCGGAATAGCGGAGTACGACGCAAAGAAGGAGAAGGCCCTGAAGGAGCTGAAGCAGGCCGAGGAAAACCTCGCCCGCGTTGACCTGCTCATCAGGGAAGTCAAATCCCAGCTCGACAAGCTCGAAAAGGAGCGCAACGACGCCCTTCGCTACCTCGACCTCAAAGACCGTGTCGAGAAGGCGAAGGTTACGCTCCTCCTTGGTGAGATAAGGAAGCTGAAGTCCCTGATTGAGGAGAACAATCTCCGTGACAAGGAGATAGAGGCGGAGATAGCCGCCATAGAGGAGCGCCTCAAGGACATAGCCAAGGAGATAGTCGCCAAGGAGAAGGAGCTGAACGCAATTGAGAAGGAGCTTGAGGAGAAGAGCGAGGATGGCATTCTTGAGGTTACCAGGAAGATCAGCGAGGTTCAGTCGAAGATCGAGATGGCGAGGAAGAACATCGAACTGGCCCAGAAGGAGATAGAGGACAGCCAGCACAGGCTCGCCAAGACCAAGGAGGAGCTGAAGAAGGTATCCGAGGAGATAGAGAAGAGCAGGAACGCCATTCAGCGCTGGACTAAGAGGCGCGAGAAGCTCAAGGCGGAGATAAAGGAGAAAGAGGTTGTCAAAAACGAGCTGGTCATCAAGCTCGGAGAGATAGACAGGGACTTTGCGATAGCCAAGCAGGACTTCGACAAGGTCGTTGACGAACTTGAGGAGGCCAAGAAGGAGCTCTACATGAAGGAGAGCGATATCAGAAAGTTCGAGGAGGAGATAGAGCGCCTTAAGGCCAGGATTGCACAGGACAGCGCCAGGAGAACGGCACTCAAGTCCAAAATCGAGGAGGCAAAGAAATCCCTTGAGACCAAGCGCTCCGAGCTCGGAGAGATAGAGGGGAAGATGGCTAAGGCCGAGGCGAGGCTTAGGAAGGCAGAAAAGGAGCTTGAAGAAAAGACCAAGGCTCTCAGGAAGGTCGAAGGAGAGCTTTCCAAGGCCAGGGAAGAGCTCATCAAGGCCGAGGCCCAGCGTGAGGTGAGGGGCAACAGGGCCATAGAGTTCCTCAAGAACCAGAACATTCCCGGCCTCTACGGCTCGCTTGGAGAGCTGATAAGCGTTGCGGACAAGGACTATGCCCTTGCGATAGAGGTCGCCCTCGGCGGGAACTACGACAACGTTGTGGTGGAAGACGATAAGGTCGCCGAGAAGGCAATCAGGCTCCTCAAGGAGAAAAAGCTCGGAAGGCTGACCTTCCTCCCGCTCAACAAGATAAAGCCCCGTTCTATGCGCGAGAAGCCTTCGCTCGGAATCCCCGCGATGGACGTTGTCCAGTACGACCCGCGCTTCAAAAATGCGGTGGCGTATGCCTTGGGAGATACGCTCATCGTGAGCGACCTGGATGAGGCAAGAGCGGTAGGAATCGGAAAGGTTCGCATGGTGACCCTGGGCGGTGAGCTCCTTGAGAGGAGCGGGGCGATAACCGGCGGTCACTACAGGCCCAGGGGCAAACTCGGGGTGAACGTCGACGAGGTACGGAAGAGGGTCGAGAGGCTCGAACGCGAGAAAGAGGCCTTGGAATCCTCAATTAACGCGCTCAAGATCGAGGTTAAGAGTCTCCAGAACGAGCTCTTTGAGCTCCGCATGAGGAAGAGCGACCTGAGCAAGGATCTGCAGGTCGTCCAGAGGGAGATGGAGCGCCTCCTCGCCGAGGACAGGGCCCTTAAGGAGGGCATAGAGGAGAGCGAGAGGCTCATCGAGGTTCTTGAGAAGAGGATTCACGGAACTAAGGGCGATATGGCAAAGCTCCGCGGAAGGATAGAGCGGCTTGAAAAGAAGAAGGAGAGGCTCAAGAGGGCCCTTGAGAACCCCGAGGCTAGGGAGCTGAACCAGAAGATCAGGGAAGTGGAGCACGAGATAAGCAAGCTCAGGGAGGAGCTGAGCAAGGTCGAGAGCAAGCTTGAGAACCTTGAGATAAGGATAAACGAGGAGCTCCTCCCGAGGAAGGCCGACCTTGAGGAGGAGATAGAGGGGCTCGTGAACAGGATAAACGCCCTCAAGGCCAACATCGCCGAGAACGAGAACGCGATAAAGGAGTTCGAGAAGGAACTTGAGGAGCTCAGGAAAGCCGAGGAAAGCGTCAAGGACGAGCTCAAGGAGCTCCGCGAGAGGCGCGAGAAGGTCAAGAACGAGATAATAAGCCTCCGCTCGGAGAAGGACGAGCTCAACTCCAAGCTTCAGGAGCTGCGCATTGAGGCCAACACCCTCAAGATAAAGCTCGCCCAGTACGAGGCGACGCTGAAGGAGAAGCAGGGCGAGCTGAAGCACCACGATACCAAGCTCATAAGGAGCATCAAGGAAGTCCCGCTGGAGCTTGAAGCTTTGCGGGAGCAGATAGAGAAGATGGAGGAGGAGATACGCTCCCTTGAGCCCGTCAACATGAAGGCCATAGAGGACTTCGAGGTCGTTGAGAGGAGATACCTTGAGCTGAAGAGCAAGCGCGAGCAGGTCGTCGCCGAGAAGGAGAGCATAGAGGAATTCATCGAGGAGATAGAAGGCCAGAAGAGGAACGTCTTCATGCAGACCCTCAGCGAGATAGCCAGGAACTTCTCGGAGCTCTTCGCGAAGCTCTCACCCGGAGGGAGTGCCAGGCTCATCCTTGAGAACCCGGACGACCCCTTCGCGGGCGGTCTTGAGATAGAGGCCAAGCCTGCCGGAAAGGACGTTAAGCGCATCGAGGCCATGAGCGGCGGTGAGAAGGCTTTAACTGCCCTCGCCTTTGTCTTCGCGATACAGCGCTACAAGCCGGCGCCGTTCTACCTCTTCGACGAGATAGATGCCCACCTCGACGATGCCAACGTCAAGCGCGTTGCTGACCTCATCAAGGAGGCCTCCCAGAACAGCCAGTTCATCGTGATAACCCTGAGGGACGTCATGATGGCCAACGCGGACAAGATAATCGGCGTCAGCATGAGGAACGGCGTCTCGCGCGTCGTTGCGCTCAGCCTTGAGAAGGCAATGAAGATACTTGAAGAGGCAAGGAAGAGAAGCGAGGCCGAGCACGCGGAGATGTTCGGACATCTGAGCGGGTGAACCTAATGTTTGATAGGGAAGAGTTCGAGCGGTGGTTGTCTCAGGCTGAATATACCCTCAGAAGTGCTGAGAATGACATGAATTCCAAATTTTATTCATGGGCATGCTTTAAGGCCCAGCAGGCTGCGGAGTACGCCGTCAAAGCTTTGCTCTTTGGGCTTGGGGTCATGGCTTACGGCCATTCAATAAAGAGACTGCTCGACATACTATCCAAAGAGATCGAGGTTCCAGAGGAGCTTTTTGACAATGCCAGGATGCTGGACAGGCATTATATCCCCCCACGATACCCGGACGCATACATAGAAGGTGCTCCCTACGAGTACTACGGGGAAAAGGATGCCCTTGAGGCCATCAATTCTGCACGCGAGGTCATCGCCTTCGTCAGGAGGGTGGCCGATGAGGTCAAGTGAACTGCCCTACGAGGGAGACGTTAAGAAGTACGTGGAAGCCCTCAAAGGTGCACTCCGGCCTAAATTAGTATTGCTTTACGGTTCACTGGCAAGGGGAACCTTCGGGCTTGGCAGTGACGTGGATATACTCGTGATATCAGAAAACCTCCCCAAAAACCCAAACGAACGCTTAAAGCTTCTCTACGAGCTCGACAGAACCCACGCGCCTATAGATGCCAAAGCATACACTCCAGAAGAAGTTAAGAGGATGCTCCTCAAGGGACACCCACTCATAATGGACGCTCTGGCGGATGGGAAGGTTCTCTACGCCGATGAAGATTATCTAAGAGAGATTATGGCGATGTTCAAGATGGCCAAGAAGAAATTCCGCCGTTTTGAGAGGGGCTGGATTAGAATTGAGAGGTGAAACCGATGGAATCGCGCCGTGAGGAGGAGATAACGCCCGTTGACATTCTCCTCCAGCTCGTCACCATGGGCAAGGTCGATCCGTGGAACATAGACATCGTTGACCTGACCGAGAAGTACATCGAACGGCTGAGGGAGATGAAGGAGCTCGACCTCCGCGTCTCGGCGAGGGCCATCCTAGCGGCGTCAATCCTCGTCAGGATGAAGAGCGAGGCCCTGCTCCACGCCGACGAGGAGGAAGAGGAGGAGCACCACGAAGAGCGCATACGGGTGGAAGTTGAACCCTTGGCCCCTCCGCTCAGGAGGGTCGAGCGCTACTACACCTTCGACGACCTCCTGGATGCCCTCATGGACGCCCTTGAGGAGGCCGAGAAGAGGAAGCCGCGGAAGAGGAAGAAGGTCGAGATAGAGGAGGAGGTCTTCGTCGTCGACGACTTCCGCGTTGACATCGAGAAGCACGTCTACAGGCTCCACGAGATAGTCGTGAACATGTACCGGGAAACTAGGGAGCCGATAAACTTCTGGGACCTAGTCTTCGACCCAACGCCGAAGATAGTGGCCAGAACCTTTCTCTACCTGCTGTTCCTCTCCAACATGGGCAAGGTTGACCTCATTCAGGAGGAGCCGTTTGGTGAGATATTTGTAGTTCCGGTTGAGGAGGCTTGATTTCTTTCCTCCCTCTTTGCCGGTCTTATCGTTATGACCAGCAGGGGTTCTTCGCTCCCTATGTAGAGGCTCTTCTTTTCCCGGTTCATGTAGAAGCAGTACCTTCCGTTCGGAAGGCCTTCAACGAATTTCCGGGGGACTGTATGCCTGACCATTCTCCCATCGAAGAAGACGCAGTCGTAGGCCTGCGAAATCCCGGAGACCCTCTCTCTGATTTCCTCAATGGACAGCATCTCGCATTCGAGCTTGGCACAGATTAGGCTCCTCCTCCCGTCCGTGAAGATTACCACCCTCTCGTTCACGTCAATTCTCTGCGAGCGATCGAGGAAGCCCCACAGTGCAGAATACACCCGCTCAAGTCTTTTCTTTTTCGCCAGCCTTTTGACGAGCCTCTCCCGGGCGTGCCTCGTGAGGAGCATACCCTAACTTCGTCCGAGAATTTATAAACTTCGCCGAGGATATAGGCACATGTATCTCCGCCGCGATATAATCGAGCCCCGCGTTTATCAGGAGGTAATCTACGCCCGCTGTAAGGAGACCAGCTGCCTCGTGGTTCTCCCAACGGGGCTGGGAAAGACGTTGATAGCGATGCTCATAGCCGATTACAGGCTCTCGAAGTACGGTGGTAGAGTCCTCATGCTCACCCCGACGAAGCCCTTAGCGCTCCAGCACGCCGAGAGCTTCAGGCGGCTCTTTGACCTCTCTCCGGAGAAGATAAACGTCCTTACAGGCGAGCTCTCGCCCAAGCAGAGGGCAGAGCTGTGGGAGAGGAGTGTTATCGTTACTGCCACGCCCCAGACCGTTGAAAACGACATCCTCACCGGAAAAATCTCCTTAGAGGACGTTGTTCTGCTCGTTTTTGACGAGACCCACAGGGCGGTGGGGAACTACTCCTACGTCTTCATAGCCGGGGAGTACCTTAAAACCGCTAAACACCCGCTCGTGCTCGGCCTCACGGCCTCCCCTGGGAGCGACGAGGAGAGGATACGTGAGATTGTGAAGAACCTCGGGATAGAGCGCATCGAGATTAGGACGGAGAGCTCGCCCGACGTCAAACCCTACGTGCAAAGAATGAGCTTCGAGTGGGTGAAGGTCGAGCTCCCCGGCATCTACAAGGAGGTGCGGAAGCTCCTCCGGGAGATGCTCAAGGAGAGCCTCAAGCCCCTTGCCCAGTTCAGGCTCGTCTCGACCTACTCGCCGGACATCTCAAAGAGGGAAGTCCTACAGGCGGGCTCGAAGATAAACCAGGAGGTCGCGCGGGGCAACTACGAGCTCGGCCGGCTTAGAATGTACCAGGCCAAGGCGGTGAAGCTGCAGCACGCGATAGAACTGCTTGAGACTCAGGGGCTGACGGCTCTCCGTGCCTACCTCAAGAAGCTCAGGGAGGACAGGAGGACGAAATCCAGCAGGCAGCTCATGGAAGATCCGCGCATGAGGAAGGTGATATACCTCCTCGTCCAGGCGAAGGAGCTCGGCCTCGACCACCCGAAGATGGAGAGCATGTTGAGTCTGATTAAGGAACAGCTGAAGAAAAAGCCGAACTCAAAAATCATAGTCTTCACGAACTACCGCGACACCGGGAGGAAGATCGTCGAGGTTCTCCGCGGTGAGGGAGTAACAGCCGAGCGCTTCATCGGCCAGGCGAGCAGGAGCAACGACCGGGGGATGAGCCAGAGGGAGCAGAAAGAAGTCCTCGACAGGTTCTCGCGCGGTGAGTTCAACGTTTTGGTGGCCACGAGCGTTGGCGAGGAGGGCCTTGATGTTCCGGAGGTCGATCTCGTCGTCTTCTACGAGCCTGTGCCCTCGGCCATAAGGAGCATCCAGAGGCGCGGAAGAACCGGGAGGCACAGGCCGGGAAGGGTCGTTATACTGATGGCCAAAGGGACCCGCGACGAGGCCTACTACTGGAGCTCAAGGCGAAAGGAGAAGGGCATGTTCGAGGCTATAAAAAAGATAGCCCGTGAACTTGAAAAAGCTCATCCACACCGGGCTGAAATAAGGGGAAAGGTTCCGGAGCGTGTTGAGATGCCTTCGAAGGGGAAGATAACCCCGCTCGATGAGTTCCTGAAGCCGAAGGAAAAGTCAGAAAAGGCCACGGAAAAAGAGAAAAAAGCCGAGAAACCCACGCCTTCTAAGGAAGTCTACGAGAAGCTCCCGATAAAGCCGGTTTTTGTGAAAAAACCGAAGGGGATAGTCGTTTACGTTGACAACCGCGAGCTTAGAAGCGGCGTTCCAAAGCACCTGAAGGAGCTCGGGGCCGAGATAGAGGTCAGGACTCTCGATGTGGCCGACTACGTTGTGAGCGAGGAGGTCGGGATAGAGAGGAAGAGCGCCAACGACTTCATACAGTCCATCATAGACGGCAGGCTCTTCGACCAGGTGGAGCGCTTAAAGAGAGCCTACGAGAAGCCTGTGATAATCATAGAGGGCGAGCTTTACGGTATAAGGAACGTTCACCCCAACGCCATTAGGGGTGCCATAGCGGCGGTAACCCTCGACTGGGGTGTGCCGATACTGTTCTCCTCCGGAACTGAAGAGACTGCCCAGTTCATTTACCTCATGGCCAAGCGCGAGCAGGAGGAGAGAAAGAAGGAGGTTCGCCTGAGGAGCGAGAAGAAGGCGCTAACCCTCGCCGAGAGGCAGCGTTTGATAGTTGAGGGCCTCCCCTACGTCTCGTCCACACTCGCGAAGAGGCTCCTCCGGCACTTCGGAAACGTTGAACGGGTTTTCACTGCCACGGAGGAGGAGCTCCAGGAAGTCGAGGGAATAGGCAAAAAGAAGGCGAGGGAGATAAGAAAGGTGATCACCGCACCCTACGTCGAGGACGAGGACAAAGCTTAAGTCTGGATTTGGGGAAATTACACTGCCCCCGGGAAACCGCGGGGGATGAGCGCCTCGGCGAGCTGTGATTCCCCTTCGCTCCCCGGGGGCACACTTCCCGGTTACCTCGTGACGATGGCGTTCACCCCAGCCGCGGCCAGGGTTAGTAGCTCAAAGATTTTGTAGGCTTCCTCAAGGGTTCTGGCCTCGAACTCGACCGTCTTTCCGTCAAGGCGCTTCACGAAGGGCAGCAGTTCGGCCGTGTCAGCCATGTCGCTTCTAAGGAAGCGAACCTTAACGTGGACCGGCTCTTTAGTCACGAGCGGCTTTGCCTCTCCCATCTTCAGCCTCTCAACGGCTTCTATAACTCCCTCCCTCAGCATGGCCTTTATCCTGCGCATTCCGGGGCTCTTGGCGGCGTAACGCGAGGGGGACTCCTTGAAGGGGACGCCAACTGCCCAGGGGGTGAATGTTTTAACGTCGGTCTCTATGAGCCTCCTGTCTCCGCCCACCAAGATTACAGGAATCCCCCAGCTACCAAGGAGATAAGAATTCAGCAGGAACTCGCTCACTTCAACGCCGTTAATTTCCAGACTGTCTATTGACGCTCCACTGTAGGTGTGGTCAAAGGTCGCTCTATCGGTACCCGCCTTGGCGTGGTAGCCAAGGAAGAGAGCTGCGTCACTCCCCCTTGCAAAGGCCACCATGCTGAGCGGCCTTGGGAAGCCCCTCACCAGCTCGATGTAGTCCGGCGTGTCCTCTGGCAGTATATTTACCATCGGCCCGTGGCTGTCCGCTATGATGATCTCCTCAAAGCCCAGCTCGTGGTGCAGTGTTTCCGCGGTGACCTTTACTATCTCGGTCGCTATCTTCCTGGCCTCCGAGTAAAGCGCTCCCTTCACGAACAGGTGCTGCCTGCTGACTATGTATGGCAGGCCCTCAAGGTCGAGGGATATGAATGCACGCATCGGCATCACCACGATAAAAATCGAAGCGGTAAAAGATAAGTCTTGTGGTGGATGACATAACTGGTGGGAATATATGGCACGAAATTCGATAATTCCCACTTATGAAAAGGGTTATATAGGCTTTCTTTCATAAAATAGAGTGGTGATTGGTATGCAAATCGTTGAACTCGACATTAAATTGCCCTACGAAGGAAGGGGAAAGATTCTGAACCGTCTTTATGAAAAGGTTAGGGGCAAGATTCGGGACATACACTTCTTCCCGCCGACACTGGAGGGTATTAGCGAAATCAGGATGGAGATAGTCGAAGATGACGCTCCGAAGCTCCTCTCCGAACTCAAGAGAATAATCAAGAACGGAAAGATAACCTTCAGGGTTCTCTCCGAGGCTTAGCCCTTTATACCCTTATTGAGCTCCTCTAGCTTTTCTCTGGCCTTCTCAAGCGAGCCGGCCTTTTCTATAGCAGTTCCGGTGACGATTATATCCGCCCCGGCTTCGACCGCTTTTCCTGCCTGCTCCCCGGTTCTTATGCCACCCCCGACTATGAGGGGAACGTCTATGACGCGCTTAACGAGGGATATCATCTCGGGCGGAACGGGCTCCCTCGCCCCGCTTCCGGCCTCAAGATAAACGAGGCGCATTCCGAGATACTGGCCGGCTAGGGCGTAGGCCGCCGCAATCTTCGGCTTGTGCCTCGGGATTGGTTTGGCGTCACCGATCCAGCCTACCGTTTCTCCGGGTTCAACAATCAGATACGCCATTGGTATGGGCTCTATGCCGTAGCGCTTGACCGTGAACGCCCCCAGGGCCTGGGATCCGGTTATGAAGAAGGGGTTGGTTGAGTTCAGCAGGCTCATGAAGAATATGGCATCGGCGTGTTTACTTATCCCGCCGTGGGAACCGGGAAAGAGTATCGTTGGAAGACTTGAGCTCTCTTTTATGGCCTTTACAACGCCATCCAGAACGTCTCCTTCGGCTCCTGTGGAGCCGCCTACCATTATGGCGTCAACGCCGACTTCCTCGCTCATCCTTGCTATCTCTCCGGCCACTTCGGGGGTAACGTCGTCTGGGTCAATGAGAACAAAGTGGAGCTTTTCCCTTTTGAGCTTTTCATGGATGTACGACTCTACTCTCCCCAGTTCAAGCTTCATTTTTTCCACCGAATTCTATAGCTTCCCTCTCGCTTTTAATCCTTTTCCATTTCAGACGGAGATTTTCGAGTATCCCAACCAGAATCGCGTCCGGCTCTTCCTCGAATCTGTAGAGGTTCGTCTCTACTCTAACGTCGCTCGCACCGAAGCCTTTCACGGCCTCTCCGTGCCTGGAGACCTCAACAGAGAGCTTCTCCTCCAGTCTCTTCCCGCTGGGAATCATGTACGCCCTCAGGAGTTCTGCATCTCTCAGGAGGAAGTCTATGTGCCAGTGGAGCTTTTTGTCCTTCCTGAAGTGCCTGGCGACCCTCTTCTCAAGGGAGTTCATGGCGGATCCGACATAAACGTAGTACCCTTTCCTTAAAACGAATCTCCTGCCCTTTGTGGTTATCTCCCTCTCCTCTGGCAGGTGGATAACGAGGAAGTACGCACCCTTCATGGAAACGACTCTCACCCAGGGTTTATAAACTCCTGACCCAACTCTTATCGGTGTGATGTATGGACGAAAAGAAAAAGAGGCGCCCCATCGACGAGTTTGCCTGGCAGGAGTACGACAGGGACGAGTTTGAGGAGAAGTTTCCGGCTCTGGCAAGGGAGCTTGAGGAAGAGGGTGTTCCGATAGCAGGATACAGAACGAGTGAGAAAAAGGCAATCGCGGAAGAGGATGAGATGCAGGACTTCTCAGGTTACAATCCAACGGTCATAGACTTCCTCCGGAGATGCGAAACGGACGACGAGGCTCTTGAGATAATCAACTGGATGGAGGAGCATGGTGAGATAACCCACGAGATGGCCAAAGAGCTCCGTATAACCCTCGTCCAGAAGGGTGTAAGGGCTTTCGGTTCTAAAAAAGAGTGGGGATGGTACGAGAAGCACAGAAAAAGGGAATGAGTCAGATGTTCCCTATCCTCTGAAGAACCATTCCCTCTATCCTTATCGGCTCAGTTCTCCTTGCGAAGACTATTGCTTGGTCGAGCCTCGCTTCACTCTCGGCGCGTATCGTGAATAGGGGATCGCCCTCTTTGACCTTTTCTCCAACCTTGACGTAGAGCTCTATCCCGGCTCCCTTGTCTTCGGGGGCACCGGCGGCTCTGGCTATTCCTGTGATTGCCCTGTTGTCTATCCCTGTTATATAACCGCTGGTTGGTGCAGTGAATGTGTATGTCTTATCTCCAACGGGTATCTCTTCCGGCTTAATATCTGGGTTTCCTCCCTGTTCCTCTATGATTTCTTTCATCTTATCCCAGGCTTTTCCGCTCTCAAGTATCTCTCTCGCCATTTTCTTACCCATCCCTGCGGGAGCGACTCCTCCCATCTCAAGGAGAATGCCTGCAAGACCAGTAGCCTTCTCTATCAGGCTTCCGGGCCCTTTGCCAGTCATAAGTGCTGAGAGAGCCTCTCTGGCTTCTAGTGCCGGGCCAACGGTGTGGCCTATAGGCTGGCCGCCGTAGGTTATGGCTACTTCCACGTACTGGCCGAGTCTTCTGCCGAGCTCTATAAAGTCCCTGGAGAGTGCCCTGGCCTGGTCGACGGTCTCGACTTTGACGCCTTTGCCCGTCGGGATATCGATGAGCACGTACTGGCTTCCCATTGCGTATTTCTTGGACATTATGCTGGCAAGCATGAGGCCGGTCGGGTCGATGCTCAGTGCACGTTCGGCCTTGATTGTTATGTCGTCAGCTGGAGCGAGGTTCAGAGCTCCGCCCCAGACCATACAGGCGCCTATCTTTTCCACTATACGTTTTATCTCGTCGAGGGAGAAGCTGACCTCTGCAAAAACCTCGACAACATCCGCCGTTCCGGCGGCGCTGGTTATCGCCCTTGAGCTGGTCTTTGGTATCGTCAATCCTGCAGCTGCAACTATGGGCACGACGAGTATGTTGGTCTTATTTCCGGGAACGCCGCCGATGCTGTGGACATCCATTATCGGCTTCCTGTCTATGTCCAGCATGTCACCGGTTTCGGCCATCGCTATCGTCAAGGCGGCTATCTCGTCCATGTCCAGACCGTTGATTTCCAGCGACGTTACAAAGGAGCTTATCTCGATATCGCGGAGCTTTCTGTCCACAATGTCCTTGATTATAGCCTCTATCTCCACCTTCCTGAGTTTCTCTCCGTGCATCTTCTTTTTGATATAGCGGACGCTTTCTGGGGTACCGCTGGGCGTTACCAGGACAACTTCTCCTTCAGAGAAACTGTGGAGCTGGAGAATGTCCCTGCTGATTCCGATTTCGCCCTCCTTTACGAGATTGCTCACAACGACACTGCCATAAACTGTCTTTTTGCCTGCTTCAATCTTCACTAGGTCGTCCGGGTGCAACTTGGCCTTTTTGGCTTCCTTCTCGTTGATGAAAACGGAATACCTCCCGCTGTACATGTCAAGTATCCTGACCTTGGCCTTCATTTCCATCCCTCCTTTTACACACGAGTTCACCCTATTGGACAGAAGAGTACTTAAATGTTTTCGACTGGTTGGCTGTTAAAGCAGGCCCAGCTGTTCGTATCGCTTGGCAGAGAAATGTAAAAAGAATCAGCTACTGATGCCGTGTCCATACTCCGTGATGGTCAGCACGCCTGAGTGGAGTTCCCCGGTGCTCAGAAGGGCTCTCACAATATCGGGGACCACTTCCCTCACTGCCGGGGGGAGGAGGCCTTCTCCCTTAAGATAATATCCAACCACCTCACTGAGGGGGGCGCTTACGAGCCTGCCTTTAAAAACCCGGACAACTTTGTCGTCCACCTCGACTATCCTGTCTGGATAGCCGAGCCTGACCTTCATAGCGCCCCACCTCCAAGTTAAGATTAAATAAAGAGACCTTTTAAAATTTAACGCCCCAGAAATGTTTAATAACAAAAGGACTAGAAAACTAAAGGTTCATTACTTCCTCTTCTATTGACTCCTCAAGGGTCTTCTCCCACTCCTCGACATCAAAGTCAACTAGCTCGCTCTCAAGGTCCTCCTTGAGGCTGGTGACACGCCTCTTGAGGGCACTCTTGGTCTCTTCGTCGTAAACGACGTAGTAGGGGTTGCTCTTGGCTGAATAGTAGAGCATAAGGAGGACGATGTTGAGCACTATGAGAATGACCACTATTCCGTAAAGCAGTGCCTCGGCCATTACCTCTTCCCTCCAAACAGCGCTTTGAAGACCCTCTTAATCGGGCTCTCTGGTTCGGGCGCCTGCCACTTAATTCCTGCGAGCTTGGCCGCGAGCTGCTTGATAGCTATGGCCGCCGGACTCGTCGGGTTCTTTATGACGAGCGGTACACCGTAGGCACTTGCGCGCTTGACCTCGGGATCCTCGGGTATCATCGCGAGGACGGGGACCTCAAGTATTGCCTCTATCTCCTCCTGAGTCAGTTCGGTCTTCTCGTTGGTGACCCTGTTGAGTATGGCTCCAAGCGGGAGGGTTCCAAGCTTCTCTGCGATGAGCTTGGTCTTGAGACTGTCAGTTATGGCCGAAATCTCCGGGTTAGTAACTATTATCAACTCCTTGCCTATAAGAAGCGCCGTAACCGATGTCATCTCAAGACCGGCTGGGGCATCGATAAGGACAAAGTCTGCCATCTGTCCGATTTCCCTGATCAGCTGTCTGAGCTTCTCCGGCTTGGCCTTTTTAATCTTTTCAAGGCTTAATCCACCGGGTATTACTTTGACCCCCGCGGGGCCTTCATAGATTGCATCCTTAAGATCAGCCTCCCCTGCGAGGACATCATGGAGTGTTATTGGGATATCCTCCATACCGAGAACAAGGCTGAGATTTGCCATGGTTATATCGGCATCCAGCAGGATGACCTCCTTTCCGAACTGGGCCAGGGCGACACCCAGATTGGCAACAGTCGTTGTTTTACCAGTTCCTCCTTTTCCCGATGCAAAAACAATTGAGCGACCTTCCAAAGTTAACACCCCCGATATGAGCGGTGACCGCCCTTCTCTATAAAGCGTTTCAAACTTTCCGATTTTATACGGAGTGCAGTCTTTGTGTGTATGAAGTATGCAGGCAATGCTTTTATTTTTTGCGGTTCATCCAGGGATAGAAAGAAAAGATGGAAGAAACTTATACGTAGTTCATTCTTTTTTCGCCTTTTCTCGTGCTTCAGCTTCCAGTTTCTCTTGGACTTCCTGCTCAAGCTTTATCCTAGCCATCTCAGCTGTATCTGCAAGACTCCGGAAGAGCTTCAGCATCTCCATCGGTAGCGGGAGGATTATAACGTTGCTCCGGTCTCCGGCGACATCGCTTATCGTCTGGAGCGTCCTGAGCTGGAGGGCCATCGGGTGCTGGGACACTATCTCGGCGGCGTCGCGGAGCTTCTCGGCGGCCTGTCTCTCTGCCTCAGCCAGGGTTATCCTTGCACGCCTCTCACGCTCGGCCTCCGCCTGCCTTGCCATCGCCCTCTGCATTCCGCTCGGCAGCTCAACGTCCTTGATCTCGACCGTGCTGACCTTTATTCCCCACGGATCGGTTGCTTCATCTATAATCTTCTGGAGCTGTAGGTTGAGCTTTTCGCGCTCGCTGAGCAACTCATCGAGGTGTGCCTGACCGATGACGCTCCTGAGGGTGGTCTGTGCTATTTGGCTCGTGGCCATAATGTAGTTGGCCACCTGGGTCACCGCCTTTATTGGGTCTATCACCCTGAAATAAACAACCGCGTTGACCCTTACCGGAACGTTGTCTTTGGTTATGGTCTCCTGGACGGGAACGTCCAGAACCCTGGTACGGAGGTCAACTATCACGGCCTTTTCGAATATCGGGATTATGAAGAACAGACCGGGACCCCTTGCCCCGACTATCCTTCCTAGGCGGAATATCACCGCCCTCTCGTACTCCTTGACTATCTTTATGGCCGTCGCCAGTATAATCAAAACAAACAACAAAACGATTCCCAAAACCACTGTACCTGTCGTCACAACCATCTTCATACCTCCTTACGTTTTCCAGAGGGTTCGACTATGAGGGTGAGCCCCCTCACCTCAACAACCCGGACCTCCTCCCCGACGGGTACCCGGCTCCCGTTTCTGCTCACAGCCTTCCACAGCTCCCCGCGCACCTTTATGACGCCCTCCGGATCAAGCTCCTCGACGACTTTGCCGACCGTGCCAACGAGCTCTTCCCTTCCGGATTTGGGCTTTTTCTTCTGGGCCCTGACCACGGCGGCCATTCCAAACAGGAAGAACAGGCCGAGGAGAACCGCCGTGGCGATTATTGCGATCCTCAGGAGGGTGTAGGTCTCCCCAGTCACCAGGTATTCACCTCCCGCTCCGCTGAAGAGCATTATGCCTCCGATGATGAAGGTCGTCACTCCTGCCACGGTGAACAGGCCGAAGGTCGGCGTCAGCGCCTCGGCTATGAAGAATATCATTGCAAGGACTATAAGAACGAGTCCTGCACTCTTGTATCCAAAGTATCCCAGCCCGATGAGGCCAAGGACTAGCATTATGGCGCCTACTGTCTCAGGGACATGCCAGCCGGGCGTGAGGAAGCCAAATATCAGGCCAATGAATCCAAGGTTCAGGAGGAGATACGCTATCGTCGGGTCTGTTATGTACTTAACGACCGTGTCCTTGAAGGATGGCTCAATGTACACGACCTTTGCGTCCTTCAGGTGCAGGGTTACTTTCCCTTTCCCCCCAACTGGAATTTTAGTTTCCATTCCATCGGCCTTCTGGATGAGTTCGTCAACGTTGGTTGCGATGACCTCGATAACGCCGTATTTCAGGGCTTCCTCAGGGGTCACGCTTCTGTCCTGTGTTATGAACTCCTCCGCCAGCGTCTCGTTTCTGCCGCTCATCCTGGCCAGCTCGCGAAGATACGCTATGTAGAAGTTCGTGATCTTTGGCGGTGCCTCGACGATGCTCCCGTTCTGGCCGTAGCCGAGTATCGGCCTGCAGGCACCGATCACCGTGCCGGGACTCATCGCTATCAGATGGGAGCTCAGTGCTATGTAAGTGCCTGCTGATGCGGCCATTCCCCCGGATGGGTAAACGTAGATTATAACCGGAACCCTTGCGTTCTGGATCCTCGTAACGATGGCCTGCATTGCGTCGCCCCTGCCGCCGGGGGTGTTGAGCTCGATTATTATCGCCTCCGCGTCCTTCCTCTCCGCTTCGCTGATGTATCTGTCGAACTGGTCAACGGTGTATCCGGTTATCATGCCGTCTACCTTTGCGACGTAGACCACCTTTTCCTGGCCGTGGACTTCCGGCTGGAAAAGCAGGACGAAAAGAAGAACAACTGCAACCAGCGCAACCCTGGACTTCATGACTACCGCCTATACTAAATACCACCAAGGGGTTTAAATCTTTTGCCTGTCCTCCAAAAGTGATTTATACATCTGGAGCCAATTTTCTAACATGAGCCTGAAGGCCCGGGTAAAGCTCTACCGCGTTTCAAAGGGAAGGGATAAGGTCGAGCGGGCATGGGAGCTCGTGAGGGAGGCGGCCAAATATTCCAACCGTGAGCCCTACTGGGAGTTCCTCAAAAAGAACTTTGACGTCCGCCCTGAGGATATAAAGGACGCCCTCCGCTACCTCGAAGAACATGGAGAGGTTCAAATCAAACGCTCCATTGACGGTAAGAGGCTCTACGTTTCGACCCTAAAGGATATAAGGGAGAACCCCGTTAGGCTCGACCGATGGCTGGGATTGACCTGAGGAAGACCACGAACGAGATGGTACGCAACGGAACGTGGAAGTTCGAGAACGGCATCTTCTATCAGGCGTTCCGAGACGGCATAGCCGGCTACGATGGAGAGGACTTCATTCTTCCCGATTCGTGGAGCAGGCGGGAAAGAAAGTCCGCGAAGGAAAAGCTGTCCTTTGTCCTCGGCCTCGATACGGACTTGGATTCCTTCTACGCCGAGATAAGAGATTCGCCCTTCGCTTTCCTGATAGACGAGTTCTACGGCTTAACAGTCCCTGCCGCTCCGAGCCCGTACCAGGCGTTGGTTGAGACGATAGCGCAGCAGCAGGTAAGCTTTGAGTTCGCTCAGAGGACCATCGCGAACCTCGTGGAGCTCGCGGGCAGGCAGGTGGGGGATTTACACGCATTCCCATCTCCCGAGAGGATAGCGTCCCTGAGCGAGGAGGAGCTGAAAAGGACCAAGCTCGGCTATCGCGCCGCTTACATAAAGTCACTGACGGAGCTTTACCTTGCCGGAAAGCTCGACCTTGAACTCTGGGAGTGGAGCATTGATGAGGCCGTTAAGTATCTCACAAAGTTCAGGGGAATAGGAAAGTGGAGCGCCGAGCTCTTCCTTGCGTATGGCCTCAGAAAGAACGTCTATCCGGCCGGAGACCTCGGGCTGAGGCGAGGGATAGCGAAGATTTTTGGGAAGCGCGTTAAGGAAGTAAAAGAAAAGGACGTTCGCGGGATAATCGAACCCTACGGTAGATGGAAGGGGCTTCTGGCGTTCTATATCCTCTGCTACGACAGAAAGACCGAGATGGAGAGGAAGAAGAAATGAGCGAAATCAGGATTATCCTGCCCAAGGAAAGGTTCAAAGCCCTTCGGGGCAAAGATATCACCTCCTTCCTCCGCGAGAGCCTCCCCAGAGTTGAAGAGACCCTCCAGGCAGAGCGTGAGGATCTCCTGAGGGAGAAGGTCTCCAAGCTGGAGGAGAAGCTCCGCGAGATGGAGGGTGAGATTGAAGAGCTTAAAGAGTTCTACGAGAAGGCTTTGAGGGATAAGGGGTTCATGATGGCCGAGCGCGACAGGCTCAGGGTGGAAAACGCTGAACTGAGGAAGAAGGTCGAGGAGAAAAGGAGAGAGCTTGAGAAAGTTCACGGATCGTGAACAAATCGTTCATGAAGTGTGAACGAAAAGTTCATAAATCATGAACGAGAGCTGGTAACATGCATGAGCTGATATCAACTCCCGAGAGAATCAGGATTCTCAGGTACGCACTTGAGCGCCATAGGGTGGGTGTTGAAGAAACCGCTAGGGCAACGGGTCTGAGCAAAGGACTCGTTTCCAAAACTCTCCGTCTCCTCGTGAATTACGGCATAGCCGAGAAGTCCGGCAGAGGTTTCAGGATACTAAACGTTCCCAGAACCCGCGAGCTTAAAAGGTTCATCAACTTCATAACCCTATCCAAAAAGCTGGAACCCCTGAAAGATGGGTGGGTTATGGCCCTTGGGATATACGGGAGCTTTGCGACCGGAGAAAACACTCCCGAAAGTGACCTTGATGTCTGGGTCTTCGTTGAAAGGCCGAGCATAGCCAGATCGGCTTCCCTAAAGAGGGGGATAGAAAAAGCAACCGGCAGGGAGGTCAACCTCCTTGTCCTCACACCGGAGAGAGTCAAAAAACTTAGAGCCAGCGATCCGGTCTTCTATTACTCGCTCGCATACGGCTCGATGGTGATATGGGGGGAGGGACTTGAACGGATTCGAGGGATGTATCGACCGAAACCTGCTAAGAAGGGTTCCCCCATCCGAGGAAAAAGGATGGCTGAGCATTAAACGCGCTGAAGAGTGGCTTGAAGAGGCGAGGAGGAACCTCGCCTATGGTTCATACCGGACGTCCCTTATGGCGTCATACATGGCCATGTTCCACGCCGCTAGGGCGGTTCTCTTTCGCGACGGCTGGCGTGAGAAGAGCCACTACTGCATAGCCCGCTACTTAGAGGAATTCTACGTTAAAAGCGGAAAGCTGGAAGAACGTTGGGTTGAACTCTTGGACAGGATGAGAGAGTTGGGGCACGAGGACCAGTATGACATAGTCTATGAGCCTGATGCAGAAGAGGTTGAAGAGGCAATCAACATCGCGAAAGACTTTCTGTCGCTCATGAAAAAACTCTTGGAGGAAGAGGCATGAAACTCATCATCAAACCGAATAAGGGCTTCGGAAAAATTGAGGTGGAGATAAGCGAAGAGCTGTGGGAGGAGATAGAGCGCCTCAGCGAGAGGTACGGAGTTCCCGTTGAGAAGGTAATCGAGATTGCCCTGACCGGCGAGTTCCGTGAGCTGAAGGGAAACCTTGAGGAGCTTGAGAAGAAGGCAAGGGAGCTTGAGGAAAGGACGTGGGAGCTTGAGAAGGAGTATGCCCCGCTCCGCTTCAAGGCCTATGGCCTTAGCGAGGACAACAAAATCCTGGCGATAGAGCTGTCAGGTTTAATAGCAGAAAATAACCAGCTTAAGAGGTTTCTCCGCATGAAGCCCGAGCGCAACGTCGAGCTGAGAAAGCTTATATCCTACTACCTTCAAGGTTGAACCGCGGATGATGACAGCGAATTGCACCGAACTTCGTGATGACGAGGACTGGCCCTGACGCCGTCCCGGACGGGCCGTGACGATTCCAAGACGGGCTGAACCGCTCTGCGGTTGTGACGTACCCTATGAGCGCCGAGCCCGTCCGGGGCGTGAATACTCGGGCATTTTGTGGCTTCTTTTCTACGGCTAACCAGCCAAAAGTTTTTTATACTGCAAGTTGTTTACGTATGTTGGTGGTGTGAATGAGACGTAAGAAAATTGTTGTATTGGGCCTCAGTTTGCTGGTAATATTGCCGGTCTTTTGGGCCGTTTTCAGCACGCCGGTTGAGGCGAGCGACTATGAGGAGGTCAAGGTTGCATACTACCGAACCCTGCCGTTCAAGGAGCCTGAAGCTAAGGTCCTCATTTCGAGCAAAGGCGTGAACACGGTTACCGTCCTGGGCATGCTCCCAAACGGCACGCCGGTTGACCTCGGCACCTACGCAGGCAGGGGTTCGATTACGCTGGACTACAAGCGGATTGAGAGATACCTTCAAACCTGGGAGGAACACCTCAAAAAAACCGGAACAGACCCGTCCCTTGTGAATCCTGGAGTGGTTCTCCTCGGCACGAACCATGGGAAGGGTAAGCTTGGATATTTTGTAAAAGGTGTACCTCTAAATCTTAAGGAAGTTCTAAAGCGGAGAAGCTTCAGGGTTTCGATTGCCAATGACTTCCGCCCTCTGTTATCTTCCACGGAACTTGAGCGGCTAAAACCTCTTGAAGCGAGTACAATGGCGGAAAAAGGGGCTGGAATTGATTCTTTCCCGCCGGGTTCTTTCCCGGAGGAGTGCTATTCCGGGCCCTACGGGACTTCGGTGTGCTTTGACTGGGTGCTTGAGAAGGTTTATGACACGGAGGACAACACGGCAATACCCCTCGCCGCTGCCTTCTTAAACGGCGACGTGGGCGAGATTGATGATGTATATCTAAGGGAGCAGTTCCAGTCGTCCAGGGTTTTAGGCGTGGAGATAGGTTTCTCGGCAGTTGCGGCGGTTGACCGGAGCGGTACGGGGGCAAACTACGAGGCCCAGATAGCTGGGATGGTGTACACCCTCAAAGGAACACGCCTGTGGCTTAATAAAGTGGTGAGAATTAGGGGAGAGGACATAAGAAGGCCGACTGTAGTCGGAATCGGAATAAAGGGAGACATAGCCCTTGCCAAATATCGCTTGTATGGGCCTTATGGGCCGTTAAAGGTCACTATGTATGTCGTAATGGCTCAACCGGAGATAAGGAACGGAAAGCTAATTCCCGCGTGGAGTAAGGAGGGAGGAGCACCTTCCCGCTACGGCGGGACCTTTAGAAGAGCCATGTACTACATAGAACGCTACTGGAAGCCGAGCTTTACTGTGAAATCAAAGGACTTCATTGACGTTAACAACTTTGACGTTTCACAGAGCGTCTCCACACTACCGCTCTTCAGCGTTGCCGCGCCTGTGCTTCCAAAGCTGGACGGTCCTCTGGGGGCCGATGTTTATCCTATACTGCTGTCAGCTGGTGTTGGGGTGACCAAATACCGCTCAGAGTATGCCCTCGTAGGGATTACAGTGGGGCTCGAACATAGATACAGAGAAGTCTCTGGTACTTTCTACAAGAGTCCTGTCCGCTTTGAGTACAGCGGAAACGAGTACTGGCTCAGCTCGATGTATGCGGACGTTACAGTGCTTCCTTTGTCTAACCCAGGGTGCGACCCTCGAAGGAGGGTTTGTCCGAAAGATGAAGAAACTCCAGAAAGCTGACTTTCACTTGTTTCCTTTAAATTTCAGAGGCTGGACAAACCGCAACTTCTGGTAAAAATTTATAAAGCCAATGGACGTTTTCTTGCTCTGATGTATGGAGGTGTACTCAATGAGAAAGATGGGTGCAATAGTGATACTGTTTGTTCTTCTTGCAATTTTTCCTATCGTTGGTGTGGGGGAGGTTAGTGGAGCCCAGACCGACCTGAGCGGTTATACAATCTGCGTTGACGCAGGCCATGGTGGAACGGACCCCGGAGCGGTCGCCAACGGCGTTCAGGAGAAGGACATCAACCTGGCGATAGCCCTTAAAGTGGCAAAACTCCTTGGAGAGGATGGCGCGCGGGTTGTCCTCACCAGGGACGGTGACTACTACGTTTCCCTCTCCAGCAGGGTAAGCATAGCCAACTCTGCCGGCTGTGATATCTTCATAAGCATACACGCCAACTCCGGGCCCACCTCAGCGAGCGGCTTTGAGGTCTACCACTACTACGGCTCAACCTACGGCAACCTGCTCGCGACCTACGTTGACCAGGAGATAGCCAAGGTAATCCCGCTCAACAACAGGGGCGTTAAGGAGGCGGGCTTTTACGTAATCAAATACACGAGAATGCCGGCCATACTTATCGAGACCGGCTTTGTTACCAACACCTACGACGTTAGCATAATAACCAACGAGAACTACCAGTGGCGCTATGCCTACGCCATCCTTCACGGCGTCCAGAGGTATTTTGGAGTTCCCGTCCACGACCCGGTTCCGACGGTTACGGGAATAAGGTTTGCCCAGCATAGTGGTTACTTCCGCATCGTCCTTGACGTGAGCAAGGCAGTTACCTACCACACCTACTACACCTCCTACTCGAACGGTTACTACTTCATAATTCAGCTCGACGGGGCGAGACTCTCAGACCTCGGCTGGAGCACCTACAACAGCTGGCAGTACATCTATACGGGCTCATCGAGCGTCCCCTACATCTACGCCACCGAGAGCAACGGCAGCGTCTTTGTAGTTCTTGTGCTCAACACGCCGTACCTACCGTACAACTCCTTCACCCTCAGCAACCCCGACAGAATAGTGGTGGACGTCTACGGCTGACGTTTTCTCCGCCCTTTCCGCCTTTTCTTCCTCGGTATCAGTCTCACCGGGCTTCCGCAGTCCGGGCAGATACCCTCCGGAGGCATCTCGCTAAAGCGCTTCCCGCAGCCTATGCAGACGTAGTTCCAGCGGATGACTCGCTTTATCCCGCGCTTGAGGGTTTTGAACTCGATTCCTAAGGTCTTCGCTATGTTCTGCAGATTGTAGTCGTCGGTGAATAAAACCCCCTTCAGCTCGTAGGCCAAAGCAAGAACCTCAAGGTCTGCCCCGCTGAGTTCGTTTAACTCGCCTGTCTTTCTTGCCGCTTCCATCACGGCTTTAATACTCTCCCTCGATGGCTGGAGAACCCTAACCTTTCCCGCGCTTATCAATCCCTCCAGAAAAAGCCTCGACTCAGGGTCTTTCACCTCATCGACGACCTTCGGCGTCGTAACACCCTCGACATCGAACCCCTGAATGAAGACCGCCGCATCGATGACCTGAACCTTCATGGTCTAAACTCGGAGAAACCCTTTTTTAGATTTCCGTCGAAATGAAGCCGGTGGTGCGGATGAAGGTCGACCTGAACTCGGACCTCGGCGAGAGCTTCGGCCGCTACAAACTCGGCCTCGACGAGGAGGTCATGAACTACATCACGAGCGTCAACGTAGCTACCGGCTGGCACGCCGGCGACCCCCTGGTCATGAGGAAAACGGTCAGGCTCGCGAGGGAGAAAGGTGTTGCCGTTGGTGCCCATCCCGGCTACCCAGACCTCCTCAGCTTCGGCAGGAGGTACATGAAGCTCTCGCCTGAGGAGGCGAGGAACTACATTCTCTACCAGATTGGCGCCCTCTATGCCTTCACAAGCGCGGAAGGAATCGAGCTCCAGCACGTCAAGCCCCACGGGGCGCTCTACAACGCCCTCGTGAATGAGGAAGAACTCGCGAGAGCTGTGATAGAGGGAATAGCGGATTTCGACAAGAAGCTGATCTTCGTTACTCTCTCCGGCTCAAGACCTGCAGAGATGGCGGAGGAGATGGGGATTAAAGTTGCCCACGAGGTCTTTGCTGATAGGGCCTACAACCCGGACGGAACACTCGTCCCGCGCTCGAAACCCGGGGCGGTAATCCACGACAAAGAGGAGATAGCCGAGCGTGTGGTCTCGATGGTCAAGGATGGTGGAGTCAGGGCGATAAACGGCGAGTGGATCGAGCTTAGGGTTGATACCATCTGCGTCCACGGCGACAATCCTAAAGCGGTCGAAATTGCGGCTCACATAAGGAAAGTCCTTGAGGAAGAGGGCGTTAAGGTGGCTCCTATGAGAGAGGTGGTGCGTTAGGTTTATACACATGAAAATTGAAAGGATGCTTGGTGGGGGTGATGGAGATTATTGAAGCAATTTATGAGAACGGCGTATTCAAGCCAGCTGAAAAACCCAACATTCCCGAAAAAAGACGCGTGAAGCTCATTGTGATTGATGAATTCATAAGGGACCTTGAAAATGCCTTCGGAATCTTTGAGGAGGGCATTGACGTCAGAAAACTGCGTGAGGAGTGGGACAGGAATGTATCTGGTGGATACTGACGTCATAATAGATGTACTGAGGGGGGTTGAGGAGGCAAAACGTTACCTGCTAAAATTGGCTGAAGAGGGCCTTGCAGTTTCAACAGTAACCGTAGCGGAGCTGTTTTCGGGAAAAGAAACGCGGGATCCAGTGAAGCGTGAAAGGATACTCAGACTTCTAAGGCATTTTGAGATGATACCTGTTGATAGGGATATAGCCATCCTTGCCGGGGAAATCCGGAGAGATTATGGACTCCACCTTGGCGATGCTGTAATATCTGCAACTGCAATAATTCACGGCCTAACTATAGTTACCGGTAACCTCAAGCACTTCTCACAGGTTGAAGGACTTCCCCTTCTGAAGCCTCCCTATCGGTGAGACCATGCAACCGACGATAAAACCCGCCGGCGATTCGGCGCTGGTTATTTCCTTCGGGGAATTCATTGACGAAGAGGTAACCACAAAAATCCACGCCATTGCCGACGCGGTGGAGAAGGCCAAGTTTGAATGGCTCGTTGAGGTCGTGCCGGCGTACTCGACTGTTTACATCTTCTACGACCCCCTCAAGGCGAGCTTCAGCGAGGTGAAAGCGGCCATTGAGTCCCGCCTCCAGGTTTCACCGGAATCCTTCAAGGGCAGACTCGTCGAGGTTCCGGTAGTTTACGGCGGCGAATACGGCCCGGATATCGGCTTTGTGGCGGAACACAACGGCCTGACCGTCGATGATGTGATTGAAATACATTCCAAGCCGACCTATCGCGTCTTCTTCCTCGGTTTCCTTCCCGGCTTCGCCTACCTCGGCGGTATGGACGAGAGGATATCGGCTCCAAGGCTCGAAAAACCCCGCCTGAAGGTTCCTGCCGGCTCAGTCGGGATAGCGGGAAAGCAGACCGGCATCTACCCCCTCGAAAGCCCCGGCGGCTGGAGGCTCATTGGGAGGACTCCGCTCAGACTGTTCGACCCTGAGAGGGAACCCCCGACCCTTCTAAGGCCCGGTGACATGGTGAGGTTCGTCCCAATCGACGAGTCGGAGTTCCGGGAGTTCTACGAGCGTGAATGGGGTGAAAAGAATGATTGAGCTCCTAAAAGTGCCCTCGCTCCTAACCGTCCAGGACTCCGGCAGGAGAGGTTACCGAAAGCTCGGTGTCCCCGTTTCCGGCTTCATGGACGATTACTCCGCGAGAATAGCGAACCACCTCGTCGGAAACCCCGGCGATGCACCCCTCCTTGAGTTCCTTCTGGCCGGCCCAACCATTCGGTTCAACGCTTCCTGCGTCTTTGCGGTTGCGGGGGACGTTGAGGTGAAGCTCAACGGCGTGCCTGTTGAGCCGTGGACGAGTCACTGGGCAAAGAGGGGGGATATACTTGAGGTGGAGACGCTGAGGGGCAGACTCTACGGATACATTGCCTTCGCCGGAGGGATAAAGTGTGAGTCACTCCTCAGCAGCTGCTCCACCTATCCAAAGGCCGGCCTCGGCAGGCCACTGAAGGCTGGCGATAAGCTGAATCTCGGTTATGCAGTGCTAACCGGGAAGGATGGGAGATACCTTCCCCCGGAACTGAGACCGGACTATTCTTCCAAGGAAAAGACTGTCCGCGTCGTTCTCGGGCCAAATTTAGACCACTTCACCGAGGAGGGAATAGAGACCTTCCTGAGCGAGTCCTATACCGTAACTCCTGAGTCCGACAGGATGGGCTACCGCCTCGATGGAAAGGCCATAGAGCACTCAGAGAGGGGCGCGGACATCGTTACGGAGCCTTTACTGCCGGGAACGGTTCAGGTGCCGGCCAGCGGAAAGCCGATAGTCATGATGCGTGACGCTCAGACGACCGGCGGCTACGCCAAGATAGCCGTCGTTGCAACGGCAGACCTTTCCATCGTTGCACAGAGCCGGCCGGGGGAGAGGTTAGGATTTAGGGCTGTGAGCGTCGATGAAGCTCGGGAGCTTCTGATAAGGCGCGAGAAAACCCTGATGGCAATCAAGGATTTTCTTGACGGAAAAATGCACGCCTATAGGATCAAGGCGGGAGGAGAAGAGTTAATTGCCTTCACAAAAGTGGAAAAAGAATGAGGTCAGTCCTTCTTGCGCATGACCTTGACGACCTTGTAGGTCTTGCCGTTGCACTCAACGTCGTCTAGTATCTCTATTATTTTGACGCTGTCGCCGTCGAAGAGGCCCTCAGGCCTGAACAAATCCGCCTTTTCCCTGTCGCTGCAGTCCGCGAGGTGGAGCTTTATCACCGATCCTGCTATGGCCAGTCTCGGCTCTATGGCAACCTCGATGCTCGGCTCGACGACCTCGACAACCCTCACCTTTCCCTCGTGGAGCGGGCAGGAGTGTGAGGGCATGCTCCTTACCCGGAGGATTTTATACCTCCTACCGGGTTCGAGGTTTCCGACGCAGACTCCTGCGAGCTTGCACGTCTTGCACGGTTCTGCCGGGCCGTAATATATGAATTCAACCCCGGGTCTTGCCAGTTTTTCCCCAACTAACGTGATTATTGCCATTCCAAACACCTCCGTAGTGAGTGATGATCTTCAGATGACCCCTGTGATTTTAGCGGCCTTTTCGGCGGCTTCTCGCGTGAGGCCGTCCTTTCCGAGGATCGTGTACCTCTCGGGCCGTATCGTGTGGGCAATCGTTAACGCCTCGATTATATACTCCGGGTCGATCCCAAGCTCGTATGCGTTAGTTGGCGCTCCGACCTTCTTTAAGGTTTCCCTAATTTTTTCCCACCTGAGGCCGTGGAGGTAGGCCATTATTATCGTCCCAACGCCGACCTGCTCGCCGTGCAGGGCCGGTTTCGGCGCTATGGCATCGAGCGCGTGGCTGAAGAGGTGCTCCGCACCGCTGGCTGGCCTCGAAGAGCCAGCTATGCTCATGGCCACGCCGCAGGAGATGAGGCCCTTAACAACCTTCCTCACGCTTTCCTCATTGCCGAGGCGTATTATGTCCGCGTTCTTTATCACCATCTTGGCGCTCATCAGGCTCAGCGATGCCGCGTACTCGCTGTAGTACTCTCCCTTTATCCTGTGGGCCAGCTGCCAGTCTTTAACCGCGGTCAGGTTACTTATCATGTCGCCAACACCAGCGGCTAGGTAGCGGTAGGGGGCGGTTTTGATAACCCCGACGTCGGCTATGACCCCCACCGGCGGCACGGCCTTGACAGAGGTCTTGGTTCCAAGGTCTTTGATGGATGCGTTTGCGCTCGCTATGCCGTCGTGGGAGGCGGTTGTCGGGAAGCTGATGAAAGGAACTCCGGCTTTAAACGAGGAGAGCTTGGCGACGTCTATGATGCTCCCGCCGCCAACGGCTATGAGCCAGTCAGCGTTATCGTCCTTAATTTTAGCGAGAGTCCTCTCAACCTCCTCCATGCTGGCCTCCTTGATTACCAGCGCGCTCACATCAAACGACTCTCTGAGGCTCTTCTCGATGTCCTTTCCGGCTATCTCTTTCGTCTTCGGTCCGTAGAGCACTAAAGCTCTCTCACCCAGGCCAAGCCTCTTCGCGACGTTGACGGCCTCTCCCTTCAGATTTTCGCCCAGCAGCACCTCTCTGGGCAGTTGCATCAGATGCATCTCAACCACCGTCCTGATAAATATGGGTGGGGAAAAGCTTTAAGGCTATCGGAACAACGGTCTATGGTGGTCAAATGGGGCTCTACGAGTTCTTTTACGAGTACTTCATAAAACCGATACAGGAAAACCAGGGTTACAACCCCGTGAACACGGTTGTCTACGCTATAATCTTGGGAGTGGCCGTGATACTCCTCTACAAGATGCTCAAGCGGATGGGGATAAAGGTTGACGAGAGGTTATTCAGCGCGCTCATTCCGTACATAATCCTTGGCCCGCTGATGAGGAGCATGACGGACGTCGGTATTCTGCCGAGGACCTACCTGACCGTCAGCCCCGGCGGCTACTTCGTCATAGCGGCCTTTGCGATAGCCTCTCTCTACGTCGTCTGGAGGCATTGCTCAGGTGAGAAGTTCTATCCCCTCTACCGGGACTTCGGCTGGGTTCTGCTCGGTGGACTGATTTTCGTCCTGGTAATAAACCTTGATAAGGTTAGCTTCAACCCTGGGGTCTTCAGGTACTTTATCCCTGCACTGATAATAGCCGAGGCATTTATATGGCTCGTTTCGAAGAAGCTCTTTCTCGTGAGGGACAACTCGCTCCTCTTTTACACCCACTTCTACGACGCCACAACCACCTTTGTAGGAATCCAGTTCCTGGGTTACTGGGAACAGCACGTTCTGGCGAGGTGGCTGATGGACACGTTCGGAACGCCGGCGGTTATATACCCCGAGAAGTTTCTGATACTGCTGCCTATCGTGTGGATACTGGACAGGTGGATGAAGGACGAGGATCCGGACCTGATAAACTTCGTGAAGCTCACGATGTTCATCCTCGGCTTCGGGCCGGGAACGAGGAACCTGCTGATAATGCTGATGGGTGGTTAATATGGAAATTAATATGGAAATCCCGTGGAACGAGGTCGCCCTCGAAACCGCGAGGGAGGTTGAAAAGGAAGTAATGCCCCTCTTCGGCACTTCCAAGGCTGGAGAGGCGATAGGAGAGAACGTCAGCGGAGACGTTACCAAGTACGTTGACAAGGTGGCTGAAGACGTTGTTCTTAGCAGACTTCAGCCCCTGGGCGTTAACGTCGTCAGCGAGGAGATAGGGTTCATAGACAACGGGAGCGACTACACGGTCATCGTTGACCCCATAGACGGCTCGTACAACTTCGCCGCAGGCATACCAATATTCGCCTTCAGCTTCGCCGTGTTTAAGGGCGAAGAACCCGTGTACGGGGCTATCTACGAGTTCATTTCAAAAAACCTCTACGAGGCAATCCCCGGTGAAGGGGCGTTCATGAACGGAAAGAGAATTCAAGTGAGGAAGCCGGAGCGCGGGAAGGAGGCACTCAGCTTCTACACGCGTGGACGGTGTGTGGGATTAATAAGCAGGGTCAAGCGCGTCAGGGTTCTCGGTGCTATAGCTGTCGAGCTGGTATACCTCGCCAAAGGGGCCCTGGACGGGGTTCTGGACATAAGGAACTATGTGAGGCCAACGGACATAGCCGCCGGTGTGCTCATAGCAAGGGAAGCGGGGGCCATAGTTACTGACGAGAATGGAAAAGAGCTGGAGCTCAGTCTGAGCGCCACGGAGCAGACGAACATAATCGCGGTCAACGATGAGTACCTCCTAAAGCTAATCCTGGAGGAGCTGAAAAATGGGCCTTGAGCGCTATTTTTATCGCTACGGGAAGGCGACCTTCACCCTCTTCCTGATAAACGTCTCGGTCTACGTCTTGGAGTCAATACTCAGCGGGAACCCTCTCAGCATAAGCATCGAAGTCTTGGCGAGGCTCGGCCAGTGGAACTACGCGGTGCTCAACTACGGCTGGTGGTGGCAGCTCATCACCGCGATGTTCGTGCACGTGGGCATACTCCACATAGGTTTCAACATGTACTTCCTCCTGATGATGGGGAGGCAGCTTGAGGGAATCCTCGGGCCGAAACGGCTCGTCATGGTCTACCTCGTCTCGGGCCTGACTGGAAACCTGCTGACACTCCTCCTCCTGCCCGCCAACTCGGTCAGCGCCGGCGCGAGCGGGGCGCTCTTCGGCATAGTCGGGGCTCTGATACTCATAACAGGCGTCGTCGGCGGCAACATGCAGGCCGCGCTGATAAATGCCTTCGTGCTCTTCCTGATAAACAGCATCCTGCCGAGCGTCAACGTCTACGCTCACCTCGGGGGCCTCGTGACAGGAATGGCAATCGGCTATTACTACGGGAACAGAATCAGAAGGCACCTGATGGCGAGGATGTACGGCTATGGGTGGTAGCATCCCTCCTGGGCAGCCGTTTTTATATTTCTATCCCCCGAAACGATGTCTTGAAGGAAGGGGGTACTGCCTCCAACTGGATAACAGATTGCCCAGGGCGGGCATTTTGAGGGCCCGGCTATGTTCAGTTGTCGAGTGAGAAAGGTTGTGAAAATTTTGTGGTTCTGGGATAATTTGAGACCAGAAACGTTTCTGGTGCGGGGGCGGGGATTTGAACCCCGGAACCCCTACGGGACGGGACCCTCAATCCCGCGCCTTTGACCAGGCTCGGCAACCCCCGCGTTGCCAAAGTATAACGCTCGGAGAGGCTTTATAAAGTTTTCCCTGTTCCATTTCCGGCCTCTGACCAAAAAATTTATAAAGCAACCTCCCGTCTATGACTTCGGGTTGAGGGCCGGTAGCTCAGCATGGTTAGAGCGCGGGACTCTTAATCCCGTGGTCGGGGGTTCGAATCCCCCCCGGCCCGCCAGACCGCGTTTCTTCTCGACGCGTTCCGCTTGAGAAGGGATGCGTTTGAGTAACGTAAGGAGTTAGAAAAATGAGTTTTGAAAGATTGGGCTTATCGGAGGCCACGTTAGTGGCGGTTAGAGAAAAGGGTTTTGAAACCCCGACGGACATTCAGAGGGAAGTCATTCCCCTCCTTCTATCGGGCGACGTCGATATAATCGGCCAGTCCCAGACCGGGACGGGAAAGACTGCCGCCTTTGCGCTCCCCATAATCGAGGCGATTGATCCGAAGATAAAGGCCGTTCAGGCGATAATATTGACCCCCACGAGGGAGCTCGCCCTCCAGGTGGCTGATGAAATCAAGAGCCTCCGCGGGAGGAAGAGGGTTTACGTATATGCCGTCTACGGCGGCCAGCCGATAGGGCCTCAGATAAGGGCCCTTGAGAGAGGCACTCACGTTGTAGTCGGAACCCCCGGCAGAGTTCTCGACCACATAAGGCGCGGAACCCTTGATTTAAGCTCGGTGAAGTTCTTCATCCTCGACGAGGCCGACAGGATGCTCGATATGGGCTTCATAGACGACATAGAGGCGATTTTCAGGGAGACGCCGAGGAGGAAGAGAGTATTAATGTTCTCCGCCACGATGCCTCCCGAGATCAGAAGGCTAGCGAGGCGCTACATGGGAGACTACGAGGTTATAAGCGTCAGCAGCGATGAGTTGGTTCCGGAGATGGTGGATCAGGAGTACGTGGAGGTCGTCCCCGCGCGGAAGTTCACGGTGCTGAAGAAGATTCTCAGCGACGACTTCTACGGGATAGTCTTCTGCGCCACCAAGAGGGAAACTAGAGAGCTGAGTGAGAGGCTCAGGAGAGCCGGCTACAGCGCCGAGGCTCTAAATGGCGACATGAGCCAAAACGCGAGGGAGAGGACCTTCTGGCGCTTTAAAACGAAGAGAACGAGAATTCTCGTGGCAACTGACGTTGCAGCCCGCGGCCTGGATGTCCAGGACATAAGCCACATCGTCAACTACTCCCTGCCCATGACGGCCGAAGACTACGTCCACCGGATAGGGAGAACGGGCAGGATGGGCAAGCGCGGAAGGGCGATAACCTTCATAATGCCCGGCGAGTTCAAGAGGCTCCGCTACATTGCCCAGGTTGCGGGGGTGGAGATAGGGAAGTCCGAGCTTAGTGAGGAAATCCCGAAGGAGTACCGCGAGAGGTACGAAAGTGATCGCTCCGGTTACTACGGGAGAAGCGGAAGAAGAAACTCCCGCTATCCCAGGAACTCCCGGGGCTATTCTAGGAACTCCCGAGGTAGATGGTGAGGATCAAGTCCTCGCCCTCTATTCTAACCTCTATCCAGACCGAGTCGCTCTTCTGAACGTAGCCGAGGAATTCTCTGTTAGAAAGCATCTGGGAGACCAGCCACTCGGCGTACTCTTCATGAAAGAACGGGTGGTAGTAGTCGGCCAGGTTGTAGTAGGTAACCCCCCACGTCCAGCCCGCTTTGTAGCCCTCCGGAAGCTTTCCGTCGGAGAGGCTTTTCAGGGATTCGTCGGCCTTCAGGCCAAACTGGCCATACAGAATGTTCATCATCGAGATAGCCAAATTCCTCGCGTCGGCATCGCCCATGGTGTAGTCCTGGTTGAGGAACTCCTCGCCGGTAACGAGGCCGAGAACCTTGACGGTGGCCTTTTCTTCTCCAGGTGTTATCTCGTAGAGGGTGGCGTTGATTATTTTGCTCCCCTGCCGCTCCCAGTAGCGGTAGTAAGCTCCCAAATCCATGGGCGGAAGGTGCTGGTCGAGGGCGAAGTACCATCCGTTTATCTTTACCAGTGCCGTCGCGTGCCCCAAATCGGTGAGGTTTATTGCCATCGCGTAGACAGGTGAGTAGTTCAGGGCCAGGAGCAGGGCATCCGTGAGAACGGTGTAGTCGGTGCATATACCGGTTCTCCGCATTATCGTCTCGTAGGGGGTCTGAATGGTGTTGTTCTGCCCCTCAACGACTTCCTCTCTTCCGTCGGGGTATATTATGACCTTGGCGAAGGGCTGCTTGGCCTTCTCCCAGTCGTAGCTCAGCCACTCCCCCTCCCAGGCGAGTACGTTCCAGGCGCTTTGGGCGAGTTCTTCACCCTTGAGGTTCTCTGCAAGGGGCGATATGACCCCAAGCTCTTCCCTGCTCAGCATGCACTCCAATGCATCCTTAAGGATGTAGCGCCAGAGAATTCCCTGACAGCTGAGCTCGGCGTCCTGGCTCGGCAGGGACACCGTTGCGTTCTCCCAGTTCACGAGGGGATTCGTCCAGGTTGCTGGGGATGAACTAGGTGTTGGGGTCGAGGAAGGGGTGGTTGAAGTCGTAGATTGGTATGCAGTGCTTCTAGGCGTTCCGGTCTCCGGAGTGACCGAGAGGCAGCCCGCGATGATGACGATGAACGCGATGGTAAATGCCGCGAGGAACCTTCTCATCATGAACCAACTTGGAGTGAGGGATTATAAAACAGTTCCCCGGCGAGAGAGCATTGGGATAGTGTCCATCGAAAGATTTAAAAATGCCCTCCTGAAGGTATAACCCGGGCGCTCGGGCAGTGCCGGGGTAGCTTAGCCTGGTCAGAGCGCTCGGCTCATAGGGCCGCTCCCCTTCGGGGGAGCCTGAGAAACCGAGAGGTCCGGGGTTCAAAGCCCCGCCCCGGCACCACAACAGCCCTTGCTTGCGCAAGCGCTGGCGGAAAGATTGTATGCGATTTTGAAAATGCTTGTTTTTCAGGTGGTTTGCCGTTCAACTGCAAGCTTACAGGGTTTCACTTTCCACAAGGCGTTCGAAGAACGCCAGAATAAAAGTAAAACCTTTTAAAGGACTGGTTTTTAGCGTTAAACCAGCGCTTTAAGTGTAATTTTTAAAGAGTGCATGCCCGCTTTCATCCATTTTTAAACGACAAGGGGGCTCTTTTGGTCAAGCTTTTGGAAAAAGCTTGCTGGGGAAAAGTTTGATCAAATAGTTTCGACTGTTTACGAGGATGGTTTTATGTTTCGGGGACTTTTAACCGCAACCGCAACTGCGGGTTTATTTTGCAATTGCAACATTGGAAGGTTTCACCCCCTGAAAAGGCCTCCTTCAGACGCCAGAATAAAAATAAAACTGATTAATGGCCTGTTTAAAGCCAGACCCTCTTCACGGGCAAATTTTAGATTGCACGCTCTGGCTCCTGACAGTTTGAAAGAAAAAACTTTGGTTAAGGCCTTGTCTGGAAAAATAAGGGGCTCAGAGCGCTTCTGCCCCGTACTGTCTCAGGAGGTTGTAGATGTGCTGGGCGGCATCAGTATAGATGGTGAACTTCTTGCCCCGGGCTTTGAACTCAAGGTAATAACCGCCGAGTATGGCCTTCTTCAACTCTAGGAATTTTATCTCACCCAGCGGGAACTCCTCGTGGACCTCGCCAACTCCGGCCGCTCTTAAAGCGGCTTTAACCGCTACGGTTGCCACCATGCCCCGCAGCCTGTACTTGCCGGTGAGTTTCAAGCGCTTGTTCGTTATCACGAGGTTCCCAACGCGCTCCTGACTCATCGCGCCCATCTTGAACCTTACCTCACCCCTGTAAAGCTCTTTCTCGGGTTCCTCTGCCGAAACGGTGACTTTTTCAACGTGAGCCGGAACCTCCACTGGTTTCGCCTCGGCGAAGCGCTTCGCCTGTTTTTCCGCTAGTCTTGAGGCCGCTCCAACCTCAGCTTCGTAGGCTTCAACCACCGTCTTTAACAGGAAGTAGTGGAACTCGAATAGGTACTGGAAAAATTTGAGGTTACCGCAGGAGTAGTCCCATTTCTCTTCCCTCATGCGCCTTAATTTTTCCTGGGCATCTTCCAGCAGTTCCCTCGCCTCTTCCATGTCTCCGTAGTGCAGGACGTGGCACACGTTCGAGGCGAACTTCAGGGCGGAGAGGCCCCTCGAATAGTCGTCATCTACCTCGAGGTTCCATTCAACTATGCAGGGTTCATTCTCCCACGAATCGAATTGGAAAATATCCTCGAAGTCATAACTTGCTAGGAAGCCGTATTTTTCTTGGATATTTTCAAGCTTGCTCTCCGCTTCTTCCAGTTTATCTTTGGCAGTCATGAAATCGCCCTGTGCGAGAGCCGCTAAAGTCTCCTCAAGCTCCGGAGCTAAAAACGAGAGTATTCTCCAGTCCGCTTTGTTCTGTTTAGAGTACTTCTTCAGCTTTTTGCTACATCGTTTTTCGAGCTCTTCGATGTTACTTTCAACTTTCTTGAGTTCTTCTTCGAGTGGTTTCATCACCTGTTCTAGATTTGCAACTTTGTTCGCTGAATATAAGTAGGCACTTCCAAGCAGCACTATTGGGAACAATGGCAACAAAAGTGCCCATGATCCGAGGTCAGTACCTGAAGCGATAATCCCTAGAACAGTGAACAATGGGATCATCCAGGTTAAATTTCCCTTGGCCCATTTCATGTCGTCCTTCTCTTTGGAATATCTGCTCTCTAAGGGCCTCAGCTTTTCTTTAATTCTCTCTCCTCGACAAGTGCTCGCGCCTTGTCAATGCACTCTTCCACGGTTTCATCGAATTTAAGTGGCTCGAATCTCTTCGCCCGCTCCAGCTCCGCCCGCATCCTCTCCAGAAGAGCGTCGAGGTTTACGTTGCTCTGCAACGGACACCACCCGGCTTAGTACGGCGTGGGAGTATTTAGGGGTTTCGGCTTGTTACTTGTGAGTTGCATGTTGTTTTATGTCTATTATTACCCAGATTTTTAGAATCTGAAAAAGCCCGCTATACCCAGCTTTTCTGTTGCCTTCATCCCACTCTTAAAGCTTCCAAAACACTTAAATACGAGATTTTTTAATCTTAAAAAATGTGGTGGATGGCATGGAGCCCTTTCCGGAGACCCCGATAACCAATGTTGATGAACTGTACGGTAGAGAAAAGGAAGTTTCCCGGTTGCGTCAGCTTGTCATCGAAAAGAGACGATGGGTTGCGCTCATAGGGCCGAGAGCCGTTGGGAAGACCAGTCTCGCGAGGGCGTTCGCTACCTACTATTCTTCCACAACAGGTAGGCCTGCAGTTTATTCAAACTTTGCTGGCATTCACAACTTTACCGAATTCGTGGAGAGGTTCGGACTAGACGTCATGAATCTAGTGCATGAGGACAAACTCAAGCTCAGGAGGGTCTCTTTGGGTATTAAGTTCTTAGAAGCGGTTCTCGAAAGAGAGGAGGGGATTTCCATCGTCCCTAAGAATCCCGCGGCCCTCTTTGATGAAATCATGAGGGCTCTTCCTGAGGGAAGCCTGCTCGTATGGGATGAGGTTCAGGACATGCGGACGGAAAGAAACAAGCTCCTCGCCGCACTGTGGAGGCTTCATAACGCTCTCGCGGAGAAAAGGCCCACAATAATCTTCACAGGCTCCGCTATGGGACTCTTCAAGAAGCTCCTGAATCCCGAATACGATGATTACCTCTATGGACGTGCTCCAGTCAGGGTGGATGTTGAGCCCTGGGACGTTCAAACTGGAGTTAAGTTTTTAAAAAGAGGCCTCCTCACGGCGGGAAACGTAGATTTTTCCCTTGACGAGCTTCGGGAGGCGTCTATTAAACTGGGTGGTTTTCCGGGTTACCTGGCCTCTTATGGTAGGGGGAGGATTGATGGGCTGACCCACAGGAGGGCCCTTAAAAACGCCCATGAAGAAGCCGTTAAGAGGGCCATGAGCGAACTCAAGAGTTTTGTCAGGTTGCGCCCACAAAGGGAGTATCAGAGAAAAGTGATAGCGCTCTTAAACGCCATGGGTGAGGGTGTTTCCAGGCCATCATCACTTGCAAGGCTATCTGGATTGACGGAAGTCAGCGTCGTCAACACGCTTGAAACCCTTCTGGAGATGGGGATAGTTGAAAAAGAATCCAAGAGTAAGGTAGTGAGCATCTACCGGTTCAAATACGGCTTTTATCAGGAAGCGGCGCTGGGAATTAAGATGTAGTCAATATAGAGGTTTAGAGCTATATTACAATGCCTTGATGTCTTCCTCCGCCTCTTCCAGCGTGTAGTTTATCGGCACGTCTAACCCCAGAACCTCCGCAGGTAGAGCCTCATCCTCGGTAAATCAACCGGCCTCATGGTCTCGCGCATCCAGTCCGGCAGGTCCTTCTTTATTGAGCTCCAGAGGAGGCGGTAGTCGAGGACTATGATTGAGCCCTTCTCCTCGGCTGAGCGGTGAACCCTTCCGGCGGCTTGAACAAGCTTCCTGTGGGCCGGCAGGTAATAGCCGTAGTATCGGCCCTTTCCGGGGAACTTCCTTTCAAAGTATCTTATCTGGGCCTGAACCCTCGGCGTCGGCCTCGCGTAGGGTATGCCAACCAAAATAACCCCGTTCATCTCGTCGCCACTGTAGTCCTGCCCCTCGCTGTTTCTTCCACCCATGACGCCGAGGAGCACCGCTCCCCTCCCCCTGGCGTGGGCCTTGAAGCTCGCTATCATCGCATCGTTCTCCGCTGAGCTGACGCCCTGCTTCTCAATGAATATCGCCTTTCCCGTTTCCTCAAGCCTGACTTGAAGGTTAGCCGAGAGAAGGCCCTGGAGAACCTCGTAGGAAGCCGTAAAGACTCCGACGTTCTTCGGTATAACCTTGACCGCCTCCACGATGTAGTCCACCATGCGCCTGTAAACCTGGAGCGAACGCTCATCGCCTCTCGTCGAGACGTCTTTGGCGACCAGAACCTGTGCGTTCTCCCGTTTGACCATCCTCGGGAACTTCTTCATCCGGGCGTTCTCGATGCCCATGACGTCGCGGAATGCCTCCATCGGGGTGAGGGTTCCGGACATGAAAACCGCACTCTGGACGTTTCTGATGAAGCTCAGGGCTTTCGAGGGATCCAGTGCCACAAGCTCAAGGCTCAGCCCTTTGTCCCTGCTCATGAGGAAGAGGTAGTCCTCCCGTCCAATGAGTGAGAGCCAGAATAGGAGGAACTCGCCTATTCTGCCTATGTAAGAGCGGGGCGGCTTGCCCTTCTCTATCCTGTCCTCCCTTATGGCGTCGCCAACGGCGACCATGTCGTTGAGTATCCTGACGAGGCCACGGGTGTCGAGGCTCAGGATGTCAACGACGTGTGAAAAAATCAGCTCCGGCAGAATGGGGGTTTCGTGCACGTCCCTGTCCTTGAGCTTTTCGTCGTAGAGCATCTCCAATCCGCGGCCGAAAATGCTGAGGAAGTTGGCTATCTCGTGCTCGTTGTACTCATCAGCTTCTTTTATCGCCCTGTTTACCGTGTGTATGCTTATCCGGTCGCTCAAGGCCGAGATGGCTTGGTCAGGCAGGTTGTGGGCTTCGTCAAAAACCACTATCAGGTCTGAGTAGTCAACGTCAAGGGAGCTTATGAAGTTCTCCCGAATCGTTGGGCTGAGGAGGTAGAGGTAGCTGGCCACTATGACGTCAGCCTTCTCCGCTATCCTCTTGGTTAAATCGTAGGGGCACAGCTCCAGGGTTTCTGCGTAGCTCAGAATCTCGGCCGGATGGCTCGGCTCACTCAGGAAGAACTTCACCAGCTCGTCAAACTCCGTCTTTTTCTTCTTCTCGTTCTCATAGAACTCACATTTGCCGAGCTTCTTGAGGTTCTTGCAGACTACCATGGCCGTATAGGCGTCGCTCGTGAACTGGGTGAGGTAGGTGTGAAGGCAGAGGTCCTTCCTGCTCCTCAGCTCGATGCCAGAAACGGGGTTCTTCTTGTTTATAGCCTTCAGTTCCTCAATAACTCTGTCCATCTGTCTGTGGGTTCTGGCTAGGTAGAGAACCTTGTAGCCCATCTCCTTGGCGTGGGGCAGGATTCCGGCTAAAACGCTCACGGTCTTTCCAAACCCCGTAGGGGCTTCGATTATAGCGTTTTCTCCGTTTTTAACGGCCTCTGAGACGAGCTCTATGAACTCCCGCTGATGGGGCCTGAGGCCTTCGTAGGGAAAGTATTCTGGAGTTCTGGTCTCACTCATGGGAAAGAGTTTTAACGGCTCGCTTTTAACTTTTCCCCAGGTGAGCAGTGTGGACGAGAAGGATCAGAGACTCATTGAGTACTCCGTGGAGGCGATTATAATAGCCTGGCTTGCGTACCTGTTCCTTTATCAGAACTTCCTGCTTCACACATGGCACCGCGGGCTGCCATTGCCACCAAAATGGCCGTTTGCAATATTTGGGATTATTGCAGGAGCACTGTTCTTTTGGTACGAGTGGAGGCGATTCGAGAAGGAGCTTGAACGGAAGGCAGAAGCTCCCCTCAAGTCCCTTCTACCTGTTGCTTTGAAGGGTGAGAACACGAACCCCGGAGAACCTTCTGAGGAAAAGCAGGAGGGCGAAAGGGCCGAGCCCGTTACCGAGGAATCCTGATTTCATACCTCCCCGTGGCGTCAATGCCAGGAAAGTCATCCTCCGTAACGTCCAGAACTCCCTTTCCCACCTCTATTATGGCGCTTCCCGTGGGCCCCTCGTGCTCGACCCTCTCAACGACGTTGTCTCTTATCGTTACCGAAAACCTTTCTCCCCCGTTGCTCCCCACAAGTGCGAATGATGGCTTCCCAAGTTTCAATCTCACATACCTGATTATGTGGGGCAGAAGGGACGGGTTAAAGTTCTGAACAACGAAATCCGCGGGAGAACCTATGATTTTGGGGGCCACGAGTTCATAGCTCTCGGCCATCCTGGCCAGAGTTTTGCCCGATTCCGCGGCGAGAAAGTGTAGCTTCCTCCTCAACCGCCGCTCACCGGCTATATCCGCTGACGCCCTGGCCAGAAGAGCACCCTCCTCAGCTGCGAATGACAGTATGAGGAGGCCCTTTCTTCCCTTCATGACGTAGGTCACGAAGGGCTCGCCGAAGGTGAACTCAAGGACTCCCTCAAAATCGAACTTCATGAGGAATCTCCTGACCGACAGGCTGACGATAATTCTCTCACCGCTTGACAGCAGTCTGACGCGGTACGGAAACGATGGAAACAGCTCCCCTGGATTTCCGGCAATCGCTACCACTGACTCCCATTGGGCGGAGAAAGGCACTTCTGTCACTTCTGATTCCATGAGGGGCACCCTTGTGCACTCGTCCCTCCTGGAGTACTCAAACTGGTTTTTAAATTTGGCGGAAGAAAAGAGGGGAATCAGAGCTTGAACTCCGGTATCTCCTCAAGAACCTTGACCATCAGTTTGACGCCGGCGTCGACATCGCGTTCGTCGACCACCTCGGCGTTGGAGTGGATGTAGCGCGCCGGGACGCTTATGGCTCCCGTCGGAACTCCTGCCTTGTTCAGGTGTATGGCTCCGGCATCGGTTCCTCCACCGAGGAGGATGTCCCACTGGTACGGAATCTCGTGCTTCTTTGCCAGTTCTTCCATCCAGCGGACGATGGTGGGGTGGCAGATGACGGAGCGGTCCATTATCTTTATCGCGGTTCCCTTGCCGAGCTGGGTGACCTGCTTGTGCTCTGGAGTCCCAGGAACGTCAGCCGCTATGGTAACGTCGATGGCAAAGCCGTAGTCTGGGTCTATGCCGAAGGCGGAAACCCTGGCTCCGCGAAGGCCAACCTCTTCCTGCACGGTGGCAACGAAGTATATGTCCGCGTCGGTCTCTCCAAGCTCCTGGGCGGCTTTAACAAGGGTATAAACGGCTATCCTGTCGTCGAAGGCTATGCTGACGAGCCTGTGCTTTCCAAGGCGCTCAAGCCTTCCGTCCCATGTTATTATCGTGCCGACCTTGACGCCCATCTCCTCGGCCTCTTCCTTGCTCTCCGCGCCTATGTCTATGAAGACCTGCTCCCACGTTGGCGCCTTGTTTCTCTGCTCCGGCTTTTGGATGTGGGGCGGAACGGAGCCACCGACACCGTAGATAAACTCGTTCGGGCCTATCCAGACCTTGAAGCGCTGGGCTATAAGTGTCCTCGGATCAACGCCTCCAACGGGTGCAACGCGGAGGAACCCGTTCTTCTCGATGTGGGTCACCATGAGGCCTATCTGATCCATATGTGCGGCCAGCATGACCTTCGGGCCCTTGCCCTTCTTGTGGGCTATGACGTTGCCGAGCTTGTCAACCTTAATCTCGTCAACGTAGGGCTTGAAAGCCTCCACAACAACGTCTCTAACGCCAAGGAACTCGTACCCGGAAACACCGGGCGCTTCAACTATCTTCTTGAGAAGCTCGTAGTCCACCATACATATCACCCCTTTCGTTTAGATTTCCATCTAAATGGTCATGGCTGGGATATTTAAGGTTTTAGGTGTTGCCCAAAGGCTTTTTAGCCCTCGGACGAATTCCCCCACATGGAGTTGCTCAGACTTGAGACCGTGCCCTGCACATTCCTCAAAAGGCTCAACCGCTTCGTGGCGCTGGTTGAGGTTGAAGGTGAGGAGAGGAAAGCCTTGGTGACCAACACCGGCCGCTTGGAGGAGTTTATGGTCCCGGGAAGGAAGGCATTCTGTACGCCCAAGAGCGGCGGGAAGACTGACTTCGTTCTCGTTGCCTTCGAGGATTTGAACAAGAGAGGGGCGGTGATAGACACGAGAACCCAGGCTAAAGCCTTCGAGAGGGCAGTCGAGCTCGGTCTGGTTCCCTGGCTCAGGGACTGCAGGATAAAGAGGAGGGAAGTAACCGTTGGGAAGTCCCGCTTGGATTACCTCTTCGAGTGCCCAGGTGGAGAAATCTACGCCGAGATGAAGAGCGCCGTCCTGCGCGGGGGGAATAAGGGTGAGTACGCCATGTATCCTGACTGCCCCAGTGTAAGGGGGCGGAGGCACATCATGGAGCTGATAGAGCTCTCGAAAGCCGGAAAGAGGGCCATGATCTTCTTCATCGGCGCGATGCCGGGCGTTGAAAAGTTCATGCCCTACGAGAGGGGCGACCCCGAGATAGCGAGGCTCCTTAGAGAGGCCAAAAAGGCGGGCGTTAAAATCCACGCGCTCAGTCTATCCCTCCTGCCTGATGGAAGGGTCGTCCTCGATAGGCCGAGCCTTGAAATCGAACTTGGGGAGGATTTTTAAGCACATGATTACAAAAACTACAGGGAGGTTGAGGTGATAAAAATGGCCATTGTCGATGTTAGAATCCTGGTTGAAGGTGCGAGCGACGTGGAGGTCGTAAGCAAAGCCCTTCAGGGTCTCGCTTTGGGGAGCGAATACAACATAACGATCTCCTCCATAATCCCGACAACGAACGTTGAGATAGCGAAGAGCGCCGCGGCCGGTGCAGACCTCCTCATCATAGCTACCGATGCCGACAGGGTTGGCAGAGACCTGGCGGAGAGGCTCTTCAGCGAGCTCGGTGAAATGGTCGGCCACGTTGAAAGGATGAAGCTCCCCCTCGGCCACGATCTGGAGCACGTTGACGTTGAGCTCGTCAGAAAGGAGCTCAAGAACACTCTCGTAAGGGCAGGCCTCAAGAGCCTCCAGATACTTCCGGAATACATGGCGCTCAGGAACCAGCTACTCGACCTCAAGGGCCGCTATGACAGCCTTAGTGAGGAGTACAGAAAGCTCAAGGAGGAGTACGAGGCGGTAGCAAAGGCCTATGAGGAGCTGAAAGAAGAAAACGAAAAGCTCAGGGAGGAGAACGAAGGCCTTAAGGCACTCCTGGAGAGCTCCAAGAACATATACCGCATTGACGAGGCCTGGAAGTCGCTCTTCCCGGCGGAGCCGGTTCCCGATGAGGCGTACATCGGAAAGGCCGTCGAGAAGCTCGGCCTGGCGGGCAGGGTGATAGTGGGACAGGGCTACATCTTTGCCGAGGACAAGGGTCTCGTGGACGAACTCCTCAGGACGGTTTACCTCAGCATGACAATAAAAGAGGAGCCTCCCAAGCCGCCCAAGCCTCCGGCCGAAGAACCGCCGAAGCCCCTGGAGCCCGAACCCCGGAGCGGGCCGGAGGTCGTTGAGAACGCCGAGGTAAAGCCCGACGACATCGAGGGACTCCTGAAGGGGCTGTGATATGGACTTCAACGAGACCCTGGAAGAGTACGAGACGTACCTTGACCTTGAAGGAAAGAGCCCGAACACGATTAGGATGTACTCCTACTATGTGCGCAGATACCTTGAGTGGGGCGGAAAGCTCAACTCCCGCTCCGCCCTCCGTTTTCTCGCGAGGCTTAGAAAGGAGGGCTACTCCAACAGGAGCCTGAATCTGGTCGTTCAGGCACTTCGCTCCTACTTTCGTTTTGAGGGTGCTGAGGAGGAGGCCGAGAAGCTCAAGCCTCCGAAGGTTCCCAGGAGTCTGCCGAAGGCTCTAACCCGCGAGGAGGTCAGGAAGTTGCTCTCCGTGATACCTCCAACGAGACAGCGCGACAGGCTGATATTTCTCCTGCTCTACGGAGCGGGCCTTAGGGTAAGCGAGCTGTGCAACCTGAAAAAAAGTGACGTGGACTTCGAGCGCTCACTCATAATCGTCCGCGGGGGCAAGGGTGCAAAGGACAGGGTCGTTCCGGTTCCGAGCTTTCTAATGGAGGCTATAAATTCCTACCTTGAGACGAGAACGGACTCCAGCGAGTACCTCATAGTTGAGGAAGGGCGCAGAGAAAAGGACAGGATATCGCCCAAGACCGTCTGGTATCTCCTCAGGAAATACGGGCAGAAGGCCGGCATCAGGGTCACGCCACACATGCTCCGCCACAGCTTCGCGACTCACATGCTCGAAAACGGTGTCGACATAAGGGCCATTCAGGAACTGCTCGGCCATTCCAACCTCTCAACAACGCAGATATACACCAAAGTCACCGTCGAGCACCTAAGAAAGGCCCAGGAGAAGGCGAGGCTCATAGAGGGGCTGGTGGAGTAGAAGGTGGTACGCTGTGCTGTACCGAAGTTTATAAAGATTTGGTACGTCATACCGTACCAAAAGGCAAGTATGCAGTTTTGCTATATCACACGTATCAAGACCAGAGGTTTGTAATTGACGTAAAAATGTCAAAAGAAAGACTGAAATGTAGAAATCATCCCTGGGAAATGTAAAACCCAACAACGGGCACTGTATTTATGTTGTTCACAGTTGTTTCGGATTGCCCTTTCCAAATTCTGTGATATCTCCCAGTATCGCCATATACATCTAAAGTGCAAGTGAATGCCTGAGTATTGCTGTATTCATAGTTCACATCAATGAACATGTCTGAAGCACTTGCTGCTGCGGCTGCTGATGGTGAGATTACTCCAGCCGAAGACAGTATTGAAATAAAACCTAAAACATCAATTGAGAATGCATCTGTAGTGAGGTCTCCTAATGAAAATCTGTAGTATGGATATGTGTAAGTGCTTGAGTAATATCTGCCTTCAAAATCCCACGAGTTTATGGGTGCCGGCTTTACGTTGGATGGTTTATAGTTGGCCCAAGAGAGCGAAGTCGGATCAAAACTTTTCACGAAAACATATTCCTCGTAAAAATTCTGGCCGTCTATGTGTATTTTCCATCTTTCGTACCTGTATGTGAAGTCCATCCAAATATACACATCCTCACCACGGTCAAACGCAGCATGAGATATGCTTCCCCCGTTTACATTGTAGGTGTAGTGAGTTCCAGTTCGGGACCATTCACTGTTGACGAATATATAAACCCCAAATCCAACGTGCGCATTAGCCATGTAACTATACGTCATCTGGCCCCAGCTGTAGTCTGCGTTTAGAACTTCTGCAACAACGGCAGGTATAGTTTCTTCCCTGTATTCTTCCAAGACCTCCCAATAGCTGTCCATTGGTTGAATATTCCCACTGGAAGCGCTCTCTGAAGAAACTTCTTTAGTAGTCTTAAGGGGTTTATAGTTTGGAAGGATTGTTATTTTTTGGTAGCGGCTGTCTCCCTTCAGTGAAATTCCCTGAACGGCAACTTTGCCATCTTTCACAATTGTAATTACAATAAACGGTTCAACCCCATAGCCATGTTTTTTCGCGTTATCCTTCCATGCCCGCTTTAGCTCTGATAAATCGAGATACAGTGTCTCCCCCTTTATTGCCGTAGGCTTGATCTCTCTGAATCCTTCTGGATACAGCGCCTTTACAAAAATCTTCGCTCCTGTAGAGTTTTGAACCTCAATAGCCACTATTGCTGGTGGTTCCTGGATGCTGGCTCTTACGAAAAATCCAAAAAAAAACTAAACCCACTATCAAAATAGTAAGCACCTTCTTTCTCATGATACCACCATTAATGTTATACTTCGTTATATTATTTAAGGGTTACTGTTCATAGTATAGCATTATTAGATAAATGCTAAAATGCTATTTTTTCTTCAGCATCGCCAAATAGCTCGTGAAGGCTCCGGCCGAAATGGTATCGCCCAAGCCAACCGTCGAGACGGGGTTTTTGACGAGCCTCGTCGGGATTATGACGACCTTGTACTCCCTCGTCCTCAAGCGTCTCTTGGCCTCTTCAAAGCGGAGCTTCACGAACTCGCCGTACTCGTTGTACGGGACCTTCATGCCGACTTTTACGTCCTCAGGGCTCTTTATGTCCCCGAGGGAAGCCCTCGCCGCGGCTAAGGTCGTTGCGAGCTCAAGACTACTCCTCAGCTCGTCCTCGCTCAGCGGGTTGTCCGAGTGGGTGATGTACATGATGTAGTAAATCGTGTGTATCTGGAGCACCTCCAGGTTCATCTCGTCAACGAGGATTTTGCCGCCCAGGACGGTGTCCTCTATGCGGTTGTATGTGAATATCCTCTCCGCGAGCTTGGAGTAGCCGAGGGCGTTGAGGACGTGGGCTATCTCCGCCTCGTCCATTCCCACGCTGTCAACGAGCGGAAAGAGGTTATAGATTACCTTCTTTCTCAGCTCACGGTTCTGTATCGAGGCGAACTCCAGATGAACCTTAACGTCCTTCTCGCGCTTGAGGAGGAGAATGTCCTTTTTGGCCTCCCTGAGGTAGTGGTTGGCATCTTTCCCATCGGAGTAGCGGAGCTTTATCCCCTGGTAGCCTGAGAGAATTGCCCCATCAACCTGGAGGCCGATCTCGGGTAAGAACCGCTTCAGCTCGGGTTCGGTGTAAATCCTTATACTCTCAAAGCGGGCCGAGACGATGAACCTGCCCGAGAAGGGAACCTTTATCGTCTCGTCCCCGAGCTTGAACGTCGTCCCGGCGCGGAACTCAAAAATGCGGTTCACCTTTATCGGGTCGTTCTCACGGTAAGCCTCGCGGGGATGTTTGAAGGTTAACCTGCCGTCCTCGATGCGGGGGTAGAGGAGGTTAGGCCTGTCCACGAACATCTCGGCCTGTTTCCTCGCGAGGTGGGGGGTGTAGACTATCACCCGCCTGAAATCGAGGTTCGCGAGTAAGTTGGCTATGATTCCTGCCTGGCCGCCCATCCTCTCAACGTCGTATTTGAAGTGGGAATCGAACCATTCATGAAGCTCCTCGTTGACGAGGGGCACCGCCATGGGCTTGCCAGTCTTGAGGGCATGAACCAGCCTCGCGACAAAGTCCAGGGGCTCGTTTATCTCCCTCGGATAGTCGTCCATCCGTTTTCTGACAGCTTCGGCCCCGAACTCCTCTATGAGCCTCTGCACCACCTCACCGTTCAGAAAGGTTATCGCGTCTACGTTCGTGTTGTAGGCCGTGTATACTGAAATCCCCCTAGCCTCATCGAGGAGCCTCATTTGTATCACCCTCAGTGACTAACTTGTAGAAAATGCGGATGAATTCTTAAAAGGATTTCGGAAGCGGGTAGACAGAAAAATGTTAAGAACTCAGAACTCGGTGAAAAGCCTTCCAAGCCAGGGAATTCGCTCCATGACGTCCATCTCCCTTAAGGCGAGCCACAGCGATGCTTGATTGCTCGTAACAACGGGGATGCCGAGGTCTTCTTCGAGTGGCTCGATTATCTCGAATGTCCTCAGGTTGGTACAGCTGATGAACACAGCGTCGGCCTCGTCCATGAAGCTCGCCTTGGCAAGGCGGTAGGCCTCGTAGGGTTCGAGCTTTCCAATCTGAGTGTTGTCCTCTATTCCCAGCCCCCTTGTGTCGAGCACGTTGAACTCGTTCGCCTCCAGGAACTCCTTTTCACGTTCATTTATCTCGTCCGTGTAGGGGGTGATCACAAGGATGTCCCTGGCGTCCAGCATCTTGAGCGCCTCGACAACGGCCGTGCTGGTGCTGACAACGGGGACGTTTACCTCTTCCTCGATCCGGGATTCGAGCTCCTTCTCGTAATCCTTTCCCCCGATGAACGACCCGCTGGTGCAGCCGTAGAGTATCATCTCAACGCCAGCATCGCGCAGAAGCCTTGCCGCTTCGACGGCGAGGGTATTCATCTTTACGAGCTCCTCCTCGGTGACGTTCCTAAGCGGAACCCTCGCGGTGTGGAGTGAGACTCCCTCGGGAATCGCAGAATGAAGCTCCATCTCCATCGTAGTGTTGGATGAGGGAACTATAAGTCCAAGTCTGCCTCTCCATCCGTACATGCTTTCACCTCTTGGGACTACTCCGGAATTCTCTTAAACCTTTGGTTTCGGAAAGGCTGATTAATGACCGTGAGAAAGATTCGGGGGTGATAACGTGGAGCTCGGGGATGCGATATTTGAGAGAACCTCGGTAAGATACTTCTCGGAGAAGGAAGTCTCGGAGGAGCAGGTCAGGGCGCTCATCGAAGCGGCGGTGAGGGCGCCCACCGCGAGCGGACTGGAGAACTGGCTCTTTGTCGTTTTTAAGAGTGAAGAAGCCAGGGAGGAGATTTACGCCCTTATAGCGAAGGGCATGGAGGCCTACTACCGCGCCGTGAATCTGCCCGAGGAGAAGATAGAGAAGCTCAGGGAGAGAATATACAGGGAGGGAATGTTCAGGGCCCCCGTGTATATAGCTGTCTTCATTGACCGGCGCGTTAGGTTCCTCCGGGGGAAGGAGTTCGACGATTTGGAGTTCATATGGAGCGTCGAGAGCGCTGCCATGGCGATCCAGAACCTCATGCTGAAGGCAGTGGAGCTCGGCCTCGGGACGGTTTACATCGGCGTTACTAATTTTCCGGGGATAGAGGAGGAAGTTAGAGTGCTGGCTGGACTCGATGAGAACTACTACTTGGTTGGGGTTATTCCTGTGGGATATCCACGTACTGAGCCCAAGCCCCGGAAAAGGAAAAAGGCCTTCGAAGAAGTCACCCGTTTCATCTAAACGTTTTTATTCCCTCCCCCTCAACTTCAACCGGTGGGAGGATGATAGAGTTCGTGATACTGCTGGGCGTCATCGGCGGCTGGATAATCGTTGCCTCAACGCTGTTCCTGATGCTGGCCCTCGGTAAGATGTGGGGCCTGGTCGGGGTTCTCCTTCTGGTCGCGGCTATTCAGACAAACCACTGGCTCAAGGGAAAGTACATGCACGCCATAGTGGACGCTACGCCGAGGGCCAAGGCCATAGCGGCCCACATATTTGAGATGAACGAGCTCATACTTCTCTCGTCCTACCTGATATCCGTGGTTCTCTACGTTGTCATACAGAAGTACGTGGAGATAGTCATCAAGTTCCCGCATGCGCTGGGGTGAGAGCATGAACGTCGTGATAGTCAGATACGGCGAGATAGGAACGAAGTCGAGGCAAACCCGCAGATGGTTCGAGAACATCCTGATGAACAACATCCGCGAGGCCCTGTTGAGTGAGGGGATCGATTTCAAGAAGGTCGAGGCGAAGCATGGAAGAGTCCTCGTGAAGACGAATAAAGCGAGAGAGGCCGTTGACGTTCTCAGGAGGGTCTTCGGCATAGTGTCGCTTTCCCCTGCGATGGAAATCGACGCCGAGCTGGACAAGATCAACAGGACTGCACTGAAGCTCTTCAGAAGGAAGAAGCGAGAGCTGGGCCTTGAGAGGCCACACTTCAGGGTCACCGCGAGAAGGATAACCAAGGAGTTCCCCCTTAAGAGCCCCGAGGTTCAGGCGAAGGTCGGCGAGTACATCCTTGAGAACGAGGAGAGCGAGGTTGATCTACACAGCTACGACATCGAGGTCGGCGTCGAGCTGATGGAGGGCAAAGCTTACGTCTTTGTTGATAAAATCCGTGCCTGGGGAGGCCTGCCGATAGGGACGCAGGGAAAGGTGGTGGCGCTCCTCAGCGGAGGCATAGACTCGCCGGTGGCAGCTTTCCTCATGATGAAGCGCGGCGTTGAGGTCATCCCAGTCCACATCTACATGGGCGAGAAGACCCTCGAAAAGGTCAGGAGGATATGGAACCAGCTCAAGAAGTATCACTACGGCGGAAAGGGCGAGCTGATAGTGGTTAAACCCGAGAACCGCGAGAAAATAATTGAGAAGTTGCGCGAGATGAAGAAAGACAAATACACCTGCGTCTTCTGCAAGTACATGATGGTGAGGAACGCCGACAGGATTGCGAGGGAGTTTGGGGCGAAGGGAATAGTCATGGGTGACTCCCTGGGACAGGTGGCAAGCCAGACCCTTGAGAACATGTACATAGTCAGCCAGGCGACCGATTTACCGATATACCGTCCGCTCGTGGGGCTTGACAAGGAGGAGATAGTCAGAATCGCAAAGGAGATAGGCACGTTTGAGCTGTCAATCCTTCCGGAGGACGAAATATCCTTCATTCCCAAGCATCCCGTCATAAGAGGTTCCTGGGAGGAGTTCAGGAAGCTCTACCGGGCTATTTTTGGAGAGGATCCAAGAAAAAAAGAGTGCTGAGGTGATAAAATGGATCTCACTAAGCTTCCCGCGCGCCTCTCTCTCGCACTGCCTCTGATATTCGTGATGGGTCTGTTGCTGGTAGTGAGCCGGAACCCGTGGTTCTCCTTCACTGGAAACGCTCTGAGCGACATGGGCTCAATAAGGAACCCGGTGAACTACTACTTCAACGGTTTTCTGATGGTCTTTGCGGTTCTCGGTTTCATAGCCGCCATCGGCGCTCTGAGAAACGGTCTGTCCTACCTGATGCCCCTTGCAATGGTTCTCCTGTTCCTCGTGGGGGTTTTCCCGGAGGAGTACGCGCCCCACGCCCCGGCGGCGGTCTTCTTCTACGTCCTCGCACTGGCTGACATAGCCATCGTTGGAATAAAACTCGGTCGTTCCGGGACATCTGCCGGCTATGCCTGGAGCGTTCTGGCAGTCATTACCTTCGCCATGATGCTTTATCTCGTTAAGGCGAGGGTCTTCAAGGGGCTCGCTATTCCCGAGCTTATCGGCGCCGCCACGATATTAGCATGGTTCGTCTACGTGGGGATGCTCCAGCTCAGGAATTTGTAGGGATTCCTACGAAAACGTTTAAATATCATTATACTGTAGGAATAGCTACAAGGTGGAACACTTGCCGGTAAACCTGGATGACCTTAAGGAGAACATATGGGAGTATATAGAAACTGGGGAGGACGCTTTCAAGAAGGGGAGATATAACTCCGCGTCCATCCTGTATTTTAAGGCTCTCGTTGGGATATGTGACTACGTCATCAAGAGGGATCTGAACCTGGAACCCAAGAATCACAGTGAACGATTTGCGATTTTGAGACTCCACTACAGGGATTTATACCGCATCGTCAGCAAGTTCTTTGATTTCTACAGGGATGCATATGAGAAGAGGCTGACGAAGGACGAGGTGGGGGCGCTGAGGAATGAGGTTCTCAGGCTTACCGATAGAGTTAAGTGACCTGGAGAGGGTTGCTGATGAATTCCGGAAGGGGCACAGGAACGTCTTTGACGTGGTTCTTTATGGTTCAGTGACACAGGGAAAAGAAGTCCCAAACGATTTCGACTTCATGGTACTTCTCACAGGAGCAGATGAGTCAGAGAGGTTTGAACTCGCCTTTGAGTTCAAGGAGATTCTGATTGACATAGGGTTTCCTCATGAGCGACTAGACGTTAAGGCCATAAACCTAGAACAGATATGGGACCCAAACTACCTTGCCGTTCCAGGTCTAGTTATCACCGGTTATTCACTGATCAGGAGGCGCCCCCTCCATGAGCTGATGAACGGGGAAGGATATGCGTTGTTTATCCTCGATGTCCGCGGGATGACAAAAAACGAGAAGAACAAGTTCAGTTTTGCACTCCGGGGCAGAGACGGAAAAACAGGGGTGCTGAGGGACTTAGGGGGACGCTATCTCGCCCCATGGATTGTTCTCCTCCCTGTGGAAGTTACTTATATGTTCAAAGAATTCCTGAAAATGTGGAAGGTGCCGTATGAACTCTACCTGATGTTCGGAACTCTCCATGAATCCAAGGACTGGAGGATTGAGGAAGGCATCGTGAAGCCTTAACCTTAAGTTGAGGAAAGCTTCATATATTCTCCCCCGTTTCCCCAACCATGAAGGTAGTGGCGCTCCTAAGCTCGGGCATCGACTCGCCGGTGGCCATCTACCTCATGCTCAGGAAGGGCTTTGAAGTGACTCCGATTCACTTTAGGCAGAGTTCTAAAAAGGAGTCCAAGGTTTTTGAGCTCTGCGAGGTTCTGAAGAGATACGGAAGGCTGAACGAGCCGGTTATAGTAGATGCCTACGGGGAGCAGGCGCCGGTTTTCTCGAAGCTGGCAGAGATTGGAAAGGTTAAGTGGACGTGCCTCTTCTGCAAGTGGACGATGCTGAGAAAGGCCTGTAGGATAGGGCACCGAATAGGGGCTAAAGCGATAATCACCGGAGACAGCCTCGGCCAGGTCGCCTCGCAGACCCTCGACAACCTGCTCATCATAAGCACCGCGAGCGACCTGCCTATTCTGCGGCCGCTCATAGGCCTTGACAAGGAGGAGATAGTTAGAATAGCCAGGGAGATAGGAACGTTTGAGATAAGCATCAAACCTGAAGAGCCCTGTCCGTTCGTGCCGAAGTATCCGGTGGTGCGCGGCTCCCTTGGAGAGTTCGAGAAGATAAGGGAGAAACTCGTGAGGGAAGGTGTGCTTTAAAGCATCTCATTCCTCGCATGAGATTCCCTCAGATCTACATCGAGGATGCAGGTGCAGTTCCTTATACAGGCATCCTTGGCACACCACTGGTCACCACAGGCTGAGTATTTTGTATGCCTTCACTCCTTTGGTTGTCTGAACGTAAACGATGTTTCCTTCGAGTTTGACTTTCAGTGGTCTCTCCCCGTCGCCGAATTCCTTGCAGGCGAGTTTTCTTAAGCTCCCCGCTGTGAAGACGCAAAGGCCGTTCTTCTCTTCTCCATGCTCGTTAGCCAAGAAATAGGCAACGACTGCGTACTTCTCATTGGCATCCAAAGGAAGCCTGAATTCAATGCTCTCTCCAAGAACGCTCGTGATTTCTTCCTTTTTGTATTTTCCATTCTCGTTAACGTAAATTAGAATGTACGTTTCCAATGGAGGCCCCCTCGTTGCTTTCACGGTGACGTACATTCTGGTTCCCACTACTTTAACGTCCGATATGTTGGATTCTGAACAGGGGTATAACCATTGGAGGAGTCTTCCGGTGGAGAGATCCAAAAGCTGAACCCCGGTGAATCCAAGTTTCCATGGATTGGCCGAAGCTTTCAGGATCAGTCCCCTCTCCGTCATCGCGTAAGGAATTCCTGGGGTACCTCTTTGCCACTTCAGATTTAGTCCGTAGTCAAAGAGAGCCAGCCTCGAACCCTTTCCCTCATCCTTAGGGTTGTACGCATAAATGAGAATTCCCTCCCTTGTACAGAAATATTCCCCGGCGAGCCCTCTCAAGCTTGTATTGGCTTTAGGGATGCCGCTTAGATAGAGGGTGAAGTTTACAAAGTGTTCCTGCTCACGTTGGTAGTGTCCCATTTTTACCTGAAGTTCCGATGGACAGGGCACTTCTCCTAAGGTTCTGTTCTCAAAGGTTACTGCCTTCGCATCCGTCGGAAGCAGTACTCCTTTGGGAGAAAGATAAAACAATATCAGGAAGATAGCCACCAAGGTTACCGTCATTTTCTTTTTGATCATGTTATGTCACCCGTAGCTGTCCCCATGTTAAACTACCACAGGCTGAATATCCTGTAGGCCTTTACCTCCCATGGGGTCTGGACGTAAACGATGTTCCCTTCGAGTTTAACCTTCTCGGGGTTCTCACCCTCATCAAATTCTTTACACGCAATTTTCTTCAGGTTTTCCACTCTAAACACGCAAATTCCGTTCTTCTCCTCTCCCCTCTCGTTTGCCAGAAAGTAAGCAACAGCGGCATACTTCTCGTTGGCGTCTATTAAGAGTCTGATGCCAACCCCCTCTCCGGGAATGCTGGTGATCTCCGCTTTCTGGACCTTTTCGCCTGCCTTCATGTAAATCAATGCATAGGTCTCCAGCGGGGGCCTCCTCGGCTCTCCAATGGTGACGTACATTCTCTCACCGGTGATTCTAACGTCCGAGACATGGCCGCCGAGCACATCCGGGCAGAGCCAGTTTAGGAGCCGCCCGGTGGTGATGTTCATGACGTAAACGCATGAGCTCCCGGAGGAGCCAAAGGTTGGGTTGCTCACGAGAATTAGCCCATCCTTTGTGTATTTGAGCGGATACGCTGGAAATTCCCGTCTCCACCTTTCGCTGAGGTTATAGTCGAGGAAGACCAACGAAGATCGACTATCCTCGGTAAAGTATGCATACAGGAGTATCCCTTCAGGAGTACAGATTTGTCCTTTACCAATCCCTTTAAGCGAGATATTAAAGAGCGTCGTGTTGTTCGTGATGACTTCGAAAAAGTAGGTAAAGTTCTCGAATATGTAACTGGTGCGGATTGTGAATGGACAGGCCTCTTTCGGCGGGTTGCTCTCGGAGGGTATCTCCCGAGCGTCCGTTGAAACGATCAGTCCTCTTGGAAAAATAAAGGCGAACACCAGCACGATTAAGGTCACAATGAGCATCTTTTTGAATCTCATGGTACGTGTCCTCCCTTAGCCCCTCACGATGTTTATTTCAAAATTGTATATGAAAATTTCGTTCTCGAGTTATTAAAGGTCGACGTCCGTTAATTACCCAATTCTGTCCATAACTGTTCGTTTTAGGAAAGTTTTTAAGGCCCTCTTCTCACCCGTTTTCGGTGATGGCAAATGAACGTGTTTAACAACACCTTAGAACTATTCGAGAAGTACAAGCCGACCCCCCTGGTCAGACTCTCAGCCGAGAGGGGGGATGTATTTTGCCAAGCTGGAGTTCTTTAACCCCTTCAGCAGGAGCATAAAGGACAGGGCCGTTTTTAACATGCTTATGAAGGCCCTGGAGCGCGGGGATATCAACGGCACGAAAAAGCTTTTTGAGGCCACCTCCGGCAACGTCGGGATTTCTCTGGCGGCTTTGAGCAACGTTTTTGGCATTGAGTTCAGGGCCTATCTGCCGAAGCCAACGCCCAAGGCCACACAGGTTCTCCTCAAGGTTCTTGGTGCCGAGGTAGTTATGACGGACTTTGAGACGATAGACCCCTCCATGGTTCGCTACGTCCAGGAGGAGGCCAGGAAGGCAGGAGCCGTGAACCTCAACCAGTTCGAGAACGACGACAACTTCGACGCCCACTACCGCTTTACGGCCAGGGAGATAAAGGAACAGCTGAGGAGCATAGACAGAAAACCGGACGTCATCATAGCAGGTATCGGAACTTCCGGACACATAGCAGGCATAGCGAGCTACTTCAAGGAGCGCTATGAGACGCAGGTTATCGGTGTGGTTCCGGCGAAGGGCGAGAAGATACCCGGCATCAAGAGGCTTGAGACGAGGCCCAAGTGGTACTTCCAGGTCGAGATAGACAGGGTCTTGGAGATAACGAGGAAAGAGGCCATCGAAGGGGCAATCCGCGTTGCAAGGAGAGACGGCCTCCTCATAGGCCTAAGCTCCGGTGCCGTTGTTAAGGGCTATGAGAAGGTTGCTGAAGAACTCGGCGAGAAGACTTACGTCCTCATCTTCCCGGACGATGGGTTTAAATACGTGGAGGTCTTTGAAAGCTACCTGGGGATGGTATGAGACGGCTTAGGGTTGCTTCCTCTCTCCTTTTTCTCAGCGGCTTTCTGCTCCTCTACTACGCTTACTTTCTGAGCTCCCCCGTTTACCTGACCTTCGCGATATTCAACATGGGTCTTGCCTACGGCGTTGGGATTGAAAACAAGACCGCCATTAAGGTCGCCCTCGTGTACGCGGGTGTCATGTTCTTCTTCTCCCTGCTCTTCCTCATAGCCGGCAACCTGATGGCCTTCGTTGAGGTGGCCATAAGCTTCTTCATAATCCATGATATCCTGGGCTACATCAAGGCCGTTGTGGAGGAGGAAGAGACAGAAATAGAGGGAGGTTAGTCCCGGTATACGTTCACGGTTATTTTGGCCAACGGAACGGTTTTAAGGGCGGATATCAAAAAATTCTTATGGGGGGATTGCAGATGGGAGAATTCCTTGAGGATCTGGTGTTCGATTACGCTGACATGATACGGCCGGGAGAGCTGGTTCTTGTGGAATATACGTCCAGAGAGCCTGTGTACCTGCTTTTTCAGGTAATCACTGAGTATGCGAGGAGCAGGGGCGTGCCCGTGATTGTTGTTGATATCCTCGACGGGTTCCACGTCATGAAGAGCCAGCTGACGTTCACTGGCATCGATACATCTTCCCTAAATGAGATCCCAGTCCTCAAAGTGGGGGGAAAGATAGACACAGGCAAGGTTCTTTCAAGGGTGAAGGAGACGGCTGAGATTGCCGTCTTTAAGAGACAGCTCATGAAGGGTCTCAAGAGGATACATGAGGAGTTCGGTGAGGCACCTTTCATTAGGATCGTCGTTGGAACATCCGAACTGCTCCAGATGCTTGAGAGAGATCCAGCCAAAATGGAAGAGTTCTTCGCCGGCATCATCAGGCCCCTGGTCGGGAACCCATACAGCAGGGGCGTGGTCTTCATAAACCGGAAGCGTGTCTCCCGCAGGGGGTTAAAGGAAGTCGAGGAGATATCAACCCGCGTACTTGAGACAAGGGTGGAGTGTGGCAAGCTCACAATAAGGGTCGTCAAGTCAATATACTTCGGGGAGTACGGGGCCGAGATTCAGCTCGACCCATGCGCGCTCCGGAAGCGCCTGACATTGGGGGGTGAGTGAAGTGGTCACAAAGAGAAGCGTGCCCGAGGCCGTGGAGAGCATCCGGGACATCAGACCCGGCGAAGCGGTCGTCGTGGAGTACACCTCCCGCGACCCGATACACCTGGCTGTTTCTCTGCCCCTCCTGATGGTCAGAGAGGGCGTGAAGGTCGTCGTCAGCGATGTCCTTGACCAGCTCCACGTGATCCGGGCCCACCTTGAGATAATGGGAATCCCTGCAGGGTGGATTGAGGATCTGCCAGTCATTAAGTTTGGTGGAACCATCCCCGTTGGAAACGTCATCAAGAGGATAAGCATACTCAAACCGGCCCCAGTCTGGAGCAGGGAATACGAGGACGCGCTGGCCAGCATTCCCGGACTGAAGATGATAGTTATGATGGGGATTGAAAAGATGATAAACGTCAGGTCAGACCTCCCTGCGTCGACTGTATGGCGTACGACGGGTGCCCCCTCCCTCGGGGCGGAGGACAGGATAAAGATCACCTTTGTCAACAGAGACCTCCTGGAGGAGAGCACCCTGGAGGACATAAGGGAACTGGCTACGAGAGTTTTCCGGCTGGAGTTCAAGGACTCAAGACTGATTATGGAGGTCACAAAGTCTCCCCACGTTAAAAAGTGCGGGAAGAGGTTCTCGATAGACGCCGATGAGCTTGTTAGATACCTGCAGTCCGTTTCAGGCGACTGACAAAGGTAGCCGGCCCTGCCGGCGCCTTTTTAGATACAATTTAAAAAGAAAAGGGCTCACTGAGATTCCTTTACAATTATCCTCGCATCGACCACCACAGCGCCCTTGCCTTTCTCGTAGACGAAGACCGGGTTGAGGTCCATCTCCTTGATGTAGTCTCTTAGGTCGTCGACGAGCTCGCTGACCTTGAGGAGGAGGTTGACTATGGCGTCTATATCTGCAGGCTCCTCGCCGCGGGCTCCGGCGAGAATCGGATAGCTCTTTATCTCCTGGATCATCTTCCTGGCATCGCGCTCGGTTATTGGCACTATGCGGAAGGTGACGTCCTTGAGAACCTCCACGAAGATTCCACCGAGGCCGAACATTATTGCATGCCCGAACTGCGGGTCCTCGGTGACGCCTATGATTATCTCCCTTCCGACCTTGAGCATCGGTGCGATGAGAACACCAAGGATTTCGGCGTCCGGGCGGTACTTCCTGGCGTTCTCATGGATAATCTCCCACTTCTCCTTCAGCTCCTCGGGGGTCTTTATGTTGAGAAGAACGACCTTGGCGTCGCTCTTGTGGAGAATCTGCGGGGACATGAGTTTCATGGCGACGGGATAGCCGATTTCTTCCGCATAGCGGAGTGCCTCATCAAGCGTCTTTGCGAGCTTCTCCTCCGGAACGGGAAGGCCGTAGGCCTTGAGCACCTGCTTTGCCTCGTACTCAACGAGCGAAGTCCTGCCGGAGGCCAAAACTTCTTTGATAACTTTAAGGGCTTCCTCCTTCATGGTACCACCACCGAAAGATTAAGGGGCTAAGCGCCCCTCCTGAGGTATTCAGCATATTTGACAAGACCGGCCAGGGCGCGAACACCCCTCTCGGGGGTCGGATAAACCGGAACTCCCCTGTCCTCAAGCATCTTTGCGTAATAGTCGGTTTTCTTGCCACCCATTGCTACTGCAACTATCGGCTTGCTGCTCTTCTTCTGGTACTCCGCGAGAATGTCGATTATCTTCTCCTCCTCAAGGAGCGGGACCTGGAAGAGGACTATGACAACTATCGCATCGACGTTCGGGTCATTCACAAAGCCCTCGATGGCGATTCTATACCTCTCGGCGTCGGTGTCGCCGACAACATCGGTCGGGTTTCCTGCCACTGCATGCGGCGGGAAGTTCTCCTTGAGGAACTTGAGCGTCTCCTCGCTGAGGTCGGCCATCTTGAGACCGAACTTGGCGACGGCATCGCTGGCCATAACGCCCGCTCCACCGCCGTCGGTGATGATGCCTATCCTGTCGCCCTTCGGGAGCTTGTCTTTAAGTGCCGCAAAGGCCTTAGCCAGGTCGAACATGTGCTCGAAGTCCTCGGCGCGGATGACGCCGGTCTGCTTGAAGACGGCATCGTAAATCGTGTCGGCTCCAGCAAGGGAACCGGTGTGGGAAGAAGCTGCTTTTGCCCCGTACTCGGTCCTTCCGCTCTTGAGGGCTATAACCGGCTTGACCTTGGTTATCCTCTTGGCGCTCTCGATAAACTTCCTACCGTCCTTAACGCCCTCGATGTAGAAGGTGACAACGTTTATGCCCTCGTCGTGGATGAAGTAGTCCATCAGGTCTGCATCGTCAACGTCGAGCTTGTTGCCGTAGCTGACCATCTTTCCTATGCCTATGCCGGCCATTGCTGCCCAGTCGAGCATCGCGGCAGCAAAGGCTCCACTCTGGCTGACGAAAGCGATGGGCCCGCTCTTCGGCCTGTCCATTTTGCTTTCGGGCAGGAATACCGTGTCAACGCCGGTGTCTGGAACGTAGACACCGACACAGTTGGGGCCGATGACCCTTATCCCGTTCTCGCGGGCTATCTCAAGTATCTCGCGCTCCAGCTTCTTGCCCTCTTCTCCGAGCTCACCGAAGCCACCGGTGATGATTATGACGGACTTTATTCCCTTCTTCGCTATCTGCCTCATCGTATCTGGAACGAACGGAGCCGGAATCGAGATGACTGCCAGATCAGTATCTTCCGGAAGCTCCTCAACGCTCTTGTAGACCTTGTAGCCGTCAATCTCGTCGAGCTTGGGGTTCACGGGATAGATGTTGCCCTTGAAGATGCCCCTCTCCTTGTTCATCTTGAAGTTCTCAAAGATGACGTTTCCAACCTTACCCTTCTTGTTGGTTGCACCGATGATAGCGACCGCCTTCGGGTCGAAGAAGGGCCTCATGTCCTCAACTATCTTTTCCACCATGGGTATCCCTCCGCCAGAAACTGCTTCTCGCAAGAACTTCAGTTTAAATGTATAAAAGAGTTGCGTTTTGTAAAAACTGGACGCCGATGGACTGAAAAGTTCACCAGTGTAATTTTTTCAAAAATTCGAGGCTTCTCCGGGCAGATTCGATATCGCTGACTTCAAGCGCCCAGGTCGTCTTCGGAAGCCTCGGGAGCACCCTGGCCCAAGGGACAGTTCCGTCTCCCAGGGCGAGGTGCTCGTCTTTTCCTCCAGAGTTGTCGTGGAGGTGGACGTGGATCATCCTTTCCCCAAGGACATTGAGGAAACGCTTGAATTTCCCCGTGGTCGTGTTCAGGTGCCCGACGTCGAAAGTCACCCCTATCTCAATACCCTCCACCAGCTCCCAGAGCCTTTCACACGTCTGGGCGTCCAGGATGGGAAAGTACGGCATGTTCTCGACCCCAACTTTGATGCCGTACTCAGCGCTCCATTTGGCGATTGTCCTGAGGGACTCCCTGTGCATTTCGAGGTATTTCCGCCTGTTTTTCATGCTCACGGGTGAACAGTGGCCAGGATGGACTGTAACAGACACCGCATCGAGCTCCGCAGCTAGCCGGACGGTCTCACGTATTATTTCCAGGGAGGCATCTCTTATCCTATCATTGAAGGACGCGATGTTGATGTCGCTGAAGGGCGCATGAACGGTGACCCTCATCCCGTACGAGTCCGCAACCTCCCTGAACGAGTTCACGGTCTCCTCCGTCAGGTAGTGGGGCCACTCGCTCACCACCTCTATGAAACCAAACCCGAGACTCTTGGCCCGCTCCACCCACCGCTCAAAGCCCTTGAGGCTCCCCTCGCCGTATGCCGTCATGGATAGGCCGAGCATATCAACCCACCATCATCTTCGCTATTATGACGACGTAAATCGTCCCGAATATATCGCTGTTGTTCGAGATAAGCGGGATGGCCACGCTGTCGGGGTCTATGTCCCTCTGGAAGAGGAAGTAGGAGATCGTGTAGGAGTACAGCATTATAAAGAGCACCATAATGGGGTAACTAATAACGAACTGATAAGCGGGGCCGATTCGGACGCCCGTTACTAGATACACTATGACAGCGCCGAAAACGTTTATCAGGACGCCCACGATGGGCGCAGTCAGGAGGAGAGATGCCATCTCCATGAACGGCTCCTTCGAGATGTATCCCTCAATCTCACCGAGGTGGAGCACTGTTGAGGTCTTCGCCGCTATTATTGAGCCGTAGTTCCCGAAGGAGCTCAGGATAGAGGGGTACGCAAACCCGAGCAGCACAGAGGCGCTTATCAGTCCGCTGAAGCGCTGTAGGGTGAAGCCGGAGACCAGGGAAAGGAGGGCCAGGGCAGTCACGGTCGTGAAGAGCTCCCGGAACTCCAGAACCTCCGCCTTTCTCACCCTAGAGACCATGATCAGAAGGAGAAACATCGCAATCAGGGCCGCATTTCCGAGCCAGAACACCCTCCTCGATGCCTCTATCAGGAGGATGAAGGATATGAGGGAAGGTATAGTCAGCAGGTCTCCAACAGAGGCCACGAGGGGTGCGGCCATGCTGTCCGGGTCAACGTCCCTCCTGAACGCGAATATCGTCACGAAGCCCGTGAAGTAACCGAGAATGATGGACACCAGAATGGTCGAACTGACGACTATGAGGAGGATATCGAGGGCGTGGTACCTTATCCCCTGTATCACGCCAACGGCCCACAGGACGGTCACGGGAATCAGAGAGAGCATCATCGCGATGACTATGTTCTTCAGAACCTTTTTCTCCCTCAAGGACGGTTCAAGGTCACCGAGGTACAGCATCGTGGAGAAGCGGGACGCCATCGAGCCGAAGACGTTTCCGCGCAGGCCCATCATGCCCGGGAGGATTATCAGGAGCCCTGGATACTCCCGGCTAATCTTGTCCAGGTACTTACCCAGAAACGTGCCGCCGAAGAACCCTATGACCAGTGAAATGACCAGCGACGGCAGCGAAACCCTGTAGGCGTGCTTTACCCGCCCCATGAATTCCTGAACCGTCACTGCCATCACTCTCCATGCCCTTCACCCCACAAACGTTCGTTCCGGTGGTATTAAACTTTTCGAAGGCGAAAACTAAATAAGATTTCCCATCTTTTCCCCATCGGTGAGAGCCGGGTGGAAGAGTGGGACGAAATCGAGGTTCCAAAAAACGTCAAGGACATTTTTGTTGAGATGAAGAACACTGCAGAGCTGATGGTTGACCTCGCGTACTCCTCGGTACTCTTCAACGAGGAGGAGATGGCTGAGGAGGTGCTTGAGCTTGAGGAGTACCTCGACCTGCTCAACTATCACCTCATGGTCCACGCGGTTCTGGCCGCGAGGAAACCCAGGGAGGCGGAGCAGATAACGTCTATACTCCACATGGCGCACGCCATAGACGACATGTCCAACGCGGCCGCCGACCTGGCGAAGATGGTTCTGGAGGGGGTGGAGCTTCACCCTGTCATAACCGAGGCGATACTGGGAAGCGAGGAGATAATAGGTAAAATCTACGTCTCTGCGGACTCACTGCTTGTCGGCAGGACGCTTGAGGAGCTCGACCTCGCGACCAATACCGGCGTATGGATTGTCGCTGTGAGGAGGGGCAAACGCTGGATTTTCGACCCCGACGGGGACTTCAAGATATTCCCCGGTGACATACTCATAGGCAGGGGCACTAACACGTCCATAGACTACCTCAAGGAGATAGCCAGGGGTAACATCAAGGTGATGGGCAATGAGTGAGCTTGAGGAGATTAGGAACTGCCTCATAGAGATGAAGGACCTGTCATCGCTCATGGTCGACCTCGCCTTCTCGTCCGTCATGTACAACAGCGAGGACATAGCCGAGGAGGTCTACCTCCTTGAAGAGCGCATGGACGAGCTGACGCTCAAGGTCAAAAGGCTCGCCCTGAGGCTCGCCAAAAAGGAGGATGATCCCGAAAAGCTCCTCAGCGTTATAGACATGGCCGAGATAAACGAGCAGATAAGCGACGCGGCATACAAGATATCCGACCTCGTCCTCCGCGACGTCGAGCCTCACCCGATAATCAGGAAGATAATGGAGGACACTGAGGAGGAGCTCGGCAGGGTAACCGTCAGGAAGGGTTCCATCCTCCACGGCAGGACACTCGAACAGCTCAAGCTCCCGAGCAAGATTGGGACGAGGATTCTCGCCATAAAGCGCGGGAGCAGGTACATCTACAACCCGGGAAGAAGCGACGTCATAAAGGAGGGCGATGTCCTCATAGCGGTTGGCTCCGACCTCGACAGGCTGAGGAAGCTGGCCGGAGAAGAAGTGGAGGAGGAATAACCCTTCAGATTCGAGAACTTTTTATTATTTTCTGTAGTTTCCATTCATATGCCGACGCAGAGGGACAAGGCGTTCCTGCTTGGACTGCTGGTGACGGTACTTTTGACGTATTCTATGTTCTGGCTTCATGAGAGGACGGTCTCCTTCTCTGGCCAGATAAGTGATGTCACACTGGACACTTGGACCTTTAACATCAACGTGAGCGACCTCTCGTGCATCCTGGGCGGGGAGAAGTTGGTGGGCTTCTACTCCTTCAGAAACAGGGGTGACCTCTTCATAGTGTTCTCCTATTCTCCGGCCGCCATGAGGAACGTTGGCTGTGACGATTTTCCGATGTCGGGTGAGTTTATCATCCAGCTCAGGCCAAGGGATGAGTCTGTTGCTATAAGGCGGGTTCTCTTCGTGGTGGAGAACGTGAGCAACGTCTCGGTGGATCCGATATTCCCCAAACAGGTGGGGTTTATGTACTTCAAAACTCCGGACGGCAGTTTTGAGGTGACCGAGACTCCCGTTCCTGGTCTCGAAATCTGGCAGGCTATCAAAGCGGAGGCGCTGAGGCCAACCTGGGGCGAGCCCCTTGACATCACCCCTCAGATTCCTCTCGATGTTCGGAGGAACGATAGAGAGGATACCATCGAGGCCAGGGTGAGGTTCAGGCTGGAAATCGAATACCTCGTAAGAACCGGGTTTTTTAAATCCGAGAAGAGGAAGATTAAAATAGAAATTCCGGCGGTTTACCGTCTGTATGGGTTTGAGGACTGCACCTACGGATGCTAACCCCGGGCCTTACCCTTTATATCCGCATCAGTTACCAGACCCTTCGCGTAGGGGCACAGCTCCCTCAGCGGGCAGGAACTGCACTTTGGCCTTATCGGGTTGCATATCCTCTTCCCGTGGTCGACCATTGCGTGGTTGACGTAGATCCACTTCTCGTAGGGGATCAGCTCCGCGAGGTACTCCTCGACCTTCTCGGGCGGAACCCTTGGTGGGGCCAGGCCGAGGCGCTTGCTTATCCTGTTCACGTGGGTGTCAACGGGTATGGCCTGCCTCCCAAAGCCATAAGCGAGAACTATATTGGCGCACTTCCTCCCGATTCCCGGGAGCTTCATAAGTTCTTTAATGTCGTCCGGAACCTTTCCTCCGTACTTTTCGAGTATTATCTGAGAAGCCTTCACTATCCACTCGCCCTTGGTCTTCCAGAGGCCGACGCCGTTCTTTCTCAAAAACTCCTGCATCTCATCGACGGGCGTTCTTGCTATCCTTTCAATACTCCCGTATTTCCTGAAAAGCTCCCTCCACACCTTGTAGGTCACCTCGTCCCTCATGCGCTGGGAGATTATGCAGTGTACCAGCGTTCTGTACGGATCGCCGATGAGGAGCTTCTCCCTCGGATAAGTTTCCATCAGAATCTCGACGATTTTTTCCGCGCGTTTTTTCTTTTCCGCCCAGCTTTCATCAAAGGTGAACTTTTCAAGGCTTAACGAGCCTGATTTTGCTTCCGCCATGGATTATCACCACTGTTCCTTTGGAGGCCCTAACTCCTTTCAGGTCATCGAACTCATCGCTATAAATCTTTTGCCCATTGTGGTTCAGAATCAGAACCTTCCTTTCGAGCACAACGACGAAGCCACCCTCAAAGGGTATTACCTCCCTAACGGGTTCATCGAACTCAAAATCAACGACCTCGATGCCTCCCCTCGAAAACTCTATCCTCGTGTTTCCCTTGACTTTCAGGGGCGAGGGCTCGGCCAGAAGAACCTTGAAGCGCAGCGGCTTTCCGAGGAGGTTCACTTCAATGTCCTCGCCGGTCCTGACCTCTATTCCCATGAGCTTGCTCCGTATGACTTCCTCGAAGTCCGCCGGAAGTTCGGCCTCGAAGAGGGGCCTCAGAACGACCCTCATGCCACCACCACTGAATCATTGTATGGGAAGGTAATAAGCGTTCCCACCGCAACCTTTTTAAGCAATATATCGTTCGATATATTTGGTGAGATAAATGGAGCGACCGAACTTTCGCGGTTACATGAAGATACTCGTGCTGGACCTCCTTCACGAGCCGAAGCACGGATACGGGATAATGTCCGAGCTGGAGAGGCTCTACGGAATAAGGCTGAGCGCCGGAACCGTGTATCCGATACTATCCTCCCTGAGGAGAAGCGGCCTCATCGAAGTCGCCGGAACGGGAGCGAGGGACAGGAAGGCCTACGTCATAACGGAGAAGGGCCGAAAGTACCTGGGGAAACACGGGGAGGAGCTTGAGGAGGCAAAGCGTAGGATGCGCGCCTACAGGGTCTTCCTCGAACTGGGAGGAGACGAGCTGAAGGCCGCCTTTAGGGAGCTGTTTGAGTCCGTTGACGAGCTGACCGAGGAGCAGAAGACGAAGATCAGGGAGCTCCTCACCGGATGCGCCAGAGAGTTGCGCCTGATCCTTCTTGGAGGTGAGTGACATGAGTGCGATTGAAGTTGAGGACCTCGTGAAAAAGTACGGCGACTTCGAAGCCGTCAAAGGGATTTCCTTCAGGGTCAGAAAAGGCGAAATATTCGCCTTCTTGGGGCCGAACGGAGCGGGAAAGACCACCACCGTCCACGTCCTGACGACCCTACTCCGGCCGACCGCTGGAAGGGCCATCGTAGCCGGCCACGACGTTGTTAAAGAGCCAATATCCGTGAGGAGGAAGATAGGGATAGTCTTTCAGGATCCCAGCGTTGATAGGGAACTTACCGCTTACGAGAACATGCTCATCCACGGCAGGATATACGGTCTGAGTGGAAATGAGCTGAAGGAGAAGATAGAACGCCTCCTAAAGTTCGTTGAGCTGTGGGAGTTCAGGGACAGGCCCGTCAAGTTCTTCTCCGGCGGAATGCAGAGGAGGCTTGAGATAGCGCGCTCGCTCCTCCACGAGCCTGAAATACTGTTCCTCGACGAGCCCACGATAGGCCTGGACCCCCAGACGAGGGCCCATATCTGGGACTACATCAGGGCCATGAAGGAGGAGCACAACATGACGATATTCCTCACCACACACTACATGGACGAGGCCGAGCAGTTGGCCGACAGGATAGCGATAATGGATCACGGGAAGATAATAGCGGAAGGAACGGCTGAAGAGCTGAAAAAGCTCGTGGGGAGCGACATTATCTACCTGAAGCTCCAAGCAAGGGAGGAACTGAAGTGCCTCAAGGCGGACTTTATCAGGGGATGCAGGCTCCTGCCGGACGGGCGGGTCAGGCTCGACGTTGAGAACGCCGCGGAGTCCCTGCCGAGGCTCTTTGAGCTTGCGGAGAGAAACGGGGTCAAAATACTTGAGGTAACCTACCACCGGCCGACCCTCAACGACGTCTTCCTCCACCTGACGGGGAGAGAGATAAGGGACGAGGGCGGCGAGCAAAACGTGGCAAAGATGATTATGAGGGCCAGGAGGAGGTGAGTGGCATGCAGGTCTTCTTCACGATGATATACCGCGAACTCAAGCGCTTTTCCCGCTCCCGCGCAAGGGTTATAGGGAGCCTCATTAACCCGCTCATCTGGCTCATCTTCTTCGGAAAGGGATGGGCCGGCGTCTTCGACAACCCCTTTGCTTCCCAGATATTTGGCGGCGTTGACTACATGACCTACCTCGTTCCGGGAATAATAGCCATGACCGTCTTTAACATGAGCTTCATGCAGGGCATAACGCTCATCTGGGACAAGCAGTTCGGCTTCCTTAAGGAGATTTTAGTGGCTCCAGCGAGCAGAACTGAGGCGATACTCGGGAGAATCACGGGAGGAGCGCTCATGGCCATGATACAGGGGGTCATAATCCTCGCGCTCAGCTTTTTCCTGGCAGACCTAAACGTGAGCGGAATCCTTCCAGCGCTTGGAATGAGCTTCCTCGTCGGGATAGCGATAGCCGGCATGGGTGTTGCCATAGCCCTCAAGATGACGAGCATGGAGGGCTTCCAGATGATCGTGACCATGATAATGCTCCCGATGACCTTCCTCAGCGGGGCGTTCTACCCGATAAGCACTATGCCGGAATGGATGCAGTGGCTGGCCAAGATAAACCCGCTGACCTATGCCGTCGACGGCTCGCGCTACTACCTGGCCGGGATTGAGCCTACCTTTGGAATCGTCACAGATTGGCTGGTTCTCATCGGCCTGGCGGCGCTGTTCGCCGGAGTTGCTGCCCTCGGCTTCAGAAAGGCAACGATGGACTGAGGGATGTACTTATTTCTCTTTTCAATCGAAACCTTTTTAATCTTTCAAGTTCTAAAAACCTCGATGCGGAATGGGTGTTGTAGCTCTCTCAACAATTCTGCTCCTCGTGGCAGTTCCGTACTTCGGCATCTATCCTGCCTACCTGTTCAGACGGGGCAGGCTTTCGGGGAACTCGCTTATCGTTTACCTGACCTTCACCTCATCCATGATTCTTATGGCAGCGGGAGCCGTGCTTAACTCCCTAACCCTCGTCCTTCTGTCTCTACTGGCCCTGGTGCTAACGGGGGTTCTGTCCCGTTTCTTCAGAAAAAGCCTTGATGAAGACATCTACTCGGTTGAAGTTAATCCCCGGGAACCGTTGAAGCTCGGGTGGTTCTTCCGGCTCGACGCTTCCCTCTGGGTGTGGCTCGCCTACAGGGTAGGTTCAACGAGGGCCGCTTTTCTGAACGTCCTCACCACATATCTTGCCGTTCTCGGGACTATAGCTCTGTTGAATTATTATCTCGGCGGCCACTTCCCCCTAAAGTCCTTCGCAGTCGTCTATGCGGTCATAATGGTTTTCCAGTTCAGAGGGTCATACAGGAGGCTCTACGAGAAAACGAAAAAAGATTGAACCTATGCCCCTCTTCTGAACTTCTCGTAACTTATTCTGAACGCCTCCAGGACAGGGAGCTTTTCCCCCGCAAAGAAGCTCAGCATCGCGCCCCCGCCGGTGGAGACGTGGCTTATGCCCGTTATGTTGTGCCGGTAGATGCTGGCTATCGAGTGACCACCCCCGACTATACTGAAGGCAGGGCTTTCACCTATCGCACTGAATACTCCGACCGTGCCTACCGCAAACTCCTCCCTCTCAAAGACGCCCATCGGCCCGTTGGCGACTATTATCTTCGCCCTCATGAGCACCTCGCGGTACTTTTCAACCGTTCTTGACCCTATATCGAGTATCGGGTGCTCGTCGAAGAGACTCTTCTCACCGCTCAGCAGGTCAATCTCAACGCGCTCGCCCTTGTAATCTATGGCAAAATCCACTGGCGTCCTGATGTACGGATAGAACTCGTCCAGTATCCCCTCCGCCCTCTCGACGAGCTCAAGGAGGCCCCGCTTTGCCATGAACTCCAGGTTGGCATCGCCAAGATGGAAGCCCTTGGCGAGGGTGAAGACGTGGGCAACAAGCCCCCCGGTGAGGATCAGGTCGGCGCGGCGGTTTCTCAGAACGTTCTCAGCAACGCGGAGTGAATCATCCACCTTTGCCCCACCGAGGACGTAGACCCTAGGCTTCTCCCCGGTCCCGTACGCCCTTGTGAGCGCCTCGACCTCCCGCTCCATTAGAAAGCCCATTATCATAGGCTTCAGCCTTGCAAAGCCCACCAGGGACGGCTGGCTTCGATGGGCGGCTGCAAAGGCATCGTTCACGACGTAGTCTATGAGCGGTGCGAGCTTTCTCACGAAAAAAGTCCTCTCACAGTCCTCAATGGGCTTGTATTTGACCTCCTCTGCCGAAAAACGGAGGTTTTCCAACATGAGTGCCTCGCCGGGTTTTAAAGCCCTGATTCTCTCGCGGGCGTACTTACCAAAGATGTCCTCGACGTATTCAACTTCCTGACCAAGGAGACGGCTCAGGATCCTAGCGTGTTCCTCGGTGGTGATGTAGTCGCCCTTGTAGGGCTTGCTCTGGTGGGTTCCTATGACGAGTTTGGCCCCGTGTTCAAGGAGGTATATTATCGTCGGGAGAACCGCCCTGAATCTGGCGTCGCTTATTATCCTCCCATCCTTAACGGGAGAGTTTAAGTCGGCCCTCAGAAACACAGTCCTGCCGTGATAGCTGAAGTCCGTGAGCCTGAACATTCCATCACCATCGCGGTGTTAAATTTCACCCGTTAAAAACTTATTTTGAACACTTCTAGTGATAATGAATTTTCGGGGAAAGAGATTTATAAAATGAGATTCAAAGGATACTCCGGTGCAGGATTTCGCTTTCATGGGTGAGAGTGATGCCGTGGACTCAGGATATAATAATGCTCGCGCCAGAGGATGTTCTCATCGAAAACGTAATCGAACTGCTGAAGAGGATGGGGTTCAGGGACTATGAAAGGGTTTCCAGCAAGAAGGAGTGGGGAATAGACATCGTGGCCATAAGGGACGACCCCATAGCAGGAATGGAGAAGCTGGTGATAGCAGTTCACAGGAAGGGGCTGGCATCTTCACGGGATGTCAACGTTTTTGCCGGGCTTGTGGACAAGTACAGGGCCGACAAGGGTATACTGATCTCAACCACAGGGTTCACCAAAGATGCCAGGGTTCTCATATCCCGCGAGTACCGGGGCAGGGTAATTCCGTGGGACGGGGAGAAGCTGGCCTCGCTGTTCCATAACTACTCCGTTGAGCCTCCCGAGGAACTTGTGAGAATGGCTGAGAACGCCAGAAAAAAGCCCGAAAAAAAGAGTGCTCTCAACGAGTTTGAGCTCGATGCTCCCCTTCTCCACGACTTCTCTGCCGAGAACGTGTTTAAAAAGGTGGCGTCCTTTGCTTCTTCCAAGTATCCGGTCAAGCCCTCCGAGATGGGCCTCCTCTCCCTTTCCGTAACCCTGTCCAGTGCGTACATATTCTCCTGGTCCCTTGAGGGGGGCAACCAGAAGGATAAGGCGGTCGTGTTCTCGGGCGATAAGATTGTCCTTCGTGCAACGGGGGATAAAAAGCTCAGCGTCTCCGTGACCAAGGCGCTTCTCAACGACGGCTCAACAATCCATGCCACCGAGAGGTTCATAGAGGTCCCGATAAGCCCGAGCGAGGCTGTTCTCATACTGAAGGAAAGGGCCGCCAAAGAACTGGGGGTCGTGGAGGGGAAAATAGCAATCCATGAGCGCAAAAAGGTCTACGTTCCGAAGCTTGCAAGGCTCGACCTAAAAGTGGGAGAGAACACTGCAAAAGCGACCGTTAATCTGGAGACCGGTGAGGTGCAGTTCGAGATAGAACCATTACCTAATGAATACTTCGTGGAGAGAACCAAGGAGGTGATCCTCAAGCAGACCGGTGAGGAAGTCCTTGAGAGGGGGCTCAAACGGGAGGGGGACAGGGTTAAAATTTCCGGCAGAACCAGGAGCTTCTATTTTGAGATCTCTTTCAACGCATACACAGGAAAGTCCCTCAGCCTCGAAGCCCTTCTGAGTGACGAGGCTCTGGACGAGCTGTTGAGGAAGGTGTACCCAGATGGGAAGGTCATGAACCTTGAGAAGGGTAGGAAGGTGGCCGTTGCAGACGTCCTCCTCGCTGACGGCATAGCGATTCTTGAGGTAGATTTGACGAACGGCCAGCACAGAGAGATTAGAAAGCTTCCTTCTCCTGATGAGGCCTTCAAAAACGCCCGGGAGGTTATAGAGGCAAACTTCCCGCTCAGGAATCTTGAGATGAAGTCCCACAGGGTGCTTGAACACAAATACCTTGAGCTGGCCCTTGAGAGCCCCGACGGAAAGGCAACCGTGAAGGTGGACGGTGCCACGGGGGACGTCCTCGATTATCTCGTGGAGATAACTCCCGAAAGAGCGAAGGAACTTGTCGCCGAGAGGTATCCAGATTTTGAGATAGTCTCGGTGGGGGGAAACGAGGCGGAGTACACACTGAAGGCTGAGAACGACAGGCACGTGGTAACCATAAGGCTGAGCAGGGACGGGAAGCTTGTCGAGGAGGTAGACCGCGTTCTTAAACGGGAGCTGGCGGAAAAGATAGCCCTGGAACGCGCCAGAGAGATTGATGAGGAGGCCGGAATAAACTCGATTTCCCTGGATGAAAACTGGAATGTGGAGTTTGCCGGAAAGACCAAAATAGGGACCCTGATTCTCCACAGAACCACAGGGGAAGTTCTCAAAGAAAACGTGCGCTTCACGGAGATGGCCATTGAGGCTATGTATCACGAACACCTGAGGAAGACCTTCGGCGAGGAAGCCCTAACAACGGAGAGGCTCACACACTACAAGGACAGGGGATACATAAACATCAAGGTTTCTGGCAGGGAGAAGTTCTACTATGCGAGGATAGACACAAAGACAGGCAAAATACTGAGCGAAGACACCTCACCGATAAAAGGAATAGCGGCAAAGCTAAAGCGGCTCCAGCTTGAGAGCAAATACAAATGATCACGTCATCAGCATGTTCTCTATCATTTTTATTGCTTCCACTATCTTCCTCTCCGGCTTCTCCTCGTTCTTAGGGATCTCCAGGTTTATAACGAGCCTCTCTTCCTTGCTGTCCTCGAAGTCGTAGACCTCAAGCTCCTCGACCTCAACGTCCTCAAAGATGCTCTCTATCTCGGGGCTGATAATCTTCTTGTCGTTGCCGTAGACCTCAACGCGCACCACGTCCTCGGTGGTGGAGGCCACCACCACTATCTCATACGCACCGACCTTTTTGGTGAACCTGAGCACGCTTCCGTAGCCCTCCACATCCTCCTTGAAGCCGAGCTGGTGCATGGTACTCCTTATAGCTTCGGTCTTGCTTTTTATCCTGTTAAGAATCCTCTCGCGGAGCTTGTAGCTCTCCAAGAGGGCCTTCTTTATCCCCTCCCCTGCCTCTTCAACCGTACCCTCCCATATGCCGATGACCTTTATTCCCGAGGAGGTTGGTTTGAGTTCTATCTTGATGGAATCAACGTCGAAGTCTCGCAGATCATCTATTTTAAGCTCGCTGAGGGTGAGGATATCAAACTCCATCCTCACGATGTTACCGAAGGCTTTGCCCTTGAACTTCACCTTCATCACCATGGAGGGCTTATGGAGATGGTTTAAAAACTCTTCCATGGGAGGTGCCGGGAGAACTGTAAATACAGGAAAAAAGAGGGGAGGGTCACTTCCTCCTCCTGAGGAGGAGTGGGACGAGTGCCAGGCCAACGAGGGCAGCCGGACCGCAGGTGCTTCCGGTAGTGCCCTGGGTGGCGCTTTCGGTGGTACTCTCGGTGGCGCTCGTTGTTGGGGTGGTCGTCTTGGCCGTTCCCCCGACGGTGTAGGTGGTCTCGGCGGTGTTGCCGTAGAAATCAGTGGCGATGACCTTGATGGTGAACTCGCTGGCGTCAACACCTGGAACCTCGGTGAAGTAGGTGGCCGAGACCTCCGCTGGCTTCATTGAGAACGCCGGGTATTCCGCTATAACCTTGCCGTCGCTTATTATCTGCACCTTCATGTCTCTGATTCCAACGTTGTCGCTGGCGCTGATGTAGACCTTGAAGGCCTTCCCCGGCTTGGGCTTGCTGGGCGAGAGGTAGCCGACCTTGACTTCAGGCGCCTTGGTGTCGGCGGACTTGACAACGGTTATCTGGCTGATTCCCTCCGGGACGGTGACGTTGAGGAGCATGTAGTATGTTCCACCTATCTCCTTCTCACCGAGAACGGTGTAGGTTATGTTGGTCGCCTGGGGGTCGACTTTGGCTCCGGCAGGTATCTGGAGGACTATCGGGCCGCTTATGCTCTTGCCGAGCTCGTTGACGAACTTAACCGCCGTCCCGTCCTCTCCGTCCTGGCGGAAGACGATGAACTTCTGCGGAACCGGAAGCGAAACTGGCTTGTCCTTTTCGAAGAGGTTGCTGACAAACGGGAACTCAACGGTGCCGTTGTCGTAGACGTATATTATCTGGGAGCCGTACCAGCTGGGCTTGGTGTAGCCGAGCTTCTTGTCGGTCTCGCTCGGCGGGTTGCTGGTCTTGTCGGGGGCGCCGGTGGTGGTGAGTGCATAGAACCAGTGCTTCTCACCGTTTTTGTCAATGTAGAGGACGGGCTTGTCCTTGTGGATGTGGCCGCTGAGGATGAGCCTGACGTTGTAATTCTCGACCATCTGGAGGAAGTACCTGGCTATGTCCTCGTACTCGCCGTTCCTGCCAACCCAGTCCCAGCTGGCGAGCTTCTTTATCTGCTGCCAGTCGTTGTCGTCAAAGGCAGTGAGGTTCTCAACCACTCCACCGTTGAGCCTGCTTATGTACCAGAAGGGGTGGTGGACGAGGATTATGGGTATCTTGCCGGGGTGGCTCTTAAGGACTTCCTCCATCCACTTGAGCTGCTCCATGTCCGGGTGCCTCTCCTCACCGCGGCTGTCGAGGCCTATGATGAGGAAGTTCCCGATGACCCTGTAGAAGTAGCTCGGGCCGACGTACTTGTTGTAGTACTTCGGCGGGTGGTCGTGGTTGCCCTTGACGGCTATGAAGGGAGTTCCAGCGGCCGTTGCGTGGAGGATTGTATTGTCAAGAAGCTCATAACCAGCCCTGTCGCCGTTGGTGTCGACGTCATCACCAGTGGCGAGGATGATGTTTATGACGTTTGTCCCATCCTGGCCAACCATACCGTAGTAGGTCATGAAGCTGTCGGTTGCGGTGTAGCTGTGGAGTGCTATCGGGCTCTTGCAGTACTCAAGAATGCCAGTGAGGCTCTTCTGGAAGTAGTCGCCGCAGACGAATCCCATCTTCGACCCGCTCGTCACGTGGAGGTCACTGCCCTGGGCTATCCTGAGAACCGTCGGGGCCTTTTTCATGACCCATACGCCGTTGGGGATCGTGATCTCGCCCTTGTCGCTCTTGACCGTGAGGAAGTAGACGTCCGGCTCAACGTTTTCGGGTATTTTAGCCTTGACAACCCCGTTCTCCGTTCCGACGATCTCCAGATTATACGGACCGTGCAGTATTGAAACTATCTGCAGTTCCTGGATTGTAACGCCCTCCGCGGGATATATCTCCACGATGTCACCCGGCATGCCTATCACAGGCGTTCCCGGCAGGGGCTGAATCAGGATGTCTCCAGGGGTGGCTGGAGTTGCTGCCCACACCGTGCTCGCTGGAACCGCTGCCAGGGTAAAAAGGGCTATCAACAGGGGGATTATTTTCCTGCCCAGCATAGCATCACCAAAAACATCGTTGTAAAAATAGGTTATAAGCTTTCCTTTGCAGGAGTCTCTGTGGAATTCTGGCCAAAACTGGCCTTCGCGGTTTCAATCATCCTTCTGGCAACCTCGGAACGTCCACCAAAGCGTTTATACATAAGGTAGTTCAACATCACATCATCGTAGAGCCTCTTTGCAACGTCGAGTTTTCCCTTCCTGACTGCCACAAGGAGTCTTGTGAGGTGAACCGCCATCTCAATGAGGTGAAAGTCTGCCCTGCTTATCGGCCTCGGCGGCAGGGTACCATCAATCTCACCCACTGGGATAAGGCTACACTTCAGAACGGTGGTCGACCCCAGTTCGTCATAATGAGGCTCCTCCAGAAACTCAACCCGCCCGTAAACACCCGGAAGGCCCGCTATCCAGCGGTAACCATGCCTATCTTTGAACTCAATCTCCGCCGGAAAGTTGAGGGCGAGTTTAACAATGAGTTCCACGTCGTTGGTTACCTGTATCGAGGCCCTGGGGTGGTCTTTTATCTCCCCTGCGCTCTTCCCCCCGAAGAGCTTGAAAAACAGTCTATTCCCCCTCCTGATGACACCTACTGGGGTTACGTTCGACATCGTGACGAGCAGAACCTCGTAAATCTGACCCTCGTTGAAGAAGTCAATGAGCCCCATGGAACCACCAAAGGAAAGTAGAAAAGGGGAATTTAAAGCTGCTGCTTCGGCAGGACGATGATGTCGTCCCTGTTCACATAGAACGTTACCGGTTGCGTGGGCCTGAGCCCTCCGACGTCCCTGTCGCTGATGGTTCTGGCTATGATCCTCGTCTCGCCGAAGAGGCCGACGACCTCAATGAAGAAGCCGTAGTACTCGACGAGGTCAACGGTTCCGGTGAATGAAACCGCGTTCTCGACCGGTTTGAGCTTTATCCTCTCTGGCCTGATGACTATGACGACGTCGTCGCTCTTTTCAGTGTAATAGAGGCCGTCCAGCCTTATTCCTTCGAATTCAACAGTGACCTTGTCGCCGTCCCTCTCCACGACCTTGGCGGGGATGACGTTGGTCTTGCCCATGAATGAAGCGACGAATTCCGTCCTCGGGCTCTCGTATATCTCCCTTGGAGTTCCGACCTGCTCGACGGTGCCGACGTTCATGACCGCTATTCTGTCGCTTATCGCCATGGCCTCCTCCTGGTCGTGGGTGACGTAGATGACGGTGATGCCCAGCTCGCGCTGAATCCTCCTGATCTCGGAACGCATCTCAAGTCTGAGTTTGGCATCGAGGTTGCTCAGCGGCTCGTCGAGGAGGAGAACCTTCGGCTCGACAACCAATGCTCTGGCTATTGCAACACGCTGCTGCTGACCACCGGAAAGCTGGGTTGGATATCTGTCCTCGAAACCGCGGAGCTTGACGAGGTCAAGGGCCCACTCGACTTTCTTCCGTATCTCTTCCTTGGGGAGCTTCTTGAGCTTGAGGCCGTAGGCGACGTTGTCAAAGACCGTCATGTGCGGCCAGAGGGCGTAGTTCTGGAAGACGAGCACCGCTCCACGCTTGCTGGATGGTAGGTATGTGACCTCATCGTCGCCGAAGTATATTGTCCCGCTGTCCGGGAAGTCCAAGCCTGCTATGATTCTCAGTGTCGTTGACTTCCCACACCCGCTCGGTCCGAGCAGGGTAAAGAGCTCTCCCGCTTTTATGTGGAGGTTTATCCCTTTAAGGGCGACCGTTTCTCCGAAAGTTTTAACGATGTTCTCAAGCTTGACGTCAACCATTTCAACCACCTCATGTGAGACCTATGAAGGAGTACCTCTGCTTGGTTATCACGTTGGCAAGGACTATGGCTATGATCTGCACCGTCATGAGGAACACACCGAGTGCCGCTGCCAGGTTGGCGCTTCCGACGGCGCTGGTCATGAGCTCGACCATTCTTGCCGTTATCGGATAGTAGTCAGGGTTGATGGAACCCAGGGTGATGCCGACGCTGGTCTCGCTCATACAGTAGACGAAGCTCAGCATTGCCCCTCCGAGGAGGTTGAGGAGTATCAGGGGTATGAGGATTCCGGTTAGGGCCTTCCACCTGCTGGCACCGAGGTTGAGGGCAACTTCCTCAAGCGAGACGTGAACCTGCTGGATTCCTGCGGAGATGGAGCGCGCCGCGAAGGGCAGACGTCTGATTGAGTACGCCAGCACCAGCACCATGGCCGGGTTGAAGCCGAGCAGGTTGGTCGGGTCGAGGGGCGTGTCGGGGAACACCTTGGCGAAGAAGAAGAAGTAGCTCATGGCAATGACTATTCCCGGAACCGCTATCGGGATGGTCGCGAGGCTGTCGAGCACAGGGCCGAGTTTGCTCTTCTTGAACCTGCTGGAGGCGTATGAGGCAGTGAGGGATAGAAGGATTATGACCACTATGGCCACGGTTGAGTACATGACACTGTTAAGGATCACCCTCTCGATGTCGGGCTGGGTTATGATGCTCTTTATGTGTGCCGTGGTAAAGCCGTCGGGCCACGTGCCGGCCCAGCTTTTGCTGAAGGCCAGAAGGACGACGCCCACCTGGGGGAATATGGAGATGAGGAGCATCGGCAGGACTACAAAGTATATGAGGACGGCCTGCCAGCCCTTGGGCTTAGCCACACGGGGCTTCCACCTTCCGCCCTTGCTGAGCATCGCGTACTGCCGCATGCTGACGTACTTCCTGATACCGAGGAACATGAGTATCGCTATCGTGAGCATTATCAAAGCGAGTGCCGCGAGCTGTGGGCTGCCGACGTTGAAGCCGCTGGTGAACGCGCTGTAGATTTGGAATGACATGAGCTTCCTCGCGAGCGGGTTGCCCTGGAAGACTATCGGCGCAGCAAGGTCCTCAAGGCTGAATATGCCGACGAGGGTCGCTCCGGCCGCGATTCCCGGCAACGCAAGGGGGAACGTCACCGTCCTGAAGAGATGGAACCCCCTGCTTCCGAGGTTCTCCGCCTGCTCCTCAAGGGTCGGGTCAATGTTGATGAAGCTGGCATAGGCGTTGAGGTAGACTATCGGGTAGTACGTCATGGTCTGGGCGACGATTACACCGATGAGGCCGTCGATAACGATTCTGTGCGGGAACACATGGAGGATGTCATAGAAGATCCAGTTGATGAGCCCGTCCGGGAGGAACATCTTCTTAACGATGAAGACGTTCACGAACGGAGTGACGAGAAGCGGTACGAAGAGCAGGATTCTGACGATGTTTTTACCCGGAAAGTCGTAGCGGGCCATGACGAAGGCGAAGATCGTCCCCAGAATCGTCGTCAGTATCATGACGCTGACGGACACTATTATTGAGTTCAGGATGACGCCGAAGTCCACGCCCTGGACGTAGTATATCTGCTCACCGTTGGGCATCGTTATCAGTTGCGAGAACGTCCCTTCGGGGCGGAAGCTGATGTAGTAATCCGAGGTCAGTATGCTCGTGAACCAGTGGAGGGAAAAGCTGCCGTTGTACTCAAAGGCCACCGCCAGCATTGCCAGCACGGGGATTATCAGGAACGCCACGAGGTACAGAAGGGGTATCATGAACGACGCAGTCACAACAGGGTCGAAAATAGGCGTTCCAAAGAGCCTCTCGCTCCACTTGCTAACTCTCATGGGTTATCGACCTCCCGTTCTCTTTGTGTATGTGCAACACTCCTTTGCTTCTCGCATGGTCTCAAGGGCCATATTTAAACGTTTCCAAAGCATTCTTGCGCTGGACACATAGAAATTAGGAAAGGCAAAAAGGGAGAATTTCCAGAAAAATGTCAAACTCACCCGGTGATCTGCTTGAGATCCTGGAGCACCTTGTTGTACTTGTCCATCGCCGCCTGGCGCCATGCCTGGACGAGCTGGTCCTGGAAGTTCCTGTCCTTCACAATCCTGTCGTTGATGCTCTTGGCGTACTCCTCGGTGAAGGTGACGGTCTTGCCGGTCTCCGGATCCTTGAACTGTATCGGCGCGGTAAGTTCGTCCTTAAGCTGCTCGAACTGCTCCTTGGTTATCTTTCCGTCCCTGTAGGCCTGGACTATGGCAACCCATGCGTTGTGGAGCTGCTGGTTCGGATCAACGAGGGTTGCCTTGAAGTAGTACTGAAGGGCACTCACAGTTTCGAGGGCCCTCTTGTCATCGAACGGGATTCCCTGGGCGCTGGTGGCGTCCTGGTATGCTTTCTTGAGGGCTGGCCTGGCCTCGCCGTAGGTCTGACCCTCGTGCTGGCCCTTGAATATAACGTCCGCGTAGATCTTGGTTATCTTCATGTCAAATATCTGCGGGTTGATGGGCAGCCTGTTGACGTCAGGGCTCATCCAGACGGCCTGGCCCTCGGTGAGAACCCAGTAGATGAAGGCCTGGGCCGCCTCGGGGTGCTGTGCCTTGGCGAGGAGTGCTATCGGGTCGCCGTTGATGATGCTCTCTCCCTTTGGAACGACATAGAGACAGTCAGGGTTCTGCTGCATGGCAGTGTACCCGTAGAAGTCTATTGTGTTTCCGGCGGCAATCTCGCCGTTGATGACGGCGTCCCTAACGGCATCGCTTGCCATATACACCTTGGAGTTGGCCGCTATGAGTGTCATGATGCGCCATCCCTGGTCCCATCCAAAGGCCTGGAGGATGATCTGGTATATCCTGGTGTTAGAGGTGCTCCTCGTCGGGTCGGCTATGCCGTACTGCGGTGGGTCAAGAGCCCAGTCCTCACTGGCAACGTCCTCCCACTTCTCGGGCATCTTGAGGTTCCACTTGGCGAGCTGCTTCTTATTGACTGTGAAACCGAAGGATGAAAGTGCCGCGGCAATCCAGTAAACCTTGTCCCCGTCCTTTCTAACCATGGGCATTCCGGCGAGCTCGGTCGGTATCGGATTGCCAAGGAGGTCGAGTACTTTCTTATCAGTTATCGGAGCGAGATAGCCTGCTTTATACAGGTCATCGAAGAGAGTCGGTCCTCCTCCCCAGCCGACATCGGCGCCCTTCTGGATGTAGCTGGGCCAGAGGCTCTCCGGAACCTTGATGAACTTGAGATCCTTTATGTTGTACTGCTTGGCTATGTCGCTCTGAAGGAAGGCCTGCTTTACCATGTACTGGATGGTCGCATCGTGCCTTGTGACGACGACGAGGGTTATGCCCTCGCCAGAAGTCCCTGTGGAGGTCTCCCCTCCGCCTATACATCCACTGGCCACTATGCTGAGTGCAAGAAGAAAGATTATACCCACCGACACGATCTTTTTCATTTTTACCACCCTGCTATGTCAATCAGCTGAAGTTGGCAAAACACAATAAAAAATTAATGGTTCAAATGACAAAAGAAAGGAAGGGAATCACTTCCTCCTCCTGAGGAGGAGTGGGACGAGTGCCAGGCCAACAAGGGCAGCCGGACCGCAGGTGCTGCCTCCGGTTTCACCGCCTTCAGTGGTTTCGCTGCCAGTTTCGGAGGTCTCGCTGGTCGTTTCGCTTGCGGTCTCCTTGCCGAGCTCGCCCTGGACGTAGACTGCCCACTTGATGAAGTTGGAGACGAACTGCGGGCCGTCGAGCTTGACCCCGTGGTACTCGGGTGCCCACATTGGCTCGTAGCCACCGTAGGGAGTCTCACCGCTGACTATGAGGACGTTCTTCATGTCGGGGAAGAGCTGGACTGCCATGAGCGGGAACTGGCCGGTGTCGCCGGCAGTGTAAGCGTTAGCAGCCGGGTCGGTGTTCTCAACGATCTGGCCGTCCTTACTGCTGGTGACGATCACATAGATGTTCTCAATGCCGCCTCCGACAGGGAGGGGCTTCCAGTCGCCGTTCTCGTCGTAGTAAGCGACAACACCCGGACCGTGGAAGAGGACCTTTCCGCCGTTGGCGAGGTCCTTGGTTATCATGTCCTTCTCGGGAGTGTCCGGGTCGGGGTTAACGAGGCCGATGACACGGTATCCGGCACCGGCGTTGCTGGTTGCGTCCTCAACTGAAGCCTGGTCAACGCGCAGGTTGGCGCCGATGGCGTCAAGAATGGTGTCAGCAAAGTCAATCCTGTTCGGGCCGTCTCCATAGTCGGAATCAGCGGCGACCCAGAGAATCCTGTTGCCATCGTTCCACCACTGGACGATGGCCTGTATTTCATCCGGGCTGAAGGCCTGGCTCGGCTGTCCGAGGATAAGGAAGTCAACGTCCTTAATAGCGTCGTAGGTTATCTTGTCCCCAACGTTCTGGATTCCAAGCGTGTCGGCAACGGCAGGGTCGCCGATGTAGACCCAGTTGAAGTCGCTGAGGGTCTTTATCATTCCCTCCGCGAGGACGTTGCCGTCCCTGTCGGTCAGAACTGCCAGTCCCTTGTCGCTCTCGCCGTGGGCGAGGTCAACGCCGATTGTCGTTGCACTTGCCATGGCAAAACCAAAAACACCAAAGAACACAAACACTGCCATTATTATTGCAGCCTTCCTCATGGTATCACCGGGTTATTTACGCTCCATGAAGTTATAAATCTTATGAATCCGAACTTTAACAGCCTGGAAAAACTTCCGTAAAGTCCTTAAAGGCTTGCATCGTTTTCGCTTCAGGTGGTGAGTATGGATATTGAGAAGAAAATAGAACTTATCAAGAGGAAGCCCACGGAAGAACTCCTGACGGAGGAGAACCTCAGGCACCTGCTTGAAGTCGGTGTCCCCATGCAGCACTACATCGGATTCGAGATAAGCGGTTACATTCACCTCGGAACCGGACTTATGGCCGGAGCAAAGATAGCCGACCTCCAGAAGGCTGGAATCAAGACGAGAATTTTCCTCGCCGACTGGCACAGCTGGATAAACGACAAGCTCGGTGGAGACCTTGAGGTCATCCAGAAGGTCGCGCTGAGCTACTTCAAGGAGGGAATGAAGCAGAGCATAAAGGTCATGGGCGGCGACCCGGAGAAGGTCGAGTTCGTTCTGGCCAGCGAGATACTGGAGAAGGGCGACTACTGGCAGACCGTCATAGACATCTCCAAGAACGTCACCCTCGCGAGAATGATGCGCTCGATAACGATAATGGGGCGTCAGATGGGTGAGGCCATAGACTTTGCCAAGCTCATCTACCCGGCGATGCAGGTGGCGGACATCTTCTACCAGGGGGTCACGATAGCCCACGCTGGAATGGACCAGAGGAAGGCGCACGTCATAGCCATCGAAGTTGCCCAGAAGCTCAAGTACCACGCCCTCGAATGGAACGGCGAGAAGCTCAAGCCGGTCGCTCTGCACCACCACCTTCTCCTGGGCCTTCAGGAGCCGCCGGTCTGGCCGATAGAGGACGAGGAGAAGTTCAAGGAGCTGAAGACCCAGATGAAGATGAGCAAGAGCAAGCCTTACTCGGCCGTTTTCATCCACGATACGCCGGAGGAGATAAAGCAAAAACTCAGGAAGGCATTCTGCCCTGCCAGGGAGGTCAAATACAGCCCCGTCCTCGACTGGGCCGAGTACATAATCTTCCGCGAGGAGCCGACCGAGTTCACTATCCACCGCCCGGCCAAGTTCGGCGGCGACGTTACCTACACGACCATTGAGGAGCTCAAGAAGGACTTCGCCGAGGGTAAGCTTCACCCGCTCGACCTCAAGAACGCCGTCGCCGAGTACCTCATCGAACTCCTCAAGCCGGTCAGGGACTACTTCGAGAGGAATCCAGAGCCGCTTGAGCTGATGCGGGAGATAAAAATCACCCGCTGATTTTTTTCCTTCCCTTTTAGCTGGTGGAACCGATGCCGGGGATAGACGAGAAGGATAGGGAGATACTCAGAATCCTTCGGAAGGAGGGCAGGATAACCCTAACCGAGCTCGGGAAGAGGGTTGGCCTGTCCCCTGCGAGCGTTAAGAACAGGGTAGAAAAGCTGGAGAAGCTCGGGGCAATTAAGGGTTACTCCGCCATCGTTGACCCGGCTTTCCTCGACGAATACGTTCAGGCGTTCTTTGAGCTAAAACTTGCCATAGACGACCACACCATCGACCCGATTCTGAGACGGGTTGCCAAGCTGGATGAGGTTCAGGGCCTCTACCGTCGTAGCGGTGAGAGACAGATACTCGTGAGGGCGAGCTTCCACGACACGGATGAGGTCAAGGCCTTCGCCGGAAGGCTCAAACGGTTATTCGGCAAAAACCTGGAGCGGGTTGAAGTCACCCTTATAATAGATATCTTCAAGGAGAACTGGGTGCCCGGTGAGAGCAAGAGGCACTGATCGCTTGGCGAGGGAGTGGGGATGCTCTTCGTCGTGAGACCTGGGAGAAAGAAGAACGAGCTTGAGGCATTCTTCATCGAGAACGAGCCCGAAAAGCTCTCACAGATGAGAAACCTCAAGGCCGATGCTATATACCGCTTCATAATGCGAGAGGGAAGGCTCTTCAAGGTTCTTGAGGGGAGTCAGTACCGCAACCCCAAGGAGATCGAGAAGCTCCTCCGTCAGGCAATAATCGTCCTTGTGAACGCTGACGAGTGGGAGGACTACTTTAAGAGGAGGCTCCAGAACAAGCGCGTTGAGAAAGCCGAGCTCTGCCGCCTCTGTCTCCTCGACGGCAGGGTGACCGTCCTTACCGAGGGCAACCGCATTAAATATCACGGCGAGTACATCTGCGAGCGCTGTGCAGAGGACGAGCTGAAGAGGGAACTCCGCTTCAGGTTCAGGAGCGTTGCCATGTTCGACCAAGCCAAGAAGCTCCTTGACAGGTTTAGAGACCTCGATAAAGTTCTCTACGCCTTCGACCCGCGCTTTGACCCCACCAGGCACCCGGAGATAACCAAGTGGGACGAGCTGAAGGCGAAGCACGCCAGGGTGGAAAAAGTAAAGGTTGACGAGCTCGACCTCCCGGAGAAGTTTAAGTCCGTTCTCAAAGCTGAAGGCGTTAACGAGCTCCTCCCCGTCCAGAGCCTGGCGGTAAAGAACGGCCTCCTTGAGGGCGAGAGCCTCCTCGTTGTATCTGCAACCGCCAGCGGTAAGACCCTCATCGGCGAGCTGGCGGGAGTTCCCAAGGCCATGAAGGGCCAGAAGATGCTCTTCCTCGTCCCCCTCGTTGCTCTGGCAAACCAGAAGTACGATGACTTCAAACGGCGCTATTCCAAACTCGGCCTCCGCGTGGCGATAAGAGTTGGGATGAGCAGGATTAAGACGAGGGACGAGCTGGTTGTGGTCGATACTGGCATAGATGCTGACATAATCGTTGGAACCTACGAGGGGATAGACTACCTCCTCCGCGCCGGCAGGAAAATCGGCAACGTCGGAACCATCGTGATAGACGAAATCCACATGCTAGACGACGAGGAGCGCGGGCCGAGGCTGGACGGTTTAATTGCGAGATTGAGGAGGCTCTACCCAAATGCCCAGTTCATAGGCCTGAGCGCCACCGTCGGGAACCCTGACGAGCTGGCCAGGGAACTCGGGCTGAAGCTGGTGCTCTACGACGAAAGGCCAGTCGATCTGGAGAGGCACATAATCATAGCGAGGAACGAGAGCGAGAAGTGGCGTCACATAGCGGTTCTCTGCCGTGCGGAGGCAATGAGAAAATCCCGGCGGGGCTACAAGGGGCAGACGATAGTCTTCACATTCTCGCGCAAGAGGACGCACGAGCTGGCCGCTTACCTCACGAGCAAGGGGGTCAAAGCGAAGCCCTACCACTCTGGCTTACCTTACAGACAGAGGAAGCTCACCGAGATGGAGTTCCTGGCTCAGAGGCTCGACGTTGTGGTCACCACAGCCGCCCTTGGAGCCGGCGTTGACTTTCCCGCTTCCCAGGTCATCTTCGAGAGCCTCGCAATGGGCAACAAGTGGCTCACCGTCAGGGAGTTCCATCAGATGCTCGGGAGGGCCGGAAGGCCCCTCTACCACGAGAAGGGGAAGGTCTACCTCATAGTTGAGCCCGGGAGGAAGTATTCTGCCGGGATGGAAAGCTCGGAGGACGAAGTTGCATTCAAGCTCCTCACCGCACCGATTGAACCCGTCATCGTCGAGTGGAGCGACGAGCTTGAGGGGGACAACGTTCTGGCCCACTCCTGCGTCTTCAACCGCCTCGACGTCATCGAGGAGGTTCAGAGCAAATGCCTCGGTGCCAATCAGAACGCCGAGAAAGTCCTTGAAAAGCTTGAAGAATTCGGCTTCGTCCGGCTTAAGGGCTCCTTAGTCGAGGTCACGCCCTATGGGAGGGCCGTGAGCATGAGCTTCCTCCTCCCAAAGGAGGCCGCGTTCATAAGGGATAACCTCGGAAAGAAGCCGGCCGGGTGGATAGCCGTCAAACTCCTCCCCTTCGAGAACCTTTACCTAAGCGGGACGCTCCAAAGGGAGCTTGAGGGCGCAGTGAGGGGGAGGTTGAGCGCCAACGTCTTCTCGCCCAGCTTCGCTTCCATCCTTGAGGAGCTCGACAGGGTCATTCCGGAGCTCAGTCCCAACGCCGCAGAGAGGCTCTTTATGCTCTACCAGGAGTTCTTCATGTGTCCCGAGGAAGACTGCACCGAGCACGCGATGGAGCGGGTCAGCAACATGATAATCGAGCTGAGGAGGAACGGGAGGCATCCAACCCAAATAGCGGAGCACTTCAGGAAGGTCTACGGGCTGATAGTCTATCCGGGCGATGTCTTTACTTGGCTCGATGGCATTGTGAGGAAGCTTGAAGCGATAGAGAGAATCGCGAGGGTCTTCCGCGTAAGGAGTGCCGAAGAGGAGGCAAAGGTTCTGAGGCGGGAGATTGAAGAGGGAAGAACCATCCGCAGTAAAGCGGGTAAGCTGAAGTAACATTCCTCTTAACGAGGGCAGAAACGATTTTAGTACTTCCTACCAAGGTATTCCGGGTGGGTATAATGAGGCAGGAAATGGTCATTGTCTTGGAGCATCCTGAAAGCGGAGTACGTCAAGAATTTAAAATTGATTCAAAGAATGTTGAAGAGTTACCATATTTTTTCAGAGTATCTTCAGGGAAATGCCGTAATCAGCTACCCAGTTGGAGATTTGTAGAACTCCGTCCTACACGTCCGCACCCCAATAAGTTTAAGCTACTTCTGAAGCTTCTCCCAATCACACATTATCTGATAAATCCCTTTGATTTCGTTGAAAGTGTAAAAAATGCCGTGGGAAGTAAGTATCCACCCCTGTTAATTGAGAAAATAGCCTTACTGTTCGAACCATTGTGCATGTTTGATTCCATGAGTGGGAGCTATATTATTATGCCTCCAGTACTGTCAGTGAGAGAAAACGAGGGCGTATTAGTTGTAAGCAGAGAAAAAGAGTACCTCAAACACTGCGGGAATATAGTTAAAGGAAATACGGGGGACAAAGTTGTCTGGTTTGTCTTGTATCGTTGTCCTCATAGCCCTGCAATTATTCAGAAAGGGAACGTTCTGATAGAAAAGCGGGTAAGGGAGCTTGGGGATAATATGAAACTTGTAGAGGTAGAAGTGTCCGAGGGAGAAAATTATATGGGGCGTTTCAGGGATTTGATTGTAGAGGGTACTAGGCATGTAGATATGAGCACTCACAAGTTAAGATTTGGTAAGAACGAAAAAGTTCTGATTGATTTGAAAACCCCTCCCGAGGATGCATTCAAAGTCTTGAGAGCAGAACTCTCCCGTGATGTGGTGAAGCGTGGCCTTAATATTGTGAAGTTGTTTAATTCCTGCCTTGTTTGGCCCAATACTGGTAAACTTTGCCTGCATACCAGAAAAATCCATGTGTGGCCAAAAGGTGCCGGTGCAGTATCTCTCATAGTTGCTGAACTGATGCATATAGCTGATGCGAAGGTTCGGACGAGAGAACGATTTGTCTTTTCGCTGATTGAGAGAGTTCCTCATAAGATTTTCAGAGATAAAAGTGCAAAGGAACTCTTAAAGGTATATTCCCAGTTGCAGGAGTTCTTTACAAGCAGAGAAGAACTGGTATTCTCTGAAAGCGTTCTTCCCATATCTCCCGACAAAATAGTTCTCGTTATGAAACCAGTTTTCAGCAAGCAGATAGTTCCAATAGTGCTCGCGGATGCTATGTTGGCAAGAGCCACATCCACGTCGGTACTTTCTGGAACTGGAAAACCAATTCAGAGAGTTCAGCTTGAGTTTATACTTCCGTGGGTGAATAGAAGGGTAGTCACTAACCTTCAGCTCGATGAATTTGAATTGTTAAAATCCATATGGAACAAAAAACTCCGGCAAGGGTAAAATGGGGAATCACCCTATCTGGAGTACCAGCTGGGCCGGATCCCTTATGGCCGGGCCCAATCCGAGGATGTATATTGCGAGGTACCAGAAATAGCGCTCCTCTTCGTCGGGCACGAGGTACCTGAGCCCGTAGTAGACCACCAGGAGTATCAGTGTTATCCACGGGTAGTATGAGTACGCCCCCAGGTAGTTCACCAGGATGTTCTCCAGCCAGTGCACCTCGCGGTAGCCGTAGAAGTGGATGGCCACGACGGTCGATGCTATATCGAAGTAGTGGGCGAGAACCGGGTAGAGGTAGAGCCTCTCAAAGGGCCTCCACCGGTAGAACGCGAAGACTGCGGCAAAGCTGACTGCGGTGTGGATGAGGGTCAGTCCGTAGGGCTCCCAGCTCTTGGCGTTGGTCACAAGGAGGTAGTTGGCCCAGAGCGCCAGAAGCGCCCCCCATGCAACGGTTATCTTAGGATACGTACCCATTTTTGAATCCAGAGCCAGGGCGGGAAGTATCAGGATGAAGGCTGTAAAGAATATTCCAGGGGTCAGTATGAGGGGATTCTTTGGGAGAACTCCCCCATCAACGAGCGCCCTCACCGTCGAGCCAAAGATTACCATGGGTGTAACCGCCAGAAAGAGCCTCTCGTCGACCTTTATTCGGAGGGGCTTGATTATATATTTATATGAGTATATCACTCCAAGCCCCAGCAGGAAGGCGTAGACGAACGTGTTGACCGGGTTGTAGCCGCTCCTCGTGAACATCGGTTCCCAGAAGTAGCGGTAGAGAAAGTCCATCAGGGATTCCAGCATTTTTTCACCCCCAGATGAGTCCCCATACCTGTTTAAAGGTCTTTTGGGAGCAAAAAGGAAAAGCTGATAAACTTGAAGGTTTCAAAAATGTAGGGGGATGTCGATGTTTGGGCCGGGAATTGTGGTGGCTATGGGAGCCACCGTGATATTCGCCTTTCTGCTGGCGTTGTTTGTGGCGGCGATATTTCTCTGGATGGCGGCAAAACTCCTGGGGATTGAAAACGCCTCCGTGGGAAGGGCTGTGATTGCCATAGTCGGAGGGGGAATACTGGGCATGATAGTCGGTGCAATAGTGGGGGCGGTTCTTGGGCCCCTTGGCTCGATAGCGGCCTTCATAACCAGCATATGGGTCATCAAGGCGGTGTTCGATACTGACTGGCTCAGAGCCTTCTTGGCATGGCTACTCTCGGGGATTATAGCCATCCTTGTGATGGGAATCCTTGCGCTCCTGGGAATGTTCACAATCGGCGCACTCGCGGCGCTCTGAGTTTCTCTTTTTTGGGTAAGGTATAAATATCCCCAGCGCGCTAAGCTATGTGATGCCTATGTTTTTCAAACCGGCCGAGCTCCAATCCAGGGATGTGAAGCCCTTCGATGCGTTTCCCCTCGCGTTTGCCGAGGGGAGCATGTCGGCCATGATAGCGGCCGATGAGCTCGCAGAGACCGTCTTTCTGTACCACCTCGTCGCAAACGCCCTTGAGAACGGCCTCGTCTATCATATCGGTCCTGGAGCGTCGTTTTCCGTTAAGGTTCTGAAGCGCATCGCTGAGGACGCCTCGAACCTCTACGCAGGCAACGTCTACTCCGTTGAGGAACTCCTCCAAGCGCTCAACGTCGTTGAGGATGGCTCCCTTGTGGTGGTCTCGCTCTTTCCGGCACTTCTCAACCGCTCCGCCGAGGGAATTGTGGAGATTAGAAAACTGGTTGACAGAAAGGGGCTTATCTTGGTTCTTGGACACACCACTATAGAACTCAACGAACTCGACCTCCCCGCGGAATTCAGGCGCCTCTATGACCTCCCCGAGATATTCGAAGCTTTGGTAGTTCTTAGAACCAGCTCCTACCGCGGTCACTACAGGCTCAACATGACCGTCCTTAAGGCACCTCCCGACTACGTCTCTGCAGTGGGTGACCACTCGATACCGATTGACTCCTTAATAAAGCCCCTGCTCTAGTCATATATACTTATATGTCCCAGCCCAAGGCCGTATCGGACGTAGAGCGCCAGCGCAAAGAGGAGCAGGAGGGCGGTCATGGCAAGATAGTCCCTACAGGTCATCTCGATGTCATAGAGAAACGTCCTTTTCTTGGTGGCACCGAGGGCGCGGCTCTCTAGGGCTATGCTCAGCTCGTGGGCAGTCTTGAGGGACGCTACAAGAAGGGGTATAAGGACTGCGCTCATTCTCTTCATCCTGACCAAGAAGTTGCCCTTCTCCACCTCCCATCCCCGGCTTTTCTGGGCGTCCATAATGTTGCCAGTCAGGATGTAGAGGGTGGGAATGTAGCGGAGTGCTATTGAAATCGTCAGACCGAACTCGTAGGGCATACCCAGCTTCACAAAGCCGAGGATCAGGTCGCGCTGGCTCGTCGTCATCAGAAGCATGAACGTCAGCAGGGCGAAGGTCAGCAGGCGCATCGAGAAGGAGATGCCGAAGAGAAGCCCCTCAAGCCTCGGCTTGTATATCAGGGGCCATATCACAATGGTTATAATGACTATCGGAATGAGGGGCTTCAGAAGGTGGAGCACTTCCCTAATTTCAATTTTCCCGAGAGCTTTGGCTGATATGAGAGTGAGAAAGAACAGCGGGATCAGGAAAAGGGGGTCATTGTAGAGCATTATTGCGGCGATTCCGGCGAGGGTCCCGATTATCTTGACCCTCGGATCGAGGCTGTGAAGCAGGGAGTCCCTCTCGAAGTAGAAGGGATATATCATCGTGAACCACCCGCCAGGGCGTTTATGACCTCCGAGGTGCTCCTAACAAACCCTATTCCGAGTTTTTCGCTTATTCTGAGGAGCTCCGGTTTTTCAAGCCCGTAGTCGTGCAGTTCGAGGGAGAAGAACTCCTCCACTGGACCGTCGAAGACCTTCCTGCCCCTGTGGAGCAGAACTACCCTCTCGGCCAGCTCCAGAACCAGATCCATATCGTGGGTGATGAGGAGTATTCCATGACCGCCTTTTCTCAGTTCGCGTATGGTCTTGACGACTCCTGCGGCGTTTCTGGCGTCCAGGCCGGTCGTTGGTTCATCCAGAATGAGGTACTTCGGCTTCATGGCCAGGACGCAGGCTATCGCCAGTCTCTGCTTTTCACCGCCGCTGAGGGAGTAGGGTGCCCTCTCTTCGTAACCCTCAAGGTTGACGGTTTTCAGTGCCCATCTTACCCTGCTCTCGACCTCTTCCTCACTCAAACCGAGATTCTTTGGCCCGAATGCAACCTCCCTGAAGACACTCTCCTCAAAGAACATGTGCTCCGGGTTCTGAAAGACATAGCCGACTATTCTGCTTAGTTCGGCGACGGTATGTTCCCTGGTGTCCATTCCATCGACGATTACCTTTCCCTTCGTGGGCTTCAGGAGGCCGTTGAAGTGCTTAGCCAGCGTCGTCTTTCCACTTCCGTTCTGGCCCACCAGAGCCACTATCTCCTCGCCCATCTCGAAGTCTATGCCTCTCAGCGCCTCTCTCCCGTTCTCGTAGATATGCCAGACGTTCTCAGCCCTCAGCATCGCTTTCAACTTCCGACTGCTGATTTAAAAAAGTTCCCAGTGAGAGTTTGAGTTCCCGGAACAGCTTCCTGGAGACCTCTATGAGTGTGGGTGCCCTTCCGAGCACACGTACCATGGACGTCGCATCATCCGGCACAGGATTGGAAACGTTCAGCCCAACCCCAATGATGGCGTATCGGACCATATCCAGCTCCCCTGCCGCCTCCAGAAGGACGCCCGCTATCTTTTTTCCTCCTGTATAGACCCCCTCCTCAAGAACCTCCGCAGGGATCCCGTAATCTCTGAGGGTTCTCGCAACCGCTTTGAGGGAGGGCTCCATGAGGTTTCCAACGTCTGTAAGCCTAATCCTTGGCCTCAGAATCACCGAGAAGTACAGGCCTCCCCTCCTCGAAAGCCACCGCCCTCCCCGACGGGCCCTTCCTGCGGTCTGCTCCTCCGCTATGACAAACGTCCACTCCGGTTCTCCCCTCTCAGCGAGCCTCCCAGCGACCTCCATGGTTGACGGCGTCTTCAAAAGGTAGTAGCTCCTGACGTCAAGCTCCCAGGGATATGGCTTTTCGGGGGTGGAAATGAGCCGGTAACCTTTTCCTGTGGTCTCTATCTCGTACCCGAGGGCCTGGAGCTCTTTAATGTGCTTCCATATGGAGACCCTTGAAACACCCAGCTCCCTGGCTATCTCCTCCCCTGATACCATCCTCCTGCTCTTCATCATGGACAGTATTCCCCTCTTCACCGGACTGTCCTTTATCATCCCCCTCATAGCGACCAATTTTCGTTAACTAAAACGTTTTAAAGATTAACGGAAGTGCTCCCGAATGGTGGTCAAATGAGAGCACGCGATGTAGCCTTTGCAGGTCTCTTCGCGGCCCTGACAGCAGTGGGGGCTCAGATCAGCATTCCAGTGGGGCCAGTTCCCGTAACACTTCAGGTGTTCCTCGTTCTCCTTAGCGGACTCGTTCTCGGGGCGAGACTCGGCTTTTTGAGCCAGCTGGTTTACGTTCTTATGGGTGCCGTGGGCATCCCGGTATTTGCCAACTTTCATGGAGGGTTTGCAGTCCTCTACGGGCCAACCGGCGGATACATAGTGGCCTTCCCCATAGCGGCATTTCTTGCGGGTTATATAACCGAAAAATCCGGGGGAAAAACCGGAATGATTGTCGGCTCTCTTGCCGGGGTTGGGGTCATATACCTCCTCGGCTGGCTGAGACTCGGCCTGTTCCTCGCGGGAGACTTTCACAAAGCGTTTCTCCTTGGGGTGCTACCCTTCATTCCCGTGGATGTTATAAAAGCCGCCCTGGCGGTTTTGATAGCCGACAGGGTGAGAAAAGCAATAGATCTGGGGTGATGGCGTCACCAGTCCGCCATCGCCTCTTCAAGTATTCCTACCGCCTGCTTCTGATGAAGCGCTGCCTTTCTCAAATCTATGAAGATGTAGATTCTCGGGAAGTTCGCCACAACCGGGCCGTACTGGCTTGCGTTGGCGTAGTATTCTGCAGCCGTGTCGTTCTGGACGGTCGCCAGTCCCAGGGTCTCGTTGTCCATGCCTCCCGCAACGGCCTCTTCGTACAGGGCGTTGTATCTCTCAAGGTTCCTGTGGTACTGGATGTAGTAGTAGAAGTTGAAGAGCATCACGTTTATTCCCCTCTGAACCGGTGTCTCCGGAGCCGGTGCCATCTGGGAATATCCGAGGTTATTCATGACCATCTCGGTGTAGAACGCTTTCCATTCGGGGCCTCTTCTGGCAACGCTGTACTCAATGGTCAGGCCGGTAACGAAGACCTTGCCGTTTCCTAGGGTGTATATTGCGGTACTTGGCTTGCCGTAGTCTGGGCTTCCTGTGGGTGCCTGGACGGTTATTATCTCCGCATCGGCAGGTAGGCCAACGAAGTAGCCGTGACTGGCGTAGCTGCTGTAGAGCGTCGTGTTGTTGGCTATCACGTAATCGTAGTTCGAATAGCTCCGTATTATAGTTACGTTTCTTGGAAGGGGCGTCGTCCAAAGCCCGCCGTTCCATCCCCAGTTGGCGGCATGAATCTCAAGAACCTTTCCTGCTTTCACATAGTCTTCCAGTTTTCCCATCTGGGGTCCTATCTGGTCGTAAAAGCTCTGGGGCTGGTCGCTTACAATGATGATCATGTCATATGTGTCTATGAGATCCTGAGTTGTCTTGTTCTGAAGCTCAATGCCAGTCATAACATCGTACGGAACCCCCATGTCAGTGAGGGTGTCCTCGACCGCCGGCGAGTTCCATGCGTTCACGTTCTTAAGGATCAACACGTTGTATTCGCTCAGCGGTTTTGCAGAAACGGTAGTGGGTCCTAACACCGCCATCAGACTAAACAGTACGAGCAGCGATAACGCTGCGCTCAAAATTTTTTTCATAATAAATCTCTCCTTTTGGTCCGAACCGGGCAGAAGAACCTGTGGAGCCCTACCCTTAATACATTGTAGGTCTCACACTATTTAAGTATTCCTGCATTAATTTGGGAAATCCCCAAAGTGAATTTACCTCACAGCTTCCGGAGGGTCTCGGCCGCGAATCTAACGTCAAAGGAGTTCCTCACCCTGAAAAAGCTCAGCGTCACCTTCGGGTTCCTCTTCGCCAGCTCCTCAATGGACAGCGGTTCATAATCCAGGAACTCCGTTACCCGGCCCAGATTCCGGTAGCCCTCAGCCAGGGCCGCATTAATGGCATCGGCAAGGGCGTCAGGATCGTAAACCGCGTGCGTAACCTCCGCCGTCCCGTCCTTCCAGACAGGTATCAGCGCCTCCGGCTCGTTCTCGTAGAAGAGTCCGATCATGTAGTTTACGAGAAAGGGCATTATCAGGGGCATGTTTCCCTCGGCCAGAAAGAACGGCTCCCTATGGAGGGCCTTCAGGAGGGCTTCCATCCTGCTCCTCGCGGAAACGGGAAGGGGATTCGAGACGTGAAGGGAATAAGTCCTGAGCTTGTCCTTTCTGACCACCGTTATGGCATCCTCTATCCTCTTGCTCATGAGGAGCCTCTGCTCGGTGAGCTTAACAACGGGCTCATCCGCAACGGGAAGGGTGTAGTTCTCCCACCGTTTTTCTGGGAAGGCCAGGATTACCCCGAGCATGGTTACCATCTCAACTCGCCCTTTAAAAATCCAGCGTTTTGAAATTTTGAAGGAGTTCTGTTACTGAAGCCTTGGCAAATCTGGGCGATGCTTCCAACCACAGCCGAACGCTCTTTGTGCTCGTCGGAAGGGTCATCAAGCCCTCCACCCGGAGATTAAGAACGTCTATCCGGAGCACATTGAGGAAGCAAAGGGGTGCTTGATTACACGCTCTGAAGGTCCAGTCCTTCAAACTCCTCTTTTATCCACTCGAAGTGCCTGTCCTTCGTGACGAGCGTCAGCTCCCGGTTTATTGCAACAGCCGCAACGATGGCATCAACCGCCGGGACTGGCGTTCCCCTCTTCACCATCGCCTGCGATATCTTGATCGCGAGCAAATAGTCCTCAAGGCCCGGTGTTATGACCCTAAGGCCAAGCTCAAGCGCCCTCGGAAACTCGACGATGTTGAGAACCGTTGTGTATCCATCGAGTTTCTCACCGGATTTGAGGGCATCGATTAGGAAGTTCGTGTCGTAGAGAGCCTTTTCCATTCCGCATCCCTCGTTTCTTTGAGTGCTTCCTCGTACTTCTCGACTGGGGTTTCCTTAAGCTCCTTTCTAAACTCGTCCCCAAGGAGGGAGAGCACTTCGTCCGAACTAAGCTCCTCAGCCTCGATTTTCGCTAAATATTCCGCTATTGCTCTCCTCGCAACCTCGCTCCACTTTATCTCCGGGTGCTTTTTCATACGCCTGTAAAGATCGGGGGGAACTGACAGGGTTATGTTGGGCATGCTATCACCACACAGAATTATGTGAATTCATATATTTAAGTGTTGTTCCTCAAGGAAAAGTAAAGAAAGTCAATCCTTCAACCACCTCTCCATCCACCCCGCTATCAGCTCCAAGCGCTTGACCCTGTGCTTCGGCTTGCCACTTCTGCTTAAGTCGTGGTTCTCGCCGGGGAAGATGGCCAGCTCAACGGTCTTGCCCAGGTATTTGAGCGCCGTGTAGAACTGGAGAGCCTCGGGAAGCCAGCAGCGGTAGTCCTCCATCGAGTGGATTATGAGGAGTGGTGTTTCCACGTTCGGCGCGTACTTCAGCGGGCTCTTCTCCCAGTAGCCGTCGGTGTTGCCCCAGGGGTCGCCGCCTATCTGGTCGGGCGCGAAGAAGTAGCCGATGTCTGTCGTCCCGAAGAAGCTCACCCAGTTGGAGATTGAGCGTTGCGTAACGGCCGCCTTAAACCGCTTCGTGTGTCCGACTATCCAGTTGGTCATGAAGCCGCCGTAGGAGCCGCCGGTGACGCCGAGCCTTTCCCCGTCGATGAAGTCGAATCTCTTCAGGGCCTCATCAACGACCTCCATGAGGTCAAGGTAATCCCTCTCACCGTAGTGCTCCCTTATGTCGGCGAAGTCCTCGCCGTAGCCGTCGCTTCCTCTTGGATTGGAGAAGATTACCACGAAACCCTTGGCGGTCAGAACATGGAACTCGTGCATGAAGGAGTAGCCGTAAGCCGTCTTCGGCCCGCCGTGAATCTCAAGAACGGCCGGATACTTTTTGCCCGGCTCAAAGTCAACGGGCTTCATAATCCAAGCGTCAATCTCAACGCCGTCGCTGGCCCTGACGGTGAAGTGTTCCGGCTTCGAGAGTTTGTAGTCCTTAATCCAGCCGTTGAAGTCCGTAACCTTCTTTTCTTTTCCATCCTTGAGAACGTAGAGCTCCGTCGGAGTGACCGCGTCCTGGGCGGTGAAGGCTATGTAGTCCCCAATGGCAAAGCTCTCGACGCTTCTATCGCCGCCGATGACACGCTCGATTTTCCCCTCAAGGTTTACCCTGAAGAGGTTCGCCCTCGGGCCATCCGTTGCCACGTAATAAACCCAGCCGTCCCTAAAAACCAGCTCTGCTCTCTGGCTTCCCCGGACGTCGCAGTTGAGGGAGTTGTATGCCGAGCGGTCGAGTTTAGCTGTGAGCTTCCTTAGCTCTCCCGTCTCAGGGTTGTAATGGTATATGTGCGTGTTCGTCGGAATGCCCCTCTGGCGCGTGTTTGCCTTGAGGATGAACGTACCGTCGTCGAGAGGAATGAAGTCCTGAACGCTCCACTCTCCGGGGGTGAGCCTTTTCGCCCTCCTGCCCTCAAGGACGTAGAGATCGCTCACCATGGGCTTTCTCTCACGGTCCTCCTGGGCGATGAAGTGGAGCTTCCCATCGTGGAAGCGAACCTGCGAGACGTCGAGGTTCTTCGGCGTTACGCGCCTCTTTCTGCCTGTCTCAAGGTCAACGAGGTAAACAACGCTTCTCTTCCCGTAGACCCAGCCGACGCCGTTGAACCAGAACGGTATCTCCCTGATGAGGTGGACGTCGTCCTTCGGCTTCTTCTCGACGTCTATTGGAGTAACGACCGCTATGCTTTTACCATCCTCTGTGAAGCGAAGGTTTTTGATGCCATACTTGAACTTCGCTAAAAGCCTTGCCTCGCCGCCGTCCGTTGGAATGACGTAGAGCTCGGCTTCCTTGCTTTCCCTGTCTCGCTTCGAGGTGAAGGCTATCAGCTTCCCGTCAGGGGAGAAGCGCGGATTTGAGTCCTTCTTTCCGGAGGTGAAGGGCCTAACCTTTCTGCCGTCGTAGAGGTAGAGCCTCGAGAAGTAGTCGTCCTTCTCAACGCTTATCTCCGTCACCTGAAAGACGAGCCTTTTCCTGAAGGCATCAATGTTCCCAACGAGCTTGAACTTTCCGAGGTCTTTAATATCCAATCCCTCAGTCATAGAAACCACCGGGTTAATCTCTGCCTTTTCGTATAAAAGCTTAGCGTTTCGATTGAAATTTAAATAAAAGGGGCTCAGTGTTTTGAGGCATTTCCATATTTAGATATAACTAGTGTAGAAACCCCATAGAAAATACTAATAATGGCCCCAAAGGTTATATAACGGACTAGTTGGGAATACCCTCCAAGGAATATTTTGATCAATAGTACGGCTGTAGTTGCTGTTATTATAATGGTGACTCCGTAGCTCCTACTTTTGTTTTTTGAAAAAAGAAGTCCACTTAAATACCAGTATTCAATTGTAACTGCCGTTGTGATCATCACGAGAATCAGACTATCTACCACCCAGTTTTGAGGATTTGTTTCTCGGATATCTAATATTGCCCCACTTAAAAAGAAAAACGAGAAAAACATTGAATACAAGAATTTTCTCTTTTTGGTCATTCCAATCACCTCACCTATGGAAAGGAACGCATCTACTTCCAAACTCAGAGTTTTGATTAATGCACCAAATTGGACATACTGTTGTTAAGCATGTGATACATAATGGATTCTCTATCCCTCCAAGGCAGAAAATCCAGCATGACTCGCCACAGCACTTGTAAACTCCTACCCAATCCGTACTGCAAATATAGGGGTCACATTGCTCCATATACCCACAATCAGAGTTGCTAGAACATTCGTGTGTACAGGAGCTTACTTGGATAGCATACCCGTTGGTGGTTGTTTTTCTTATTGTCACATTGTTGTCTCTTATCTCAAACAGATATGACTTTACTTTCACTCCCTGTACTGGCTTTGAGAACTCGTACAGTGCTATCACGTGCTTCTTGTCCTTCAATGGAATTCCCATGGCGAGCATTGTTATCTCTTCCCCGTTGTACTCAATTGTGTGCTTTACAATCTTCACGTGAGAGTAATCAACGTTCCAAGGCTTTGCCAGCTTCCAGAAGTCTCTAGTGGTTGAGAGCTTGAAGAACACATGGGCCTCTGACCAATTCTCTTGGGCCCTGCTTACAGGTTTCACAACGGCAAACGGGTTAACACAACCATCCACTTTTTGATACTTGGGGTAGCTGACCACGTAGGCGCCGTATGCCCCAATCAACAGCAAAACCACAAACATGGCCAGCAGTGCACGCTTCCGCATCGACCCTCCCCAACGGGTTCTTGCATTAACTTTTTTACACTCATCGTATATAACACTTTCGCTTAAAAGAAGATGGTTATATGGGGATTGTCTATGATTTAATTTGATTTGTAGTACTTAATTTAAAGACTATGAGCTACCTTTTTAAATCCCCCTTCTCCCTTTTATCCGGGAGGTGGCGGCCGTGACCGTCAAGGTCCGCTTTGACAAGGAAGTGAGAGACTACGCCAAAGGCGAGAAGGTTAAGGACTCGGTTCTCAGGCTCACCGAGACGGCTTTAGCTCAGGCGCTTGAGAAGTTCCACAGGAGAATGATAATCATAGAGGGGGACACGCTGAGGAAGGCCGAGCTGGCCGGAATTCTCGCGGGGGCTTCGGCGCGGGTTCTCGGAGATATCCTCGATGAGCTCAAGGAAAAGCGCCTCCGCGATGAGAGCGAGGATAAAATCGAGGTCCTCTACGCAACCGATGCACTCGGAGAGGATACCTTTGGAAGGAAGCGCTACGAGGCCTTCAGAAAGCACTTCGACCTTTTGGCTGGGGGGGCCGAGGTTAAAGCGGTTACCTTCAAACACACCAGGGACATCCTCGGAAGGACGTACGACCTGCTAATTCTGGACATGAGCTACGATTACTCCCCCAACGACCTCGGTAGGATTATCGAGACCGTCCGCGGCGGCGGGCTCATCTTCATACTCGCCCACCCCTTCGAGAAGTGGAAGAACATGTGGACGGGCTTCCACAAGAGCCTCGTCACGCCGCCATACACGATAGACGACGTCAAAAAGCGCTTCAACAGGCGCCTCATCAGGAAGTTCACGGAGCACGAGGGCATCTACATCATCACCGAGAACGGAAAGGCCAAAAAGAAGCCGAAGAGGAACAAAACCCAGGCAAAGATCAGGGCCAGAAAGGGCGTACCGATTCCTGAGAATACCCTTTTCCCGCGTGAGCTCTACGAGATGGCACTCACGGAGGGACAGGTTGAAGTCCTTAAGGCCTTTGAAGGGCTGGTTGAGGAGGAGGGCATGCTAGTCCTCACCGCCGACAGGGGCCGTGGAAAGAGCGTCTCCGTTGGAATAGCCGCGATAGGCCTCGCACTGGCGCTCAAGAAGAGAACCAGAATAGTTGTGACAGCCCCCGAGCCGGAGAACGTCCAGGCCCTGTTCCGCTTCGCCAAGCGTGCCCTTCAGAGGCTCGGCTTCAAGCCGCACGTCGTCGAGGAGAAGGGCCTAATCAAGGAGCTCTACGCGAGGAAGATCGGCCTGAGGTATTATCCCCCCGCTGAGGGCTACAAAAAGACCGCCGACCTGTACATCCTCGACGAGGCCGCTGGAATCCACGTTCCCATACTCCACAGGTACCTCAACAAGCCGCGCGTGGTGTATTCCTCCACCATACACGGCTACGAGGGGGCCGGAAGGGGCTTCTCCGTTAAGTTCCTGAAGAGGGCCAGGGAACGGAGGCAGTTCAGGGAGCTCCACATGGAGGAGCCGATACGCTACGCGGAAAACGACCCGATAGAGAAGTGGCTCTTCGATGTTCTGCTCCTCGATGCAGAGCCCGTTGAGCTCACCCAGGAAGATTACAGGCTGATAGAGAACAAAGAGGTCTACTTCGAGGAGCCCGACCTCGACGACTGGTTCGAGAACGACAGGGAAGACCTCAGAAACTTCGTCGGCATCTACATCCTCGCCCACTACCGCAACAGGCCGAGCGACGTTGCTCTGCTCGCGGACGCGCCGCACCACAGGGCGAGGGTTCTCCGCCTCAAGAACGGCAAGATAGTTACGGCGATTCAGATAGCGGAGGAGGGCAACATTCCGAAGAAGGTCATCGAGAAGATGGCGAAGGGCTACAAGCCGCGCGGCAACATTATCCCGGACATGATGGTCAAGCACCACATGGCGAAGGAGTTCGCCAAGCTGAGGGGGTACAGGATAGTCCGCATCGCCACCCACCCGGACGCAATGGACATGGGGCTTGGAAGCAAAGCCCTTGAGCTCCTTGAGAAGGAGGCGAGGGAGAAAGGCCTTGACTGGATCGGCTCGGGCTTTGGGGCGAGCGAAGAGCTCGTCCGCTTCTGGGTTCGGAACGGCTTTGCGGTAGTTCATCTCAGCCCCGCGAGAAACCCTGTGAGCGGTGAGTTTACCGCCATAGTCCTCAAGCCGATAAGCGAGAGGGCGAAGAAGATCATCAAGAAGGCCAACGACGAGTTCCGCATAAGGCTGACGGAGTGGCTGAGCGATACCCACCGCGAAATTGAGCCCGAGATAGCGCGCTGGCTCTTCGAGACGCCCTTCGGCGAAGCTGTGGATTATCCGATTCACCTCACGGAGGTCCAGAGAAAGCGCCTCGATGCATTCACGGGCAAGGTTCTCACCTACGACACCGTGGTTGACGCGGTGAAGCCGATAGTCAAGCTCTACTTCCTCGACGGCTGGATGAAGCCATACCTCGACGAGAGGCAGATAAGGCTCCTCATCTACCGCGTTCTCCAGGGGCACAGCTGGGAGGAGGCGGCAAAGCTGATAGACAGAACCGAGACCTTCACCATGATAGAGGTGCGCGACATCATCAGGGGCCTCTGGTACTACTACAAGAGGGTCATCTCGTGACCCTAAACTAACTTTTTATAGGATTGGTGCGTAGTTTCCCCGGTAACTCTGGTGTATCCATTCCAACGGTGACTCCTATGCCGGGCGGCAACTGGGAGAAGATAATCTCGATAACGAAGGATGGCATGAGGAGCATAGGAACCATGAGACGAAAGATAGGCCGCGGTAAAAGGATAGCACTGCTCATCGACGGTCCGAACATCCTCAGAAAGGAGTTCGGTGTCAAGCTGGAGGACATAGTTGAGGCCCTGGAGGGACTGGGCGACCTCAGGGTCTCCAAGGTGATACTGAACCAGTACGCTCCCCAGGGGCTCATAGAGGCGGTGTCCAACCAGGGGTTCGAGGCCATCGTTGTCTCGGGTGAGACCGGTGTCAAGCTCGCCGTCGAGGCGATGAGGGAGATATACAACCCCAACATCGACGTGATTGCCCTCGCAACGAGAAACGCCGAGTTCCTGCCGGTCATCCTCAAGGCCAAGGAAAAGGGCAAGGAGACTATAGTCATCGGCATCGAACCGGGCTTTTCAGCGGCTCTGAAGCACGCGGCGGACTACACCATAATCCTTGAGGGCGGTGAGGGGAGATGAAGGAGCGCTTCTTTAGGGTTCTCAGGCGCGGGGAGAAGGAGGTCAGGGAGGTCAGCACCCCGGAAAAGCCGAAGAAGAAGAGGAGCATAGGCCTCATCATCGACGGCCCGAACATCCTCAGGAAGGAGTTCGGGATAAAGCTGGAGGACATAATAGACGCCCTTGAGAGGATTGGAAAGCTCCGCGTCGCCAAGGTAGTCCTCAACCAGTACGCTCCCCAGGGGCTCATAGAGGCCGTCGTCAACCAGGGGCTTGAGCCCATCATAGTCGCCGGCGACACCGACGTCAGGATAGCCATAGAGGCCATGGAGCTCATCTACAACTCCGACGTGGAGGTAATAGCCCTTGCCACCCGCGATGCCGACTTCCTTCCGATAGTCAACGAGGCCAAGCGCAGGGGAAAGGAGACCATAGTCATCGGCGTGGAGCCCGGCTTCTCGGTCGCACTCCAGAACGCGGCGGACTACGTCATCAAGATGGAGGGCAAAGGCGAAACCCATGAGTTCAAATAAACTTTTAAGCTTTCTTTCCAGCCCTATTCTGGTGGGAGAAAGTGATAGTTGAAATCATACTCTTCGCTCTAGGCCTCGTCCTGCTCATCAAAGGGAGCGACTATTTTGTTGAAGCCGCCTCGCGCGTTGCGAAGGGCTTCGGGGTGAGCGAGTTCATCATAGCGCTCGTTCTGGCCAGTATAGCCACCACCCTGCCGGAAGTTACGGTCTCGGCGATCTCGTCCTACCAGGGAAAGCCCGACATAGCGCTGGGAAACGCGATTGGAAGCGCACTCGCGAACATAGCCCTGATCCTTGGTGTGTCTTCCCTGCTCCGCCCCCTGAATGTGGAGAAGACAGCCTGGAAGAACTCCCTCTTCATGATAGCCGTCACAGCATATGCGGGTCTGCTCATGTACGACGGCAAGATAAGCCGCCTCGACGGGGCGAGCCTGATACTGATATACTTCGGCTTCCTCTACTACCTCTACCGGAAGCACATGACGCTTGAGGAGCTCCCCGAGGGCGGGCGCGGAAACCCGAAGAGGGATGCCCTCATAATGTTCGGGAGCGGCATTCTCGTCGTGACCGGGGCGAAGCTCGTGGTGGACAGCGCTGTCACGATGGCCAGGGCCTTTGGAGTCCCCGAGGTCGTCATAGGCCTCACGATGGTCTCAATCGGCACGTCCCTGCCGGAGTTCACAAACTCCCTCATGGCGACCCTCAAACGGCTTCCGAACATAAGCGTTGGCAACATAATAGGTGCTAACATCCTGGACATCCTCATGGTCATAGGAATAGCGGCCCTCATAAACCCGATATACGTCGACTCCACCATCTACACATTCACGCTGCCCCTGACCCTTCTGGTTATGGCCATACTGACGGCTGTCCTTCGCTTCACGGGCAGGATAGACAGGCTCACCGGTGGAATACTGCTGGCGATTTATTCCTACTTCCTCTACGTATACCTCACCGGGGGCGTCCACCTGCCGCAGGGATGACCATTCTCCATTCCCCCTTACTTTTTAGGACACAGTTCTGGGGCACAAAGCTTTTTAATCCCGTCTATTACCCCCTTATGAAAACCCAAAACCGGTTCATGGAGGTGGAAAAATGAGAAAGCTCGCCACCCTGTTGCTCACCTTCCTGCTCCTCGGCGCCCTCGGGGCGGCAAAGCCCGTTAAAGCCCAGGAGCAGCTGACGGTTTACTCATACGACAGCATTGAGTGGTGGATGAAGGAGATCATCCCGATTTTCGAGGAGAAGTATGGCATTAAGGTGAACCTCGTCCTCATCGGAGATGCAGGAGAAGTTCTCAACAGGCTCGTCCTTGAGAAGGACAACCCGCAGGCGGACGTCGTGGTGGGCATAGACAACAGCTACCTGGCCAAGGCCATCGATGCCGGAATACTGGAGCCCTACAAGCCGGCCAACGCCGACGTCATTCCCCAGTGGATAATAGACAGCTTTGACCCGACGTTCCACCTCACGCCCTACGACTACGGCTACATAGCCATCAACTACCGCAAGGACATGGTCCAGAACCCGCCGAAGAGCCTCGAAGACCTCACCAAGCCCGAGTGGAAGGGCAAGCTGATAATCGAAGACCCGCGCACCAGCTCACCGGGAATGGCCTTCCTCCTCTGGACGATAGCCGTCTACGGCGACGACTGGCTGAACTACTGGGAAAGGCTCAAGGAGAACGACGTCCAGATAGTCAAGGGCTGGAGCGAGGCATGGGGAGCCTTCAGCGAGGGTGAGTATCCCCTCGTTCTCAGCTACGCCACCTCACCGGCGGCAACGGTTTACTACGAGAACAACACCAACGTTGGAGCCGTTGCCTTCAGCGAGGGCAACTACCTCCAGATAGAGGGTGCCGGAATAGTCAAGGGCGCCAAGAACAAGGAGCTGGCGAAGAAGTTCATCGAGTTCCTCATCAGCGAGGAGGCCCAGGAGAAGCTTCCCCTCAACCAGTGGATGTACCCGGTGAACAGGAACGTCAAGCTCCCGGAGGTCTTTAGCTATGCCGTCAAGGTGGAGGAGCCCGTTACCGTTGACCCCAAGGAGATCGAGAAGAACTACGACCTCTGGCTCAAGCAGTGGACCCAGCTCATGGTGGAGGGCAAGAGCCCGGACGAGATACTCGGGAAGACGACCACCGAAACCGGCGGAGAGTCCAGCAACTCCGGCATCTGTGGGCCGGCCCTGCTCGTAGGCCTTGCCGTCCTTCCGCTCCTCCTCAGGAGGAGGCGGTGAGGTTTCTATCCTTCTTTTATTTCTTTTCCATTTAGGGCGTTAGAATAGCTTTTTGGGAAATGGCGGGCCCGGCGGGATTCGAACCCGCGACCTCCGGCTTAGAAGGCCGGCGCCCTATCCTGCTAGGCTACGGGCCCTCGGGCTAATGGTCTTGGGGGAGTTTTATAAAAGTTGTGGTGGGAGCAGGCTCACGGATACAGCCTGCTCGGCGTCCTTGGGAAGAGCGTTGCCCATCTCACGTGGTCGAGCTTCAGCACCCATGCGACGAGCCTTTCTAAACCGAGGCCGAAGCCGCTGTGCGGAACGCTGCCGTACTTTCTGAGGTCAAGGTACCACTCGTAGTCCTTGGGGTCCATGCCCTCATCGAGAATTCTCTGCACGAGCTTATCGTAGTCGTCCTCACGCTGCGAACCACCGATGACCTCACCGTATCCTTCCGGCGCGAGCATGTCGGCCGCTAAGACTTTCCTCGGATCCTTTGGATCCTCCTTCATGTAGAAGGCCTTGATGTGCTTCGGATAGCCGTAGACGAAGAACGGGGCCTCGAACTCCTGGGTTAAAATCCTCTCCTCGTCGGCTCCCATGTCCTCTCCCCACTCTATCTCGACGCCCTTGCTCTGGAGGATGTCTATCGCCTCGTCGTAGCTTATCCTCGGGAAGGGCGGAACCGCGTTCTTGAGCGTCGTTAAGTCCTTCCTGAAGGTCTCAATGTCGCCCTTCCTGAGCTCCAGCGTTCTCTGCACCATGTAGCTTACCAGCTCCTCCTCGACCTTCATAATGTCCCATAGGTCCATCCAGGCAGCTTCAAGCTCAAGGTGCCAGAACTCGGTGAGGTGTCTCCTCGTCCTGCTCTTTTCAGCTCTAAAGCTCGGCGTGAGCGACCAGACCTTCTCAAGGCCGAAGATTGCCGCCTCAAGGTAGAGCTGTGCCGACTGGCTCAGGTAGGCCGTCCTGTCGAAGTATTTGAGCTTAAAAAGGGTTGCTCCGCCCTCAACCGCTCCGGTGACGAGTATCGGCGGGAAGACCTCGCACCAGCCGTCCTGGAGGAGCCACTCGCGAGCGGCCTGCATCATCGTCGCCTTGACCTTCATTATGCTGGCGACCTTCGGGGAGTGCAGGTGGAGATGCCTGACATCCAGCAGGAACTCGTCGCTCGCGTCCTTCGTTATCGGGAAGAAGTCAACGTTCTGGATGACCTCTATCTTATCCGCCTGAATCTCAACCCCGGTGGGGGCGCGAGGGTCGGCCTTAACGGTGCCCTCCACGATGATGCTGGACTCTATCCCGACCTTCTTTGCTTCGGCGTAGGCTTCTTCGCTCAGCTCCTTCTTGAATATCGTCTGAACGATTCCGCTTGAGTCACGGAGGACTATGAACACCTTCTTTCCAACTTCTCTCTTCCTGTAAACCCATCCTGCGAGTTTAATACGCTTACCTTCCATATCGGGCCGAACGTCGGCGCAGTAAACCTTATCAATCATCATTACCACCTCCAGAGGCTTTGAAGGGGGCTTTATAACGGTAGCGATTGGGCTAAGAAAAGCGTCAATTTATCCAGAGCGGAAATGCCCCAATTCTGTGTTTGACCACTATCATCAACGGCATGGGTGTAGGTTTGAAAATCCTAATTTAAATCCTTTGTCTCCTTGATTGTCATTTTATCATGGAGTGCGGGAACCTCACCAAAATATGACAATACCCAGTGTTGGGCACCCTCGAAGGAGTTGGGGGTAATCCAATCCTTGGATAATTTTTATCCAAACTGGATAAACCTTCAACAATGGAATATTTACTGGGATAATAATTACATTTTGATAAGTTGAAAGGGCATATTAGTTCACAAAGAGTAACACTTATATAGTATTGTGCTCAACATATTCTTGGTGAGAATTGGAGAGTCTCCAATTATTGCGGGGTAGTGGTGGGGGGATGTTCAAATGTTCATTGATCCCTTTGTAATCCGCTCTATCAACCGCAGCGAACTGAGGAAGCGGATACTTTTCTATCTTGACGAGATATATCCCACCCCCACCTACCTCTCTGAAATCGCGCGGGTGGTCAAATCAGACCCCTCAAATGTGAAGGGTGCTCTTATCGGTCTTGGAAACAGGTACAACGGCCACAGCTCCCTCGTGAGCCTTGGCCTAGTGGAGGTTGTTACCGAGAAGGGCTTCAAGTACTACCGGCTCACCGAGTACGGAAAGCAGGTCGTTAAGCTCCTGAAGTCCTATCACTCATACTATTCGAGGTACACATGAGGTGACGGCAATGAACCCACTGGCGGAGATACTCGACAGGAACCTTGAGGCTATTGTCGACTTATCCCTTGGACATCTCCTCAGGCTCGGGTTGAAGTACGGCATATTCCGCAGGCTCGCTGGGGGAGTGCCCCGTGAAGAATTGCTGTCTGTGATCCCGGTCTCCAACAAGACGTATCTTGGAAGGCTTATAGATACCTACGTCTCCCTTGGCTTTGTGGAGGAGTCCGATGGCCTCCTTAGGACGCCTGGCTTCTCTTACGAGTTCAACCTAAGCGCGGAAGACGCTGGAAAACTCCTCTCGGACTGGGTTCAAATAGTCGAGGAGCTTTACAAAATGGCGGATTATGCATTTATCTCGGCTGAGCACCCGAAGATACTCATGGACTTCGACAAGGGGGCCGACTTCTGGGACATGCGTCTGCTGATGGAGCTCAACAGGACATACCGACAGCTTCTCGTAGACCTGCTCGGCCTTGAAGATGGGGTGAGGGTCCTTGACCTCGGCTGCGGCTCTGTTTCCCCCGTGGAGCTTGGGGAGGCTGTGGGGCCCAACGGGAAGTACGTTGGAGTCGATTTCTCGCCGGGGCTCCTGAGCATCGCACAGGCCCGCGTCAGAAACGCCCGGATGGACTGGGTGCTCCTGAGGGAGATGGACATAAGAAAGCTCGTGGTCAAGAATACTTACGACGCCGTTGTGATGAGCTTCGTCCTTGAGTACCTGGAGAATCCGGGTGCAGCGGTTAAAAGGGCCATTGGCACCCTGAACCCGGGAGGGAGGCTCGCCATAGTAGAGCCGTTCAGGGACAATTACCCGTTGATAGCGGCCATGGAGTTTTTTGAGAGCCTCACGAGGGAATTCGTTCGCTTCCCGAGCTCTGCAGAGGTTATCCACGCGGTGGAGGAGAGCCCCTACGATGTAAAGGTCGACACCCTCGGAAAGTCTGTTCTGTTGGTCACGCGTCTGGTGTGACATCCTGTCTTCACACCCTTCAAGAGCATGCTGGATATTTTCCCAACATATCTTTAATTATTCGCAGTAGTATCAACCTACATATGTAGGTACACCAGTTTCTACATAATTACCAACAAAAAATCGATTTATATTCAAAGATCACTAAGATATATTGCAGAATCCCTAATGGAGGTGCCAGGATATGAAGTTGCTGAGGAAAAAGAGGGGTGCCGTCGGTATCGGTACCCTGATAGTGTTCATAGCCATGGTTCTAGTGGCTGCAGTGGCTGCTGCAGTTCTCATCAACACCAGCGGCTACCTCCAGCAGAGGGCTGAAGCCACGGGCAGGCAGACCACCCAGGAGGTTTCAACGGGCATAAAGATCGATGCGGTGACCGGCTACGCTCCGAGCGCGAACAACATGACCCTGATGACGATCCAGGTTTCCCTTAACGCGGGAAGCACTCCGATTGACCTCAACCAGACTAAGATCTATCTTGACAACGGCCAGAAGCAGGTCGTTCTCTCCTATGGAAACGCCAAGGCCCCTATAAGTGGCGATATGTTTGACACAACCTCTGCCGCCTGGAACAGCACCAAGGTTGATGGGACCCACTTTGGAATCCTCATTGTCCAGGATGCCGACAACTCCCTCAACGGGAACATTCCGACCCTCACCACCGGCGACATAGCCCTGCTCACCATCAACCTCACCGCTGTCTTCGGCGGTGTTGAGCCGAGGACCCCGATAACCATCAGGGTCGTTCCGGAATTCGGCGCTCCGGGCTTCACCAAGGTCATCACCCCGACTGCCTACGGTCTCAGCACCACCGACAAGATCGTCGACCTCAAGTGAAGCCTCTACCATCTTTCCTTTTTCCATAACTCTCCTCGCGGGTGGTTGGAATGTCGTTTTCGTACCTGAAAAACAAGTTCAAGAAGAAAAAGGAGGGGGAGGACAAGTCCGAGGACAACAGGGAGATAATTAAGCTTGATGAGCTGGAGGAAGCTGTGGAGGAAACTCCCCAGAGGACTAAGGAGGAAGAGGAGCTTCTGACCCAGGTGATGACCAGGGTAAACGAGATCGAGAACGACATCCCCAGGATAAAGGTTAGTATTGACACCCTCAAAGCCCAGATTAACGAGCTCCGCGAGGAGATAGACCGTCTGGATAAGGTGATTAAGGACGTTATGGTCCTCTACGAGATAGTTTCGCAGCAGATCAACCCGTTTAAGGATGTTGATTCTGCTAATCCTCTCCTTGGCGAGATTCAGGAGTTGAGTGAGGAGATTGAGAGGTTGAAGGCCGAAATTGCTCAAATAAAGTCCGATCTGAGGCTCCTTGTGATCGATGGTATGGATCTCGATGACCTGATATACGAAGCCATGTCGGAGGGAGGGGCATGATTACCGAAACTGAGATTGATGAAAGGCTTAGGCGCCTTAGGGGAAAGGTTCCGAACTTCCTGATTGACGACCTCAAAGACCGTCTCATGAAGAAGAGGGACATCCTGACCCCCGAGCAGGTAGACAGGATAGTTGACAGGGTACTCCGTACATATGCTGGCCAGATTGAGAAGCTCTCCAGACTCGATAGCCGTGTAGATGAGATAGGCAGGTATCTGGAGGAGATACGCAATCACCTGATGAACCTTTCCCGGCAGGCTAATCAGCCCATGTGGGGTGAGGCACAGAGCCAGCCAGCTGGAGGGGCCCAGGCTGTGGAGTTCGGTGAAATCATGGGGGCCGGGAGTGCCGGCGGTTTCAGTGAGGGGTCCCTCGCCAGTGAAAACCCTGTGGCTGAAGAGACGCAATCCCCCGAGCCTCCTTCCCAAAACCCAGCGGAGGTAGAGCCCATGGAGAAGGAGTTTGAGCTTACCAGAGGATTTGAAATACCTCCCGAGCTTAAGGATGTCCTTGTAAGTCCACCGCGCACCAAGGCAAGGCTCGAACACATTCCCAACGACATGGTCTCAACAATGATGGCACTGAAGTGGCTGGGCTTCCTCATAGACAGGGTGGGGATGCAGAACCTCGAAGAGGTGCTTGAGTTCTACTACCAGATCGGTTGGATATCAGAGGATGTGCTGAACACTCTGCTCAGATACGCGGAGGGCATAAGACCCCACCACAGAGAGCCGGACTGGAGGCCGGACGAGAAGCTCACGATACAGGATCACCTGGTTTCGCTGCTCTTCATCGAGAGGCTCAGGGGTGTCAGGATAACCCGGGAAGTGCTGGACGCGATAGAGAGGGAAATGAGGGTAATCGGAAGGGTGCTGGAAGACGTGTACGGCGTTTAGGGGATTCCCATGGGGGTCAGTGTACCGGCGGCCTTTGCAGTGCTGCTCATAGCGATGCTGGTTTCCTTCGGAATGCTCTACGTATCCAGCGAGAACGCGTACTCGATGGTTCATGAAGCGACCGATGACTACAACCGGATGGTGCTCAGGACAAAGACATCCGAGCTCGAACTCACAGGCTACAACTACACGGTTGGAACCGGGTTCTATGACATCACGTTCAACATCACGAACCGGGGGAGCACCCTCTCGCCGGTGAGGTGGACGTACATCTTCGATGGTATTGTGACCACCACCTCGGTCGTGGCCCCCGGCAGGGAATACCTCCTTCCGGGGGAGTGGACGGCCGTAACGGTTCAGAACCTCCAGACGGACCCCACGATAACGTATTCCCTCGTGGTGAGCACTGAAGTTGGCTGTGGGCTGAAGATAAAATGGAAGTGGGTCGGAAACACGACCAACGGATCCCCGCAGGTGGTTAGCAGTGCCTGGTACTGCCCTGTGGAGGGGTAACGATGGCGAGTTCAGTGGTCTCGGAGCTTGTGCTGTTCATCGTGTCACTACTGGTAGCGGGCATGGTAGCCGGGGGTCTGTACGTGGTCACTCAGGATATCTCGAGCGGAATTCTTGTGAAGGGCCAGGACGTGGCGACCAGTCTGCGAACTAATTTTGAGATAATTAACGATCCCGAGAACATACCCGTTTCTGGTTCCTCGTACATCTTCTACGTCCGCAACGTCGGTAAGGACTCCTTCTCCTTTGACCCCAACTCCGTTATTGTAATGATAGACGGTGCGATAATCCCCCCTGCCAACCTGACTTTCGACCCAACCGGGGTGCTCGCACCCTACGATATCGGTAAAATCTACGTCCCTACCGCGTTCATATCATCGCCCGGCTATCATAAGATCACCGTTGTCATAGAGACAGGAAAGAGAAAATCCCTCGTGTTTGAAGTGGGGTGATGACCATGGGGAGCCTCCTTAAGATCCAGATACCCCACGATGAGCTTCACAGGCGCCTTGGCGGGGGAATCCCGGCGGGGAGCATAGTCCTGATAGAGGGGGACAGGGGGACGGGTAAGTCTATATTCTCCCAGAGGCTTCTCTACGGCCTTTTGAAGAACGACCACACGGCGACCTACGTTTCCAGTCAGTACACCACCCCCGAATTCATAAACCAGATGGAGTCCCTCGGTTACAGCATAATTCAGGAGCTGATAAAAAGACGACTAATGTTCGTCTCCCTCTACCCCCTGCTTGTCGGGGTCTCCGACAGGAGAAAGTTCCTCTCAAGGTTTGTCGGCGAGCCCAGACTGTGGAAGAGCGATGTCATGATTATCGATTCCCTCTCGGCGCTTCTTCCCCCGGAGCTGGACATGGAGGAGATACGGGCGTTCTCACTGCACCTTAAGAGGCTGAGCTCCCTCGGGAAGGTCACTATAATGACCGTAAACCCCTCCGACATAGACCCGGAGTTCCTGAAAATCCTGGAGGAGGCGTCGAGCCTTCTCATCAGGCTCAGTGTGAAGGTCTTTGGGGGAGACCTGAAGAACTCGGCCACCATAGTGAAGTACAACAACGCGATGGGGATCTTCCAGAAGATAATACCCTTCAGGGTTGAGCCGAGGGTTGGATTCATAGTCGAGATCGCCGCGGTGGTGTGACATGCCCGTTGGGAAGAACGTCAGCGACAGCATCGAAGCTGCAATGGCCCGGAATCCTCATTTGAGAACGTACATAGACCGGTTCGTCAAAAAGACGGGCAAGTTTCCAGAATTCTATCCCCAGCTCAGCAGGGAGATGAAGGACATAAAGTATCCAAACATAATCTATCCGGTAGGGGATCCTATATTTATCCACATCTACGGCGATATAAACACCGAGAGGAGGTACATAGTTGTAGAGCCGAGGATAACCGGTCCGGAGGAAGAGAAGAAGTACGACATCCTTAAGGACAAGATACTGGAGCTCGCACCGGAGAAGAGAATCCCAGAGGACAGTGAAGAGTTCGAGCGCTTTCTGGATGACCTCATGGACGAGGCGCTTGGGAAGATTGGCAGAGGACTGTTCAGCCGCAAGAGGGTCTCGTTCACCGCGGAAGAGGTTGCAAAGTTCCGCTATCTCCTGAAGAGGGATATCGTTGGCATTGGGCCCCTCGAACCTCTCATGCGCGACCCCTACATAGAGGACATCCACATAATAGGCGCTAACTACGTCTCGCTCATCCACAAGATCTTCGATGCGATGGAGACCAACATAACCTTTGGCGACAACCTCCGATTGGCCGACTACTTCAAAAACCTCAGTGAGAGGATGGGAAGGCCGGTCAGCGACAAAAACCCCATCGTTGACGGAACCCTGCCGGACGGCTCGCGTATCAACATCATCTATTCGCCCGACGTTAGCATCCAGGGTCCGAGCGCAACCATCCGTAAGTTCTCGGCGACACCTCTCAGCGTCGTTCAGCTCGTCAAGTGGAACACCTTCTCCGCGGAGGTGGCTGCCTACCTCTGGCTGGCCCTTGAATACGGCATGAGTATATTCGTCTGCGGTGAGACGGCGAGCGGAAAGACCACAACGCTCAACTCGATAATCCCTTTCATCAAACCTGACGCCAAGATATACACCGCGGAGGACACGCCGGAGGTTGTAGTGCCCCACAAGAACTGGCAGAGGCTCACCACAAGGGAGCGCGGCCCGGAAGAGAGCAGGGTTACGCTCTTCGACCTACTCAAAGCGGCCCTGCGTTCAAGACCAAACTACATCGTCGTCGGTGAGATCCGTGGAGCAGAGGGTGCCATAGCCTTCCAGGCCATGCAGACGGGACATCCTGTTATGGCAACGTTTCACGCCGGCGATATAAGAAAGATGATACAGCGATTCACGGGTGCCCCCATAAACATCCCCGTCACTTTTATCGACAACCTCAATATAGCCCTCTTCCAGCAGGCCGTTTACGTCCGCGGCAGGTTCCTGAGGAGGGTTCTGAGCGTTGTTGAGATTGAGGGCTACTATGAGGAGCTCGGTGGCGTTGCAACGAGGAACGTCTTCGAGTGGGATTCAGTAACGGACAGGCACATCTTCCGTGGGATGAACAACTCGTACATCCTGGAGAGGAAGATAGCCGAAGTTGCAGGCTATGAGGATCCCAAGGAGATATACAACGAGCTCTTCCTGAGGGCGCGGATAATCAAGAGGATGGCGGAGCTAGGGATAACGGACTACCACGCCGTGCACCGCGAAATCAAGGCGTTCTACGAGAAGGGAATCGAGGGACTGAGCTTCAGGCTGTGAGGTGGTGGAATGCCGGGAGAGAAGGCTGGAGTGCTGGCGCAGTCCGGCATCACGATGCATGAGTACTTCAGGAAAGTGCTCCTGCCCAGCCTGGTTGGTGCCATGGCACTCTTCGCCGCGGTCTTAGTGCTCAAGAGTTTTGTTACCCTCTCAAACGTGATAACCTTTGCTCTGTACGCGATTCCACTCCTGCCCCTGATATACGCTGTGGGATATCCGTATGCCAAGATAAGCAACAAGAGGGTGCAGATAAACTCGAAGATCCCGTACTTTGCCACGTACTTCGCGGTTCTCTCTACGAGCGACGTCAGCAGGAGCGAGCTGGTCTGGAACCTCGCCACGGAAAAGATACTCGAACCTATAGCCAGCGACATGAAGAAGGTGTACTACCTCATCGCAAAGCTCCACAGGGGGATGCCTGAGGCCCTGAGGTTTCTGGCCAGGAGGACACCCAGCAAGGTCTTCGCGGACTTTCTGGACAGGCTTGCATATTCCCTCGACAGCGGTGTTGAGCTCAGGGACTATCTCCTTCAGGAGCAGAAAACAGTTATGGACGACTACGAGACCTTCTACGAGGGAACCCTCTACGACCTGGACGTCTTTAAGGAGGTGTACTCCTCCCTGATAATCTCTGTTGTCTTTATGGTGACTTTCATAATCATCGGCCCGATACTGACCGGCCAGGACATCGTCAGCCTGAGCGCCTTCATGTTCGTGCTCGTTCTTGCCACTGAGATTGGAATAATGCTCGTCATAAAGTACAGGATGCCTGAGGACAAGATATGGGCCGACTACGCCATGACCTCCGAGAGGAAGGCCCGGTTCATTAAAGCTGCCTTGATATCCTTCGCAGGAAGTGCCGTCGCGGCTATCGTTGTTGTTCTCGTTATACGGCCGAGATTCAACATTCCTCCCCTCATCCAGGTGGCCATAATACTCTCTCCATTCATGTACCTTGGCAAGGTTCTGGAGAAGGAGGAAAAGGCCATTCTGGTAAAGGACGAGAACTTTCCGGCATTCATGAGGAGCCTCAGCTCGTCTCTGGCCGCGAGCGGCGCTGCGCTCCCTCTCGTGCTCAAGTATCTCAGCTCCCACGACTTCGGAGTCCTCACAAGGGATATACGGAACCTCTACCGCAGGGTGTCCATGAGGATAGACAACAGCAAGTCCTGGCGCTACTTTACGATAGACACCGGAAGCTGGCTGATAGGTATCTTTTCGGAGATATTCAACAAGAGCATAAAACTCGGTGCCGAGCCGGACTACGTTGGAATGGTCATCTCAAGGAACTTTGAGCGTCTGATAAGGCTCAGGAGAAAGCGTGCACAGACAGTTGCCAGCTTCAGGGGGGTTATTTATGGAATAACTGGTGCCTTTGCATTCTCCGTCGCGGCGGCCTTTCAGGTTGCGGTTTACATGAACCAGCTCTTTTCGAACTTGACCATTCAGGGGGACTTCCTCCAGAACATAATATTCGTTCCCTCCAAGAGCGGTCTTGAGATAACGAACTACATCCTGATTGTGATACTGATAACCCACTGCCTCCTCTCCGCGCTCTCTATAAAGTTTGCGGACGGGGGCCATATCGGGATTACTGTCTACTACTTTGTTGTCCTCGTGTGGCTGGCAGCGCTTGGCCAGTACATAGGAACCGCTGTAATGGGGAAGATGATGACCTTTTCCTCCCTCTCGGCGGTTTTGATAGGCACCCTGGGGGTGATGCCATGAGGAAACTGCTTGTTCTTGTCCTGACCCTCATTCTGCTACCCGGGGCCGCGGCCAGTTCATCAATAAGTGGGTGGCTGGCTTTTCCGCTCAAAATGGGGCCGGAGAGCGGCGAGGTTTTAGTCAAGGACATATCACTCAAGGATGGCTCGGTGCTGGCGTATCCTAGCGGCGTGGGCATGCGTGTTGTTCCCATCGGCGACCGTATCATGTGGGATGACTATTCGTTCGCCCTTTACGACGTCATATACACGCCCGAGGCCACGTACCTGAACACAACCTACGAGTTTCCATACCTCCTGGAGGGCAAGAGGCTCATCGCGGGTGAATACGAACTGCTCCTAAAGTCCGTGAGCGAGAATGGGGGGATTTTGCAGATAACCCGCGGGAACACCTCGAAGGAGATTAACTGTCCCTCCGGGAAGGAGGTCTCCTTTGACAACCTAAGGATATCGCTGACGCCGATGCCGATTCTCTTCGACGGATATCTGAGAAGGGGTCAGAACGTATCGGTCGGTGAGTGGAACGTTGTGTTCTACAACTACACGGTCTCCTCTCAGAACGGCCAGCTGACGGAGATAATTGACCTCCGTGTCAACGGCAGGCAGTATCTAGCCGAACCTGGAGATACGATAGACACGGGGAGTCTGGTTATAAACGTCGGTGAACTGGTAGGCTCGGAGTACCTCAAAGCCCCCATAAGGTTGAAGGGCGCCTACATCCGTGTTAGGGTCCTGCCTTCCTTTGATGGATGGTTTAGAGAGGGGAAAACGGAAAAGCTAGGTCCCTACATTCTCAGGATAGACAAGGTGTTCAACGACGGTGCCTACATCTCGATAATGAATCCCTGTGGCAGGGTCATCAAGTCGGGCTTTATATCCGTGGGCAATTTCTCATCGGGACTCTACTACGGCGGCCTTCTCCTGGGAGCGACGGCCTTCAGAAAGCGTGACGGGGCTATAGAACTCCACGTGGTTGCGTTCATAGACGAGGCCAGACTGCCAAAGGTAACCGATGTGGCACTCCTCAACGTTTCATTCATTGCTCCGAACAACGCCACGCAGTTTACCCCATTCGACGCGGAGGTCATAATAAAGAACGAGGGACCGAGCGATCTAAGGTACGTCGAGCTGAACATCGACCTCTCGAACGGGTTCCGCATCTTAAACGATTACCCGAGATATCTGGAGGAGCTTCCGAGGGGCAAGACGGTTGAAGTTCCCCTCAGGATACTTCCTGAGAAAGCGGGGAACCTGGCCCTCGGCAGTGTGGTGGTTGTCGGCCACGCTCCTTACGCCCTTTCCTGCTACGGCGCAGAACAGGTAAGCTTCAGCTCCGAGAGACGGGAGATAGAGGTAGCCCCCGCCGAGATTAACTACCGCATCGTGGTGTCGGCACCGAACGGTACCGTTGGCTCAAGGATTCCCGTAAACGTGACCGTGGTAAACACCGGAAACACCGAGCTTTCTTTCACTATCACCCTTGCCCTTCCCAGCGGTTTTGGTTCAATAGCTGAGAACTTCACTGCCTATGGAAAGTGGCTGACGAAAACGGACACACTGGCCCCGAACGAAAGCCGTGTGTACTCTATCACCGCAATCCCGCTGGTTCCCGGTCAATATGAAATCAGAGCCGGGGTTGAGAGCCACGGGAGGGTGTTCTACAACTCCACCACCATAACGGTGGAGGAGAACTCTCCAGCGCCGGCTCCCGGAAACGCCTCAGTATTGAAAAACACCAACTCAACCTGTGAGCCGAAAGTGGTCACGAAGATAATAAAAGTGCCCGTGCCCAGCAACGAGAGCAACACAACCGTCACGCCCTCCGAGAAAGGGATTTCTCTGAAAGAAAAGCTCATCTACATCGGAGGCTCCTTTGTGGGCGGGATCGTGTTTATCCTGCTCCTCGCGTGGATAGCCGCCAGGATGGAGGAAAGGTAAACCCAAAGCTTTAACTTACTTCTCGACCAATTTTTCGCGGTGAGAACATGAAGGCACTTGTCGGAACCATCGTGGACTGGGAGGGCGTTAGGGAGAACTCTGCGGTTGTAATAGATGGGCCTGCAATCAGAGACGTCGTTCCGGTCGACAGGCTCGGTGAGTACGGTATCGATGAGGTCTACGGGGGAAAGGGATACCTGATTCTGCCGGGATTCGTCAACGCCCATACCCACGTCGCGATGGCGAAGTTCAGGGGACTCGGCGAGGACATTCCCATCGAGCAGTGGCTGAACGATGTTATCTGGCCAGCGGAGCTTGAATGGACTCCTGAGGAGATACGTCGCTGGGCCCTTCTCGGAATGGCGGAGGCCCTGGCAAACGGCTCGACGACGATAAACGACCACTACTTCTTTGCGGACGAGATAGCGGAGGCGGCAAGGGATCTTGGAATCAGGGCGTTTGTGGGTCAGACCGTCATGGACGCGGTGGACTTCCCACTGGCCAAACCCGAGGAAGGGTTCCGCTTCTTCAGGCGCTGGGACGGAAAGGATGAGCTTGTCCAGCCGACTCTGGCGCCCCACGCCACAAATACGGTTTCCCTTGAGCTGATGCGTGAAATCGGGGAGTTCGCCCGCGAGAGAAACGCACTAGTTCACGTCCATCTATCCCAGAGTATGGGGGAGGTTGAGACGGTAAAGCGGCGCTATGGCCTAATGCCCGTGGAGTACCTTGAAAGGGCCGGTGTCCTGGACGATCACCTGATCGGTGTTCACGGCATCTACCTGAGTGAAAAAGAGGTTCCCCTCTACGCGAAAAGTGGCGCCACGCTCGTCCACTGCTCCCTGAGCATGGCGAAGCTCGAAGGCAGGATGGCCCCTATAATCGAGCTGGCCCAGAATGGCACGAACATAGCTCTCGGCAACGACTCCCCGAACCCCGTCGGAATGATGGATCCCTTTGAGGAGATGCGCTTTGCCGCGGTTCTCAACAAGGTCTGGCGGAGAAGGACTGACGTTGCCAGTGCCAGAGAGGTCTTCCGCTGGGCAACAGTCGGCGGGGCTAAGGCTTTGAAGCTGAAGGCGGGCCTGATAAAACCTGGCTATCTCGCGGACCTTGTGCTGATAAACGCAAGAAAGCCCCAGTTCCTTCCGGGGGAGAACCTGTATTCCCACATCGTCTACTCAACGAGGGGCAGTGACGTCGAGCTGGTGATGGTGAACGGGGAAGTGGTTTACAGAAACGGCCTGTTCACAAGGATAGGGAAAACGCTGGGGGAGCTGTGGGAGGAGGTCAGGGAATACCTGCCCGGCTGACTCCGGTTTTTATTCCGGAACCCTTTTCACTATGAGTTTAACTCCGTCAACGTCAACGACTTCGACGGTCTCCCCTATATTCAGTTTTTCGTCGTTTTCGCTGAGGGCTATCCACCTGTCCCCCTCAAGCTCGACTATGTAGTGCTCCCTGCCTATCTCGACGACCTTTCCACGCTTGCCCTTAAGCTCGAAGGTGTACTTGCCCTTTCCGGCATCCCGGACGTCCCTCTTTATGTACCTGCCGACGAGGATGTAAGCCACAACTGCAGCTACGAGGGCCAGGACAAAGCTCTCGGTGAAGTTCACGCCAAAGCCCATCAGGAGGCCGAGGACTACCATTGCCACCCCGATTGGGGTTATAAATGCCGCCACCATCATGTCAAGGACTATTACGAGCAGTCCGAGAATCAAAAGGGAAATGGGGAGTGGATCCATCTCCACCACCGGAGTAATTCACTCCATCAGGTTCTTAAGCTTTTTCAGTTCGTCTTCTGAGAGGTTGGCCGATGCGCTCTTATTTCCTGGATTGTCTCCCTTGGGAGGGCTCGGTAGTGGCGTCTCCTTGACCTTCTGGAGTATCCTCAGCAGGCCGATTAACGCCTCCGTATCGTAGGGCACGATGAGGTTGCCATACTTTGCAAGCTCCGGCATCTTCTCGATGTACTGGAGGGTCAGGTACTTCTCGTCGGCCAGCTTAAGGGCCTCAAGGACTTTCCTTATTGCCTCGGCCTGGCCCTCCGCAACGAGTATCTGCCTCTGCTTCTCGCCCTCTGCCTTGAGTATGGCAGCTTGCTTCTGGCCTTCGGCTTCCTTAATGGCGGCCTCCTTCTTACCTTCTGCGATGAGTATCATTGCCCTCTTTTCACGCTCGGCCGTCATCTGCTTGGCCATCGCGTCCTGAATGTCCTTGGGCGGGTCTATGCGCTGTATCTCGACGCGCGTAATCTTGACGCCCCAGCGGTCGGTTATCTTGTCGAGCTCCTCTCTCAGCTTGGCGTTGATTATGTCCCTTCCGCTCAGTGTCTCGTCGAGCTCCATCTCACCTATTATGGCACGCAAATTAGTTTGCGCGAGCTTGATTATCGCCATGAGGAAGTTGCTGACGTTGTAGATGACCTTCACCGGGTCGAGTATCTGGTAGTAAACGACGGCATCGACGGTGACGACCACGTTGTCCTTACAGATGACCTCTTGGGGCGGCACATCGACGACGTGCTCGCGCATGTCCACGACCTTGACGCGCTCCATGAAGGGGATTATGAAGTGTATCCCTGGCTCCAAAATCCTGTTGAACTTTCCGAGCCTCTCAACGAGGCCCTTCTGGTACGGGCGGATAACCTTTACGCTCAGCAAGAGCATTATCAAAAGAAAAACACCCAGTATCACCAGCGCAGCACCAGCGAATACTGCCATTACCATCGCCTCCAGTGAGTCCTCATGGGACATGAAGTTAAACTGCTTAAAAACTTTGGGGAGATACTACACGAGCAATCGCATTTATAAACCCCCGCTCCATTCTAAGCGCGGTGAGAGAAAATGGGAAGGCCGGTCTTCCTGGGTAAAGCACATGTTTACTGGTGTGAGAAGTGCAACGTCCCGCTCATCGGAGATAGCTGTGCCGTTCACGGAAAGGAGAGCGTATTCCGCCTCAACATCACTCCTCCAGGCGACTTAAGGTTCGCCTTTGAGAAGGACATCGAGTTCATACGCTCGGTCTTCAGGGAGCACTACGGCGTCGACGTGAGTGAACTCTTTGAGGGAAAAATCGTCCTCCTCAACAAAACGCCTGGAGAGGACGACTCCTACGAGATAATCCTCGACGGCTACGTCTTCGGCTGGATACGCTTCGACCCGCTGGAGCTGAAGTGGAAGCCGGGCTTAAAGGTCGAGGGTGCCATTGCCCTCTGGAAGCGCTTCGGGAGGTCCATGATGAAGTGGATAATCGTCGATGAGGGCGCCATAGAGCCCATTCTCAACGGCTCCAACCTCCTGCCGGTCGGCATAATCGAGGCTGAGGGGAGCATAAGGAGAAACGACGACGTAATCCTCGTCTCCGAGAGCGGTGAGGTCGTAGCGACCGGCATAGCGAAGAAGGACTATTCCGGGCTCACCAACAAGGAGCGCGGAACCGGCGTCAAGGTCAGACGGCAGAAGAGCGTAAACTACCGCGAGGGCAGAAAGGCCACGATGGAAGATGTGTTGAGGGCCAACTCCATCGAGCTGGAGAAAAAAGTAGAGGAAGCGAGGCGCTTCATGAGGAAGGTCGCCACCCGCTACTCTGACCTTCCGGTTGCGGTGGCATTCTCCGGAGGAAAGGACAGCTTGGCCGTTCTTGGCTTGGCTTTGGAGGAGTTCGGTGAGGATTTTACCGTCTTCTTCAACAACACGGGCATAGAGTTCCCGGAAACTCTCGAATACGTCGAGGAGCTTAGGAAGGAGCTTGAGCCAAAGGGTATTAAGTTCATCGTTGCCGATGCCGGGGATGCCTTCTGGCGCGCCCTCCACGTCTTCTCGCCGCCCGGTCGCGATTATCGCTGGTGCTGTAAGGTGACGAAGCTCGGCCCCATAACGATGGCGATAAAGGAGAACTATCCCAAAGGAGTGCTCATGTTCGTCGGCCAGAGGAAGTACGAGAGCATAAAACGCTTCAAGCAGCCGAGGGTATGGAAGAACCCCTGGGTGCCGAACGAGACCGGGGCATCGCCCATATTCCACTGGCGCGCGCTTGAGGTGTGGCTCTACATCTTCAGCAGGAACCTCAAGTACAACCCGCTCTACGAAGAGAGGCTCGACAGGATAGGCTGCTTCCTGTGCCCGAGCTCCTCCCTGGCGGAAATTTACACACTGAAGGAAGAGAAGCCCGAACTGTGGGCCAGGTGGGAGGGGGAGCTTAAGGTCTGGCAGAAGCGCTTTGGAATGCCCGACGAGTGGATAACCTACGGCTTCTGGCGGTGGAAGAAGCTGAGTAAGGGAGAGAAAGCCATAGCAAGGGAGCTGGGAATAGAGGTTAGGGATGACCGTTCCTGGGAGCCGGTGAGGTACTCCATCGAAGAGACCGATGACGGCTTCGTGACCCGCTTCAACACCGTTGTGAACCTGAGAAGGATTAAGGAAGTTGCTCCAATCCTGGGGGAGGTCGAGGAAGGCGAAAACTACATAAGGGCGGGCGATGTTACATTTAAACCAGACGGTGCCTATACGAGCGACTCTCGGGAGGCCCTGCAGGCTTACTACCTCGTCAAGAGGGCCTATGAGTGCGTTGGCTGTGGCGTCTGCGTCGGCAAGTGTCCGGAGGGCGCACTCAGCATCGACCCAAGGAGCAGGAAAATCGTGGTCGATTACGACCTGTGCACCCACTGCAGGGAGTGTATGGACGTATGCCCGCTCCTAAAAATCAAAAATCCCTCGGAAGGAAGTCAGCTGTAATCGGGTTATTCCTGATTCTGACTCTCCTTTTCCTCCCGCTTGTCGGTGCCCAGGAATATGACTACGAGATAAACGCCTACGCGGTGTATTTTGAGGTGGTTAGCCCGGATAACATCAAGGAAACCATTGAGATAGACGTGACATCCTACACCAACCTTACCCAGTACGTTATCTACACAGACTACCCTGTGGAGAATGCCAGCGCCGTGCTGGACCTGGGAAATACTGTGGAGAGAATTAACGTCACCGTCAGGCAAGTCCTTGGGGGAACCAATGCAGTATATATGACGTTTCCCACAATCAAGCCTGGCCAGAGCGCCCGGATAAATCTGGCCTTTACAACCCGCGGCATGATAAGTGAGAACGGTGAGAAGCAGCAGTTCACGTACTACGTTAAGTTCAGCCAGCCGGTCGGGGTCTTTCACATGCAGTTGCTCGTCCCGAAGGGCTACGCCATACTCTCACCGATAATCCCCTCGCCCGACAGGGTTGAGAGCTCAACCGACAGGCTTCTCCTCGAATGGAAGCGCAGCAACATCCGTCCGGGGGACGAGTTCTACTTCATAGTCGGCTTTTCCGGAGAGATAGCGGTTCCAAAGCCACCCTCACCGTGGCTCTACGTCGGTGTTTTCATTATCGGTCTCCTCATTGGAGGCGGGAGCGTTTACGGCTACATCCTTTACCGCGAACGGAAGCGCGAGGAGGAGTTCACCCATTTAAGGAGCGACGAGGAGAAGATACTCGCCATGCTGAGAGAAGGGTCGGTTCTTCAGAGTGAGCTTGCCGAAAAGCTGGGCGTTTCAAAGGCGAAAGTCAGTATAATCCTCCGCGAGATGGAGGAAAAAGGACTGATAACCCGCGTGAAGGAAGGGAGGACATACAGGGTTTTCCTGAGGGAGTGAGGCAGAACTGGCCAAGTCTATGTTATCAAAAGTTAAGTTTACCATGTGGTTAAAATGCTCTTGGAGGAGGTAGGCGGGTAGGAAAAACCCACCTCCTGTACAATGCAATGCAGAAGCTCCTCCGGTCGGGACTGCCGATGAGAAGGCTTTTCTACATCAACTTCGAAGATGAGAGGCTGGAAGGATTGAAGGCGGGAGACCTCTCCAAAATAGTGGAGCTGTACTACAAGCTGAATCTCGACGCTGATGTTATGTACCTGTTCCTCGATGAGGTTCAGGAAGTTGAAGGATGGGAAAAGTTCGTCAGAAGGCTCCTTGAGAGAAAACGGGCCAGGGTATTTGTAACGGGCTCCTCGTCGAAGCTTCTTTCCAAGGAAATAGCCACATCTCTTAGAGGCAGAAGTTTGAGTTTTCGACTGTTTCCGCTATCGTTCAGGGAGTTCCTGTTCTTCAAAGGTTTTGATTACTCCGAACCACTAACAGAAGCACGCAGGGGCAGGCTTAGAGGTTTTTTGGAAGAGTACGTTCGGTACGGAGGCTTTCCCGGGATAGTGGATTCCTCTGAGCTGATAAAGATTAGAACCCTTCAGGAATACCTCGATCTCATAGTTTACCGCGACCTAGTTGAAAGGTACGGAGTTGAGAAAACGATGGCCATGAAGAGGTTGATGAGGGTTGTTGTGAGGAACTTTGCCAGAAAAATCTCCATAAGAAAGCTCACTTATTGCTTCTACCGGCATAAAGCTGAGCCGACCAACGACCTCGGAGTACTTCTCCTACCTAGAGGATGTGGGTTTTGTAATCCCGATAAGAAAGTATTACCCAAGCGAGGTAGAGTCGCTGAGGAGCACTCCGAAGATATACCTCGCAGATACTGGCTTTGCGAGTGCCTTTGGTGTTGAGGACAAGGAGGTACAGAGTAGAGAACATAGTTGCGGTGGAGCTTCTGAGGAGGAAGCACTACTTTGAGCCAAGGCTTGAAGTTCATTACTGGGACGATGGGGGGTAGAGGTTGATTTCGTGGTTTCGAAGGGGTTTAATGTTGTTGAGCTTATACAGGTCAGTTACGATGTTGATGACTCCGCGACGATGGGCCGTGAACTCAAAGCCCTCATAAGAGCCTCAGAGTCATTGAGATGTAAAAAACTGACCGTTGTAACCTGGGACTACGAGGACGTTCACCAGGTTGGGGAAAAACCATCAGATTCGTCCCCCTCTGGCAGTGGCTTCTTGGGAAATCATTTTACTATTAAATCTCGTATATATGTGACAATATCCAAAATTTGTACTTAGTAACTACAAAGCGAAAAATTTAAATATTTCGGTTACTAGGTAGGTTTGATCACCCTTTGGGGGGCGGCGAATGCGGCAGAGGATGGTTTGGTTCGTGATTGGAGTCTTGGTCGGTAGTCTCTTTTTAGTTTCCGGTACACCAACACTGGGTACTCGTTCCGGAATTCCGGAAGGCAATAATATTCCGACAATCAAAGAGATACAATTTAGAAAGGTTGTCCTTCCTAACCATACTGCATTCATTATCTTTGGAAGTCCTGAACGGCCTTTGACTCCCAGGGATATTGAGAATAGAATACAGAAAGCTCTTGAGTCTCTGCCAACCTCAGGACGATATAAGGTATATGCACTTCCTCTAGATGTGCCCGGGACAAAAATTGTAGGGTACAGCATAAAGGTATCCCCCGAGGGAAGGGTCAATATAAAAATCCAGAGGATTACAAAGGACTATTCTGGAGGTATTGCCAAGCTTCACCGAGAGCTTGAGATGTGGGCCAAGTCTCCCATGAAATTTGGAAATGATATCAGAACCTTCAAAGAAGTGGGTATCCCTGAGAATATGGAAGCAAAAGCTACAACAATTACAGAGAAGGACATAATAATGCCTACCGGAACTTCTGAGCCTTATTGGTATGACTTTGGGCCAATAGAAGACGAGACTTTGAGCCCCCCGGCAGGAAACGTTTACGTAAAAGTCCACTACCGAGCACTTAAAAATGATCCTGACCCATCTAGAGAGTATTTCATGGTATCCGGGGCAATATCTAGTGATGGTGCCTACTTTAAAAGTGAACCGGGATACTCTTTGTATCCTCTGAACCCTGATTACTGCTGTTACAGAACCAAGAAAGGGGTTATAACCCAGTATTGGAACTTGGAACCATCATTGAACCCACAGCTTGGCGAGATAGCCCCTGGCAGTACACAATACGGCTACAAGAGCATTCAGGTACAATTAGGTGCATATGGAGTTGGGGTATCGTTTAATGTTGAAATACCAAAATACAAGATGGTTCCTGTATCAGATTCCAGTCAAGAACTTGTTAAGTGGTATCTCTACTTTGATCCGAATTCCGATAATGCCAAATATACGTTTTCAACAATGGCTGGTTCTGTTGCCAGCTTTGATGAAGTGGCATTGCACGATGGAAACTGGCACAAAATAGTTCAAGTTCAGTACGACGTGACCTTTGAGGCATCGATACCAGATTACTGGTACTTTGATTCAAAAACGGTCAGTGTTGGCTGGATTTGGATGATAAAAGTTGGGTGAGTCTTTCTTTGTTTTCACTTGTTTTAGACAAGACGAGTCTATTTGTCTTTTTGAATACTTTTATAAACGCCTCCCCTCTTCTTCCATCTGGTGAGAGACATGGAGGAGTATTTTATCTGTCCGGAGTGCGGTGGCGATGACGTTGAAGTCATCAAGGAGAGGGGAAGGGAGCTGACGCTCCGCTGCAATGAGTGCGGCAACGTCTGGCACGTAACCCTTCCAAAGCTCATCAGGGTGCCCCTAATCGTCAGCAAACACGAGAGGAGTTTCAGAACCTTCGTCGAGCTGCCGGAGGGGGAGGAGATAAAGGTTGGCGATATAGTCGAAACCGAAGACGATGAGGTCAGGATAACTGGGATAGAGCTCGATGAGAACAGACGTGTGGAGAAGGCTGAAATAGGTGAGGTCAGAACCCTCTGGGGCGAGAGTCTGACCTATCCGAAGGTCATCAAGGTCTCCATATACCTGCCAAAGGGAGTAACCCAGGCATTCAAAGTGAAGGTGCCGAGGAACGAAGAGTTCGTCGTCGGCGAGGTTCTTGAGGTCGGTGGCTACACATTCCGGGTTGAGAAGATTAAGACGGAAACCAAGATGCTCCACCACGGAAAGGCGAAGGCCGATAGAATAGTCGCTCTGATGGGGCACCAGATACCGCGCGCGAGAGCCAGGAGGAGCCTGGAGATATATCGGGGCTACGGCAAGGAATCCGCGTGAAAGAACCTGTGGTGATGAGTTTCCTTTTCTTTCTGACCCTCTTGGGGATGAAGAGCTTGGCCGCTGCTGATATCGAAATCCTTTTAAAGCCTCCTCCGGAATTGAGCACGCAAAACTCGATGAACGATGAGGTTTCGGAGGGATGAAAGATGGCGAAGCCAAGCTACGTCAAGTTTGAGGTTCCGGCCGAGCTTGCCGAGAAGGCCCTTGAGGCTGTTGAGCTCGCTCGCGACACCGGAAGGATAAGGAAGGGCACCAACGAGACGACCAAGGCCGTTGAGAGGGGCCAGGCCAAGCTCGTTGTCATCGCTGAGGATGTTGACCCTGAAGAGATCGTTGCCCACCTCCCGCCGCTGTGCGAGGAGAAGGAGATTCCGTACATTTACGTTCCGAGCAAGAAGGAGCTCGGCGCCGCCGCTGGAATCGAGGTTCCGGCCGCGAGCGTCGCCATAATTGAGCCCGGCAAGGGCCGCGAGCTCGTTGAGGACATTGCCATGAAGGTTAGGGAGCTCATGAAGTGAGCTCCTTTTCCTTCCTTCACTCACGGAAAGGTTTAAGTTCATCCGTGCGAGGGATTTTTAGGTTAAGGGGTGTGAGAAATGAGCGACGAAGGATACCCGGCTGAGGTTATTGAGATCGTTGCCAGAACCGGCGTCACCGGTGGCGTTACTCAGGTCAAGGTTCGTGTCCTTGAGGGCCGCGACAAGGGCAGGGTCATCAGGAGGAACATCAAGGGCCCGGTCCGCGTCGGGGATATAGTCATCCTCAGGGAGACCGAGCGTGAGGCCAGGGAGATCAGGGCTAGGAGGTAATCGCGATGGCCAGGTGGAACGTCTGCTCCTACTGCGGAAAGGAGTTCGAGCCGGGAACGGGCAAGATGTACGTCAGGAACGACGGCAGGGTTCTGTTCTTCTGCTCGGGCAAGTGCGAGAAGTACTACTTCATGGGACGCAATCCCAGAAAGCTCAAGTGGACCAAGGCCTTCCAGGAGGCCAGGCTCCAGAGGGCTAAGAGAAAGTGATTTCTTTCTTTTCCTTCCCGTTTCTAACTTCGGCGTTTCTTGTATGTTGATGCCTTTCCAAAAAACCTATTAACTACTCGGTCAACTAACTTCGGTGTTGCCAATGGCCGAGAGGAAAATAGAAAGAACACTCGTCATACTCAAGCCCGACGCAGTTGTCAGGGGATTAATGGGAGAAATAATAAGCCGTTTTGAGAAGCGCGGGCTTAAAATCGTCGGTATGAAGATGATATGGATCGACCGAGAGCTTGCCGAGAAGCACTACGAGGAGCACAGGGGTAAGCCCTTCTTCGAGCCGCTCATAGACTACATCACCAAGGCACCGAGCGTTGTAATGGTGGTTGAGGGCAGATACGCCATAAGCGTCGTCAGGAAGATGGCCGGTGCCACCGACCCTAAGGACGCCGAACCGGGGAGCATACGCGGTGACTACGGCCTCGACGTCGGCGATGCCATCTACAACGTTGTCCACGCTAGCGACAGCCCCGAGAGTGCCGAGAGGGAGATAAACCTCTACTTCAAGCCCGAGGAGATATTTGAGTACTGCAAGGCTGCTGACTGGTTCTACCACACCCACGCAAAGGGAAAGAAGGAGTACCTTGACAGCATGAACTGCCTTGAGCGCTAGTCGATCACGAGAGCCCGCTTGTCTTTTTCTTTAGCCTTCCTTTTGAAAAGTTTCGCGTATTCTTCCATGACCTCCCTGCACTCTTCACCTGTGTTCTGCTTTGATCTTCTGACGGTGTAGCTTCCCCAGATGACCATTGAGACGAAGGCCAGGGAGAAAAGCGCCGCCGCTGTCAGCGCGCCGGGGCCTAGGGAGGCGCCCACGATGGCAGGCAGGAAAATGAATCCGTAGCCTAGAACTTTATCCTTCGTGCCTGCGGATGGGGCCCTCAGCACACATTCCACCAGCTCCCTCCAGCGAGGGAACTCCTCGATGACCTTTCCGCCCACCACGAGGGCCTTCCCGAGTTTGTATATCGCGTAGCTCTCCCCGTCGGTGAGGCAGTCCAGACCGTTCTTACTTACCAATTCTTTGAGCTCTCCTCTGCAGGGAATCGCCTTAAGGGCGCGCAGAGGATTTCTGTCTGAGAGCACTAGGAGAACCGCGAGCAGGGCCGAGCCGAGGACAAAGAACATAAAGTTCACGCTCGCGGATAATCCAATATCCATACTTAAAAGATACCAAATAAGAAGTGAAGCCCCCGTCATCTCGTCTATTGCCAGGCTTTCCTTCGAGCGGAACCAGAGGTAAAGAACCGCCACGAGCGTCGCCATGAAAGTTTCGAGGCCCATAAGTCCGTTTGGGGTAAACTCACCAAAGGGTGTTGAAACAACTAAGATGGCTCCATTGGGGATCTCCCAACCCCCATAGAGTACCCAGTCCGTCAGGTAGGTGAACAGCGGAATTGCCATCGCCGCCATCACCAGCTCGCCCGCCCGTCCCTTGAATCTGCCGTAGACGAACGCGAGGAGCATCCCAACCCCTGTCCCGATCGCAAACCCTATCATCGCACCACCGCACAGAATTACCACGGCTGTTTTTAATTTTTGCGCCGCCGAACCCTTTAAAAGCCCCCGCCGGAGTTAAGCTCAGAGGTGAGGACAATGACGAAGAGGATTAGGCAACCGATTATAGCGGTTCTTGGTCATGTTGATCACGGCAAGACGACCCTGCTTGATAGGATCAGGCGCACAAATGTTGCCGGCAAAGAAGCCGGCGGAATAACCCAGCACATAGGCGCGACTGAGGTTCCCATCGATACCATAAAGCAGCTTGCCGGCCCTCTGATGAAGCTCTGGAAGGGCGAGATAAAGCTCCCCGGCCTGCTCTTCATAGACACCCCCGGCCATGAGGCATTCACGAGCCTGCGCGCGAGGGGAGGAAGCCTGGCCGATTTGGCTGTTCTCATTGTGGACATCAACGAGGGCTTCCAGCCCCAGACGATAGAGAGCATCGAGATACTGAGGAGGAACAGGACGCCGTTCATAGTTGCCGCCAACAAGATAGACAGGATAAAGGGCTGGAAGGTCGAGGAGGACGAGCCGTTCTTAGTCAACATCAAGAAGCAGGATCAGAGGGCCCAGGGGGAGCTTGAGACCAAGCTCTGGGAGCTGATAGGCAAGTTTTACGAGATGGGCTTCCAGGCGAACCGCTTTGACCGTGTCCAGAACTTCACTCGCGAGCTGGCGATAGTTCCGATTTCGGCCAAGTACGGCATAGGCGTCCCCGAGCTGCTCGTCCTTATCGCGGGTCTCAGCCAGAAGTACCTGGAGGAGAAGCTCAAGATTGAGGTCGAGGGCCCGGCGCGCGGCACAATCCTTGAGGTTAGGGAGGAACTTGGCCTCGGGACAACGATAGACGTTATAATCTACGACGGAACGCTCCACAAGGACGACACGATAGTGGTCGGCGGCAAGGACAAGGCGATAGTCACCAAAATCCGCGCCCTTCTCAAGCCAAAGCCCCTCGACGAGATACGCGACCCGAGGTTCCGCTTCGACCAGGTTGATGAGGTCGTTGCCGCTGCAGGTATAAAGATAGCCGCACCGGGACTTGAGGAGGCCCTCGCAGGCTCGCCGGTCATAGCAGCCCGCTCCGACGAGGAGGTCGAGAAGGCCAAGCAGGAAATCCTGAACCAGATACAGAGCGTTGTCATAAGCACCGGCAAGGTCGGTGTGATAGTCAAGGCAGACACCCTCGGAAGCCTTGAGGCACTCAGCAAGGAGCTGGGAGAAAAGAACATTCCAATAAGGAAGGCCGACGTCGGGAACATCAGCAAGACGGACATCATGGAGGCTTTGAGCGTTCGCGAGGAGGAAGAGAAGTACGGCGTTGTCCTCGGCTTCAACGTGAAAGTCAACGAAGACGCCGAGGAAGTTGCGAAGGCCAAGGGGGTGCCCATCTTCACGGGCAACATCATCTACAAGCTCATCGAAGACTACGAGGCGTGGGTCAAGGCGGAGGAGGAGAAGAGGAAGCGCGAGCTCCTCAAGAACGTCACCTTCCCGGGGGTCATCAGGCTTTATCCGGACGAGCGTTACGTCTTCAGGAGGAGCAAGCCGGCCATAGTTGGCGTTGAGGTCATTGAGGGGAGGATAAGGCCCGGCGTGACACTGATAAAGCAGAACGGCGAGAAGGTCGGTGTCATCAAGTCTATCAAGAACAAGAACGACTTCGTCCAGGAGGCGAAGAAGGGCGAGGCAGTGGCAATAGCCATCGAGGGCGCGATAGTCGGCAGACACATACACCCCGGCGAGACGCTCTACGTTGACCTGAGCAAGAACGATGTCATAATCCTCGCCAAGCAGCTCAAGAACGAGCTGGACGAGACCGACATAAAGGCCCTCAAGATGACGGCGAAGGTGAAGGCCCAGAAGGACCCGTTCTGGAAGGCGGTTTAGCCTTCCAGAGCACGTTCAAGTTCTTTTTCTGAGCTAATGATTTTTATTCCTTCATGGCTGGCCGCTTTCAAGAAATCCGAATCGAAGGTTATTAAGTAGTCAAAGCCGTAAAAGATTGCAGTGGCGAGAATTATTGAGTCATTGGGAAGTAGGCCATAAGTGTCTATCAGCCTCTCGGCCGTGGAGAATATGAACTCGTTGGTCTCGGCAAATTTGAACATTCTAAGGAGATCGTAGATTGGCTGTTTGTTGAGCGATTTCACAAGATCCGGTTTTCTCTTCAGAGTGATATAGCTTCGTCCCGTTTTCATTTTCAGGTAAATGAAAATGACCTCCGAGGCCACGGTTCCGTTGATGTATGCATCCACCTCTGACTCCACAAGGGTCTCTATGATCCTCTTGGCGGCCTCGTTGCCCTTTAAATGTTCGACTATGATGGTGGAATCAACCATAAAGCTCCTCATAAATCTCCACCTTGAGCTCGACGGCGGACTTCTCAGTCTTAAGGATCCCAAAAGTCTCGTTGATGATTTTTTTCTTCCTTCTCAGGGAGGTTATGTACCTCTTAACCTCCTTTTCCAGTTCGCGGGGAACCTCAATTTTTACGGTCTCCATCGCCACACCCGTTTAATATTTGGCCCTTTGAAATATAACCCTTGCGTTCATCCAAGCATTCTCAAAAGCTCCTCGGCCCTCTCGAAGTCCCCCTGCTCAATGAGCTCGCCCACCGTGAAGTAAAGGCCTATGAGTTCGAGGTTCTCCTCGGGCCTCTGAAGTAGTTCGTTCAGCTTGGCTTTGAGTTCCCTTTTGGCTTCACTCACGGCGTCATCCGAATAGCGGGCGTATTTCAGGCCCTTCAGCAGGCCGAGGAGCTCGCGGGCTTCGGCCGAGATGGACTCCCGGGTTTTCTGCACCCCTGCATTTTTCTTTTTCTTTTTCTCAGGGTTAAGCTCGTCGGGGTCAATCCCTTTCTTCTTGAGGAATTCGTACCATTCTTTCCCGTATACCTTTTCCGGTTTTACTACCTCTGGGTGCATCTTTTTGAGTTCGATTATGTGATCGCCAATTACGTCCAAGGGGTGCTTTTCGGGATTGAGGAATTCGAGAACGCTGAGTGCATCCTTCGCGTGCTTTATTTTCATCAGGCCAACGTGGACGAGATTTTCAGGATCTCCATACGTTTCTGCCAACTTCTTCGCGGCATCTATTGCAATATCTATCGTTTTCTCTATTTTCTTTTCCTCATCCTTTGGTATTATCTTCGGTGACTTGGAGAGAATTTCTTCTAGCAGCATGAGTTTGAGGTAATCCCCATGCTTCTCTATGAATTCGTCGAAGCTTGGTAGCTGAACAACAGTACCTTTAGCGTTCGGTTCAAAGTCACTACGGATTTTTTTTACGGGTTTTATTGCATAATATGTATCGCCAGTTTTTTGCCCCTTTCCTATCAGTATTTCTCGGTATTTTTTCTCTAATCTTTCCGCTCCGTATTTCCAACTTGCGATCCCCGCGAGTATTCCTATTATGGCATCGTATGCAAACTCGTCATACCCTTTCTTTTTACCTATCAATATATATCTTCCGTTATTGTCTCCATAGTGGAGGTGTGTGTGGCATAGGCCACTTCGCCATCCGACACGCCTGCTGCATGCCCGGCCATCTTCGATATGTGCGTATCTGTTGACGGTGCATATACGTCGACTTCTACTGTTTTCTTCCTGCCGAACCTTCCAGGGACGATCTTCTTTGCCTTGATCTTATGCATCATCACCATCCGGCACACCCCTCAACTTTTGTCCTCAAAAGAGATAAGCCTTTCGAAATCCTCCAAGTCCCACACAAGCCATCCTTCAGCTCTTAACTCTTCCTTTCCTTTCAAACTCTTTGCCACGAGCCCGTAGCTCTTTTCCCATCCCTCAAGGTCAACTAACTCCGCCTTCCTCTCCAAGTCCTTTAAAATTCTCCTCGCCTCCCGCTCGCTAAGGCCTTTCCACTTCACTTCGATGAAGAGCGCCTTTCTCTCGCGCTCGTTCAAAGCCACCAGATCAATCTCCTCGCCCCTACGCCACCATCTGCCAAGTTTCATGAAGCGGAAGCCCGTGAGCCTTAAGAAAACTTCCGGATTCCTGATGAGTTTCTCGAAGACGGAACCCATGTAGGCGTTAAAGTCGCTCTTTGAGCGCTCCCATACTTCCTCTGCCAGTCCTGCCTCAAGATAGCCCTTGTTCGGCAGCACGTAGCGGAACCAGAAGGCAAAGTAGTTGTCGGCTATCGAGTACAGCCCTCTCTTGCTTGCTTCTTTAAGCGTTGCGGTCACCGGGACTTCGCGCTCAACTATTTCAAGCCTCTGGAGAACTGCTAAGTACTTCGACACGAGGCTCTTGTCGAGGCCCGTTGAGTTCACAATCCCTCCAAACCTGCTCCTCCCGGCCGCTATCGCCTGCAGTATGGCGAAGTAGTTTGCCGGTTCTCTGAGCTCCTCCCTAAGCAAGAACTCCGCCTCCTCGTAGAGGAAGGCACCCTTGGAGAGCACCCTCTCGACCACGTTCTCGTCGAAGCTTTTCTCCGGGCTGAACTGGAGAAGATAAGCCGGAATCCCTCCTGTTATGCTCCAGACCTTGGCGAGCTCTTCAACGGTGTAGCCGGGCAGGAACTCCCCGATGTGGAAGAAGGGAATCTCGGTTAAGCGCCACTGGCCGGTTCTCCTCCCGTAGAGCGGGCTTTTATAGGCCAAAACCTCGTTTTCCATAGCCGAGACGCTTGAACCGCAGAGGATGAGCATTATCTTTGTTTCGGACAGTTTCAAGTCCCAGGCCCTCTGGAGAAGCGAGAGGACCGGACGGTAGTGCTCAACTAACAGGGGGAACTCGTCGATTATCAGAATCACCCTCTCATCGCCGATCCTTTCAGCAAAAGCCGTGAGGAGCTCGTCGATGTCCCTAAAGACCACTTTTCCAAAGAGTTTGTCTCCAAGGAACTCCGCCAAAAGACTCTGGAGTTCTTTCAGGTTGTTCTTGTATGGTTTCTCCGTTGCCAGAAAGTAGACGTGGGGCTTGTCCCTCGCAAAGTGGAGGAGCAGTTCGGTCTTGCCGATTCTCCTCCTCCCATAGATCACGAGGAACTCAGCCCTATCACTGGAGTATGCCCTCTCAAGGAACTCCAGCTCGCGTTTTCTGTTCACGAACTTTTGTCTACTCATGAGTATAATACTTGCGGTTCAACTATTTAAAAGTTGTGGGAGTGATATCCACTTGATAGTTAACCTTTCCTCACGAGCTCAACCACCGCCTCAACGTGCGGCGTATGCGGGAACATATCGACCAGAACCGTCCCCTCGACTTGGTAGGCCTTCTTTAAGTGGTTCTCGTAGTCGAGCTTGAACGCCCTGGGATTGCAGGAGACGTAAACGACCCTCTCAACGCCGCTCCTCACCAGCAACTCCCCAGCTTCCCTTAACCCCTTCCTCGGCGGATCAACTACCACCGTGTCGTAATCGCCGATCGACGTTTCCTCGGCCCGACCAACTTTAAAGACGGCATCAACACCGTTAAGCTCGGCGTTTCTGTTGGCCATCTTCACCGCGAAGGGGTTGAGCTCGACTCCCTCAACGGCAAAGCCCTTTCTCGCCAGCCAGACGCCGAAGGTTCCGACGCCGGAGTAGAGGTCAAGGACCTTTTCGCCATCGGTGAAGCCCTCAACGGCCCTCAGAAGAAGCTCCAGGGCGTAGCTGTTCGTCTGGAAGAATGAATTCGGATGGATGAGGTAAGTTACATCTCCAATCCTCTCTCGTATGAATGGTCCCCCATCGAGAAGCTCGGGCTCTCCCCTCGGGTCGTCCCTCTCATTGGCCTTGAGGCTCCAGTAGAGGGAATCCGTGAAGGAGAAGTAGTCCCTGAAGGCCTCGGCAGCCTCTTTCGAGGGTTTCTTATGAGCTATGAGGTTCACCATCACATCACCTGTGAACTTGCCCTCTCTGACTTGGAGGTAGTGAATGTCCCCGGCTTTCTTTTTCAGGTCCCAGGGCCTTAGGCCGCTCTCCCTGAGGAAACTTCTGAGGGCATTCAGATACTCGCGTGTCTTCTTCGAGAAAACCGGGCACTCGTAAAGATCAACGACGCTGAGCGGGTTCCCGTACTCCTTGAGGCCAATTCCATCGGTTGTAACGATGAAGTTGCTCACGTTCCGAAAGTCCCAGATTTTGAGTGAGCCCTTAATCGGAGCGCTTACCCCCGTTATCCGCTCGAAGAGCTCCCCCTTAAGCCTCAGTTGCTCCCTGTACTTCAACCCCTGCCAGAGGCAACCGCCGCATCTCCCAAAGTGGGAACATCTCGCCCTCTCCCTGAGTGGTGAGGGTTCGATGAGCTCAAGATCCTTTGCAAGAAGTCTGCCGAAGCGCCTTTTGGTTTTTCCAGCTTTTACCTCGTCGCCGGGATATGAGAACGGCACGTAGATCAGCTTGCCACCCGTTTCCAGTATTCCCAGACCGTCGTCGCTCAGGCTGGTTATCCTCCCTTGTATCATGGAGCCCACTTGGATTTTATGGCTTAAGAACGTTCTTCCCAGATGGCATCGGAAAGGAAAAAGAATGGAGCGTCAGAATTTCCTGTGATAGAACTCCGCTAGCCTTTTGACACCCTCCAGTATCTCTTCCTCGCTCGGCCGTGAGAAGTTGAGGCGGAGTGCGTTTCCTCCGCTCTCGTCGGTGTAGAAAGGTTTTCCCGGAACCGTAACAACTCCGGTTTCCTCCATGAGCTCCGAGGCAAAGGCCATTCCATCGGCCCCCTCAGGCAGGAAGAGCATCACGAACATTCCCGCTATCGGCCGTGTGAATTCTGCCTCCGGGAGGCCCTCTTCGAGGGCTTTAAGCATTGAGTCCCTTTTTCTCTTGTATCCGGGCAGTGCCCTTTTGAGGTGGTATTCCTCGAAGTAGCCGCGCCTGATGTACTCCAGGGCTATGTACTGAGAAATGGTGGGGGCACAGAAGTCTATAGGGGACTTCTCCATGAGAACCTTCTTTCCTATGGCACCCCCAGCTATGAGCCAGCCGATCCTGAAGCCCGTTCCCATGACCTTGCTCAACGTCCCGACCACGATGACCCTTCCGGCGCCGTCCATGGCCTTCAGAGGCCTAGTTTTTCCCTCATAGCGCATGAAGTTGTATGCCGAGTCCTCCACTATGAGGAGGTCGTGCTCCTCCGCCACATCCAGCAGGGCCTTTCTCCGCTCCATGCTCATGGTTATCCCCATGGGGTTCTGCCCTGTTGGAATGGTGTAGATGAACTTAACCTTCTCCCCCCTGCTTTCAAGCTCCCTAAGTTTCTCTTCGAGGAGGTCTATCCTCATGCCCTCTCCGTCCATTGGGATTCCCACTATCCTCGCTCCGAGTTGCTCGAAGGCCAGTAGGCTGTTGATGTAGCTCGGGTTCTCGGTTATGACTATGTCGCCGGGGTCTATGAGAACCCTTCCCAGGAGGTCTATCGCCCCGGTTCCACCCACAGTAATGATTATCTCTGACGGATCCACCGTGTAGCCCTCGTATTTTTTGAGGAACCCTGAGAGCTCTTCCCTCAGCTCAGGGATGCCGTTTGCGGGGGTGTACATGACAGACTGGGGAACTTCCTCAAGGACTTCCCTGGCGAGCTCGCCGAGGACTTTTCGGGGTATGAGACTGGGGTCCGGGTCGCCCGCCGAGAGGCTTATGAGCTTTCTCCCCTTGGCCCTGAGCTCCGCGGCCTTTTTCATGACCTCTGCCAGTGCGGAACCCCTAATCCAGTTGGCCCTTCCGGCCAGAAACTTTATCTGCTCCATATCCATCACCCAACACGGACAGTAGCATTTAGATTTACGTCGAAATGATATATAAGGGTATTCGGGTGATGGGAAATGAAGCCGAAGGTCTTAATCACGCGCGCCATTCCCGAGAGCGGCATCGAGATGCTGGAGGAGCACTTTGAGGTCGAGGTCTGGGAGGAGGAACACGAGATTCCGAGGGAGGTTCTGCTTAAGAAGGTTCGAGACGTGGACGCTCTGGTTTCTATGCTCAGTGAGAGGGTTGATGGTGAGCTGTTCGATGCAGCACCGAGGTTGAAAATAGTCGCCAACTACGCCGTCGGCTACGACAACATAGACGTTGAGGAGGCAACCAAGCGCGGGATCTACGTCACCAACACCCCGGACGTTCTTACCAACGCCACGGCGGACTTCGCGTGGACCCTCCTATTGGCGACTGCGAGGCGCCTAGTTGAGGCGGACAGATTTACCCGCTCCGGCGAGTGGAAGAGGCGCGGTGTTGCCTGGCACCCGCTCATGTTCCTCGGTTACGATGTTTATGGCAAGACGATTGGGGTCATCGGCTTCGGGAGAATCGGCCAGGCTGTGGCGAGGCGCGCCAAGGGCTTTGGGATGAGGATTCTCTACAACTCGCGCACGAGGAAGCCCGAGGCCGAGAAAGAACTCGGCGCTGAATTCAAGCCTCTCGACGAGCTCCTTAGGGAGAGCGACTTCGTGGTTCTGGCCGTTCCACTGACGAAGGAGACATACCACATGATAAACGAGGAGAGGCTTAAACTCATGAAGCCCACCGCGGTACTCGTGAACATCGCGCGCGGAAAGGTCGTCGATACGGAGGCGCTCGTCAGGGCACTCAAGGAGGGCTGGATCGCTGGCGCAGGTCTGGATGTCTACGAGGAGGAGCCATACTACAACGAGGAGCTCTTCAGTCTGGACAACGTTGTTTTGGCCCCCCACCTCGGCAGTGCCACCCACGGCGCGAGGGAGGGAATGGCGGAGCTTGTGGCTAAAAACCTCATAGCCTTCAAGAACGGCGAGGTTCCGCCGACACTTGTAAATCGGGAGGTAGTGAAAGTTAGGGAGCCGGGGTTTGAGTGAAATCCGCCGGCGATGATGACGACACCCTCGTCTGACCCGTGATGAACTGGACCCGTGACTGAGCCTAAAGGAGATCCTTGAACCTCTTCGCGTCCCTGCACATGTTCGAGTTGTTAAAGAAGACGAAGCTCTCCGAGCGGTTCCAGCCGAGAACCCTCTCCTTCACCTTTTCGAGCTCCTCGTCGCTGTAGGAGTGCCTGTATATTATCCGCCCGTTCTCGTAGCGGCCGTGAAGCCTGTAATAGTTCGTCTCCACGCTGTGGAGCGGAATCCTCACGAGGGGGTCTGTAACGTCTATGACTCCAAACTCCCTCACGAAGCGCTTAACCCCCTCCTCGCTCCAGCCTCGAAGCTCAACCGCTATCTCAAAGTCTCCCCTCTCTGCCATCTCAAAGAAGCGCTCCGCGTTGGCGAAACTCTCCTCGCTCTCCCTGAAGCTCTTCGGCAGCTGGATCAGAATAAAGCGCGCCCCTAAAATTTCAGCCTCCCTCAGCGTCAAACGCCAGAAGTGGAGCACCTCGCTGTTGGGTCTTAACAGGCCTACATCCTTCCCCGGTTTCACGTTGCTCCTGCGCCACGTCGGGCTGTTCGGTGGGTGCGTCACACCCTGAAAGGCCTTGATGGCAAAGGTGAATCTCTTGGGAGCCTCCTTCCGCCAGCGTCCGAGCGTCTTCTCCTGAAGTACCCGGTAGAAGGTCTGCTGCACCTCTATGGCATCGAAGTCGCGGTAGTACTTTGCGTGGCTCTCGCAGAAGCCGCAGGTCCCGACGTGGATCATCCTCACCACCGAACTAATTTCCTCCAAAAGCCTAAATACTTTCGGGGCCAATTCCAACCCATGAAGTCACCCGAGCGGATCCTCCTTGTCACCGGCAGGCTCGCTGAGCCACTCGTGAGGAAGTACGGGAAAGGCTGCAACGTCTTCGTCACGCCGGTGAGCGTCGCGGCATTCCTTACTCCAGAGATGATAGTCCGCTACCTGAAAAAGGCTAAAGTCAGAAGTGGTGACTATGACCTGATTCTAATCCCGGGCCTCGTCCGCGGTTCTGCCGGGCTCATCGAGGATGAGATAGGGATTCCAACGTTCAAGGGGCCGAGGAACGCGATGGACATCCCCCAGACGCTTAAAGCCCTGGGCGAGGGCTTCAAGCTCAGCAAAGAACTCCCGGCTGACGAGCTCTTCTCCGTTGATGCCCTAAAGCGCGTCGAGGATATCAGGAATAAGACCAGAAACCGGCGCTACATCGAGAAGGCCCTCAAGAAGCCGTGGAACGTCCTCATCGGAAACCTTCCCGCGGGAAGGGACTTCCCGGCGAGGATTCTGGGAGAGGTGGTGGATGCCCCACGGCTTGGGGTTGAAAAGAGCGTTGAGAAGGCCCTCTACTACCTCCGCGAGGGTGCCGATATAATCGACATCGGCATGACCGCCGGGGAGACCAACCCCGACTTCATCGAATTGCTTCCTGAAATCCGTGAGAGGCTTGAGGAGAACGGCTTTGACGTCCCGATAAGCTTCGACTCGCTCAACACTGCTGAAATCGAGAAGGCGCTCGACTACGCTGACCTCTTCCTGAGCGTTGACGAGGGGAACCTTGAGGAGCTCGTAACGGAGAAGCCCGTCGTTTTAATCCCCACGAACCAGCGGGAGGGCTTCTTTCCCACCAGACCTGCTGAGCGTGTGGAATTTCTTGAGAGACTGAAGGAGAGAGCCATCGACCTCGGATACAGAACGGTAATCCCCGACCTGATTTTGGAGCACGTTCCCCATCTGGCGCGCTCCATCACCGCCTTCCAGCTCTACCGCGAGAGGAATCCGGACGACGTTCTTCTAGCTGGAGTCGGCAACGTAGTCGAGCTCTACGACGCGGACAGCGTTGGGATGAACGCTTTACTAGCAGGAATAGCGAAGGAGCTCTCGATAAACCTCCTCCTTACGACCGAGACGAGCGCTAAAGCCAAGGGCTCCGTGAGGGAGCTGAAACGGGCTGTTGACATGAACCTCTTCGAGATGCCAAAGGATTTGGGCTTCGACCTGCTCCTTCTGAAGGAAAAAAGAACCGCGGACTGGCGGTTTGAACCCGCCAAGGCGATAGTTGCGGCCGAGGAAAAACCTGTGGAGCTTGAGCCCCTCTATTTCCGGATTTGGGTCGAGCACGGGAAGATCTGGGTCAATGCCCACCGCGGGACGGAGGCAGTTCTCACGGTAGTCGGTGAGGAGCCGAATGCAATAATCGATACCCTCCTTGAGCGCTTTGAGATAAGCCCGAGGCACGCCTTCTATCTCGGACGGGAGCTGGAGAGGGCTAAAACGGCGCTGAAGCTCAGGAGGAGCTACGTCCAGGAGGTCGAGCTTTTCAAGGATTTCTACCTCTGGGGTAACCTTTAACTCCTGAACGCACAACTCCCAATGATGCCTATGCTGAGGGGAGTCTTTGTTCCGCACGTTACGCCCTTCGACGAAAGAGAGGATGTAAACTGGGAGCTCCTGAGGGAGCTGGTTCACCGCTTCGAGGATGCCGGCCTCAACGGCCTCGTGACTCTTGGCAGCAACGGCGAGTTTCCGTACCTGAGCTTCGAGGAGAAGCTTGAGGTCGTCGGAATAGTCCGCGAGGAAAGTTCTCTCCCGGTGATAGCCGGCGCCACCGAGAACTCGACGAGAGAAACCATACGCCTCGGAAAGGCCCTCCTTGACCTCGGCGTTGATGCCCTTCTCGTCGGCCCGCCGTACTACTTCAAACCGTCTCCGGTGGAGCTTTACGAACACTACTCCCGGATAGCGGATTCTCTGGATGGCCGCATAATCCTCTACAACGTCCCCAAGTTCACCGGAATTAACGTTCCGCTGGACGTTATCGAGAGGCTTGTCGGGGAGCACTCGAACGTAATCGGCATTAAGGACTCAAGCGCGAACATGGGGAGGATAACCGAGCTCCTGAGGCGCATGGAGGATAAGTTCACCGTCCTTGCTGGAACGGCTGACGTCATGTATCCTTCGTGGCTATTGGGAGCCCACGGCGCAGTAGTGGCCGTTGCCAACGTCGTTCCGGAGCTCTGCGCCGAACTCTACCGGGCATTTCTCGGGGGAGATCAGGAGAGAGCAGGGGAGCTCCAGCTCAAGATAAACCTCGTCAACGAGGTCATCGTGAAGAGATACAGCCAGATAAGTGCCATAAAAGCGGCCATGAAGCTTAGGGGCTGGAAGGTCGGAAGGCCGAGGCTTCCCTCCATGCCCCTGCAAAAAGATGCCGTCGAGGATATAAGAAAGACCCTCACGGAAGTGGGGGCGCTCTGATTTTTACTCCAAGTTTTCAAAGATAGGTGGCTTTGGCTTCCTGAATCTGGCGTCGAGCTCGGCCCTCCTTTCGCTGACCCTTTCCAAGAGCTCGCTCACCTTTTTGTTCTCCGGATGCTTCCTCCTCAGGCTCACGAGAATGCCCTCCGCGAAGCCGAGGAGGGATACCTCTATGAACTCGCTCCCCTTCTTGCTCTCAAGTCCTTCGTTCAGCCTCACGAACGAGTCTATCCTCTCGACAAGTGTGGTCTCATTCAGCTCCTCGCAGAGGGCTCTGAGCTCTTCAATCTCTTGGACCTTCACACCGGCACCCCCTTCAGATCCTTAGGCCGAAGAATTCAAGGGCGTTTCCCTCGGTTATCCCCTCAACTTCCTCAAAGTCAACCCCTTTAAGCTTTGCCACCTCCTCGATGACCACCCTGACGTTGCACGGGGTGTTCCTCTGCCCCTTCACCGGGCTCATGTACGGCGCGTCCGTCTCTGCCAGTACGTTTTCAATTTCAAGTGCCTCAGCGGCGGTCTTCACCTCGGGGATGAAGACTATTCCGGTGTTTATCCCGATGAGATGCCCGTTCTCGGCTATCTCCTTCGCCAGCTCAACGCTTCCGGAGAACGAGTGGAAGTACGCCCTAGCACCTATCCTCTGGACGAGCTCAAAGGCCTCCCGCTCGGCCTCCCTCGCGTGTATCACGACGGGCAGGTCGAGTTCGAGGGCAAGCTCTAAGAAGTGCCTGAATATTGCCCTCTGGTTCTCCCTCTGCCTCTCGTTCTCGGCGTAGTGATAGTCGAGGCCTATCTCCCCGACGGCGACTATCTCCTCCGAGTGCTCGCGGATGAAGTTCTCGACCTTCTCCACCTTCTCCCAGTTGCCCCTTCTCGCTTCGTTGGGATGGTAGCCAAGCGTTGGGATTACGAATCCGAAATACGGTTTCAGAAGTTCCCAGCTCTTCCAGACGTGGGCTTTACGGTACTCGGTTATCGAGTCAATTACTGCCTTCAGCTCCTCTCTGCATTCCTCTATCATGCGCGGTGCGTCCCTCTTGTAGAACTCGAAGTGAGCGTGTGCGTCTATCATGGTCGGCCCTTCACAAACGTATAGAAAAGCTTTTCCGTTGTTCGTTGGAATAATCACTGGAGGTCACCATAGATGGAAAATAAAGAGAGCGTCACAGGCAGCATGCGTGATATTGTGGAAGCCCTGAAAAACAAGTCCCCCAAAGAGCTTCTGAGCTACGCGATATTCAACGAGAGGGAGGAGGCAAAGTACTACTCAAACCTCGCGGCTAAAGTTGACAGGGCGAGCGTTAAGGCCCTGTTTCTGAAGATGAGCGAGGACAGTAAGGGCCACCACGACTGGCTGTACAGGCTCTTTAAGAAGATGTATCCCGACGAGGAGCCGGTTAAGGTCGATGCTCCGCCCGTTGAGGTCGCCCCCTTTTACCCCGAATTTGAAAGCGTTGAAGATTACATTTCGGCACTGAAGTACTGCATGGAGAGCGAGCTGTTTGCGAAGAAGACCTACGAACTCCTGGCGAAGGTTGCCACTGATGAGGAAAGCCGGGCTTTTGCCCTCAACCTGGCCGCGATGGAGGAGGACCATTACCAGTCGCTCCGCAAGATGTACGAGCTCATACTCTCTCTGGAGGAGCAAGAGATACTTCCGGAAAAGCTCGGACCCGGGGGATACCTTTTCACGGACGAGCTCAAGGCAAAGTACTTCATCATTGACCTTATGAAAAGCGGGGTTTTACTCTCTGCGGCCGTCAGGGAAAAGCCCGAAAAATTCCTTGAGATGTTCGATGGAGCGAGTATCCGAGTGGTCTGGATAACCAAGACGGAAGTGGAGGACTCCATCCGGCCGGATGAGATACCCATCCTTAAAAAGAGGTTCTGCAGGTTCCTGAAAGAGACCTCCGAAAAGGGCGAAACGGGTGCCGTGTTCCTTCAGAACCTTGGCTACTTAGCGCTTGAACTCGGCTTCCGGAACATGATGGACGTTGTCCTCTACCTGAAAGACTGTGCTCTCCTTCACGATGGATACATACTGGCAACAGCGGTTGAAGATGCGTTCAGTCCGCGCGAGTGGGCACTTCTGACGTCCGAACTTAGAAAGATATCCTGATCAGAGCTTCCGCGTTTCCCACACCACGGTTCCATTCTTTTTGACAACCCTGAGGATGCGGTGGTAGGGTATCTGGGCCTCTCCGACGAAGAAGTATCCGTGCCCGAGCTCGATCATCTCAACGGGAATCTTCTTGACATCGCCGTAGGCCCCGCGGTGCTCGATGACTATGTAGTAGTCGCTCTCATTCTCCCGCGGGTCATACTTTATCTTCGCCAGAACTTCCTTCACCGAGCCCTTCCGCATCAGAGCCACCCCAGAAGGCCGTTGATGTTCTCCTCCCACTCCTTGATGACCCAGCCGTGTCCGGGGAGACCGAAGTCAACGTCGTATTTGAGGAGTCTTTCGAGGCTCTTCTGGAGCTTCCAGCCGTTTCCAGTTGGCAGATCAGTCCTCCCGACAGTACCGTTGAAAAGGGTGTCCCCCGTGAACATAATCCTGGTTTCGCCGTCATCAAGGTAGAGACAAGAGCTTCCCGCGGTGTGGCCGGGCGTGTGAATCAGCTCCAGCTCCAACGAGCCTATTCTGAGCCTGTCTCCTTCCTTCATATGAATGTCGACCTTCTGCGGCTTGGACTTCCTCCCGTAGGCGTATGCGAGGATGACGTAGTCGTCTCCCCTTTCAAGAACCTCTGCGGTAGTCTCGTGGGCTGCGAAGAACACCTCTATCCCTTTCTCCTCCAGCCAGTTCTTCAGGACGTAGTTTCCCCCAACATGGTCGAAGTGCTCGTGGGTGTTGAAGATTACCGCCCTTCTTATTCCTGTGAGGTGGCCCTCCCTTTCCCAGATCTGGGCGTAGGCGTGCCAGTTGACGCCTGTGCCGGTGTCTATTATTAGGGCATCCTCTCCACTTCTCACCAGGTATACGTTGGAATCCCACCCGATGCCTCGGAGCATCACGGTATGAGGGGGAACCTCAACCGGCACCAGTTCCCGCGGGAACTCCTCGATGGAGCTTATCTTCATGATCTCACCTCCAAGGGGGCTCGAGGGGGGACCGCTTCTTCATCTCGGGGGGAGCGAGTCCCCGTCAGGAGGGATGAATCTCTTCATCGCCCCATTGAATTAAGCGGGGAGGTTTATAAACTCAATCGCAAAAGCTCATTAGGTGACCCAAATGAAGACCGAACGCGCGAAGGAGATACTCCTTCAGCTCTTGAAGATACCCTCCCCCTCTGGAGGAGAAGACAGGATAATGCTCCACATCATGGAGTTTCTCCACAGGTTGAACTACGATGTCCACATCGAGAGCGACGGTGAGATAATAGATCTGGTCGTAAACCCTGAGGCAGACCTCTTCTACGAGGTTCACGTGGACACGATTCCTATGAGGGCCAAGCCCTTCTTGAGGGGCAACATCGTCTATGGAACGGGTGCGAGCGATATCAAGGGAGGGGCTGCCGCCATACTCCTAATGCTTGAGAACCTGCGCAAGGAAGGGAAGGAACTCAACGTCGGCATCGTCTTCGTCAGCGACGAGGAACACGGTGGAAGAGGAAGCGCCCTCTTCATGGAGAGGTATAAACCAAAGATGGCCGTTGTCCTTGAGCCGACCGACTTGGAGGTTCACATCGCCCACGCCGGCAACATCGAGGCCTACTTTGAGGTGGACGGCAAAGAAGCCCACGGTGCCTGTCCGGAGAGCGGTGTCAACGCCATCGAGGAGGCCTACAAGATGCTGGAGGAGATGAAGAACCTCGAACCATTCAAGAGAAAGGGCAAGTACTTCGACCCCCACATCGGCATCCAGGAGCTGGTCTGCGAGAACCCGGTCTATCTAATCCCCGCGCTCTGCAAGGGGAGGCTTGAGGCGAGGCTTTTGCCCGACCAGGAAGTTGAGGACATACTCGACCTGCTCGACCCAATATTCGACGAGTACACGCTGAAGTACGAGTACACGGAGATATGGGACGGCTACGAGCTTGAGCCGGACGAGGAAATAGTCCAGCTGGCGAAGAAGGCGATGGAGGTTACCGACATAGACGAGTTCGGCGGAATGCGGAGCTGGACGGACGCCATAAACTTCATGTACAACGGGACGAGGACGATAGTCTTCGGGCCGGGCAACCTCGACATATCGCACACCAAGAACGAGCACATCGACGTGAGGGATGTTGTCACTGCCAGCGAGTTTTTGAAGGCCCTGAACGAGATTTACGGGAAGGGCTGAACCCCCGTACATACTCAACCTTTTTAAGCAGGACCCCCCACCGGTAACTGGTGGGGGGCCAAATTTTCGTCGAAGCGTTATCAGGTGCATATCACCTGAGCCCTTCCATGACTGCTCTTTTGATGTTGGAAACGTTTATCTTTTCCAGCGCCGTAGTTGAATGGGTGGTGGGCTTGTCGCTTCTGGCATTGAGGGGAATGTTCATCTTCGGAGGGAAAAAGGAGAAATCAAGCAAAGAAAAGGAAACTGCGGTCCCGAAGAGCTTGAGAGATAAGGTAAGAATAGTAGTAATGCACCACGGAAAGGGGTTGTATTACCTGCTCAGCCGCGCAACGCCGGAACAGGACGTTGCCAAGATTGCGAAGATTCTGGATCACAACCCGCAGATAGGTCAACCGAATGCAACACAATGGTCCGAATACAAAAAAATACGTTGACGAGGCAACGCCGGAGGAAAAAATAATAGCTGTTCACTATCCTTTGCTCCACGCGTTCCTTGCGGTGGCAATGGCGTACCATACGGGTGTTCACAGCAAACGATCTGCTGACGCCGTGGAAGGCCTACTGAATGCACTATACACAAACAGGAGAGATTATGCTTATATCAAACAGAACTACAAGCAGCTCGCGGAAGCACTTGCATATCAGGCTGCAAAGAGAAAAATCACCGCTGATCCTGAAAAAACTGCGAAAGTAATGGAAAATGCGTTCGAGAAGACGTTCAAAATCATAGATAAGTTACTCCCAGAAGTAAATGAAAAGAACCTCGAGATACTTGGGAGGACAATACATAAACACACCGACGACCCCTTCGTCGTTCTCCGGAACGCAGGCATCGACATAGAGCCAGAACTGGAGGAGTTCAGGCAGTTCCTGGCGGAGATCAGCGGGAAGAAGATAGAACCGGCAAAATCGGTCCATCCTTCCTTGGGGGACTCCGAATTCCCGCCCGAGGTCCTCGCCGTGGCAAAGGCCCTCGAATTCTCGGACTTCTCAAAGGGCGCGATGAAAAAGGCTGAAGAAGAGCTCCTGAAGCTCATCGACCTTTTCATCGAAGAGAACAACGCTCAGGCTCTGTTCCACGCGGTCAAGCTCCTCAGGCTTGTCCAGAAGGGGAACGTGGAGGGGATTAAAAGGTTCGGAGGCTGAACCTGAGAACGGCCTTCCTGAGCGGCCTTTCGGGAATTACATAACGGCCCCTTCTTGGGCGGAGAAGCAAACCCGCATCCACGAGGTTTCTTAGTATGTTCTTTATTCTCACCTCCGAGAGCCCGAGAACTGCCTTTACCTCGGTTATTATCTCCTCCGTGCTCGTTCCAGAGGAAGGTCCCTTGGCAACCCTCTTGAGCGCGACGATGTAGCCCGGGGAATGGTATATCCGGATAAAGTTTCTCAGGTCCTCACTCCAAAGCCTGACCGCGTAGTTCATGGTCTCCTCAAGGGCCCGGGAATGGGGCAGGCCCTTTGTCCTCAGTTTCCCGTAGTACGCGAGAAATCCAGGAACCCCCGAGAGTTCGGTGGCGGCTTCTCTCAGCTCCTCTGGTTCAGCGCTGGGCAGGCCCCGTCTTAGGTACTCAAAACCTTCCTCGGCGTTCCAGCGTTCTATGTTGATTCTCTCCACATACCTGGCAAAGAAAGGCTTCTCCCCGCTTGGGTTTATCACCCTTTCAAGGAGGCCTGGCATTGAACCAGTGAGAACAACGGAAATGTTTTCGAATGAGTCTGAGATCGTCTGGAGCAATCCGAGCATGTTTAGGGGTGTGAATCGTGGAAGAACCTGGGCTTCATCAAAAACGATTATGGTTTTTGTTCCCTTTTTGTTTAGAAACCTTAAGAGGCCCAAAAACGCGTTCTGGAACTCCACGATGCTCCCCGGGCGGACGTCCATTTTGACGATACCCAAGTTCAATAAAGCCGAATACTCAAGTTTTCTCTGGGGAATCCTGAGTTTGACTGGTGTCAGCTCTGTATAGCTTATTGCTTCCCGCCCCATCCCAAAAGCAAGGTCGTAGTACAGATAGTAAAATCTCGAACCGTACTTGTTCAGGAAAACGTTTATGACGCTGGTCTTTCCCACCCGTCTGGGCCCGAGAACCGCCACAAACTCCCCGTTCTGGGTAGCTCCCCAAAGCATCTCAATGGCTCTCTTATGTGCCTCACCAAACAGTTCCTCCTCTTTTCTCACGGGCCGTGTGCTGAACAACGTAAACACCCATATACAAGTATTGGGGCGATACTTAAATAACTTTTGGTATTGGTAACCCGTTAGTCGTCTCCGTCTTCCTTCTTCTTATCCACCCAGAAGCGCCTCGTCCTTATGAACTGTCTCTCCCGCTCCATGAGGGCGACGAGGAGGGCATCTCCCTTGTACTGCGCCAGAATCCGAGCGGCTGTATCCGGACCGGTCCCGTAGCTGGCCAGTGCTAAGACGGCCTCAAAGCCGTAGCTGTCAACTAAATCGGCAGCTTTCAACAGCTTCCTATAAACCCTCTCCTCCTTCCTCTCCAGCGGCTTTCCGTGCCGGACCTTCTCAAGCACCGGGAGGAACTCCTCGGCATCTATTGGGTGGGCAACGGCGAGCATCTTCGAGCCGCAGCGCGGACACTGCCTCAGCCCTATGTTCTGAAGCCTCGTCACTTTTGTCTTCGAGTGCCATCCGCAGTTTGTACACACCAGAACGACCTCGTGGTCGAGCAGTCTCTTCCTGAACAGCTCCAGTACCTCGTCCCTTTCCAGGACGCCAGAGAGCAGGAACTCACCGCCAACGGTCATGTTCAGCCTTGCGAGCGTTGAAGGCTCTTTCCTTAAGGATGTCTTCACCCTCATCGTGCCCCTTTTGAGCATCTCAAGGATCAGCTCGCCCCTCTTCACATCGACCTTATCGTGGTACAGCTCGTTGAGGGTCTCCCGCTCAATAACCGTCCCCTCGAAGAGCCTCTCCACGCGCCTTATCTTCGCGTCCCTCCTCAAAGCCCCGAACCGCTTCGCCACGTTCAGCATCCTCCAGCGGTAGGCGTGGGAGTCCCTGAGGGCTCTCGCCACTATGAACTCCAGAGTTTCGGGCTCATGATAGAGGTAGCCCTTAACCTCCTCCGGGTTCAGCTGGAAGGGAGTCTTGAAGACGACTGCGTGGGCCTGTGCTCTAACCGAGAAGACCCTGCCGTAGCGCAGAATCAGAAATGAGTGGACCAGCCTTCCGAGGGCTTCGTTAGCTCGGTTTCCAAAGTCGGCGTGGATGACGAGCGCCTTGGGCGTGCTCTCGACAACGATGTCGCGGTCGGTTGAGAAAATCTCTCCCTTTATTTCTTCGAAGGCCCTCCTCAGCTCTTCCTCGCTGAACTCGACCCCCTCCAGAAGCTCGAGCGCCTTCTTGAAGTTGAAAGCCAACTCTCTCTTCAGCCTACCGACGTCGAGGGCAACGCTGAAGGGAACGGGAATCATCTCGCCCTCCCAGCTCGGTATCGCACTCTCCAGGCTCTTGCTCTCGCGGACCTTCAAAAGCCTTGCCTCGTCATCGATTTTAAGCACTATCCAGCTCCGCCCGTTCATCACGAAGTCCATGCCCTCCTCCAGGTCCATGACGAACCTCTCATCGAGGCGGCCGATGATGTGCCCGCTTCCAGCATCGAAGACCCTCCACGAGACCTCGTCCGGTATCGTCGAGAGGTTCTCGTAGTAGTACTGGAAGGCCCCTCTCCTCAGGTAGAGCAGGCCGCTCTCCTCGTCATAGCCTGCCAGCCGGGCATCCTCCAAAACACGGAGAACGTCGAGATAGTCTCCCCAGCTCAAATCCCTGTAAACGTAGGCCCGCCTCGCTATCTCGTAGGGCCTCTCGCGCGGGAGTTTCTTGTACTCGATGAGCAGGCCGACGACGAAGTGCCCCAAAACGTCCAGACCTCCAATCGGCTCGACGGCCTCAAAGCGCCCTTCAAGGGCGTGCTTCGCTATGATCAAACTCTGGAGGTAGTCCTCAACGTTGGAGGTGATCACGTAGGCCTCGCTGGTTTCACCGATGCGGTGCTTTGCCCTGCCGACGCGCTGAACCAAGCGGTTCACCTGCCTTGGACTCATGTACTGGATCACAACGTCAACGTCGCCTATGTCTATACCCAGCTCCATCGAGGAGGTGCATATCAGGGCCCTGATTTTCCCTTCCTTGAGGGCCTTCTCTGCCGCTATTCGGGCCTCTTTGGAAAGTGAGCCGTGGTGGACCTCGACCGACTTCCCCCATGCTTTCAGCCGGTGGGCAAGGATTTCGGCGAACTGCCTTGTGTTGGTGAATATCAGCGCCTTTCCATGCCTCTCGACTATACTCCAGAGGAGCCTCAGCCTCGCCGCTATCTCAGGGGAAAGGCTCAGCTCCCGGCCGAGCTTCTCGTCCTCTTCCGTAGGGGATGGATACAGCACGTGGAAGCGATATCGCTTTTTCCAGCTCGGCTTCACTATAGTATCAGCTTTCAGCCACTCCCTCACCTCGTCCTCGTTGCCCACCGTTGCCGTCATTCCGATTCTCCTGAAATCGGCTATCTCCTCCAGCCTTTCCAGCCCAAGAAGGAGTTGGGCGCCTCGTTTGTTATCCACCAGCTCAGCTATCTCGTCCACTATCACGAACTTAACGTTCTCGAGGTGCTTCCTGAGGGACTTGACGGTCAGAATCACGCCGAGGGTTTCGGGGGTTATGATGAGCATCTGAGGCGGATTTTTCGTCTGCTTCGCCTTTCTGTAAGCTGAAGTGTCGCCGTGCCTGACCTCAACCGTTATTCCGAGCTTTCTCCCCCACCATTCAAGTCTCTCAAGCAAGTCCCTGTTGAGTGCCTTGAGCGGCGCGATGTAGAGTGCAGAGATTGGTTTGAGTCCCTCCTCAAGGATTTCGTTGAAGACGGGTAGAACAGCTGCCCCGGTTTTGCCGGAACCGGTGGGGGCGATGATTAGAACGCTCTTTCCCGAGCTAACCTCCTTAAACGCGTCCTGCTGGAGTCTATTGAGCCTCCCGAAGCGCTCCCTGATGGCCTTCTTAAGGAGGAGGTGCATGGTGGAAAAAGGTATGGGAAGTTTATAAATCACTCCCCGTAGAGGGCCTTCAAATAGAGCTCTCTTATCTCCTCGGGTTTTGGCTCGACGGGGTTGAATGCCACAAGCCCGTCGCGGTAGGCCTTCTTGGCCATCTCCTCGACCCTCTCGGTGAAAGTCTCCTCATCGACCAGCTCGCCCAGTTTTGGAACGCCGAGCATCTCGTTGAGCTCCCTCACTACCTCGACCAGGTCCTTCGCGGTCTGGAAGCCAAGCTCCCTCGCTATCTCAGCGTAGCGCCTCCTCGCATAGTCGCTTTTGCTCGCGTTGAACTCCATCACATAGGGGAGGAATATCGCGTTGAGTAGGCCGTGAGGGCCAATCCATGCCGCTTTGTGGCTCATCGCGTGGCAGAGGCCAAGGCGTGCGTTAAGGAAAGCTATTCCAGCCATTGTTGCCGCGTAGTGTACCCTTGCCCTCGCCTCCTCGTCGCCCCTAACCGACAGCGGAAGCCACCTGTAAACGGTCTTTATCGCCTTAATTGCCATGGCGTCGCTGAAGGGATTGGCAACCTTCGTCGTGTAGGCCTCTATCCCGTGGACGAGGACGTCAAGGCCGGAATTCCTTGCGACTTCAGGGGGCATCGTCCTCGGCAACCTGGGATCGAGTATGGCAACGTCGGGCGCTATCTCGGGAGTGACTATGTTGTATTTGACGCCGCCCTTTTTCAGCACGCTCGCCCCCGAAACCTCACTACCGGCTCCGCTCGTCGAGGGTATCGCTATTAACCTCGTCCTCAGCTTGGGAACCGGCTTTGGCTTCGAAAACCTGTCTATGAAGGCAATCTCCTCGAAGTTCAGCCCGGGGGCATCGTAGAAGACCTTAAGGGCTTTTGTCGTGTCGATGACACTGCCTCCCCCCATGGCCACTAGAAGGTCGGGCTCAAACTCCCTCACCTTCGGCAGGAACTCCTCTATGACCTCAACGCTCGGCTCCGCCGGGAGGCCGGCTATCGAGAAGACCTCTGCACCGGCCTCCTTCACGTAGTCCTCGGCCTCGCTCAGGAAGCCGTGCCTCTTCATTGAACGGGAAGCCAAGATAAGAACGCGTTCGTGCCCCCTTACCTCCTTAGAGAGCCTTCTAAGGGAGCCCTCTCCCTCGATGAGTCTCGTCTTCAGCCAGAACATATCCACCACCGGTAAATGTTGGGTGGCTGAGCTTTTAACGTTCTCGGGGGATTTAACCACCGGTTTAAAACCTTCCGATTAAGAAACCCTTTAATCCGGGGGCTCAATTTAGCAGACGATGCTTGTTAAAGGTAAGATAATTGCAGAAAACGGCACGTTCCCCTTTGAAGTGCTGAAAACTGGCAGGGGGATATCGCTCCGGGTTGAGCTTTCCGAAGAACCTTTTGAGTATTCCACTGACTGCAGCTGCCTTGAGCCCCTTGAGCTTCTCGGCCTCCTGCTGCCGGCCATAGAGGAGGAAATCGGAGAGATAAAGGGAGTCTTCGTGGAAGAGGTTGTTGAGGAGAAGAGTTCTCCTTTGGAACGGCTCAAGAGAATACTCCGAGGAAAATGAGGAAAACGTTTTATTGGATGATGATCCAACATTAAACGGTGATGCTATGTCCCTCTCAGCGAGACGCGTTCAGCTCATGATAACCTATCCCCATCTCAAAAGATTCCTCAAAAAAGCTCCCTCTATTGAAGAGGTTAGGAACTCCTAAAGCACGTTAAGGGTGAGCTGAGCGAGGAAGTCATAAGGGAGAGGGAGGAGAAGTGGAGGTAGCATTTTTTGACACCAGTGCACTTGTGAAACATTACCACATTGAAATGAGTAGCTCCACTGTCAATGAGCCATGGAAAATTACGTCGTTGCAATCTCTGAGCTGGCCATACTTGAGATGACATCAGCGCTGAAATCGAGTTGCTAGCTAAATGGAAACGCGCTCGTGGGATTATTATTCGGCATTCCTTTTAAAATCACAAGCTTAGAGTACTCAAAGGGTTTTTATCTAAAATGGATGATGGGTAGCAAAACTATGCCAAACTCAAGCGGAACTTATCAAACTTTCAAAAAAACTTTTTTAATAAGATCATTGTTAGAAACGTAAACAGGTGGGTGGAATGGATTGGGTCAAGATTCAAGAGAAGTTACGAGTCCTGTTCTCTAGCGAAGATACGGTTGATAAGATAGTTCAGAACCCCTGTTTTCCAAATGAAAAATGCCTAAAGTACCGGATTGAAATAGACTGGCTTGCCCATCAATCCCCTCACTAGTAAAGGCTTTATTCACTGATCCAGTCCGCTTTGAAGAAGCAGTCTTCTCAGCACTATCATCTAATGATTATCGAACCGACATTCCATTCGAGTTTTACCTATATAACGGCCCCACTTACATTGGCCCTGAAGATATACTCCACCCTTCAGACCTGCGCAAGCTAAAAACACCAAATGTGGTGAGATTATTCGCTAGAATCTCAGCCGTAAGATACTCAGGAGACGCTTTAATCTACGTCGCCGGATTTAAATGCTATGACTGTGGAAACGTAATGTTCAGGTACTACACTCCCGGAAGTCCATTGCCGGAACCGAAACAATGCGATGCTTGTGGAGGCAGGCATAATATTAAGTTAGAACCATCCATATCCCAAATATTTGATTTCCACGAGTTTGAAGTTACCATAAAAGATCCAATAACAGGTGAACAGGTTCAACTCCCCGTGATATTCATATTTGACGACGAGACTCCAAGCAAAAATTTGCCTCATCTTGGGGAGGATGTCCAGATTATTGGGATCCTGCGGTACAGTCATTACACCAAAGAGAAGGCAGTACCACTAATTGAAGCATTTAATGTGGAGAAATTATCTCCTAAACCCATTCGCCTTCAAGATGAAGTTAAAAAAAGTGAAGGAGAATGGAATACCCTCAGAAAATCTCTACAAGATGTCTCCTATGATGTGCTCGCTAATTACCTGCTTCCTGGTAAGATCCCAACTGAGGAGAAATTACTCCTTCTTGGATTGATGCTAGCACCTTTTAAAGAGGAATATGGACTGAGTGAGTCCCCAAGTGCATTGTTCGTAAGATGTGGAGAAGTCCCCCATGCATCTCGCTTGTTCCAGTCTGCATGGAACTACGAAAAGCTGGCCCCTTGGCTTGTGGGATACTACAATGCACTCGTTAGAGATGGGCCATTGTTATTAACCAAGGGTAAAGAATTCTCCCCAATTTTCGGGGACAACAAGCCCACTTTAAGAGCTGAGGAGATGCTTCTTTACAAGTGGGGAACTTTGTTGATTGACCATGGGGAGACCCTTTCCAAGAGGGAATTAAGCAGAATTGCACATTGGATTAGTGAGGGAGAGATTTATGAAGAACTTGGGAGATGGGTAAGATATCGGATTTCAGGTGGGACAAGGGTTGCGATGAGTATTAAGTTGAAGAATAGTGTTAAAGATCCAAGAAAAGCTTTGAACCGGGTCTTTGGTTATCCTGATCACGCGAAGTTCTGGTTTGTTTATTTCGAGAATAATGATCCTCTAAGAGAAGAATATAATATTCATCTCCCAATCCTTCCAGATCAATATGAGATTATGTACTTTGCCGCTTTACATTCGTTGGAGGTAGATGTGGATAGAGAGCGTTTCAGAGAGTTCATGAGTTGGTTTGTGGATAATCGTGAGAGTGCTACTCAATGGGGTGGTTTTAGATTGATGAATGGACTGTATCAGTTGGCTAAAGGCCTTGCAGCGTTAAAGTTCAAGAGAGTTGCCGATGAAGAAGTATTTGAAGTTCTAAGACGTATTAGTATGCACTTAGTTTGAGCAAGCAACTCTCATCTTGGAATCTAAGCCCTGCAAGAAGCCTTTGGCAGGACTTCACCTGAGTGCTCGCTTGGTTAATTATGTCTCAACTCTAAAGCTGACTGACATTATATTGAGTACTGAAGAGCAGACTCGGGAAATTAGAGTGTTTCATAAGGAGAAGTTGTTGGAAAAGGACTCACTCTTTCCTAAACAACCTCTTCAAATTCCTCTCGAAGGGCGGGTAAATAACGCCCATGTCGGTTATTATGCCCGTTAAGTACTTGTGGGGCGTGACGTCGAACGCTGGATTGTAGACGTCCACATCGGGAGCAATCCTACAGCCGCCGCAGGTGAGGACTTCCTCCGGCTTTCTCTCCTCTATGGGTATCTCCTTTCCGCTCTTGAGGCTCATGTCAATCGTTGACAGCGGCGCGACGGTGAAGAATGGAATCCCGTGCTCCTTGGCGAGGATAGCCAGGGTATATGTACCAATCTTGTTGGCAAAGTCGCCGTTGGCCACTATCCTGTCGGCACCTACAATTATAGCGTCAACTTTCCCCTGTTGCATCACAAAGCCGGCCATGTTGTCGGATATAAGCTTGAGCGGAATGCCGTCGTAGTGATACTCCCAGGCGCTGAGGCGGGCACCCTGAAGGACCGGCCTCGTCTCGTCCACCCAAAGGAGTTTGAGGTTCCCATCGCGGTGCATCACCCTCAGAACTGCCCCGACCGTTCCGAGCTGGACGGTTGCCAAGCTTCCGGCGTTGCAGTGCGTTAGAACGTTGCCCTCAGGCAAAGCCTCTGCTCCGTAGTGTCCCATCCTGAGGTTGGCCTCAACGTCCTCGTCCGCTATCCTTTGGGCTTCATCAACTATGAGCTTCTTTATCTCGCCGAGCGGGCTTTCAAGGTTCTCCTCAACGAGCCTCTTAATCCTGTTAAGAGCCCAGAAGAGGTTTACAGCCGTCGGCCTCGTGTTCTTCAGCCTGTCATAGGCACGATAAAAGCCGTCCATAAACTCGTCTTTGGTTTTGGCCTTCGTTGTGTCCGCGTAGAGGGCTAAACCGAAGGCAGCAGCCGCTCCTATCGCCGGTGCACCGCGGACTTTCATCGTGACTATCGCTTCCGCGACTTGGTCAACGGTCGTCAGCTCTATCGTCTTGAACTCCCCCGGCAAAAGGGTCTGGTCTATCATGATGACCTTTCCACCCTCATAACTCACGCTTCTCGGAAGCCTCGTTAGCTCCTCTGGCCTGTATCTTACCTCCACAGACACCACCCCAAAGGGTTTAAGGGAGGAGCTTAAATCTCCTTCGGTGGTTGAAATGACGCTGAGAATATTCGTGACCGGTCCTGCCGGTGTTGGAAAGACAACACTCGTAGAGAGGGTTGCCAAAGAAGCCGACCGCTGGGGCTATCTTGTCGGCGGAATGATAACCAGAGAGGTGCGCAGAAACGGCAGGAGGATTGGATTCAAGATCACCGCACTCGACACGGGGGAAGAGGGAACCCTCGCCAGCATCAGGGGGACTTCCCATTTGCCAGGGGTCCCCTTCGGGAAGTACGTTGTCCACGTCGATGAGATAAACCGCGTCGGCGTTTCAGCGATAAAACGCGCCCTGGTTGAAGCTGATTTAATAGTTATAGACGAAATCGGCCCGATGGAGTACAAGAGCGATGAGTTCGTAAAGGTTATGGGGGAAGTCCTGAAATCCGAAAAGCCCCTTCTAGCTGTTGTGCACAGAAAAATGGCCGATAAGTTCCGCCCCCTTGGAAAACTTCATACACTGAGCGTCGGGAACAGAAACAGGGCCTTCGCTGAGGTGCTCGATGAAGTTATGAAAGAACTGAAGGGAGTCAGAGGTTGAGGCTGTCCTTGCAGCTCTCGCATATCCACTTCTCGCCGCCCTCGATGTAGACCTTGTAGAGCGGCCCGTACTGACCGCAGAGCTCGCAGATTCCGTAGACCTCGGTCTCCTCACTTACCTCTTCCTCTTCACTGCTGTAGGTGTTGAGTGCAGCGAGAAGATCAGCGGCGGTAACAAAGCCTATCGGCTTTCCGAGCCTCGTAACGAGGAGCCTCCTGATGCCCTTCTCCATCATCCTGTCAATGGCATCGCTTATATCGTAGTCGTCCTCGATTGTTATTGGCTTCTTGGTCATGACTTCTTCGACTTTCACTTCCTTGGGGTCACGTCCCCTTGCCACGACCTTGTCGAGTATGTCGCGGTCGGTTATTATCCCAACGATCTCGTCGCCCTTAACCACAACGGCACTTCCTACTTTGTTCTTTGAGAGGATTCTGGCGACTCTGTGGACGGTGTCGTCCGGCTTGACGATGACTGCCTTCCTCTTAACCACTTGCCCCACGGCTATCCTAGGTGCCATTTTATCACCTCGCCAACGGGGGTTAGGAGAGAAACTTAAAAAGCTTTCTTCAAAGACGGCGCCTCAGGAAGTGTGAGGCCAGGAGAAACGTTAAGACGAACGCCGCAACGGCGAGAATTATTGGGACGTTTGAGCCTGCACTTTCCACTGCATGGATTGGTGACGTCGTTGCCTGGGGGATTGCAGACGTGCTCGTGTTAACTGCCATCGGAACTATCGACTTCTCGGGCGTCGACATTACGGTCATATTGCCTGCCTCGTACGTGGCGTTAGCTCCCAATGTTGTCATTGGAGCCAGCAGTTCCTTTGAAGCAGCGTACACTCCAGCGGAAATGAGGCCGGCTATCGAAAGGCTGATGACATGGAGCCTCTCAAAACCGAGAACTGTCTTCTTCTTTACCTTGGCGACGCTTTTTCTCGGGACGAGAAGAATCGGCCTGTTGGAGGCCCTGTAGAGCTTGACCTCCTGGAGCCTCTTCCCATACTTCTTTCCCGCGACCTCGATGAGGCCGACCTTGAGCATCTTGTCTATGTGGTACGAGACGGTGGAAATTGGAAGTTCCAGTTCGCGAGATATCTCACTCATCGAAAGGACCCGATCCTCTAGAATATGGAGGATGGCTATCGCTTTTTCGTTTATCAGTATCTGTGCGAGTTCTTTCGCCCTTTCGTCGTGGATATCTATGGTCTCATAGTCCAAGCGGCGCCACCCGGGAAGAATACGGCGGGAATGTATTAAAGGTTTTCACAGCTTCAAGTTCACTTGAAGTCAACAGAATGGCGTGAGAGTAAAAGGAAAGGAAGCTTAAATTCACGGCTTCTCAAGGATGATCTCGATGGTCGAGGTGTTGGCGGTCCTGCCGTCGGCAGTCGGGAGCTCCTCGGTGCCGATCTTGATCTCCTTGACCCTGACCTCTGGGAGGAACCTGTTCCTGACGATCTCAGCGACGTCAACGGCCCTGCTGATGGCCCTACCGCGAGCCTTGACGCTGACCTCCTTAGCGCCCTCGTTGAACTGGGTTATCACGGCGAGGACGTAGTTCATAACCGGCTTCTTTCCGATGTAGACGACATGCTCCTCTGCCATCTTTGGCACCTCCGGGAATTTTGTCGTTAACCTGTCGTGGGATTTTGGTTAAATACTTTTCGGTATTTTCCCTGCTTTATTGGACAATCCTGTGGCTTTAATGGATTAATCGAATGTTCATCCATGCTCCTGCAAATTCATGTTAAGCGAAAGGTTTTAAGGCCCAAAAATTGCCATAGGAGTGGTGATAATATGACAGTTCATCCCATAGACTACCGCTACGGGAGCGAGGATATGAGGCGCATCTGGGATGAGGAGAATAAACTCCAAAAGCTTCTCGATGTTGAGGCCGCTCTGGCTAGGGCCCATGCAAAGCTTGGCAACATCCCCGAAGAGAGTGCAAGGGTAATCTCCGAGAGGGCAAACACGAAGTGGGTAAGGCTTGAGAGAGTTAAAGAGATTGAGGCCGAGATACACCACGACATCATGGCCGTCGTTAAGGCCCTTAGCGAGGTCTGCGGCGAGCATGGAAAATACGTTCACCTCGGCGCTACCTCCAATGATATAATAGACACTGCCAATGCCCTCCTAATAAAGGAGAGCCTGGAGATTGTGAAGAGCGACCTCAGGGAGATACGCTCAATCCTCAAGAACCTCGCTATGGAACACAAGTACACCGTCTGCATAGGAAGGACCCACGGTCAGCACGCGGTTCCAACGACCTACGGCATGAAGTTTGCGATATGGCTTGACGAGATACAAAGGCACCTGGACAGAATAGATGAGCTGGAGGAAAGAATTTTGGTCGGCCAGATGAGCGGCGCCGTCGGGACGATGGCGAGCTTTGGGGATAAGGGACCCGAGATACAGCGCCTCGTCATGGAGGATCTCGGGCTAAAACCTGCCAGGATAAGTAACCAGATAATCCAGCGCGACGTCTATGCGGAGCTTATGATGGTTTTGGCCCTCATTGCCTCGACCCTTGATAAGATTGCCCTGGAGGTAAGGAACCTTCAGAGGACGGAGATACTAGAGATCAGCGAACCCTTTGGGAAGAGGCAGGTGGGCTCTTCAACAATGCCTCACAAGAGGAACCCCATACGGAGCGAGAAGGTGAGCGGGCTGGCGAGGGTTCTCTACTCCAACGTCATTCCTGCACTGCTTAACAACCCCCTATGGCACGAGAGGGATCTGACGAACTCCTCTGTCGAGCGCGTTATCCTCCCTGAGAGCTTTGTTCTACTTGACGAGATGCTCAAGAGCATGAAGAAGGTTCTCTCAGGGCTAGAGTTCTTCCCGGAGAACATTAAGAGGAACCTCTACATGACTAACAACTTGATCATGGCCGAACCGCTGATGCTGAAGCTAACAGAGAAAGGAATGGGAAGGCAGGAGGCGCATGAATTGGTGCGAAGACTGGCAATGAGGGCGTTCAGAGAGAACAGAGACCTGATAGCCGTTGCCAGAGAAAACGAAGATGTGAGAAAGTTTTTAACTGAGGACGACTTCGAGAGCCTGAAGCCGGAGAACTACATAGGCATGGCACCGCTGATAGTCGATAACGTAATTGCCTATATAACGGAGAAAGAACGAAAAGAAGGACTTTAATCCCTTTTTCTTTGATTTAACGCCACAACATCCTTTTTTGGATTTTTGGCCTAATGATGCCAAATGACTCTCAAATTTTTTGCTAAATTTTTACTTTTTAATTCAATTATATTTATGTCTCATTTTTATAGGTTTATTTTTAATATCTTAAATATTTGTCCTTTATTCTTATTATAATTGTCTATAACTTACAATTCAAAAAATTAAATTTTGATGATTTTTGACCACTTTATGTAGTATAAATGGGAATGGATGTACATAAATGATCATGCTAATGGGATGGCACTTCTCGATGAAAGACGCCACCCTACTATCAGGCAGTACATTCTCTCCCATGAACCCTTAAGGGGCATTGTTAATTAAGCTTCCCAGAGTGCCAAAAGTTTATTCTGAGATCGGGCTTCCATGGAACAAAATTTGGTTACAATTAAAGGTGGTATATATGGGGTGCCGAAACCCTGGCATAGGCCCACTTGTTTCATCAAGGGGCACCCATAAAGCAGTAGTGGGTCCAATAAGGCAGAATCTTATAGTTATGTCTTAGGTTACCCTCACTACGATGGTTATGTTTATCCGCTGTTAGTGCGGATTTAGGAATGTGCTGGGGGATAGAATCCAAGCCCCTGGAACTGGCAGAATGTCTGCATCCGTTGTCCTTTCTATGAACATGGTTGTACTTTTGTTTTGGATATAAGGTACATTATATCCAATTTTGAAGTACAGGGTTGGTCATTTTAAGGGGCATTCCACAGGACTATGACTCCCAAAAGTAAGGCAACAGACATTTAAGTGGGTAAAAGACCCCCTGCGGTTGTTAGGGCCTTTTTGTATAGGGGGCATAAACTCCCGCGGATCGGCTCCGTTATATGCAATTCGGGACAGGTAGCGTGGCAGACTCATATCCGTCATACCTCTCATTTAAGTGGTGCCAATCTGGCCTCCTCCCTGCCGTGAGGGCGAGACTTTCAAAAGAAAAATGTAAATGTCCCCAGTTGGTGTCTGCCATGTGCCCCTTTATTTCCTGGCTTCCTGGCACTATTCATAGTGCCTGTAGCGCTCTCACGCCTATCCGAGGTGACTACCTTTATTCGTAACCAAATTTTGTTTTTGTGTTGTCTGTGGGACTCATGGTGATTATCTTAGATTTTAGTGGTGTCCCTTAATAGGGATCTAACCGCTTGGCTTGGTGTCTGGATGTATACTTCTTTCGCAGGGTTTATTATATTGAGTGGTAGATTTTCGGAATTTTTTAGTATATTAAGCAGTGTTAAAATTACTTATTATTTTTTAATAAAATTTAATCTATTTAACTCCGTTTATCTAAACCTCTTGCTAATATTATTTTTCTTATTTTTATATATTTCATGTAAATAACTTTTTTAAGTAGTTACAATTCACTCGAAAATTTGAGAGATAAAATCTGACACAGAAATTAGGAAAGCCTAAAAACAATAGAGCATTGAGTAGGACTCTAATCGCCAAGAAATCCAATAAAAGAGTTTAATCGGACCAGTAGGTCTTCTCACGGCTTTTCTTCGGTCATTCCTTTAGGAATCTCGTTGCCCTGTGGCAGGATGATAAGCTCCCTTCCCTCAACCAGCATCTGAGCAACCTTTTTTCTGGCCGAGCTCAGTGCCCTCCACACCGTACCTCTGGAGACGCCCATCCTCTTTCCGGCCTCTTCCTGCGTTAAGCCTTCATGGTCGACCAGTCTGAGCGCTTCGAACTCCTCGTAAGTCATGAAAATCGGTGGTTTGGGCTGTCCAACAGGCGGCAACGCGGGATAGAAATATCTAACCTCTGGCACGAACCCGATCATCCTCATTTTCCTTCTCCTTCCCCTTCCGCGGCCCCTGCCCGGCCCCATTCCCATCGGCATAGTTATCGGATATCCTAACGACGGTTCACTTTATAGGCTTTCCGCCTCCAGTAACTGTTATAATCCCTCAATCCCAAGTTAACCTGGTGGGAGACATGGCGTTTAGACTTTCCGAGAGAAAGATAGGCTGGCACAAGGACTTTGACAGCTCACACTTCCTTGCACTCCCCTACGAGAGCAAGTGCCTCAGAATTCACGGCCACACGTACAACGTTGACGTCGAGATATGGGGCGACGTTAATGAGAACGGCATGATATTTGACTTCAACCACCTCAGCAGGCTCATAAAGCTCCTCGACCATAGGATTCTGGTGAGCGGGAACTGGGTCGTTGAGAGGGGGGACGGCAAGCTCATCATTGAAAAGAACGGAAAGAGGCTCGAACTTCCCGAGGACGAGGCGGTAATCTTGGACAAGCCCAACGTTACGGCGGAGTACATAGCGGAGTGGTTCGCGGAGAGAATAGCCGAAAAAGCCGGAGAAAACGTGAGAAAAATCCTGGTCAGGATATGGGAGGATCCGAGGAGCTACGCGGAGGTAATCCTTGAGAGATAAGTTTTGTTGGCTTATCTAACAGCCCTTCCAGTTTGCTGTTTCCCCTTTAATACCGCACTCTTCCCGCAGGTTTCTGAGATTTGAGGAGGCTTTTTCTTCGAGCTCCGTGTAGTATTCCTCCGTGAACGTATCCTTCGCTTCAATGGTCATGCTGTGGATCAGGGTCAGGTACGCGTTGGCAACATCACATTCTTCATGCTCCGCTATGACGGGCATCATATCCACCAGGTATCCTATGAAGCTGTGGAGTATTTTGAGCCAGTCTCCCTCATAGCCGTTTTCGTTTAGCCAGCCCTTGAGTGTAATGAATATCTTGACGGCAGGCTTCACTGTGGAGTACTCGCCATAGCGGCGGTATCTGATGAGCAGGTACTGGAGGATCGAGATTAAAAGCCTGCCGACGAGCGCTCCCTCGCCGTTCTCCTCAACGAATCTCTGGAACTCAACGAGCCCCCTCCTGCCGCTCCTCTCAAACTCCGCAAGAACACTCCAGTAGGGAGTAGAGTACTTTGAGAAGTCAACTTCCTCAAGCTCGGGGATTTCCGGGAGTACTGCCATTACGGCTTTCTTAATATCCATCGCCTTCCACCCAAACGGTTAAATCGAGGTGCGCTTATTAGCTTTGAGGTGAGTGCCGTGAGGTTTTCAAGGGGACGGAATTTCCTCTTCCGGATTCCAGAGGGGGAAGAGTTCCTTGAATTTATCAACAGGTTTGCAAAGAAAAACAACATCCTCATCGGGACGGTTAGTGCCATCGGTACCCTGAGGAATCCAAAGATAGGTTACTTTGATGAAGAAGCCGGGGAGTACAAGGTCATTGCGCTCAGGGGAACCTATGAGCTGGTCTCCCTTTTGGGCAACATAAGCGTAAAGGACGGTGAGCCGTTCGCACATATCCATGTTGCCCTTGGGGACTCCGACGGCATGCTTTACGGAGGCCACCTCATTGAAGGGGAGGTCTTTGTTGCTGAGGTCTTTATACAGGAGCTCCTCGGGGAACTCCTTGAGAGAAAACCGCAGGAGAACGGGCTGGCACTGTGGGACGTGGAAGTCTGACCTCCTCCCCGCCTTGGTTGAGGGTTCCAACGAGTTAACCTCTCGCCATTGGCAGGGAGGTTTGAAGGGTCTCCATTAGGAACCCTTTCAAGGGTTCCCTGAACCCCTCTGGCCGGACCTCCGGCCAATTACCCCTACCTGCCGTTAAACCCGACAGGCTCGAGGTTATGGTTTTTACCACCTTCTTCAAAATGTTGAAAGCACCAACAAGGTCGGCGTTAAAGATAAGCCCCGTTGCGGGACACTTAAATAACCCGCGAACAAAACGAGCCCCTTCATGGGACTTCCCGCAAACAGGGCAAGTCTTAGAAGTGAAAGCCTCACCAACAACCAAAACCTGAATACCATACTCCTCCGCAACTTCTTTAAGACGCTTAATAACTGTATTGAACCGCCACACGTGAGAGAGGAGGAAATTCTGCTTTTTACCCTTCTCAGAATTCCTCGCTATGCATTTGGGATAACCGACAATAATCTCAGAAACTCCAAACTCGTAGAGTTTCCTAACCGTTTGTCTAACGGCGGTGTTGATGTAATGTTTGGCTTGGAGTTTCGCTTTCTCATGCATTCTCCTGAGTTTCCTACTTGTTTTAGCCCCACTCTTGTTGAGTTTTGACTGGTAATCAGCAATCTTCCTCCTCCAGTAAAAGTCAATACTCTTTAACGGTCTCCCATTCACGAGGAAGCTTTCGCCATTCTCAACATAAACGGCCATCAAGTTGTTTACACCCAAGTCAATTCCCGCGGAAAGGCTCCCCTTTGGAGTTCTTGAGAGTTTAACCCACTCGTCTTTTTCGAGTTTCTCACTGACTGTAAGGCTCATGTGAGCGTACCATTTCTGCCTTACGGAGTCGTAAGTGATTTCTAAGCGCCCTTGCTTGCCTTTCAATTGTATTCTGCCTTTAAATTGGATTTCAAAGCGTCTGAACTTGCCGAGACCTTTAAGGATTAGTTTGTTTCCTTCAATCTTGTACTGGTCGTTTATGAGAACGATTAAGGGTTTTCTCTTCCCGTCTTCTTTGAGGTAGTTTGGTGGTTTTGGTTTGAGCCAAGAGGGAAGTTCACCATTCCTCTTCTTTCGAAGGAGTGAGAAGAATGAACGCCAAGCTTCCGCGTTTTTGCGACATATTTGCTGAACTGTTGCTGAACCGATTTCTTTTTTAAACTCTTCATAAACGGTTTTTTCAGTTAAATTGAAGTCCACGATTTGCCCTTGGAAGTATTGCTGTCGTCTGAGATAGTTTGCTCTGTTCCAGACTTTTGCTCCAATGTCGGCTAACTGGAAGAGTGTTTTTTCTTGCTCTTTCGAGGGCTGGAGTTTTACCCTTACTGTTCGCTTCATTTCGAAGTATTGTATGGATTTTAGGCTTTAAAAGAGTGTCGCTTTCCCGCTTAAAGGCCAGCTGGGTGGTAACTTCATGGAGAAGACGGCATGCCCCTAACGTTTCTTTTTGATTATCCTGAGCACCTCGGAATAGAAAACCACGATCCCAAATCCAACTCCGGGTACCCAGGCCATTACCACTAGAGGCACCGATTTGGGCAACAGATATGCAATGAATGCTACAAAGATTCCCAGGGGGGCGAAAATTTTCCATGGAACCTTGGCCGGCAAAGGGGAGACTTCGGCAACGTCGGAGCTCACGTCGAGGTACAGGAGTGTTCCCAAAAGGACGTATGCTATCCATACTCCAAACTGGTCTCTTATTGGGGGTATCCCTTCGGGGAAAAGTTTTAGGGCTATGAGGATGTACATGAGGCCCCACAGGGGAAGAAGGAAAAGCAGTTCTCTCTTGGTTGGCAGGAGGGCTCTGAAGCCGGTTTGGGGCCCCTTCCTTCTCCAGAGCCACATGCCAGAAACGACCACCACCCACGAAAGGGACGGGGAAAGGAGTGATACGAGTTTTGACGGGGAGTTGACTGCTTGGTTTATTCCGCAGAAGAGGATAAAGAGGATCAAAAGAAGGGTGGTGGCTGTTTTATCTCTGAGACGGTTTGAAAGCCATTCGGGCAGACCCGATATGGTTTCCCGCGATGTCGTCAGGTACGTTTCGGAGATCATTATCGGGAGGGCGAAAGACATAATGGGATGCCATAGGAAGATTAGGAGGAGGAACGGTACAACCGATATGCCGAGGAACCTGGGTTCGGCACCCCACCCGGGATTCCAGAGCATTTTTGTCCCATACGCCTCAAAGAGTCCAAAAACTTGTCCCGCAAGAAACAGTGTGTACAGATCCACTCTCTTTTTTTGAAACGCCACATAGGAAAAGACCAGGATATTCAGGGTGTAGAACGGGTACGTCACAATAAGCCCCGAGGGCGTGAAGAATGGAAACGGCGTGGATGATGTAACAACCTCTGCGAAATACGTGGATAATCCGCCGAGGATCAGCCAGAAAGCGTATTTATGGTACCACTCCGGCGATTTTGATGTGGGTTCTTTCCCCATGCTGTTCCCGCCACCTGCACTTTGAACCAATTCAGTGGGTAGTATAAAAAGAGACACCATCTCAGAAAACGGAATTAAGCCTTCCACCGTCTATGGGAATCATCGCTCCGTTGATGTAGTTTCCAAGCTCGCTTGCAAGGAAGGCGACGAGGTAGCCTATCTCTTCCGGCTCGCCGAGCCTGCCGAGGGGTATCGGCTTCGCGTAGTCTTGAAGGGCCTCTTCGACGCTTTTTCCTTCCCTTTCCGCCCTGTCCTTTGCAAGCTGTATCATCCTGTCGGTTCTTATTATTCCGGGCATTATGCCGTTGACGGTTATGCCCTTCGGTCCGAGTTCCTTGGCGAGCGTTCTCACGAGGCCTGCCATTGAGATCCTCACAACGTTGCTGAGGGCTATGTTCGGTATCGGCTCCCTTATGGCGACACTGGTCGAGTAGATTATTCTTCCAAAGCCCTTTCTCTCCATCGCGGGGACGAGGGCTCTGGTGAGATAAACCGCAGGATAAAGGAGCAGCTCAACGGCCTTCTCCCAGTCCTCCATGGTCATCTCCATGAAGTAGCCCGGCTTCGGCCCGCCCGTGGAGAAGAAGAATATATCAGGCTCCCCGATGTCTCTGAGTTCTTTAACGGTTCTCTCAAGGTCCTCCCTCTTGGTCAAGTCCGCGGCGATGTAGTGAACTTCAACGTCGCTTTCGGTTCTGATCTTTTTCATGGCCTTTTTCAGGTTTTCCTCGCTTCTTGATAGTAGTATCACGTCCGCGCCGGCCTTTGCCAGAACCCTCGCGACGCCGAAGCCGATGCCCTTGCTGGAGGCTGTTGTAAAGGCGAGTCTTCCGGAGAGCTCTATTCCGAGCATACCGACCACCACTATGGGTTAATCTGTAATCCCTAAAAACTCTGCCCTCAGAAGTGTTCCCATTAAGGAATAGTGCCAAATTATCATAGCAAAAATTCCAATGAACTCGGCGATGGCAACGCCCGTGAAGGTCTCGAAAGCCCATCTCGCAAGGAGAACCTCAGCGGTGAAGAGCAGGGCCGTGAAGGCTCCAAACTTCCGCATGCCTTCGAGCCATAGGCCGGCCCCGGCTATCAGGAATCCTAGGCTTCCCGCCAGGAAGAACCCCCAGCTGACGTGGTAGTGGGGCCCAGTCCCCTCTGGAAAAATCGCCACCCCTGCTAAGAAGGCCAGCCCAATTATGAAAACAGCAATTCCAAGCCTGAAAACTGTGTTTTTAACTTCACCAAACAGGCCTACCGCATAATAAATGGCGAGAATTGCGGAAATGAATAGCGGAACGTTCATCACCCAGTTGTAAGGGAGGCCAACCTTCCCCAGGTCGCTTATCGCGTTGTCTGTGAGCCTCCACCAGGGGCGGTTTATCATGATTGCAGCACCTATCCCACCTAGGCTAATCAGGGGTGAGAGAATACCGGCCCAGAGCTGGCTCCTCTTCATCCCTCATCACCCTTTGTAGGAAATCATGTAGTGCTGCATGTACTTCTCCTTTTCCAGCAGGAAGTCGTCGTCCTCGGGATAGTACTTCGTCAGCCCAAGGTTTTCCCCGGCGAACTTTTTGATGGACTCCATTGAGTCCCATATCGTGACGGGGAGGAAGTAAGCAGCGTCTCCCTCATCTTTCCGCGTGAAGTAGGTTTTCAAACGGCCTTTAACGGAGCCGTGGTTCAGAACCGCTCGCTCGATGAGGGACTTTTCGTATTCGTCCGCCTTTTCGGTTGGTACTCTCCCATGCCAGAGCCTCATGACGGCCATGGACTCACCCCGACGGTACTTTTATCTGCATCATATAAAAAACTGCCCGAGGGGTTTCACGGCGTTAATGCCCATCTAGCGCTCTTCACGAGGCTTAAGATCGCAACAATGCTTGCAAAAGCCCAGAGAACCATGACAATTGAGACCCCAAGTGCGGGCAGTACGAACGTTTTTATTGATGTGGATGCAGTTGCGGAGATTACGAAGACTCCCGCAAGTTTAGTGAGCTTTCTAAGCTCGGGCCTGCATTCTGTGATTTCGACATCTTCATGCTCTTGGGACTTCTTCAGGGCACGGTACAGAAGGAAAAGAGTGAGGGCGTAGAGTGCCCATATTGGAACCTGGGCAGAGAAACCGGGGAGTGCTTCTCTCCTGAGCATGGAGCCGAAGATTATGTAGTACGCAACGAGCGCCAGGATCAGGGGCTTGAGCTCCCTCCTGTTGGGCAGGAGCTCCAGCATGTCATGGTTTCTGCCGTTAAAACGCTTCAGCCAGAGATATATCATGAGAATTAGAAACGCCGAGGAGGAGAACGTCGATAGAAATGAGTGGAGGGGAGACGGAGCGTTCGAGGACTCGACTATGCCCAGAAACATGGCGGTGAGATATGGGTGTTTGAGAACGAAACCCGGGAGCACCCTTCTCCTGGAGGTCAGGAGCTCCGCGATGCCGAGGGGAACCATGAAGGACATGAAGGGATGCCAGAAGAGCACTATGACGAGGACTTCGAGGACACCGATCCCCCCTACTTTGAATATTGAACCCCATTCTGGATTCCATATGACCTTAGTTATGTATGCCTCGTAGAGGCCGAAGAGAATGCCGGCTAGATAAAGGGTCTCAAACCGAGGCTTCCCGAAGCGATAAACGATTCCGGCGAGAACCAGCGTGTGAAGGCCGTACAGGGGGAGGAGGGAGATTATCCCCCAAGGTGTGAAATACGGGTAAAGGTACGATGCCACGGTTACCTCCGCGAAGAAGACGGAGAGCGAAGCCAGCAGGAACCAGAAAAAGTATCTGTAATCCAGCCGCATTGTTTGCCCCTAGAGGGGTACGTTGTGGGTGAATTTAAGGGTTGCGAAGAAAAGAAAGCCTACCCTCTGCCTCCGCTTCTACCGTGGCCACCGCCAGATCTGAAGACTGCAGTTGTGAGCTCTCCCCGGAGGAAGGCCTTGACGGCCTCTTCGACGGTCATCGTCGGGGATGCGGAAGTGACCTTTATCCCTGCAGCCTGAAGTACTGCCGCCGAATTTGGCCCAAAATGGCCGGATATAACGACGTCTACTCCCCTGTCGATGCAGAACTGTGCCGCCGTGACCCCGGCTCCCCTTGACTGGTTATAGCCCGGGTTTTCGACCACCTGAACTTTGGTTATGTGGCCGTCATCAACTCCCACCAGGGTAAACGTGGGGGCTCTCCCGAAGGCCGGGTTGACCCTATCGTCTAGACCTCCCCTTTCGGTTGAGACGATTATCCTCATGGGTTCACCTCCTTTGGCTCAGGACTGCCGAATTTAAAAAAAGTTTGCATACGCTCAAAAATTAAAGAAAAGGCATCACCACCGGTCGCGCCAGCGTGCCCTTCCTCTCGGCTGGCCGGTTCGGGGGCAGTATCCAAGCCTGGCGCCCCATCCCCTGCCGTTGCCCCGTCCACGTCCAAAACCTCTGCCGCGACCTCTTCCCCAGCCGGAACCGTAGGCGTATGCCGGATAGATTGGGTAGGGGCCATGGACGGGTGCTGCGGCTGCTCCTGCTCCACCTAAGCCTGCCTCTCGTGGGGAGCCTGGAGCGGTTCCTATTCGTCCAGGGCCGCTTCCAATGGTGCTAGTTATCGCCTCCCTTACGGGGGTTCCCGGTGCGACTTGGTAGACCCTTATGCCCGCGGCCTGGAGGGCACCAAGGGCATTGGGGCCCACCTGTGGAACTACCACGGCATCGACGCCCTCGTTGATCAGGGTCTGAACCGCCAGCGGGCCAATCCCACCGACAGAGCTCGCGGCGGGGTTCTTGAGGACCTTGCTGCTAACTATGGTGCCGTTTTCATCCACTTCCGCTATAAGGAACGCCGGAGCCCTCCCGAAAACGGGGGCAACGACGTCATCGATTCCTCCATCGTTCGTGGGTATTGCGATCTTCATCTTCACAACCTCTCGTTCCTTTGATATTTTGTGCATATGCACAGTATTTAAATCTTTCGGCCACCCTAATGAAGTTGTTCTTATTGTGGTAGCTGAGGGTTGCTGTGTCAGATCAAGAGGCACGTTTTTCTTTCCTTCTTCCGAGCTCTAGAAAAGCGGATGGTTCCGGGCCTTCTTTGCTTGAGCTTGCTCCCAGAGTTCATTGAAGTTTTTTACAATCCTCCGAAGGGCGGTGCTCAGCTCCCTTGTCCTGGTGAAGACAACCACCTTGTCCGTACCCTCTCGAATCCGGATGAAATTGGGCCCCATCCTGAAAGCGGCCAGAACATCAACGTCTGAAAGCTGGTTGATCACGGCCTTGAACTTCTTTGGGTTCCCGTGCCCACCGTCGTGTTCCTTGAAGTCCCTCGCTTTGTTGTGCCTCTTTTCGAGGAACTTAACGCTTCCATCTTCGCAGACCCTGTAAATCGCAAAGAACTTCGAGTCGCCGTAGTGGGAATCTGTGAGGGTTTCGTCGTTTTCCATTCCGAACGCGACTCTCAGACACCTCACGGGCACCACCGTTTTGAGCATATGCACAAACTTTAAAAGTCTTTAGGTTGCCCTAATCCTGGAGGTGAGAACTTGCAGATAGCGGTGAGTGGCGGGAAGGGCGGAACCGGAAAGTCAACCGTCGCCGTTAACCTTGCGATAGCCCTGCGCGATCACTACGACCTTGTCTTGGCTGATCTCGATGTTGAGGGGCCCAACGATCACCTCTTGCTGGGGATTAGACTGGCCAACGAGGAGCCTGTTGAGATGTTCATGCCGCAGTTCGACTATGGAAAGTGCATCCGTTGCAGGAAGTGCGCGGAAGTCTGCGAGGAGCACGCGATAATAACCATGCGCGACGGGACACCCTTTCTGATGCCGAACCTCTGCTCCGGCTGTGGGGCGTGTGATATAGTTTGTCCGGTTTCGGGGGCCATTCTGCCGGGCAAGAAGCTGATGGGGCACACCTACCTTACCGAGACGCCCTACGGCTTCCCGCTCGTTACAGGGAGGCTCCTTGAGGGCGAGGAGAGGGCAATGCCGATAGTTTCGAGAGCCAAGAAGCGCGCCAAAGGGCTTGGGAAGGAGCTTTTGATGGTTGACACCGCCGCGGGGACAAGCAACACCGTTTCAAAAGCACTTGAGGACTCAAGGCTCATCATAGCCGTCACCGAGCCGACGCCCCTGGGGGTTCACGACGGTGAGCTGATACTCAGACTGGCAAAGATGATGGGCATCCCTGCGGCTGTCGTCGTGAACCGCTCGGACATCGGCGACGTGGCCAAGGTGTGCGAGATTGCCGGGAAGTACGGTGCGGAGGTAATAGCGGAGATTCCCTACAGCGAGAACGTCATAAGGAGCTACGTCGCGGGGAGGCCTGTAGTCCTGACGGACTATCCAGAGGCGGAAATCTTCCGGGAGATGGCAGAGAGGGTAGTTGAGCTTCTTGGGGGTGGTGAGTGATGCAGCTTGTCATAGCGAGCGGTAAGGGGGGAGTCGGAAAAAGCACCGTCACGGCATCTCTCCTCTACCTGCTGAAGGACGAGTACAGGTTCGTTGCCGTCGATGCCGATGCAGACGCGCCTAACCTCGACCTGCTCCTTGGGGTTGAGAGCTGGGAGGAGGAGATGGAACTTGTAGGGGCGAAGGTGGCCCGCATAAACACCGGGAGCTGCATAAGGTGCGGCATCTGCCAGGAGCGCTGTCCATACGACTGCATCAAAGTGGTAGACGGCGACTACGTTGTCAGCGAGCTGACCTGTGAGGGTTGCAACGTCTGCGGCCTCGTCTGTCCGGTTCCGGGGACGATAACGCTGGAAGAAGTCCGCTCCGGCGTGGTTAGGAAAGCGACCACCCGCTACGGTTTCCCGCTGATTTCCGCCCAGCTCGACGTCGGAAGACCCAACAGCGGAAAGCTGGTCACCGAGGAGAAGGAGTGGGCGAAGAGGCTCATGGGGGAGCTCGGCATTGACCACATGATAGTGGACAGTGCCGCGGGCATAGGCTGTCAGGTCATAGCGAGCATTGGCGGAGCGGATCTGGCAATACTCGTGGCGGAGCCTACCCCCGCTTCCCTCAGCGACGTTCAGAGGGTTTACAGGGTCGTCCAGCACTTCAGACAGCCGGCTTACCTCATCATCAACAAGGCCGACTTCAATCCTGGCTTTACTGCCCTCAAGGAGTGGGCCGAGGCCGAGGGAATCCCGATACTCGGGGAGATACCCTACGACAGAGCAATTCCGAGGAGCATGAGCATGCTGAGACCCTTCGTCGAGGCGTTCCCCCACTCGAAGGCGGCTGATGCCATGAGGGAGGTAGTGGGGCGGGTAAAAGACGAAATCCTGAAATAACCGCTACGGATTTCCAAGGGGAAGGTTCACCCCTCTCCCGTTTACCACTACTGCAACCCTCATGGAGATGGGGAGGCTTTCGCGGTTTTTCACAGTTCCGTTGAAAACAATCACGAAGGAACCGTACGGCCCTTTTGCCCAGATTCCAACGGAGTTTTTGTCGTCGATTCCCATTGGTATGAACGTCTCCGTTCCATCTCCTTCACAGGAGCTTACCTCCTCCCCGTTTTCGGTGTGGTGCCAGCACCTCCAGGCTACTTCCCTGGTAATCTCGACTATGCTGAGGTTCTTGGGATAGAAGAGTGAGATCCCTTCAACCCACTCCACCGTTGCAGGGTTTGAGAGGTAATAAAGGAATACTACGGCCTTTCCGTCTATCTCCGTGTAAATCATTCCATAAAGAAGGTCGAAGTCCTTGGAGTCTGGAGTGATTTCTCTGATCGGGGGGACGGAGAGGTAGGGTTTTTCCACATGCCATCCCGAAGAACCGCTGACCGTCTTGGAGCCGTTGGCAAAGGAATAGGCGTACCTCTGATAGACCCTCCCTACCTTTCCATCCTCTGCCAGTTCCCCCAGAACTGCGAGCGGGTAGTTGGGGTCGAGTGAGGAGTTAAAAGAGTCTCTAAGAACACTTACGAGGTTCTCAGCCCCGTTAACTCTTTCCGTCCACTTCTCAACGTTTATCTGGTTGACATAGGGGCATATCGTGTACGGGATGGGATTGGGTCGTTGGACGTTTTCACTGGGATTCCTGAAGTCTGAGAAGGATACGATGAGCCCTGCTGCGATAACGAGGAGCATTCCCGCAGTAAGTAGCTTCCCGAAACTCATGTCCACCACATAATTTCATTTTGCATAAAGTAAATAAGGCTTTCGTTTTCATGGTAATCTCCGACCCAAACCTTAAAAGCCCAGCCGCCTAGTCCCACCGGTGGTGTAAAATGGCCGAGACCAACGAGATGGAGAAACTCGCTTACGAGTATCAGCTCCTCCAGGCCCAGGCCCAGCTTCTGGCCCAGAACCTCGAACTGCTCACCCTTGGAAGGAACGAGTTTCAGGCGGTAAAAGAAACGCTGGAGGAGCTCAGGAAGGTCGAGGAGGAGAAACCGGAGATTCTGGTGCCCATTGGGGCAGGCTCATTCCTGAAGGCGAGGATAGAGGACAAGGAAAACGCGATAGTCAGCGTTGGCGCCGGCTACGCCATAGAGAAAAACCTCGACGATGCCGTAGCGTACCTCGACGCTCGTATAAAAGAATACGAGGAGGCAATAGCCAAGACTCAGGAGGCCCTGAGGAAGCTCGAAGCCCAGCTTGGAGACCTGGCCAAGAGGGCCCAGGAGATACAGCAGAGGCAGGCTATGGGCTTTAGTGTTAAGAGATGACGTTTATCCAAAATTTTTCGGCTCCGAACATCAAAATCTTGGGATAATATTTTAAACTTTTTATCCCAGAGTACGTTTTAGTATGCGGAGGAAACTCAGGATAACTTCAATCATGCTGGTTTTAACCCTGCTTCTTGGAACCTTTGGGCTAGCTGTGCCCACGATTACTGTTAACGTTCAGGAGATTGGAACCGGTGCCAACAGGCTTGTGAGCCCGGTTTGGGAGGGGAGATACACACTGTGGCAGTCGGGTACCGATGTCGTTGCCGTGGAGCTGATATTGACCGCTGATATGCCGGCGGGCACGGTTGTATACGTCATGCTGAAAAACTCTTCGGGTGTTGTTGTCTCGAACGGCACCCTTGTTGTAGGGTCCGGGGGCATCCCTGCGGGGACACCCTTCAATGTTACGGTTACTCCCGTTAATTCCGCATGGGTGGATCCGACACAGACGGAAGTTATCATTCTGTCCTCTGACTACAATACCGATTTGTCGGGCCCGATATTCGTGAATACTCAAAAGCTCGGCCTGGGTACTTATGATGGCAGTTATTCCCGTCCCATAACCGTCTATGGGACTTCTGTTTTTCTTGATTACTATCCGATACGGATGCTGTTCATATCGTCCAATCCATCGTTCCCGTGGGACTCGCTGTATTTCACGAATACAACGGGGAGCTGCCTGTATTATTGGAAGGAGTTCAATGGGACGTTTGTCAATTCCGATGGGAGAACCTACTCCTGGGCGGTATTTTGGGTAAACGTCACGAACATCCCCGCCAATTCCAATGAGACAATTTTTGTGAACTACCTGGGAACCGGAAATCCGTGTTCTGCTTATGTGAATCCCAACAAGGTGTTTTTATTCTATGATAATTTCAGCAGTCTCGCCAACTGGCAGACGGGAGGTACCCCAACCATCTCCGGAGGGGAGCTCCAGCTGGATAGGGGCGACTGGATACTGAGCACGAGGAGCTTTCCGGTGCCCTATTCTGTCGAGGTCTTTACGAACCTTGCCTATGACGACGGAACCCCCTACGACACAAGGGGAGGGGGGTTTTTCTCCTGGGTCTATTCACTCGGGCCGTTTATCCTTCCCTACGTGGATTCCGCGGGTTCTGGAGTGGGAGAGGGAATAGGGACGGAATACCTGAACTGGGCGGGCACGCTGATTCCCTGGGGTCAGCAGGACGGGCTGGTTCAGGCAGACGCTAGTTCCCCGATCACAACGCTGAACTGGAACTACGGAGACAGCAATCCTCCGTACATCATGGGGCAGTGGGAGATCCTCAATGCGACGGTAACCTCCACATCCGTTGATTTCTCGCAGGTACTGTTTCTGACATGGAATGGTGCCAGATGGGCCCTGTCCACAACGCCTTCCACGGGTATACCTGCGTACACCCAGAGCACGAGTTCATACACCATAACGGTGACGTCCGACGGCAGGATACTGCTCGGCCAGTGGAGCGGCGGGCCCACCCGCGTGGACTTTGTCTTTGTGAGGAAGTACGTTTCCCCCGAACCCACGTACACCCTCGGGAACGTGTATTACCACCTCACCTTCGTTCCGGAGCCGCCTGCGACGTCAATAACCGGAGCCTCGGTTGCCTCAACGGGTATTCCCACAATAGCAGTTATCGGAAAGTCTGCCCCGGTGGCACTCCCGATCGGGGGTCAGACCTCCGGCGGAAAGACCATCCCACAGCTTCAGAACGAGACCGATGAGGTCAGGGGTCAGAGTAACACCACAGAGAGAATTAAAGAGCTGGCAAGGGACGCGAACCTTACCCTCCCCTCCAATGGTCCGTAGCGTACCACTCCACCGTTTTCTTTAGTCCTTCCTCCAGCGAGAACTCCGGCTCGAAGCCGAGCTTTCTTATCTCTCCTATGTCGGCGAGACTGTGCCTTATGTCGCCGGGTCTCGGCTTATCGAAGAGGATTGACGTATTTGCTCCGGTTATCTCGATTATCTTGGTGGCGAGCTCCAGTATGCTTGTTCCTCTTCCGGTGGCAACGTTGAAGACCCTCCCGTTGGCGCGCCTGCTCTCAGCCACCAGCAGGTTGGCTCTCACAACGTCTTTCACGTAGATGAAGTCCCTTGTCTGCTTTCCGTCCCCAAAAATGACCAGCGGTTCGTTCTTCAGCGCGCGGTTGATGAAGATGCTGATGACGCCGGCGTACTGATTAAAGCCCTGTCTGGGGCCGAAGACGTTGAAGTACCTCAGCGAGACGACGGGCAGGCCGTACAGTTCGTGAAAGACGCGGAGATACTCTTCAGCTGTTGCCTTGGTCAGGCCGTAGGGCGAGAGCGGTCTTGGCCTCTCTGTTTCTTTTAACGGGAGGTTCGGGTTGTCCCCGTAGACCGCCGCCGAAGATGCAAAAATTAGCTTTCCGTGCCCATCGAGCAGTGCCCTCAGGATGTTGATCGTACCGATGACGTTCACTTCCTCCGTAAAAACCGGATCCCTTATGCTCTCCACGACGCTGACCTGTGCCGCCTCGTGGAATACGTAATCCGCGTGGCTTATCAGCTCGGCTATGGTGGAGTAGTCCCTGATGTCGGCTTTAACGAGCTTCGCTCCCGGCGGAACGTTCTCCTCCTTTCCCGTGTAGAGGTTGTCGATTATGACTACCTCGTTGTCCTTGACCAGCTCCCAGGCGATGTGGGAGCCTATGAATCCCGCCCCTCCGGTGACGACCACGAGCTTGTTCCTCATTGCTACCCCCGTTGGTAGTGTTTGCCACAGGTTTTAACCTTTTGCCGGGTCAGCGCCCAGTATTTTGACTTGTTCTTGTTAAATTCGAAACCGTTATAAGCCCCCTATTGACTTAAACCTGGGTAAGGAGCCATGCCGAGCTACATCGTTGTTGGAGGCCAGTGGGGAGACGAGGGCAAGGGTTCCGTTATAGCTTACCTTGCCCTGAAGGACGAACCCGAAATCATAGCGCGCGGTGGAGTGGGGACGAACGCAGGACACAGCGTTTTTATCAGCGGTAAAAAGTACGCGGTGAGACAGCTGCCGACGGCCTTTATCCAGAGAAAAGCAAGACTTCTCGTCGGCGCCGGCGTTCTCGTTGATCCTGGAGTTTTCTTCCGCGAACTTGAGCACCTCAGGGACTTCAACGTAGCCGAAAGGGTTGGAATAGACTACCGCTGTTCCATAATCGAGGATGAACACAAGAGGCTCGACCGTTCGAATTCCCACCTTCACGAGGAGATAGGCACAACCGGGAGCGGCTGCGGGCCGGCAAACGCCGACAGGGTCATGAGACGAGCAAGGCTTGCAAGGGACGTCCCCGAGCTTGAACCCTACCTGACGGATGTCGCCCAAGAGGTCAACGACGCCCTTGATGACGGAAAGCTCGTGCTCATTGAAGGAACGCAGGGCTTCGGGCTGAGCCTCTACTACGGAACCTACCCCTACGTGACCTCGAAGGACACGACCGCCTCCGCCATAGCGAGCGACGTTGGAATAGGTCCGACGAGGGTTGATGACGTCATAGTCGTCTTCAAGAGCTTCCCGACGAGGGTAGGGGCGGGACCGTTTCCAACCGAGATGAGCCAAGAGGAAGCAGAAAAGCTGGGGCTCATCGAATACGGAACCGTCACCGGTAGGAGGCGCCGCGTGGGCTGGTTTGACTTCGACTTCGCCCGCTATTCGGCGAGGATAAACGGTGCAACGATGCTCGCACTGACGATGCTCGACAAGTACGACAGGGATGCCTTCGGCGTTACTGACTACGACAAACTGCCGAAGAGGGCGAAAGAGTTCGTTGAAGAAATCGAGGAGCGCGTCGGTGTTCCCGTTGGGCTCATCAAGACAGGGCCGGAGCTGGAGCACATAATAGATAGAAGGGAAGTCATCTGATGCTTTCCCTTTTTGCCATTTCAACCAGCCATCCCACTATAGCTTTGTGGAACTCGTCCGCCCATTCCGGGTCCTCGAATATCTCGTGGTAGGTCCCTTCAAATTCCCTTATCTCCTTGTCCTCAACGGTGAGTTCACTGAGAAGTCTTCTGGAGCCCTCGGGGGGTGTTATGATGTCTCCCGTGCCGACGAGGATGAGTACGGGGACCCTTATCTTTTCAGCCTCTCTGTGTGCCAGCTCCATGTTTTCGAAGGTGCTCCTGCCAAGTCTCGCCGAAATCCTGTCGTGAACGAGTGGGTCTTCCACGTAGCGCTTCACTGCCTCAGGATTCCGGGAGAGAAGCTTTGGATCGAGACCGTTGGAGAGCGTTACTCCCGGCGCGATTTTTCCGAGGAACTTTGCCAGGGCCACCATGAATGAGGGCGTCTTTGGACTTTTCGCTAGTGCAGGAGAGGAAGCTATCACACCCCTTATTTTGTCGGGCCTGGTTTCCGCGTACCTTATTACCGCCAGCCCTCCAAGGCTGTGGCCGAATAGGAACGGCCTCTCCCCAATTTCCTCGATGATACCGTCGACGATGTTCATTGCCTCCTCTATGCTCGTGTGTCCCCTCTTGCCGGGACTCCTCCCGTGGCCGGGCCAGTCAAAGGCATAGACGGCGAAGCCGGCATCGGTGAGCATCGAAATTAGCCTTTCATACCTTCCGCTGTGTTCTCCGAGGCCGTGGACAAGAACGACCCAGCCGAGCTTGGGTTCGCCAAATTTGGCTTTATACACATTCATCTCAATCACCGAGCCAGAGCCTTTTCAGCGGAAGAACGTCGAAGTCTTCATCCTCGCTGACCATGGCCTGAAGGCCATTGTTCTCTATGACTGCAACGTGAAGGGCATCGGAGGGACGGAGGTTGTATTTGACGATAATTTCCCGAGCAGTTAGGTAATCAAAGACTGCGAGGGGAAGAACTTCAACGTAGGGGAGAACCTTTTCATCTATGAATTCAATCGAAAGATTGTACGGGACACCATATTTCTTCTTTGCAACGTGAATGGTCTCGTCAAGAACCAGCGGACTTGTGTAAAGGCTATGGTTTTCAATCAGTTCGACGTAGAACTCGACTATTCTTCTCTCATCCTCGGGGGTCTTAGTTAGGAGGTAAACGAAGAGGTTTGTATCAATGAAGAGCTTCATTCTTCAATCCCCCAAATTTCGTCGAACTCGTCTTCAAGGCTTATCCCTTTCAGCTCACCGAGTTTGGCGGGCTTACCTCTGGCTCTTTTGTGTTTCCACTCGAGGAGCTCTTCAATCAGCTCTTCTTTGCCCTTCTTGGGCATAATTATCAATCCCTTGTTAGTGGGCTCAACTACGACCTCTCCACCCTCTTTTATGCCGTAAGCTTCCCTGAAAACCTTTGGAATGACTATCTGTCCCTTCGGGCCGACCTTGAGACGGATACTAACCAAGGGTATCACCGAGTATAACTATGAGTTCAACCGATAAAAAGGTTGCGAGACCAAAAAAGCTCAGGAGGAGAACGGACTCTCCTTTATCTTCTCGTTGGCGAAGCGGAGTATCTTTTCGACGTCTTCGCCGATCGTGTCCGGCTCGGGCTTCATGAGGAGGTAGAAGACGTTCGTCTTGGGTGTCAGGGATATGTGCTTCACGTTGTGTGGCTTCGACATGCCCTCAAGGAGGGCCCTGAGACCCTCGATGTCCCGTCTCTTCTCGTAGAGTGCTTCGTATTTCTTCCCGGCGATTTCGACTACCTCCTTCTGCAGGAGGGGCTCGTTCTCTATGTCGGGCCTCATGCGGTAGTAGCCCTTCTGGATGAGGTGGGCCTCGCGCTTTATCTGGGCGAAGGGTTTGACGACCACGTATAGCTTGTCGTGTCTGCTGGTTATGAGGGCGATCGGGAAGTATAGGAGGCTGTGTCGCGGGAGGAGGGTCAGTGTGTATTCAAATTTTCTGATGTTTTCGCGGTTGACCTTGTATGTTGCCCTGAACCCTATGTAACCTCCGAGCCATACGTATTCCTTGTCTTCCGGTTTTACAACTTCCTCGATGGATTTGAGGTAGTGGTACATCAGCTGAAGGTTGAGCTTCCTGCCCTTATAGAACTGTATCGTCGTCAGTGCCGCCAGCACCATTATGACCAGTATCCACGTGGACGAGAACTCCATTGGCCTATACCTCCATTTCATCTTCAAGAGGGTAGTACCTCTGCAGGGTGGTGTCGTCAACTATCTCAAAGTATCCCAGCTTTCCACCTAAAACCTTTACCATGTCCCTCACGATTCTGGCCTGAATCGGCCAGTTGACGGCCATGGCAAAGGGATGTACCGGAGTGTTCCGGGCAAATGCGACGTATATCGTGGTCTTGTCCTCTTCCACGACCACCTTTGTGACGAGGCCCTCGCTGACTATGTCCATGCCTGTAAAGGGGTTTTCAACGCCCCTTAGGAGCTCCAGTACTTCCTCAGCCCTCAAGAACCATGCCTCCGAGCCTTTCGAGCCATTCCAGTCCGCGGGGTTCCTCGGCGAACATGGGCACTTTGATTATCTCAACCTTCTTGAACTTCCTTTCGATCTCTTCGAGAACCTTCTTCTGGGCGTCCAGCTTGACCTTTATTTCCGGTATTTCCCTCTCGACGGTTATCACTTTGTTTATCACTATCATGTTGAGGGGAATCCGGAACTTCTTGAGGCTCTCGTAGGCCCTTTCGGTCTCGTACAGCGGCAGCATCTCGGGGTTCATAACGGCCACTACGGAGGTCTTATTGGGGTCTGTTATTACCTTCTCGACGAACTCCACCTCCTTTCTGTATTCCAGAAGCTCCTTCATCACGGGGTCCTCTTCCTCCTCCTTTGGAAGAGTGAACTCCTTCCCCTCCAGCTGGAACTTACGATCACCGTGAACCTTGGCTATCATCCTCCTCCGTTCCAGTATCTTCTTCCTTATCTCTATGAGCTTGTCGGCCCAGATCAGTGATATCCGGGGCAGGGCCAGAACACGGAGTGTTAGGCCCGTCGGGGGCGTGTCAAAGACTATCACGTCCCATTTCTCCCCCTCAAGTAGTATGTTCCTGATGGCTTCGAGGGTGGCGTACTCCTCTATTCCCGGGGAAAAGCTGAGAACCTCAAAGTACTTCTCCAGGTTTATCACGGTCAGATAGCGGTACATGTGCTTGAGGTTGTCCTCCAGATGCTTAAGGTAGCCCTTTATGAGCTTCTCCATGTCGAGTTCGCTCGCGTAGAGATTTTCTCTCAGTTCCTTCGGCTTGTCCGAGAGCTTTACCATGAAAACGTCGCCGAGGTTGTGTGCCGGGTCTAGAGATACAATAAGCGTCCTGTACCCTTTCCTCGCGATGGCCGTTGCCAGAGCGGCGCTGGTTGTGGTCTTACCGACACCGCCTTTTCCTATCACAAAAACCGCCCGAAAGCCTTCCGTTGGAAGCAGGAACTCCCTCATGCTACCACCTCAGTCTATGTCGAACATTCCCGCTATCTCACCGAAGATGTCGTCCAGATTGATAGCCCTCTGTTGCATTACGTGCATCTCCTTTACCATGTGTGGCATCAGCCTGACCACCAGGGTGGTGGGAGGTGAGGGTATTCCGACGAAAGAGCCCATGAGTATGAGTGCGAACACGTTCTCAAGCTCCCTCTCCTCGAATTCGATGTATTCAGTCGACTGCTCCTTGAACGACCCCCCGAATCCCTTCAGGAAGGCCCTTATGTCCTCAAGTATTTTCCTGACCATGTTGATTCCTCCTTACACACCTATCCAGCCGGTCTTCATGGAGACCTCCTTGGTGCTCTTCTCCTCCATAACATACAGCTCTCTTATTACGTAGGGAAGCAGTCTGAAACTCAGCTCCGTCGGGAGATGGGGTAGCCCTATGTAGTCCCCGAACAGGATGAGCGCAAATATGTTCTCAAGCTCTTCCTCCTCCCATTTAATTCCCTGGATGTAATACAGCTCAAACCCCTTGTGGAACTCCCACAGCACCCTCAGGGGCAGTGAAATCACCGAGAATACCTTCCGGAGCATCTTTTTCATCTTCATCCCTCAAAATGTGGTAAAAAAGAAAAACATCACGAGGCGGCGGCATACTCCTCCGCTGGTTTCTTCCAGGCCGCGTAGAAGTCAAAGACCAGCATGAGGTTCAGCAGTATGCCGACCAGGGTTATGAAGCCAACCGCGTACCTTGTTCCGACATCGCCGATTCCCGGGACGACGACGGCGAGGAACCATACCAGTGCGGCGCTTACAGTTATCCACAGGAACACTGCGGGTATCAGGACGGCGTAGCTCCACTTGCCGGCCTGCTGTACCTTGGTTACCCACAGTGCGCCGGTCATCATTGCTATGCTGGCCAGCATCTGGTTCATGCCGCTGAAGGCCGGCCAGAGGATGAGCCACTGGTTGCCCCACGCGAGCCACATTCCAACGAGAGCGAGAACGAAGGATGCAAGCCACTTGTTGGAAATCGTCTTCCCTATTCCCTCGCTGGTGTCCATGAGCATCCCAACAACTTCCTGCCAGGCAAAGCGGCCGAGCCTGGTCGCCGTGTCAAGGGTGGTCAGAGCGAATGCCGAGACCCAGAGGCTCGCAAAGACAGCGCCGGTCTTGAACGGTATTCCGAAGGCGTCCTGGAGGCCGTAGGCGTAGCTCTTGGCGAATATGCCGACCTTTCCAATCTCTCCCGCGACCTTGGGGGCGTAGATTGAAGCCCAGTTGGCGGCGTTTATGTCGATTCCGGCATCGGCGAAGACCTTGATTCCATAGACGGCTATCGATGCTATGACTATGGTCGACAGGAAGCCCTCGGTGAACATTCCACCGTAGCCGACCATGAGGCCGTGAAGCTCGTTGTCAAGCTGCTTGGAGGTGGTTCCCGAACCGACGATTGAGTGGAATCCGCTGAGTGAACCGCACGCGATGACGAGCGGTATCGTAGGCCAGAACGGCGATGGTTTGCCGCCGACGACGCTTGCCGACCAGCTGGTGTAGGCAGGGGCCGTGAAGGTGCCCTTGGAGCCCAGGATCGCAAAGGCAACGCCTCCGAGGATCAGGCCGAACCATAGTATGTATGCGTTCAGGTAGTCCCTCGGCTGCAGTAGCACCCACACGGGCAGTGATGCCGCGATTATGATGTAGACAAAGAGGAATATGTTCCACTGGTGGTATGAGGCCTGTATTGGATACTTAAAGCCGAGCCAGACGGAGACCACAAGGAGTATAAGGCCGACGATGGTGGCACCTGCGAAGTGGAGGCTCGTCTTGTACATCAGATAGCCCACTATAACGGCCGAGATGAGGAACAGTATTGAAGCTGTCGCCGCCTCTGGAGTCTTGGTAAAGATTCCAGCAATAACCGACATGAATGCCGCTATAACAAGGAGCAGAGCGAACAGTATGTAGAACTCAAAGGCTATTCCAGTTCTCCTTGTCATTAGCTTTCCTGCTATCCACTGGACCGACTTGCCATCGTAGCGAACCGATGACATAAGCGCCAGGTAGTCGTGGACGGCACCAATGAAGACGTTTCCGAACCAGACCCAGATGAGTCCCGGAAGCCAGCCCCAGGCCATTGCTAGCGCCGGACCGACGATTGGACCTGCTCCCGCTATTGACGCGAAGTGGTGTCCGTAGAGAACCAGCGGGTGTGCCGGAACGTAGTCAACACCGTCGTAGAGCTTGTGGGCGGGTGTGGGCCTTCCCGAGTCGGCCCTGACGACCTTGTTCTGAAGGCTCTTGCCGTAGGTAAAATACATCCCAAGATATATTGCGGCCGCTATTAAAATAATCACAGCTGAGTTCATGGTTGCACCTCCATGTAGATTTTCGGGATAATGTATGATTGTGTCGATTTAAATGTCTTTCGGCAAAAAGCTGAAACTTTTTCGTTTTTAAACTAAGAGTTTCAAACTTCTCCTATACGGGCGGAAAAAACCTGTTAGATGGAGAGTTATAATAAATAAGGAAGGGGAATGCTTTTTTACTCCAGCTCCAGGAGTGCTTGTCCTGTGTCGACTGTGTCGCCTTCTTTGATTAGGATTTTCTTTACGACTCCGTCTTTTGGTGCTGGGATTTCGTTCTCCATTTTCATTGCTTCGAGGATGAGTAGTCCTTGGCCGGTTTTGACGCTCTCGCCTTCTTTGACGAGGATCTTGAGGATTTTGCCGGGCATTGGGGCTGTAACGGCACCCTCTCCGGCTGGAGCTGGAGTTGGCGCGGCGGGAGCGGCCGGAGCTGGAGCAGGAGCCACAGGAACCTGGGCGGCGGTGGCAGCTGGAGCCGCAGGAGCACTTGGGACAGAAACGTGAACCTGGCTTGCGTTAGCTATCTGGGGCAGGTACTTCAGCGCACTCAGGTCAACGCCCTCAACGCCGACCTCGAACTCGACGCCGTTGACGTAAAGCTTGAACCTCTGAACTGAAGGTGGCATCTTCGGGGCCTTCCTTCCGGCCTTTCTGGCCTCAAAGAACTCCTTTGCGATCTGCGGGAAGAGGCAGTAGGTGAGGACGTCCTCTTCCTTCCCAAGGTAGCCGAGCCCCTCAAGCTCCCGCCTGCACCGCTCAAGCGCCGGTTCAAGGAGTTCCCCTGGCCTTTCCCTTATCGGCTCCTCGTCCCCGAGAACCTTCGCCTTCAGCTCGGGATTTATCTCTCCAGGCGGCCTTCCGTAGAGCCCCCTGATGTAGTTCTTGACCTCTTCGGTTATCCTCTCGTACCTCCCAAAGAGGACGTTGAGCACCGCCTGTGTGCCGACGATCTGGCTCGTTGGGGTGACGAGCGGCGGCCAGCCGAGGTCTTCCCTGACGCGCGGTATCTCCTCAAGTATCTCGTCGAGCTTGTCCAGGGCCCGCATCTCCTTGAGCTGGCTGATCATGTTCGAGAACATTCCCCCCGGAACCTGGTATTTGAGGATGTACGGGTTCACCATCAGGGCCTCTTTGTGGAGCATGCCCGAGTACTTCTCGTCCAGGAGCCTCTTCAGGTAGCGCGATACCTCGTGGACGAGCTCCCTGTCCAGGCGGGGGCTTTTGTCCCCTGGAAGCGCGTGCCACACCGTCTGTATCCCCGGCTGTGCCGTCCCGAAGGCGAGAGGGCTTATCGCGGTATCTATGTAGTCGGTCCCGGCTTCAACGGCCTTGAGGTACGTCGCAACAGCCATGCCCGTTGCCGAATGGGTGTGGACGTTTACGGGCACGCCGTAGGTCTCCTTTATATCCCTCACGAGGCTGTACGCCTCCTCCGGGGTCAGGAGCGCCGCCATGTCCTTGATGGTTATCACGTCAACGTCCAGCGCGAGAAGCTCCTCGACCTTCCCCATGTAGTACTCCCTGGTGAAGATCCTGCCGGTGGTGTAGACTATCGAGCCCTGAACCTCGGCGCCGACTTCCTTGGCCTTCCTTATGGCCACCTCCATGTTCCTGACGTCGTTCAAAGCGTCGAAGACGCGGAAGATGTCTATCCCGTTCCTGTGGGCGAGCTCGACGAACTTTTCAACCACGTCGTCGGGGTAGTGTCTGTAGCCGACGACGTTCTGGCCCCTGAGCAACATCTGAAGCTTCGTCTTTTTAATGTGCTCTCTCAGGAGCCTCAGCCTTTCCCAGGGGTCTTCCCTGAGGTAGCGGATGCAGACGTCGAAGGTTGCCCCTCCCCACACCTCCATCGAGTAGAAACCTATCCTGTCCATCTTCTCCGCTATCGCCAGCATGTCCTCTGTCGTCAGCCGGGTCGCTATGAGAGACTGGTGGGCGTCCCTAAAGGTTGTGTCTATTATTTCCACCATGGCCATCACCCGGTTCCCTGTGTGTCACTACGTTTATGCCCACTAAAGGCCGTCAAACCTTAAAAAAGTTCCGACGCGAGAAGAAGAATAGTTCGTCAATAGACGAAAAAGATAAACTTCAGAGGAGGCCCTCCGCCTTCGCAGCCTCTTCGGGGTCTTCGTTCCTGTGCACGACCTTTATGAGGGCCTTTATGAACGGCTCCGGGTTCTCGCGCTGGAAGATGTTCCTGCCGACAACGGCTCCAGCGCCGCCTGCCTCGATGACCTCCCAAACGAGTTTCAGGAAATCAACTGGGTTCTCGGTCTTGGCACCGCCGCTCAGGAGAACAGGGACTCCAGCTGCGGCTTCAACCACCTTCGCAAAGGTCTCCCGTGAGCCGGTCCAATAGGTCTTTATCATGTCAGCGCCGCTCTCGACTGCTGCCCTGGCACCGTACATGACCACGCGGTAGTCCTCCTTTTTGCCGTAGCGCTCGTTGATGTACGGGCCCCTCGGGTAGGCGAACTGCACAACCGGGAAGCCGAGGTCGTGGGCGTAGCTCGCTATCTCCGCGAACTGACGCATCATTGCGTCTTCGGCTGGACTGCCCCAGTAAACCGTTGCGGCTATAGCGTCTGCACCGAGCTTCACCGCGTCCTCAACAAAGCCCAGCTGGCTCTGGAGGAGCTGGTCGTCTTTCGGCCTGAGTTCAGTCTTGCTGGTGAGCTTTATCATGAGCCCCACGTTGGGCCTGAGCTCGTCACCGGCGATTCTGGCCAGGCCGGGGAGCATCATAACGCCATCCACACCGGCCCTGATGACCTTCCTGAGGATTATCCTCGGGTTAACGTGCTCCCAGTGCTCCTCGAAGTCGGTCGGGCCGTGCTCAAATCCGTGATCCATCGCGAAGATAAGCCCCCTCCCGTCCCTGCGGAAGAACCTGGCCATCCTACGCCTAATGCCAACGTTCTGGTACGCATCCATACTAATCACCGGGGGTGATATATCCTTTAAGGATTTAAGGTTTTTGGCAAAGTTGTTTAAGGCCGGGATTGAGTTTCGGATGGTGATCGGATGGTAAAAGTAGATCAGGTTGTAGGTATCAGGGTCATCACCCTCGACGAAGTGGATTCCACGAACGAATACGCCAAATCCATCGCCCGTGAGGTTCCCGAGGGTACGGTGGTGGTTGCGAGGCGCCAGACTGCTGGGAGGGGCAGGAAGGGCCGGCGGTGGGCCTCTCCCGAGGGAGGTCTGTGGGTGAGCGTCATCCTCAAACCTCCGAAGGTTGACCCAAGGCTGGTCTTCGTCGGTGCTCTGGCAGTCACCGATACCCTTGCGGACTTTGGAATCCCCTGTGGGATAAAGTGGCCGAACGACGTGTGGGCGGGGGGCAAAAAGATCGCCGGCGCGCTGACCGAGGGGAAGGTTGGCGAGTACACCATCCTGGGCGTTGGTCTAAACGTCAACAATCCCATCCCTGAAGAGCTGAGGGAAACCGCAACGGCCATGGTGAACTTCACAGGCGTAAGGATGCCTCTGGAACGGGTTCTTGAGAGGCTCCTCTTCCATCTGGACGGCTGGTACCGCGTCTTTAAGGAGAGGCCGGAGATAATGATGGCCAAAGTTCGCGAGAGAACGTTTATCCTCGGAAGAGTCGTCAGGGTCGTTGAGGACAATGATGTCCTTATAGGACGTGCGGTAGACGTTTTAGATGACGGATCACTGCTGCTTGACATTGACGGACAGTTAAGGAGGGTCTTGTACGGCGATGTTTCGTTAAGGTTTCTCTGATTTATTTGTCATTTTGCCATCATTTTGCCCAGAAGATTAATATATCATCGGATGCTTACCCCCTCTGCTGATATCCATATCCGATTAAATGGGGGGTATCCGATGGGAAAGGGTCTGCTTAAGACGTATCTGGACATACCCGTGCTTCAAAAGATTCTTGCCGGCTTGATTCTTGGTATTATTGCCGGAATACTGCTGCCGGGCTATGCGGGCACTCTCAAGCCCCTTGGCGACCTGTTCATCCGCCTGCTGAAGATGCTAGTGATGCCCATCATACTGTTCTCCCTGATAGTCGGTGCAGCCAGCATCAACCCAGCGAGACTTGGAAGGGTCGGGGTCAAGATAATCCTCTACTATCTGGCCACTTCGGCCTTTGCAGTGTTCTTCGGCCTGCTGATGGGCAACATCTTCAAGCCGGGAAGCGGAATAGAGCTGGGTACCGGTGCAGGGAAGGCAATACAGGCGGAGGCGCCTTCGCTCGTCCAAACGCTCCTCAACATAGTTCCGACCAACCCCTTTGCCGCTTTTTCAAACGGCCAGGTGCTGCCCACAATATTCTTCGCCATAGTCTTTGGAATAGCCATCAGCTACCTCATGAACAGCGAGGACGAGAGGCTCAAGACCTCCGCTGAAACCCTTTACAAGGCAGTCGACGCCGCTGCCGAGGCGATGTATAAGATAGTAGCAGGCGTCATGCAGTACGCGCCCATAGGTGTCTTTGCCCTCATCTACTACGTTGTCGGCACTTTCGGGCCCAACGTGGCCGGACCCCTGGTCAAGGTCGTGGTTGCAGTTTACCTCGGCCTCATACTCCAGATAGTCCTGGTCTACGGCCTCCTCCTGAGGGTCTTCGGCATCGACCTCATCAAGTTCCTCAAGAAAGCCAAGGACGCCATGATAACGGCCTTCGTCACGAGGAGCTCCAGCGGAACACTGCCGGTTACCATGCGCGTCGCTGAGGAGGAGATGGGCGTTGACAGGGGAATATTCTCCTTCACACTGCCCCTCGGTGCGACGATAAACATGGACGGCACGGCGCTCTACCAGGGTGTCACGGTTCTCTTCGTGGCCTACGCCATCGGCCAGCCACTGACCCTTGGACAGCAGCTGATTGTTATACTCACCGCCGTGCTGGCATCCATAGGAACGGCCGGCGTTCCCGGTGCAGGGGCTATAATGCTCGCCATGGTGCTCCAGAGCGTCGGCCTCGACCTGACCGAGGGAAGTCCGGTAGCGCTTGCCTACGCCATGATACTCGGCATTGATGCCATCCTGGACATGGGCAGGACGATGGTCAACGTCACAGGCGACCTTGCGGGAACGACCATCGTGGCCAAAACGGAGGGTGAGGTGGACCTCTCCAAGTGGGAGAAGTGATTTCTGGTTCTTTCTGCCTTTTTCTTGCCTTTTGTCAGGTTTTTCTTTCCCTACTTCTGAGATAAAGTTAAATACTCCAACGTGGCGCTAGTTACCAGTACAGATGGAATGGAGGTAGTGTGTAATGAAGAGAGTGCTTGCGGTGCTTTTCGCCGCGATTCTGCTGACGCCTCTCATTGGCCCGAATATCGGGCTTGCGGAGGATTTTCAGCCGAAAACGTACAAGCAGGACTTCGTTTTTACCATAGTGGTTATGCCCAACGGAAACGCCAACATTACAATGAAAACCGTCTGGCTCGAACCCAAGGACGAGATTCAGAAGCAGATAGACATGATCCTCAACGAGACCCAGAACGGCAGTATGACTGTGGAGGAGGCCATAGCAAAGTTCGAGCAGGAACAGCTCAGAAGGTACGTTGAGAGCCTTACACAGTCGGGGATGAACCTCACCAACGAGAGCATAAAGTCCTACGGCATCGCCGAGGGCAACAACGTGACAATCGTTTTCAACGCCATAGCCCTCAACTTTTCGAGGTATTACTCCTACGGCGACTACTGGGAGGTCCGCATAGACCCCACCAGGGGCTACGCGACGATAAACATTCCGGACACGGGTCTTCCCTTTGCCATAGACATCAACAGCACCTTCATCATAAAGCTCCCAGAGAACGCTACCTTGATCAGCTATCCGAAGGCCTTTGCAAAGCAATACAACACGAGCAAGTTCTTTGTGACTTCGGAGGCTAAAGGGGACACCGTCATCGTGAACTCGTATATCTATATTGAGCCGTTCCTTCCGCCCGACGGATACAAGGCCCTCTTCGGTGACTACAAGGACTACTACATCCGCTATAGGGCCCCGTACAAAGGGAAGGAGCACTACCAGAGCAGTGTAATGAACGAGTATGTCACACTGGACATCTACGCCAACGGCAACGTCAGGCTCCACATGAGGGACGAGTACATCGAACCCAAGTCCGAGGTCGAGGCCAGGAAGAAGGAGATAATCTCCTACGGCGTTGAGAACGCTACGGAGTACATTCTGAGGACGTACTCGATAGCCCTCGGCTACCGGGGAGCTCTTGTTGACAACGGCAAGGTTAAGATACTCGGCCTCAACGAGACCGATGCCCCGCTGGTGATAGACGCCGAGTACATGTTGCGGAACTTCACGACCTTTGAGAACGGCTCCTACGTTTACCAGTTCGACCCGACCCTTGGCCTCACGAGTGGCCTCACGGACAGGATGGAGTACGAGGTCAACCACACCCTCTACCTCACCATAAACCTCCCCGACGGCGGAAAGTTCCTTGAGGTGCCGGACAACATAAGCGAGAGCCTCAACGGCAACAGGTTCACCATGACCGTTGTGAGGGATGGAACCAGCCTCAAGATAGTCTCAAACGTCTTTATACGCTACGGCGCAACAGCGGAGGACATAACCAAGATGCTCTCCAACCACACCACGGCAAAGATAAGGTACACCGTTCCGGAGGAGAAGAGCAGTCTGAGCGAGACCCAGCAGGTAATAGCAATAGCGGTGGCACTCCTGCTGGTGGTCGGTGCCATAGTCTTCTGGAAGAGGCGCTGAGCCTTTTCCTTTTCGATATTCATTTAAATGCTGAAGCCAAACTCTTCTGGGGTGATAAAGGTGACCCGCAAGCTCTACTACGAGGATGCCTACATGAGGGAAGCGAAGGCGAGGGTTCTTGAGGTGAAGGAGGGTGCCCTTCTTCTCGACCAGACAATTTTCTACCCGACCGGCGGCGGCCAGCCCCACGACAGGGGGACGATAAACGGTGTTGAAGTCCTCGACGTCTACAAGGACGAGGAAGGAAACGTCTGGCATGCAGTTGCCGAGCCCGAGAAGTTCAAGCCCGGCGATGAGGTCGAGCTCAGGCTCGACTGGGACTACAGGTACAAGCTCATGAGGATACACACGGCAATGCACCTCATGGAGCACGTCCTCAACGTCGTCCTGCCCGGCGAGTGGCAGCTCTACGGCAGCGGTATGAGCGTCGAGAAGGGCCGCTACGACATACTCTACCCGGAGAACGTGAACCAGTGGAGGGCTGAGATAATCGAGACATTCAACCGGCTCGTTGACGAGGGCGGCGAGATGAAGACATGGTGGGAAGGGGAAACCAGATACACGCAGATAAGGGACTTTGAGGTCATACCCTGCGGCGGGACGCACGTGAGGGACATAAAGGAGATAGGCCACCTGAAGAAGTTCAAGCGCTCCAGCCTCGGAAAAGGAAAGCAGAGGCTGGAGATTTGGCTTGAGGACTGAGGGCTAGCTGTTTTTGACCCTTATCTCTATCCTTTTCCCGTATTCCGAGAGGTAGGGGGACTTTATGATTTTAAGTCTGAGCACGTCTTCCTCGAACCTCACCTTTAGAACCCTGCTGGCGTGCTCCCTGAACTCCTTGCGGGTTCTCTCGCTGAAAAGTTCTGTGTTCATGAAGTAGAACGTTGTTCTCCTCTCGTCGCCGAGGTGGGGCCGAACCATATATCCAAACAGTGCCTCCAGTTCACGCCTATCCTCCTCATGCATCGCCAGAACCTTGTCAAAGCCGGGCACGATCCTGACGGTATGGTCTGCATCTGCCTTCCGCAGGGCCTCCTCGTAGTACTTTTTCCTGATTGGAAACTCCTTGCTGAGGTCAACTTTGCCGAGGACGTTCCCGGTCTTAATCAAACCGCCGATTTTTATGACGTTGGCACCGTCAATAAGCCCTGTGTCGATCCCCGCCAGTTTCATGTGGGTTCTAAACACATGGAGCTGGTCAAGCTCGTCCACTATAATGACGGGAAGCCCGTTCCTTCGCAGGCACCTCAGAATGAGGTGCAGGAGTATATGAACCGGCTCCCTGGAGGTGTATTCGATTATAACGTCCTCTCCTGGACTGAGATTTTTGAGGTACTCTAACAGCACGTCTTCTCCTGTGGTCTCCATAAATCATCCCCCGTCTTTTTAGGTCGATGTTAACCGTAAAAAAGATTTTGTTAACCAAGCATGCCATTGTAACGTCACTTCTCAAAAACGTAGAAGTACCTCTCCAGGCTTTTGTGCACGCGCTGGTAGTACCTGCCCACCAGCTCAAAGCCGGCCCTTTCGGCCTCCGCCTTCCCGTCGAAGTCCGCCGGAAAGGCTATCGCCAGCCTCCCGCCGGGTTCAAGAACCCCGTAGATGCTCTCCAATACCTTCCTGTAGAGCTCGTCCCTCCTTCTCCCGGCGAGCGTCGCCGAGGTCCCGTAGGGCGGGTCGGTAGCAACGGCTTCGAACTTTTTGTCAAACAGCTCCTCCAGCCTCGTCGCGTCGCCGAGCTTCAGCTCGTAGTCCCTTACCCCGTAGTGCCTGAGGTTCATCTCCGCGCCTTCAACCATCTCCGGCCTTATGTCCACCCCGTAGACCTTCAGGCCGAGAAAGCCTGCCTCCATGAGGATCCCGCCGGCGCCCATCATGGGGTCGAGGAGCTCTCTCTTGGCCTTCGTGAGGTTCACCAGCGCGCGGGAGACCCTCGGGTGGAGGGAAATCGGCCTGAAAAACGGCCTGTGGTGGGCTTTTCTGCCCTCGAAGTCCTTGGGGTCAAAATAGCGGAGCCTTATCCCGGCGTAGACCTTCTCGCCGCAGTAAACCCGGACGAGTGTGTCCGGCCTTGAGAGGTTCACGCGAAAACCCTGGGCGTGTATGACCGCCCCGAGCTTCCTCGGCAGGTCGAGGACGTTGTGCCTGCAGTTGGCCATCGTCTCTGTGTCGACCTTAAAGGTCCCCTTAATCGGCCACTCGACTCCCCTGGCTTTCTCCAGCAGCTCATCAACTGAGTCCGCCTCCACGATGAGCTCCCCGTACTCGTGGGCCAGGCCAAGGCGGTTTAGGTATGGGAACGCCTCCCCGCCCGCCTCAATCTTGAGGAAGAGATAATCCTGGCCGGCTGTCCTTCCGCCGGCCAGTTCCAGCATCGCCTTTACCTCGTCCCTCGCCATCTCCGGCAGGTTTCCGAGTATCTCAACGTAGAGCATGGTTGGAGCTTTCCGCGGGGGTTTTTAAGGGTTCTCATATCCTCCTTGAGAGTATCCTCGACTTTTTGGTCGCCGCGTCCACGGCCTTCATGACCGCCGTCCTTATCTTCCCCTCCTCCAGCTCGAATACACCGTCTATGGTGGTTCCTCCGGGGGTGATCACCCACTCCCTCACCTCCGCCGGGTGTGCTTCTGTCTCCATCAGGAGCCTCGCGGTACCGAGCAGGGTCTGGAGCGCGGCGGCCCTTGCCGTTTCCCTCGGAAGCCCCGTCCTCAGTCCTCCGTACACCATGGCCTCAAGGAAGACCGTGACGTATGCCGGCCCGGAGCCGCTGAGCCCTGTTATTGCGTCCATGTGTTCCTCCTCCACCCTTGCACACACGCCGAAGGCTCCGAGGAGATCCTCCACGATTTTCGTTTCCTCTTCGCTGAGGTCTTCGGTTGAATATGCGGTGAACGACTCCCCCACAAGGACAGCTATGTTGGGCATTGCCCTCACGAACTTTGCATCGGCGGTTCTTTTCAGTTCCTTCAGGGATACGCCCGCCGCTACCGATATCGCGATTTTTCCCTCGATAACGTCAGATATCTCGTCAAGAACCCTCCCCACTTTACCCGGTTTGACTGCGATAAAAACCACCTCTGCCCGCCGGGCCGCTTCCCTGTTGTCGGAGATCACCGCAACCCCGTGATCCCTCAGCCATGAGGCCCTTTCCACGTCCCTCCTGGTGGCCACTACCTCATGTCCCGACTCCCTCAGTGCCCTGGCTATTGCACCGCCTATGGTTCCGGCGCCTATAACCGCCACCCTCATACGCCACCCTCCAGCAGTTCCACCAGGAACTCGTTAACGTCCTCCACGTCCCGCCCCACCATGACGAAGTCGAACTTCCTCCCGTACCTCTTCCGGTAGTTCTCCACGAGGAGGCCGTCGTTTATCGTATCGCCTATGTAGACCCCGGGCTCGCCCCTCGCGAGCTCCCACAGTGCCCTGGGGTCTGGTTTGAGATATATCTCCCTAGTAACGACGTGTTCGAATTTGAACCCGATTATCTTCTCCGCCAGCTCCATTTCCAGGGCGCTCCGACCGGTGACGATCCCCAGCTTGAAGCGCTCAGAGGCCCTCTCCAGGAGTTCCCTCCTGACGATGGGATGCTCCTTCCTCCACAGCCCCGGGAAGTCGAAGAGCCTCTTCGGGTACTCCCTCCCAAGGTAGAACGTGTTGAAGACCCTCTCGATGCTCCCGCCGAAGACCTGGAAGCCGAATTTCTCGCGAACCCACTCTATGGTTCCCCCTTCTGGAAACTCTTCGATGAGCTCCTCAGCCCTTCCAGAGAGAGCGAAGAGTATCAGCGCCTCGCTGACCTTGAAATCGTCGCCGAAGGAGCCCTTCCTCCTGAGCTCCCTGACCCATTCGGGCTTTACCTTCCTTTCGATTCCAAACAGCCTGAGGAAATACTCTGCGGTAAGCTTCGTGGCAGTGTCGTAGCTCTCCCTCACGTCTATGAGCACACCGTCAACGTCGAATACTATCCACATCCTTCCACCTCCAGGTATTCCCCGAGGGCCTCTATCAGCTTCCGGTTTTCCCACTTCCTTCCAACGGTGACTCGTATGTGGCCGTCGAGCCTTCCCGAGAGCTTTCTGACGGCTATGCCCTTCCTCAGGAGGAACTTGTACGCGTTCAGCCTCATCAGGAGGAAGTTCGCGTCGCTGGGGTAGGTGAACTCCCGGAAGGCCTTTCTTATCCTCTCCCGCTCCTCGACTATCTTCGTCACGCGCCTCTCCACAAGGTCGTAGTGCCTGAGAACGACCTTTACAGCCGCCATCGTCATTATCCCGACGCTGAACGGAGACTTTACCCGATACAGGGCATCGACAACCTCCTCGTTCGCCAGGAGGTAGCCCGCCCTTACTCCCGCCAGGCTGAATGCCTTGGAGAAAGTCCTGAGGACGATGAGGTTCGGGTACTCTTCGATCAGCCTCCAGAGGCTCTTTCCTGCGAATTCAGCGTAGGCCTCGTCGAGAACCACGGCCGTTCCCGTATCGAGAACCTTGATTATTTCCTCCTCTGGCTGGAGGTTTCCGGTTGGGTTGTTGGGAGAGGCTATGAAGATAACGCTCGCGTTTCCAGCCTTCTCCGCTATTGCTCCACCGTCTATCGTGAAGTCCTCCTTCAGGGGCACTTCAACAACCGGAACTTTTTCCAGCTTCGCGTAGAATGAATACATCCCGAAGGTCGGCGGCGTCGTGACTATGTAGTCCCCCTCGAAGAGCCGGACAAGGTAGCTTATGAGCTCGTCCCCGCCGTTCCCGACGGCGACGTTCTCCGGAGACAGGCCGTAGAAGCTGGCTATGGCCTCCCTGGCCGGCATCGAGGTTACTTGGGGATAGCGGTTGAAGCTCAGCTCCCTCAGCTCCTCGAATATCTCCTCCTTTATCCAGCCGGGCAGGTCGTAGGGGCTCTCGTTCTTATCGAGCCTTATGGGGTAGTTCTCCTCCACGACGCGGTACGGTTCGAACGACTTGACAAATTCCCGGATCCTCATCCCCTCCGCCTCCTCAGCTCGGCCATCACCTCGCCGAGGGAAACGTCGTTGTAGGCGAGAAGGACGAGCAGGTGGTAGAGCATGTCTGCGGTTTCGTATATCAGGCGCTCCCTGTTTTCAGCGACGAGAACCTCGACGGCTTCCTCGCCGAACTTCTTGTAAATCCTCTCCCTGCCCTCCCGGAACAGCCTTGAGGTGTAGGAGCCCTCAACGGGCTTCTCCTTCCGCTTCCTTATCAGCTCCTCAAGCTCCCGCAGGATGGTCAGCGAGTAGTCCATCGGCAGAACCCTTTCCGGCTCGCCGAGCTTCCGGTAAAAGCAGGAGTAGTTCCCCGTGTGGCATGCTGCGCCCTTCTGCTCCACGATTAGGAGGAGCGCATCGTCGTCGCAGTCCACCTTTATCTCCCTAACGCGCTGAACGTTCCCGCTGACCTCGCCCTTCATCCTGACCCTCCCCTGCGAGCGGGAGTAGTAGTGGGCGTAGCCGGTCTGGAGGGTTCTCTTTAACGCTTCCCTGTCCATGTACGCTAAGGTGAGAACCTCCCCCTCGGTGTCCTGGACTACAACCGGGACGATTCCGCCGTTCTTGTCCCAGTTGACCTTCTCGATGAGTTCCTCCACGCTCATTCTACCACCTCAGTAGTCGAGTCTGACCGGAATCCCCCTCTCGGCCAAATACTCCTTCAGCTCGCCGACAGTGTATTCTCCGTAGTGGAAGATTGATGCGGCCAATGCTGCCTCCGCCCCGGCTTTGAAGGCCTCGTAGAAGTGCTCGGGCTTTCCCGCCCCTCCGGAGGCTATGACGGGAATGTCCACCGCCTCTGCAACGGCCTTCGTCAGCGGTACGTCGAAGCCTTCCTTCGTCCCGTCGGTGTCCATACTCGTGAGCAGTATCTCGCCGGCGCCGAGCTCCTCAACACGCTTGGCCCACTTGACCGCATCAAGTCCCCTCGCCTTCCTCCCGCCGTGGGTGTAGACCTCCCAGAAGGAGCCGTTCCACTTGGCGTCTATCGCCACCACGAGGTTTGCACTGCCTACGAGCTCAGCTATCTCCCTCACGAGCCCGGGCCTTTCAACTGCGGCCGTATTGATGAAGACCTTGTCGGCGCCGCGTTTGATTATCTCCCTCGCCTCTTCAACGGTCCTTATGCCCCCTCCCACCGTGAAGGGGACGTATATCTCCCCGGCTATTCTCTCGACGAGTTCCAGCAGGATCCCCCTCTTCTCATAGGATGCAGTTATGTCGAGGAAGACTATCTCGTCTACCCCCTCGCTCTCGTAGCGCTTCGCCAGCTCGACCGGGTCGCCGGCGTCGCGTATGTTCTGAAACTTTATCCCCTTGACGACCCGGCCGGCCTTTATGTCCAGCGCCGCGATTACCCTTTTGGCGAGCATTCTGCCACCTCCAGAAGCTCCTCAAGTGAGACAAGCCCTTCATACAGCGCCTTTCCAACTATGGTCCCTGAAAATCCTATTTCGGCGAGCCATCTCAGGTCTTCAGCGCTTGAAACTCCTCCGGCGTAGATGAACTCCTCGCTCTCCCAGAACCTCTCGATTTTCTCTATCCCGGTCAGCGTCCCGTCTCTCTCAACGGCCGTATAGATGAATCGGTCAACGTAAGCCCTGAGCGTTTCGTAGGCCTCTCTAACCGGCATTCCCTCCTCAAGCCATCCCTTTATTGCTATCCTCCCGCCCCTTGAGTCCAGGCTGACGGTTATCCCATCGAAGTCGTCGGTTATCCTCCTGAGGAACTCAAGGTCGAAGGCCTTCGTGCCTATTATTACATTCTCCACGCCGATTTCGTAGGCCCTCTCAATGGCCTCGTAGCTCCTTAAACCGCCGCCGAGCTGGACCCTGAGGCCCGTCTCCTCAATTATTCCCTCGACGACGTCGAGGTTCCTCGGAAAGCCCTCGAAGGCACCATCAAGGTCAACGATGTGGATTTTGTCCACCAGCTCGGCGAAGCGCTCCGCTATCTTTACTGGATCGCCGTAGACCTTAACGTCCCCTCTCCTCCCCTTGTAGAGTCTCACGGCCTTTCCGCTCATGAGGTCTATTGCCGGATAAACCTCCATCTTAAAGCCTCCTGAAGTTTCTCATGACCCTCAAACCGTTCCTTCCGCTCTTCTCCGGGTGGAACTGGACGGCGTAGACGTTCTCCCTGCAGACGGCGGAGGTGAAGACCACCTCTTTTCCCTTCGACTCATAGTCGGTGACGCCTGCAACGATATCCTCTTCCGGAACCGCGTAGTAGGAGTGGACGAAGTAGAAGTACGCTCCATCCCTGATTCCCTCGAAGAGCGGGCAGTCCTTCTTCTTCCACAGCTGGTTCCAGCCGATGTGCGGGGTCCTAACTCCCCGGAACCTGACCACATCTCCCCTGAAAACTCCGAGACCGGGCTTTCCGGGGCTCTCATCGCTCCCCTCGAAGAGGAGCTGGAGGCCGAGGCATATCCCGAGGAAGGGCTTTCCATCGTTTATTGCGTCGAGTATGACCCCTCTCAAGGGTTCGAGCCTGTCCACCACCGCCCCGAAGTTGCCGACGCCGGGGAGGACGAGCTTCTCTGCTTTTTCAATCTCGTAGGGGTCGCTCGTGATGACTCCCCCGAGGGCTTTTCTCACGTTGGCGAGGTTGCCTATCCCCAAGTCAACTATCGCTATCAAGCTTACACCTCCAGCAGGCCCTTCGTGCTCTCCAGCTTTCCACTCTCCTGAATTGCCTTCCCGAGGGCCATGCCGAGCCCCTTAAAGACCGCCTCGACGACGTGGTGCGCGTTGGTCCCGCTCAGCGTTTTCACGTGGATCGTTGCCCTCAGCGAGCGAGCCAGCCCCCAGAGGAACTCCCTGACCAGGGCCTTCTCGAAGCCCTCCTCGTTCTCCCCAAAGGAGAGCTCGACGCTCACGTAGGGCCTTCCCGATACGTCCACCGCGACGAGGACTAAGGCGTCGTCCATAGGCATCACCGCGTTCCCGAAGCGGGCGAATCTCTCCGGGAGCTTGGAGCGGAGCTCCTCGCCGAGGGTTATCCCGACGTCCTCCCACAGGTGGTGCCTGAGGTCGTAGCTCGCGGTGACCTTCGCCTCCCGCCCCATGTAAAAAAATAGGGCTGTAAGGAGGTGGTCGAGGACTCTATCGCCCGTCCTTACCTCCCCAGCCACATCGAGCTCCACCGTCACATCGGTCTCCCTCGTATTCCTGTTCATTTCCTCACCTCCATGCTCCTCCTGTGGAAGGCCATCCCCTCTATCTCGGCCAGCCTCAGTCCGAGCTCCCTCTCGGCGAGGAACTCTTCCCTGCTCACCTGGGCCAGGCTTATCGGCTTGAGGAAGTCCCTAACCGTCAGCACACCGCTGAACTTCGCCGCCCCTCCAGTTGGCAGGACGTGGTTGACACCGAGGAAGTAGTCGGCAGCTGGAACCGGTGTGTAGGGGCCAAGGTAAATTGCTCCAGCGTTCTCAATGAGGTCAACGAGCTCCATAGGTCGAGCGGTGATTATCTCAAGGTGCTCCGGCGCTATCTCGTTGGCCTTCTCGGCGCACTCCCCAAGGCTCTCGCAGAGTATAACCTCTATCCCCTCGCGCGAGCAGTATTCGGCCAGCTCCCTTGAAGTGGTGAGAAGCCAGGCCCTGCTGTCCTTCCCGTGCTCAAGCTGGCTGAGAAGGTCTGCTAAGACGTACTCCCTCTCAGCGGTTTCGTCTGCTATCACCGCTATCTCCGACGGCCCGGCCAGGCTGTCTATTCCGACGACACCAAAGACCTGCCTCTTGGCCTCGTTGACGAACCTGTTTCCAGGACCGAATATCTTATCCACCCTCTTCATGCCGATCCCGTAGGCCATGGCCCCTATCGCCTGAACGCCGCCTAGCTTGTAGACCTCATCGATGCCGAGCAGTTCCGCCACGTAGAGCACATAGGGGTTCACTTTGCCGTCTTTCGGCGGGATGGTTACGGCTATCTCCTTGACGCCCGCTATCTTCGCCGGTACTGCAACCATCATCAGCGTTGACGGGAGGGGCTTCCCTCCGGGCACGTAGATCCCTATCCTCCTTATGGGGCGGTATATCAGGCCGTAGAGGGAGCCGTTCTTGAGGAACAGCCTCTCCCTTTCCATCTGTCTCTCGTGGTACTCCCAGAGACGCTCAACGGTGCGGACGATTATCTCCCGGTCTTTTTCCGGTATCCTCTCCACAGCTTCTCTAAACTCTTCTTCGGTTACGCGGAAGGGCCCTTCATAGCCGTCGAACTTCTTAGAGTACTCCCTGACGGCTTCGATACCCCTCTCGCGGATGTCCCTCAGTATTCCGGCGACGTAGCTCTCAAGGTCAAAATCCATCCCTGATCACCTCCTTTATGGCAAAAACAAGCTCGTTTATCTCCTCAAACTTCGTCTTCTGGGCTATCCTGTTGACGAGGAGCAGGGCGGAGACGTCCATTATCTTCCTGACCTCGACGAGGCCGTTGGCGCGGAGCGTGTTTCCGGTCTCGACGATGTCCACTATCGCGTCGGCTATCCCTATCTTTGGCGCCAGCTCGATGCTCCCGTGGAGCTTCAGGATTTCCACCTCTACGTCGAGCCCCTCGAAGAAGCGCCTCGTTATCCTGGGGTACTTGGTGGCTATCCTGTAACCATCCATCTCCTCGGGCTCCACGGCCTTATCGGCCGGCATGGCTATGCTGAGCCTGCACTTCCCGAAGGGCAGTTCGAGGGGTATGAGGACGTCGCTCCCGCGCTCCTCCACGACATCGCTCCCTGAGATTCCAACGTCTATCCCGTACTCGACGTAAACAGGAACGTCAAAGGCCCTCGCAAGGAGAACCTCGTAGCTGCCCACCCTCTCGATGAGCCTCCGCTCGGCCGGGACTCTCAGCTCGATTCCTGCCCTCCTTAGGACTTCCAGTGAGCCCTGGAGGAGCCTCCCCTTGGGGAGGACGAACCTTATTGGAGCGCCGTTGGAGCGCTTCATTCACTCCACCTCCACCGGAATACCCATCCTCACGAGCCTCTTGGCCTCGGCAAAGACTTCCCTGGGCTCTCCGCTCAGCCTCTTCCGGTTCCTGTCTCCCTTCCTTTTGAAGAGCTTCGAGAGCGCCCCCATGTCAAAGGCAAAGCCGAAGGCGGGCCTTCCCTTGAAGGTGTACTCCCCACCTCCGCCGAGCGGCTTCCCCAGTTCGGGTGAATAGACCTCGAAGAGTATGTCACGGTAGTAGGGCAGCGGCCTGACGGTGCCAAAGTCTATGAACAACCGCTCGTCGTTAACCGCCTCGACTATTCTGTCAAGCTTCCTGTAGCCGCTCTCCTTCCCCCAGAAGTTGAAAAGCCTCCACAGCTCCTCTTTTTTCTCCTTGCCTATCGGGAGGCGCTCTATTATCTCGAAATTCCTCCTCACGAGTGCCCTGTAGATCTCTCCCCTGAACTCCCCCACGTCTTCGGTCGCCTTTTCCCAGACCTTCAGGCTCCCGATGTCTACGTAGAACTCCTCTATCCCCACCGCTTCGAGGGCGGTTATGGCCGTGAGGAGCACTTCCGCGGCCATTTTCGTAACGTCACCACCGATGTACTCCACTCCGGCCTGCCACTGTCCTCTAACTCCCCCGTCAAGAACCTCGCTGATGTAGTAGAGCTTGAGCTTCTCGGGTGGCTCTTTGATGTTTTCCAGTATCTGCGACGTTATGTCCGGTTTTATGACGTAGAACTCGTTGTTGTAGGCGAACTTGGTTCCCTTCCTAAGGTTCCCGCTGTACTCCTCGATGGCGGGGAGGAAAATCTCGCGGTAGCCCCACAGCTCGAAGGTTCTCCTCAGGTACTTCCCAATCTCGGATAACTTCTCCGACTCGGCCAGCAAACCCTTCCTCACACTAACCCCTCCTGAGTTTTATTCACAAGACAGAGGATGCCAGAACTATCCAGGTCTAACGAAGTTCCAGAAGAGTCAATGATGGCGGTAGCTCACCAGAAGGGCCGGTACGCTAAGGCACCTCGCGTCTGAATACCTGAAATATCTCCCAACCGTCGCCTCTTTCCGGAACATCTCCTTTCCCTCCATTGGTGCCCCCCATAGGTTGAAGGGGTTTAAAATATTATCCCTCGATTTATTGTCGTTTAATCAATCTCTCAAAGTATAGCTGTCATTATGACAGGGATTGAGGATGGCCGGAGTTTCTACCCGGAGGACTTAGCTTGATATTATCCAAAAGGTTAATATCCTCCGGCGCTTATAATGTAGTGGTGATTTTTGATGGAGATAACGGACAAGGAAGTTTTTGAGATTGCCATAAACGCTGAGATAAGGGCAAAAGAAGCCTATGAAAAACTCGCCTCACTGACCAAGAGCGACATCATAAAGGATGAACTTCTGTTTCTCGCTAAGGAAGAGGACAAGCACCGCGAGATAATCGAGAAGATGGCCGAGAAGTTTGAGGGCGAGAGAACTGAGGCCAAGAAAATCGAGATTGACGTGATGGGAGAGTTCAAGGTTGTCGCCGAGAAGATGGCCGAGGCGATCAAGAAGCCCGACGTTAACGTCGACGAGGTCTACGAAATAGCCATGAAGGCCGAGCTCGTCAGCGAGCGCCTTTATAAAGAGCTCGCCGGCTACGCCGCCACCGAGAAGACGAAGCTGGTGCTTGAGATGCTCGCAGACATGGAGAGGAACCACTACAACATCTTAAGGAAGCAGTACGACTACATAACGCGCTACCCGGAGATATACAAGGAGGAGTTCTACGACCAGCTGATGAAAGACATAAACTTCAACTTCTGATGGCTCCTTTTTACTTTATCTTGTGTTCTGCTCAATTTGCATGACGAGTTTTGTCTTTGTAATTGTTTGAGTTGTCTTGTTAAAACTCCCTAACACCGAAAGGCTAATAAACGATTGAGATGTAACATTGAGTGCAAAACCCCGTTTGGGGGGGGGCGATGGGGAATAGAATCCGGTTAAACCCTTCTCGCGTCCGAGGGGGCGATTCCATGAGGCGTCTGGCATTGGTGGTGATGGTACTCTTCTTGATGGCACCGCTGGCATCTGCAACCCCCTACTGGTTCAAGGAAGGGATTTATGCGAAGTACGTTTCGTACTCTCCGCTGGACGGTGAGAACGTAAAAAACCGTGGGGGAATGAACAGTATACTGGTTCCTTGGGGACAGAACGGCTCTATCACCTATTACTGTCCCTACGTCGAGCTCACGTGGCGCGTCCTCAAGGTCGCTGACGATAAGGCTCAAATGATGGCTCTGCTTCGGGGAATTAACTGCACGGTCAAAGCCTGGAAGCCACTGGATGAAGAAACCGCCAGAGAACTGCTTCGACAGTACCAAGAGAGATACAACTTCACCAGTGGAGACTGCCTGACGGTCGAGTCCGAAACAAGAAACGTTACGGTTTGTGAAGACAGCTACAGGGAGCAGACTGAACACCACAGAATAATCTTGGGTATAGCGGAAGGGCGGGGCGACCTATACAACGAGTCATACATACCCCAGAACTTTACCCTGGAAGGAACCTTTGAGCTCGACCTGAAGACGGGCGATATCTACGTCAATGGGACTCCCGTGGGAAAGAACTTCCTCTGGGCTGAAAACCCCGCCAACATCACGGGGCTTGAGATACTGCCCGGGCTGAAAGTTGAGAAAGTGAAGATGATGAACGCCACGGCAATCACATACTACGGCGAATTCAACGCTCCCGTGTACATGGCTCAGACCAACATGGTCGCAGGTCTCGCCGGTCAAGGAATGGACGTTCTGCTCTATGATGGCTCAAGCGGGCTGACCATAAGTCTGTTCATACCTTACAGCCCCCTATGGCGTGCTGTGGGGATAACTGAGACGTCTATACTGGACACACACCTCCAGCGTGAATACGAAGATGAAATCAAGGAAGGCGAAAAAATACCTGCGATTGGCCTCATCTTGGCCGAGACCAACATAGACTTCACTAAGCCAGCAGAGCTTCCCGACGAGGGACCCTCAAAAACGGCCATCGTTGCTGTCGTTGGAATCGTTGCAGTCTTAGGCGCTCTCGTCCTCTGGAGGTGGAGGAGGTGAAGGAAGTCCTCCGCTGGGAGCTCCGCTCCCCCTTAAATTTGGCCTTGGCTTCGGCCGGGGCGGTTCTCGTTGGAATCGTGATGAAGAGGTACTACCTAACCTGGAGCGCTGGTTCCCACGGGGGACCGTACGGGGTTGAGATGCTGGGTTCCGTTTTTAGGGACGCGTTCACCGGCAACGTCTACCTCCTCCTGGCCCTCCTCGTGCCCTTCCTCGTCACGCTGGCGGTGAGGCTCGAAAGGGACGAGGGCGTTGCCCTCTCGGTGTACTCCCTCCCGGTTTCGAGGGTTAAAATCCTCCTCGCCAAGTTCTTAGCGGCTTTCCTCGCGCTCTTCCTCTTCGTCTTTTCAGTGTATCTCCTCGTCTTTGGCATGCACTTCTCGACAACCCCCGATGCGGTACTCAGCGCTCTGAAAACCCACATCATCCCAATGGCGTTCTTCTACCTCTCGGCCCTGCTTTTCATGACCTCGGTCGCGGCCCTGATAGCGATAGCCTCGCCCAACACCTACGTCTCCATCTTTGGAGGATTCATAGCTCTCTACCTCCCGGTGTTTCTGGGGACGACATGGTACGGGCCGGTGCCCTGGCGGAATGCCCTGATAGACTACAAATCCGCGACGATTTCGGTGTGGTCGGACCCGGTGTTCTCGTGGGCTTTCGTGAAGATGACCCTTCTTCCAGCGCTGGTGCTTGTGGCTCTTTATCTGTTCATCGGCAACTGGAGGGACGTGAGATGAGGCTCTTCCGGGCGCTCCTCCTCACCCTCATGCTCGTCTCGCTGGTGGGCCTTGCCCTTCAGTCGAACCTCAAGCCGAGCGAGGTTCACTACAAAACGGCCTTCGTCTCTGAGAGGGAAGCGACTGCCATTTACATATCCTCAATGGCGTCGGTGAAGCTCCACGCCGTTGGAACCGGGGAGTTTAAGGTGAGGAACCTTCAGACGGGGAAGACGATATTCACCGGGGCGGTTAGGGGAAACGGGGCCTTCGCTCTGGTGTTTCCTCATCCTGGCTTCTACGAGTTCAGCGGGAACTCCACTCAGGGCATCACGATAACGATAACGCCCGTTGATGTTGGCTTCCCCGGAAAGCAGAAGTCGGCGCACCTCTGGGCTTCAGCAGTATTCGGCGCGCTTTTAGCGCTGAGCCTAATCGGGGGTGGCAGGAAATGAGCGCGATAATCGAGGCGAGGGACCTGCACAAGTACTTCGGCCCGATAAAGGCCCTCCAGGGGGTCACGGTGGAGATACCCGAAGGTCTGACGCTTATCCTCGGGCCCAACGGGGGTGGAAAGAGCACCTTCATGAAGGTCGCGCTGGGCCTCTACAAACCAACGAAAGGGATCGTGAAGCTCCTCGGGAAGGATCCCTGGAGGCACCCGGAGGTGAGGAAGGGCATCGGCGTGGCCTTCGACCCCGGAAGGTTCCCGAAGCTGACGACCGGGAGGGAGTGGCTGGAGTTCATTGCACGGACGCGGGGAGCGGATCCGGACGATGTTGAGAAGGCTGCAAGGCTCTTCGGCATCGAGGACGCCCTCGACAGGCGGATAGACGGCTACTCCTCGGGAATGCTGAAGAGGCTGAGCCTCGCCCAGGCCTTCGTGGGAGAGCCGGAGGTGGTCTTCCTCGACGAGCCCCTCGCCAACGTGGACTTCGAGAGCGTCTCCGAAATCGTGGCCATCATCGGAAAGTGGAAAGGCAAGGGTAGGAGCTTCGTCATAATAAGCCACATCTGGGAGCCCTTTGAGCGGCTGGCCGACTACGGAGTGGTTATCAGCGGCGGGAAGGTTTATCTGGCGGGCCCGTTTGCAGATATCAGGGACGATGTGGAGGCCATGTTCCGGCCTCCGTCGGTTGCCGCCAAGTAAATTCCTCTATTCTCTTTATCCCCCGAACTCTCCGTTCACTGCTATCCAGCCCACGTAGATCAGAAACGCCAGCACGGAGTACTCCATAAGCGCCGCAAGCCTTTGATGGCCGGTCTTTTCCACCTTCTTTGCCAGAACCTCTGTTCCCGCGTAGGTGTGGACGAGCAGGAGCGAGACGAAGCCCAGCTTAACCAGCCGACTGAGGTGAATAGATTGAGAGCGTGAAAAGGTCAAAAGCCCCAGCGAAGCGTTTCTGGCTGACTCGCTCGTCAGCCCGTAGCCGCTGATGACGAGAAGCCCCGCTAAGAGGAGCAGGGGCAGTGATGTCCACTCGACAATCGCCATGGCGGTTTTTGCCTTCATCTCCTCACCTGCCCGGGGATGAGTCGGATGTGATGTAGGCATCGTCAGGGTAGCCGGCGCTCTCCCACGTGCCTTTGAAGTCGTAGCTCACGAGCTCGATTTTCGTCAGATACTTTATCCACTTATATCCCCACCTGCCAGGAGCGACTATCCTGGGGGTTATCGGCTCGCCGTTGAACTCGTAGGCTATGATGATGTCCTCGTCCCTCATCACGGTATCGAGGTAGAAGTCCGTCGTAAAACCGTCGCTGGCGTAGAGGGCCACCTTGTATGCCCCACCTGCGGGCTTTGCCAGTTCAAGGACGGTCTTTAGCGGAACACCCTTCCACGTCCCGTTCTTCCTGACCTTTCCCGGCTCACCAACGCAGTAGAGCGGTGACTCCACCTCCTTGGAAGGGAGCTTCGAGAGCTCGTCGTAGGTGAGGTTGTAGGGCCTTTCAACGAGCCCCGTGACCTGGATGACTCCTTCAATGGGAGAGTCATAATCCCCGGTTTTCGATTCCTTTCTCCCGTTTCCGGCCAGAAGGTACGTCCCGCCGACGAGGAGCATGATTACAAAAAATGCGAAAATGCTCTTTCCCATAACATCACGACCTTGGCCCAAAATAGGGCTTTGGTTACTCTACTCATCGGCGTATAAAAGGATTCTTGGGCAGTTCTGGGTACTGGCTGGCTTATGCCTTCTTGAGCACCACGAACTCCTTATAGTCCATCACCTTGGTGAAGCCCTTTCTTATATAATATGAATAAGCCTCCAGCTCCGGGAAGGTTATCACGTAGGGAACTTTTCCGAGCTCCTTGAGGCGCCGGATGGCAAATTCCAGCAGCCGGAAGCCATAGCCCCTGCCCTTATACACCGGATCAACCATGAAGAACTCTATGAGTCCCGTCCTCTCGTCCCTGATTTCGTCCGGCACCCACCAGACGTCCTTGCCTTCGAGGTTGTAGACGAGGGCCACCGTTCCGGCTATCCTCCCTCCATCGTCCCTCAGGACGTAGAGTTCGTCGAACTCCTTCCCAAGGCGGAACTCAAGGAAAGGCTCGTAAACCTTTCTGAAGCCCTCAAAGTCGTCCGTTGATGGCTTGTCTTCCACCCACTCCAGCGCGGGATACGCCCCTCCGGTTCCCTGGTAGACCCTGAAGACGAAGTGAACCAGTTCATCCTTAAGCCCCAGCGGCTCATCCACCCTCTCAATCCGCATAACTGTCCACCAAAGGTTATTATGTATGGGGTTCCTAAAGTTTTTTGGTGGTATTATGAACGAGCTTGAGGCCTTAGCTCTAGCCCTTGAGGTTGAAAAGGCGGAGCTCAACTTCTACATACGCCTGGCAAGAAAGGCCAGCGATGAGAGGGCCAAGAGGATGTTCCTCTTTCTGGCAAGAGAAGAGGCGGAGCACTGGGGCATATTCGAGGAGAAGTTCGTCGAGAAGCTCATAGAGGAATGCGAACTACCCCCAGTTGACAGAACCATGCTGGAGAAGCTCCTCGTCAGCGTGGATGAGAAAGATCTCAGCGAGGTCGATGCGGTGAGGATAGGCATGGAGCAGGAAAAGCTGACCTGGGAGTTCTACGAGAAGGCCGCGAGGGAAGCGGAAAGCGGCTCGGTGAGGAGGGTCTTTGAAGAGCTGGCAAAGGTAGAGAAGAGCCACTACGAGCTGCTCAAGGCCCAGTACGACTCGGTGATGAAGACCGGCATCTGGATGGACTACCAGGACTTCAGCCTTGAGGTGGATTAATCGATGATAACGTTGACGAGCTTGACCCTTCTACCCGTTTTCTCCTTTATCCTTTCGATTATCGCGGGGTCGTTGAAGTCTATGACCTCTCCCCCGCTTATCAGGTTGATGTGAGGTTCCGTGTTGAGCTCAACCCTCGTTTCCCCGTCCAGGGAGAAGAGTTCGAGCAGGCCGAGCTCTTTCAAAGTCAGGACGTTGGAATACAGGGTGGAGAAGCTCACGGTCGGAAATTCCTCCCTGATTTCATCGAGAACCTCTTTGAGGGATGGATGCTTGCTCCCGATTCTGTCGAGTATCTCCACCAGTTTGAGCCTCTGGGGCGTGAGCTTGTAGTTGCGCTCTTTGAGCCGTTTGAGGGCCTTTTCTTTCCACATGATTCATGGCTATGGTGATGAGTTTATAAGTCTTTCTAATTAGAACTGATTTCTAGATAGAAAAGTTTATTAAATAAAAATGCCAACAGTTTTCGGTGAAAACCTATGTCTGAACACAACCGAAGACTTGTTGAGAAGGCCGGAATAGACGTGGAAAAACTTCTGGATATGCTGATAAGGGCTGCAGCGGCTGAGTTTACGACCTATTACTACTACACGGTTCTGAGAAACCATGCGGCAGGTATGGAGGGCGAGACGATAAAGGAGATAATCGAAGACGCCCGCCTTGAGGATAGGAACCACTTTGAGGCCCTCGTTCCGAGGATTTACGAGCTTGGCGGTGAGCTCCCGAGGGACATCGTTGACTTCTCCAAGATGGCCTGGTGCCGCGACGCTTACCTTCCCGAGGAGCCGACCGTTGAGAACATCCTCAAGGTTCTCCTTGAGGCGGAGCGCTGTGCGGTCGGCGTTTACACCGAGATATGCAAGTACACCTTTGGAAAAGACCCGAGGACGTACGACCTGGCTTTAGCAATACTCCATGAGGAGATCGAGCACGAGGCCTGGTTTGAAGAGCTCCTTACCGGCAAGCCAAGCGGCCACTTCAGGAGAACCAAGCCCGGGGAGAGCCCGTTCGTCTCGAAGTTCCTGAGGTGAAAGGGTTATTAACCTCCGGACGTATTATCTTGTGGTGATACCATGCTCGCTGAAAAGCCCTACCTCCTCGGGAGGGAGAAGCCCCTCTCAAAGAGGGAAATAGCCCAGGCCCTCCGCTGGGCCATAGAGGCCGAGCTCGACGCCATAAGCTTCTACGAACAGCTGGCGGAGCTCATAGAGGACGAGAGGATAAAGCACATCTTCTACGACGTCGCCAACGAGGAGAAGGAGCACGTTGGGGAGTTCCTGGCGGCGCTCCTTGAGGTCGATGAGGAGCTCGTGAAGTACATGAAGGAAGGCTTCGAGGAGGTTGAGGAAGAGACCGGCATAAAGGTCGAACTGTGACCCTTTCATTCCTCTTTTCCCTCGCTTCCTTTCGATTCTCGTGCACTAAGCAGTAGGTTGATGCACCCTTTTGCTCAATGAAAAACGTTATTAAGGTTCGACGTTCATATAGTTCTGGTGATGTGCATGGTTGAACCACTCGTTAAGAGGGCCTACGAGACCGAAAAGAAGGCCGCCGCGAGCTACACCGATGGTCTTGGCCTCATAAGGGGACAGGGTCTGAAGTACACCAAGGTTGAGGAAGTCGTCGGCAGGATAGCCGTGGACACGATAATACACAAGCATCTGATGAAGGCCATCCTGGAGGCCCAGAAGGAGCTGGAGAAGCTCGCGGGAGAAGGCCCCATAGAGGAGGTCAAGGAGGTCGAACTTGTACCGGAGCAGAAGGCCCTGGTCAAGCGCTTTGCCGAGATGCATCTGGAGATTGAAAAGGACATGATAGAGACCTACCAGAAGATGGCCGAGAAGATGACACACCCGCTGTTTAAAGGCCTCGCCGAGGCCCTTGTCGAGAATGAGAAGGAACACCACAGAATTCTGGCGGAGCTAATAGCAAAGTACAGGGAGTGAATAACGGAGACGTACCCTTTTCTGGCATCTTTTTAATTTGTGGGTTGAAAAAGAAAAACTGGACTACGGCCCAACGTGCATCATCTGGCTGTACATCTCCCAGTCGAGGAGGAGCTCGTATTCGGCGCGTAGGGTGTAGTAGTGACCCTTCTCCATGTCGCTGAGGTAGCGCATGAGCCTTTTCCTGTCGTCGGTCTCCACGATTTTTTCGATTTCCTCATAGAAGTGTGCCGCTATCTCCTCGGCACGCATAGCCCAGCGGATGAGTTCTATGATGTCTTGAGCACTATTGAGCTCCCTTGCCACAGGCTTCAGTTCGGGCCCTATGTGCTCCTTCGGGAAGAGTATCTCCTTTCCGGGGAACATGCTCTCGTACATCTTTCTCAGGAGCGCCTCGTGTTTGCCTTCCTCACTGGCGAGCCACTCAATCTTTTCCTTCAGTGATCCTATCTCTATCCTCTCGGCCAGGCTCTCATAGAACCTCCTTGCTCCCATCTCAGCCTTTATGGCCATCCCGAGGAGCTCCTCAAGGGAGAAATCCTTAACCTTTTCGAGGGGAAGCCCCTCGTCAAGTTCATGAACCATAAATCACCCCTCCGCAAGCAACAGTCCAATTTCGTTGTAGATTCTTATTCTATTAAACCCTTCCGCCTTCAGGGCGTCCATTATCTCCCTCAGTATTCTGTTCTGGACGTTTATGGCCAGCACCTGGCAGAAGTGACACTCCGGCGTTGACCTGGCCATCAGGAGAAAAACCTCGACCTCGTCCCCTTTTACGGTCAGCCCATAGAGGAGCCCCTCTTCGACGATATTGAGTCCGGTTTCAGGGTCGTGGACTTTTTCCAGAATCCTGACTACCCTGGAAACTTCGGGGGGCAGGTCCTCCCTGGGGCCCCTTTTGGGCTTCTTCTTTGCTTTGAAAAGTTCAAAGAGTCCCAAGGCTCAGACCTTCTCCGTGCTTATATCCTCAATTGTATACCCCTTCTTGTTCTCAAAAACTCCGACGGGGTTGTTCTTGAGGTCGTAGACGTAGACGTTCTGGAACTTCACCAGGGCAAAGCGCTCTATTATGTCGCCTATTATCTTGGAGTATGCTATCGCACTCGCCCCGGTTATGTTGTACTCGGCGTGGCTCTCGAAGTTGAGCCAGACCCTGAGGGTATCTTCGGAAACCTCAAGTCCTGCAACCACTCCCGAGTCGAGTATGTCTCCCCCCGTAACGGGGTCGGTTATCTTTGCGAGCTCATCGAGGACAGCCCTGTAGTGCTGGGGCCACTCCCTGCCGGGCATGTAAACCTTCATTTTTCTCACCTGAGGGGAGTTAGAGTGTCCAGTTATAAGCTTTCCTGGGCAGTTCTGGGGAAGCGTTCTCTAAGGACGCCGTGGAGCGCGACGAGTATTGTGACCCAGAGGGCGGTCGAAATGATGTACAGAGTCATGGCGACCGGATTTCCGGGTTCGGATGCGTTCAGGGGCACGAAGAGGGTGAACAGCCACGCTGAAAGCCTCGCCCCCCTGCTGTGGGATTTGGGGGTGTGGACGTAGAACGCCGCGGCGTCCATGAGGATCACGACGGCTATGGCAGAAAACGATTCGATAACATACAGGGTTCTGTTTCCACTCAGCACGAGCGAGCCCACTATTACCGCCACTTGGATGAGCATCTCCGGCTTCGCCCTCACGAGGCCGCTTTCAGATAGGGCGTAGACTATCAGGGCCGGCCCGAGAATGGCAGGGAGCGCCATGACCTCGGTCCCCATACTCAGCATCAGCTCGACAAATCCGAGTGCCGTCAGGAGCCCGCCGAGGAACATGAACCGCGAGATGCTCTTTGTCCCGAGCCGGAACTTCTCTATATTCCTTGAAAGGTTCCACGTCAGAAAAATCCCGAGAAGAACCAGGATTCCACCAACGCTCATGATAACGTGGTACTGGTACATCTTCTATCATCTCAGTCATCCATTATGAAATACCGTTATCGGCAGTATAAATAAACCTTCCGGGCTTCAGGGGAAACATTAAAAAGAGGGGGTTGGGGCAGAAAATGAAAGGGTTCACTCAAGCGTAATCTCGTTCTCCCAGAGGCCGTGGATGTTGCAGTAGCTGAGGGCGTAGAGCTTGCCCTTCTTGGCAGTCCTGAAGAAGAAGACCGCCCTCGGCTCGGTGAGTGGGTCGCTGTGGTTGGTGAAGGCGACCCTTCCGACGAGTATCGGGAAGTTCTCGCCCTCAGGGTGGAAGTAGAGCTCGATCCAGGCGATGTGGTGCTCTGGCGTGTTGGGGTGAGGTATCTCCTTGCCGACTTGGACCTCCACCTTAACGAGGCCGCCTTCTTTGGTATATTCTATAACGGGGACGTGCTTCTCCCCCTTCCAGTCTCCACTCCTTATGGTTCCGCTTATCATCTTCATCACCTCACTCTATCTTTTCAAACATTTCCTTTGGTGCACCGCAGAGCGGGCAGACCCAGTCTTCGGGGAGGTCCTCAAACTTGGTTCCGGGCTCGATTCCCGTGTCGGGATCGCCCTCGTCCTCATCGTAGATGTATCCGCATACTATACATTTCCATTTGGCCATTTCTTTCACCGCCCAAATGTTATTAGTTCGACCTTATAAGGTTTGCGCCTCAAACCCGAGAAATGGAAAAAGCGAAAAGTTCACTCAAAGACCACGAACTTGTCTCTCGGGGCCCCGCAGATCGGGCAGTACTCTGGGGCCTCATCGACGGCGGTGTATCCACACACCGGGCAGATGTAGACCTTTTTTATCTCAATGTCCTTTCCGCTCTCTGCGAGCTCCTTGGCCTTGGCGTAAAGCTCGGCGTGTATCTTCTCGGCCTCAAGGGCGTAGTGGGTCGTCCTCACCGCGTCCTTCTCACCCTGGAACTCGGCGGCGTTCTTAAAGACCGGGTACATCTCCTCGACCTCATAGGTTTCGCCGTCTATACCTGCCTGCAGGTTCTCCGGGGTCTTGCCCAGGTGTTCAAGGGCTATGAAATGGTTTTTAGCGTGGACAAACTCAGCGTGGGCGATAGCTCTGAAGAGCTTGGCTATGTTGGGGAATCCTTCCTTCTCGGCCTGCTCGGCAAAAATCAGGTACCTCATGTGTGCCATACTTTCGCCGGCAAAGGCATCCTCCAGAAACTTTCGGGTCATTTTCCTTTTCACTGCCATGCCTACCACCTACAAACGTTGTTGCATTAATATTTCCGCGCCAGGGGTATATAACGATTTTCCAAACCAAAAGTTTGATGAGATGTGCACTTCAGTCAGGGGGTAGTCCTTCTCTGATAATTTTTTCGAGCCTTAAGGCTTTCCTGAGGTCACCGAGGACGACGGCACCGATGGCTTTCTCACCCTCGTAAAAGACCTTGGTGTTTCCATCGAGCCATTCACTCCGCCCTTTTGTCCGTCCGATGATGGCCACGCTGAAGTCGGCGAACTTGAAGAACGCGGATCTGAACGATAGGTCATAGCGCTCGTCGGCGCCTCTCAACACTCTGGCAAGAACCTTCGCCTGCTCGATGGCAGCCTTGGCGGTTCCTCCGATGACGCCCCCCAGTTCCGCGCAGTCCCCTATGGCGTAGACGTCCCTGGCCGATGTTCTGAGGTGGTCATCGACCAGTATTCCCCTGCCGGCGTGGATGCCGCTCTTAACTGCCAGCTCCCTGTTCGGCACTATTCCAAAGGCGCAGACCTTCAGCTTCCCCGGAATGTACCCCGTTTCGGTGTTCAGGCCGTCTTCGTCGGCGCTTATGGCCTGCGACTTCAGATGGAACTCGACCCCAGTCCCTTCAAGCTCCTCTTTGATGCGTTCGCTCAGCTCGCGGTCCAGGCCGAGAAGGGTCTCCCTCCGGTGGACTACCCTCACGGTGTATCCGGCTTTGGCGAGGTTTCCCGCCAGTTCAAGTGCTATGAAGCCCCCACCGAGTATCGTCACCTCGCCCTCGTCCTCAAGACGCTCTTTTATCAGCTTTGCATCTTCGAGGGTCCTAAGCGTTAGGATGTGCTCCTTCCCCCTAATAGAGGGTTCTCTGGCCCTCGCTCCGGTCGCTATGACGAGGGCGTCGTAGGGTATCTCACCCCTTTCCGTCACGAGAACCTTTCTGAGCCTGTCGATCAGCTTTGCCTTGGCTCCAAGGAGCAGGTTTATCCCATTCTTCTCGTACCACTCCAGGGAATATGGAAAGAGCTTTTTCTCCGGCAGAAAGCCCGCTATGTAGTGGCTCAGCATGGGCCTGGAGTAGTGGGGCAGGTTTTCCTTCTCGACTATGGTCACGTCGAATTCTTTGCTCAGGTCCTTGGCAAGCTCAACGCCTCCCGGCCCGTTGCCGACTATAACGACCCTCACGCTGTCACCTCACCGCCTGGTGTGCGGTCCCAGGTAGAGCTCCAGCTGGGCACCGAAGAATTCTATCGGTGCGTTCACGTACTCCTGCTGCCCCTGCGTCACGTCATCAAGATACTCTGTATGGCTCCGTATCGCCGCATAGTGCGCCCTTTCCTGAGCCGCCAGGAATTTGAATATGCCCCCGTGTTCGGGGAGAGTTTCGGCGAGGTGCGAGTATATCCTCTCCGCGTTCTTCTCGTTCTCCAGAGCAACCCTCATGGCCTCTATAAGGTTCGCGACGGTATCTACCTTCACAGACGTCTCAGCAAGGGGTATGCCTTCGGGGATGGGGTATTCTGTGTCCCCAAAGAGTTCCTCGTACAGCTTGAGGAGTATTCTCTTGTGGTTCTCCTCTGCCTTGGCAAGGTCCTTAAAAAACTCCCCAAGGAGCGCCCCGCTCTTTGACGCGAGGTGCTCGTAGAACTCCTTTGCCTCCTGTTCAGAGGCCAGGGCGTAGCCCAGTATTTCTCTGGGCGACAGCCCGGCAAGTTTTTCAAAAATGTCCTCCATATATACCACCACTGTCAGTTATGTCGGTTCAGTATTTAAATATGAGGGAAGGTAAGGGTCAACCTGTCCATGCAACGAGCTTCCTGATACCCTCTCTGAGTTTTTCCTCGTCCTCCGGCCTCGGCATGCCGCGGCTCTCAACTACATCCACGAGGTCAAACTTGCTGCGCGTTATGAGGGTCTCTATCTTCTTGCCAGCGACGCCGGCCCATCCAAAGGCCCCAACGATAAGCACGGGCTTCTCGTAGTTGGCCTTGTCCAGTATCTCGTAGAGGGTGTAGCGTATCCTCGGGTGTATCTCGGCCTCATAGGTGGAGGCTCCGATGATTATTGCCTCGCTGTCAGGGACTTCGCCGAGAATGTCGCTTACCGCGGGGGCTTCCTTGTCGGTGAACCTGTAGACGACGGGCTTCTTTCCGTGCTTCTTAAGTTCGTCTATGACGACCTCCATTCTCCTCTCAACGAATCCGTACATGGAGTCGTAGATTACCAGAATCTTGTCTTTCTCAGGAATTCCTGCTCCAACGCGCTCATAGTGCTCGAATATCCTCATCGGATTCTTACGCCAGATTAAGCCGTGCCCGGGGAGTATCATCCTGGCCTCTTCAACTATTCCAAGGCTTTTGAGCTTCTTGATGTTCTGGACGATGTACTTGTGGTAGTGACCTATGACCGTGACTATGTACTTGGTCACGTGGGGAAGGTATTTTTTAACGACCTCCTCGTCGCTGTCGTCTACCGCTTCCGGGATTCCGTAGCCGCCCCCGGCGTCGCAGCTGAATATGAGCTTATCCTCGACCACATAGGTTATCATCGTGTCCGGCCAGTGAAGCCAGGGGACGGTTATGAAACGGAAAGTCCTTCCGCCGATTTGAATCTCCTCGCCGTCCGCTATCGTGTGGAAGTTCTCGACCACGTTTTCTCCAAAGAAGCCTTCCATGAAGCGCTTGGCAAAGGTGGTTCCTATGAGCTTCGCTTTATAGCCGTTGGCCTCAAGGACCGCTGGAATTGCCCCGCTGTGGTCGGGCTCCGTGTGGTGGATTATAATGTGAGTTATCTCCTTCGGATCAACGAGCTTCCTCAGGGTCTCAAGGAACTCCTCTGTGTAGTCCTTCTTCCAGGCGTCGAAGAGAACAACCGCATCGCCGGTCTTCATGAGGTAAGCGTTGTAGGTTATCCCCTCGGGGATGTCCCACGTTGCTTCAAAGTACTTTATCCTTTCATCGTCAATCCTCAGAATGTAGAGTTCGGGTTCGTCAAGTATCTTTTCGACCCATATCTTGGGCATTTTCACCACCGAACCTATTTGGTGCGGGAGCATAAAAAGCCTTTCTTAACCAAAAAGTTAAGGACGAAATTGGGTAGGGTTAAAATTTTGAAAGGGAACTCACCCTCCCTCCAAAAGCTTGAATATCTCCTCCAGGTCGGGCACTTCCCTTATCGGATAGACCTTGAAGAACGCAACCTTTCCTTCTTCGTCTATGAGGACGTTTGCCCTCTCTGAAAAGCCCTCCTTTTCGCGGAACAGGCCGTAGAGCTTCGCAACCCCTCCGTGTGGCCAGAAATCGCTCAGAATCCTGAGCTTTTTAAGGCCGATGTGTTCGGCCCAGGCCTTCTTGCTCGGCACTGGATCAACGCTTATCCCGGCGGGGACGACGTTCAGGCCCTCAAAGCGTTCGTGGCTCTCCTCCAGGGCCTTCATCTGCTTCTCGCATATCCCAGTCCACGCTAACGGGTGGAAGGACAGCAAAACCTTCTTCCCTCTGAAATCGCTCAGTCTGAAGTCCTCTCCATTCTGGTCTTTCAGAACGAAATCAGGGGCCCTTTCTCCAATCTTCATGATGATGCACCTCCAGTGCTCTCAAACAGGAAAAATGAAAGGTCTCCTCATTGCTTCTTGCCCTCGAAGAACTTCTCAACGAGGTCGAGCTTCGGCTCGCGCTTCCACAGGGGTCGTTTATCCACCCGGTAAGCCGGGACGCTTTCCTCAAAGGTCGGCTTCTCGTTGATGTAGAAGATTCCCAGCGGTAGCGGGTCCGTCTCTATCGCCCGCTTGAATGCCGCCTCCCTATCGTGCGGGTCGTGATCGTCCATCCAGTAGGTATGCTCCCTGTACCAGGCGTAGGTGTTCACCTTGTTGAAGCTGACGCACGGGTGGAGGATGTCGACTATTGCCAGGCCCCTGTGCCGGATTGCCTTCTTGATTATCTCGACGCTCTCCCTGAAGTAGCCCATGAAGGTTCTGGCGACAAAGGAGGCGTTCATGGATATGGCCAGAGCGACCGGATTGAAGGGCTCTTCAAAGACTCCCCACGGCTGGGTCGGAGTTTTCATTCCAATCATCGTCGTCGGTGACGCCTGACCCTTCGTGAGGCCGTATATCTGGTTGTCGTGGATGAGGACGGTTATGTCGGGGTTGCGCCTTATCGCGTGCAGCAGGTGGTTGCCACCTTCAGCGTACATGTCGCCGTCCCCGCCTTCAGCTATGACGGTCAGTTCCGGATTTGCCGCCTTCACGCCGGTCGCTATCGGTATCGCCCTGCCGTGAAGCGTGTGGTAGCCGTTGGCATTGATGTAGTGGGGCATCTTCGCGGCCTGGCCAATGCCGCTGATTATCGCCACTTCGCTCGGCTTCAGTCCGAGTTCGGCCAGAGCTGAGATGAGTATGTTCCTTATACCGAAGTTTCCACAGCCGGGGCACCAGGCGACGTCTTTGCTGGTCGGCCTCTTGGGCTCAAAGGCCTCCCTGCCGGTTGGGAGGTTCATTCTACCACCCCCTTAAGGGCATCAAAAACTTCTTCCACCGAAAAAGGCCTCCCGTCGTACTTCAGAACCCTGTGGTGAACCTCAACGCCCAGCTCCTTCCTGAGGAGGTCTGCGAACTGGCCGGTGATGTTGTTCTCGACTACGATCACCGTCTTGTCCTCGAAGAACTTCCTAGCTTCTGGATTGAGCGGATAAACCCAGCTGAAGTGGAGCAAAGCAGCCTCGTCCCTCCCGAGCTTCTCAAGGGCCTCCTCAACGACATGGAGCGTTGAACCCCAGCTGACAACGAGGTATTTTGCGCCCTCATTCCCGACGAGCCTTGGCAGGGGTGCGTTCTTCCTTATCGTTTCGAGCTTTTTAACTGCCCTCTTCTCCTGCATCTTTCTCGTAAGCTCCGCCTCCTCCGTTATGTCTCCCCACTCGTCGTGCTCGTTGCCGTTGGCTATGACTACTTCCTCGCCGTAACCGGGAACCGCTCTGGGAGAGATTCCGTCTTCCGTAAGCTCGTATCTCCTGTAGCCGGGCTTTGCCTCCACGATGTGGCGCTCAAACTTTATCCTTCCCAGCTCGGGCTTCGGCAGATTGTAGTAGGTGTCGACGAAGTACTGGTCGGTGAGGATTATGACCGGAACCTGGTATTTGTCAGCCAGGTTGAAGGCCTCGGCGCTGAGGTAGAACGCCTCCTCCATGCTCCCCGGCGCGAGGATTATCCTCGGAAAGTCACCGTGGCCAGCGTAAAGGACGAGGTTTAGGTCACCCTGCATCGTCCTCGTCGGCAGGCCCGTTGCAGGGCCGGGCCTCTGGGCGAGGTGTATCACGATCGGGTTCTCCGCCATTCCGGCAAGGCTTAAAGCCTCGCTCATCAGGGCGAAGCCCCCTCCTGAAGTGCTCACCATGGCCCTGGCTCCCGCGAACCACGCTCCGAGAGCCATGTTTATCGCCGAAATCTCGTCCTCGACCTGCTCGACGATTATCCCGAACTCCTCTGCGTGCTGTGCCGCGAAGGTCGAGACTCCAGTTGAGGGGCTCATCGGGTAGAAGCTGAGGAAGTTCATGCCTCCGGCGAGGGCACCTATGCCAACGGCCTCCGTCCCGCTGAGAAGGATTTCTTCCCTGACCTTCTCGTCCCTCTCGACATCCACCCTTATCGTCCCTTCCTCGCAGAGCTTAACGCCCAGCTCGTAGCCCTTCTTAGCTGCTTCGATGTTCTTTCCGACAACGTTCTCGCCCTTGCTCCCGAAGCGCTTCCTTATGTACTCCTCGACAGCCCCGAAGTCGCCGTGGAAGAGGCCGACTATCAGGCCTGCCGCGGTCGTGTTGATGTAGAGCTGGCTCCCCGTTTCGAGGGCGAGCTTCGTGAGGGGCACCTCGACGAGGTTCGCCCCCTCAAGAAAGCTCTCCTCGACGTTCCCCCTCTCGCCGAGGACGACGGTGGTCTCCGAGAGCCTGTCGGAGACCCAGCTCAGGACGCCCTGCTTGAATGGAACGAGGATGTCTATTCTCTTTACAAAAGCCCTGACGCGCCTTGAAGAAACGCGTATCTCGGTGGTGTTTATTCCGCCCCTCACCCGGGACATGTACTCCTTGTTTGCATAGACGTGGTAGCCGGAGCTCTTGAGCGCGTAGGTCAGAATTCCTTCAACGGTCTGAATTCCCTGCCCGGCCGCTCCGCCGAGAACTATAGAAACGTCCTCTTTAAACTCGGTCATATCACATCACTTCCACATAAGTTCGACTTTCGACATCATAAGGTTTGTGAATTAGGTTTATATAACTTTCTTCTGGAATCCTAAATCCAGCGGATCAGCAAAGAAGGGAAGGAAATAAAAAGAGTCAGAGCTCCTCTATGACCCCCTTGACGACCTCAAGGGGCTCCTTGATGATCTCCAGCACGTCGTCTGCGGTGTTTATGGCCACGTAGGTCTCGCCGTCCTTCCGGTAGAAGAGCACCGGGCACGGTGCAAAGGAGCCTATCTCGTAGTCCTTCTTGGTCATCTCGTAGAATATCTTGGGGTTGCAGACCCAGAGAATCCTGTAGGGCTCCATATCGGCGCCGACCTTGGACTTAACGACGTCACTGGGGGTAAACTCAAGGACAACCTTGTAGCCCTTCTCCTCCAGCTTCGCCTTAAACTTCTCCTCCGCCTCTTTGAGGCCCAGGCTGAGTTTCCTCCTGTACCTGTACATCAAACCACCTCCTCAAATTGTTGATAGCGATTCAAAGAGGGAACTCCAGAGTTTGAGCGGTGTGAGCTCGGTCAGCATCAACAGGCCGAGCAGGATTAGAATCACTCCGAGAGCCTGCTCCCATCTGGCCTTGCCCTCTCCACTGAGAGAGAGCCTTCCGGACAGGAACTTCCTGTTAACCCACTCGCCGAGGTCCTTCGATGCCGTCAGCAGGTAAACGGTGAGGCCCATTCCCAGACCGTAGGTGCCCATGACGATGACCCCGCTCAGCGTGTCCCCGCTCAGTGCCGCCGTTATCACCGCGAAGCCGACGTAGGGAGCAATGCACCCGAGCCATGTCGCTCCCAACGCCGAGCCGAGGGCGAAGTCATACGCCAGGCCCCTCTTTGAGGCCACCCTGTCCGTGGCCGAGAAGCTCAGCAGCCTTTCCATCCTAGTGCTTACTCTCTCGCTCACGAAGCTTGCACCTATGACAACGAAGCCGACCCCGCCGATGAGGTAGAGCGCCCCCTGTATCTGGGAGGCGTAGCCGCCGAGGCTGCCTACGAGGGCACCGAGCAGGGCGAAGGAAGCCACCATTCCCGCTATTATCGCCTCAACCTTCCTCCTGGCGAAGGTCAGGGAGAGGGTTCCGACTATGACCGGTAAAACACAGGGTGAGAAGACGCTGACGATCCCGGCCGAGAATATCGGCAGGAGCACGGCCAGGCCGAGGTTGCTCCTCCCGCTGGGGGACTCTGAAACGTCCTGAGTAGAGGACTTTTGGCCATTGGGCTGGGCGGCGGTTTGGGGTTCCTCTCCCTCCGTGGCCTTTTCCAGGAAGTATGCTAATCCGTCGGGGTTCAGAGCGCCTACCGCCACCCCCTTCAGAACCATAGTCCCGTTAACGGCCTTGAAAATGACCATGGTTGGCGTTCCAGGGACGCCGACGCTTATCTCCTCCCCGGGCGTTTTGGGCCTGTAGTAGCCGGCGTTGTCCGGCTGGATGACTATCACCGGGCTGTAAACTTTATACCGGAGCGTCGTTATCGGGCGGCCTTTGTAGACATCCACCGAAACGAGCACGAACCCGTTGAGTGCCTTTTCGGCGGTGGCCGTTGGGAAGACGCTCGTTTTCATGTAGTTACATGCCGGACAGCTCTCGGAGTGGTAGAAGATGAAGAAATACCTCCCCTCGTTTGAGGAGACAAGCTCACGGAGTTCCTTTTCGGTCGTGATGTCATGAAAAGACAGGTTCCCGTATTTGACGGTTCCCGCGCTGACCAAGGGTATAAGCAGCGATAGAACCACCAGCATTAAAAGCGCCCTGCGCACTCCTTTCACCTGAAAAAAGATTAATAGGGTGGTTAAAAAGTCTTTTTTTGAAGCTTTTTTCATCAAAACGTCATCGGAACGTAGCCTTCCTCAAGCCTTTCCGCTATTATCCTCCCGACGTACTCAACTTTCGTATACTTCTCCAGAGGTTCCACAAAGCCCTCGACCTCGGCTATTCTCCTGCACGCTGTTGGGGTTCTGCCAATCTCCGTCAGCTTCTTTATCCATTGTATGAAGAGCTCGTCACCCTCTGCCACCGCCCTCTCCGCCGGCCCGAAGAGTATGACTTCAACATCTTCAGCCCAGCCGTTCTTTATCGCGTTGACCGCCCACATGAACCCGGGAAGGGCCCTTTCGTCGGGGCTGGTGATTATCACGAGAACCTTCACCATCTACACCACACCCCCTCTTACTGCAGTTTCCAGCTCCTCCATGTTCCTCACGGAGATCTCGACCTCCCCCGCTATGACGTTTATGTTGCCGCAGTCGTACTTGGCGCACAGGCCGAGGCAGCCTTCAACGCTCACGTCATAGCCCTTTCTCTTCAGCAGCGCTACCACCTCGTCGAGACGCTCCCCTGCGCAGAACCTGCACACCCTCGCGGTTGGAAATACGTTGCATCCATTTTCACCCATGAGAACCACCGATGTTTTGTACTCTGGCCGCTTTATGGCGTTTATTTTTTGCGCCTTGGAAAATTAAACAGAAAAGCAGTTGACAATATGAAGTCACTTCCAGGGTTCACCAAAGCGGTTGAGGCTCACCTTCTCCCACTCAAAGACCTCATCCCCGTGGGGAGGCTTTTTCTCCGCGGGATAGCCAACCCCTATGATGCAGAGGACGCGGTAGTTCTCTGGGATTCCAAGGAGCTCCCTCACGTATTGCTCTGCGGTCTTTTTATCATCGTGCATCCTGTTCCTTATCTGCACCCAGAAGGAGCTCAGCCCGAGGTCAAAAGCTGCCAGCTGTATGTGTTCCGCCGCTATGCTGGAATCCTCTACCCATACGTCGCTCCGGCTTTCGTCTGCGGTGACGACTATCGCCAGGGGGGCCGTTGCCAGACCGGAGGCGCCGAGCTTGGCCTTTGAGAGTGCCAGGAGCTTTTCCCTATCGTCAACCACGATGAAGTGCCAGGGCCTCTTGTTGAAGGAACTGGGCGAGAGGAAAGCTGCCTCAATGAGCTTTTCAACGAGCTTTTTTGGAACGGGTTTGTTCTGGAACCTCCTAACGCTCCGTCTTTTCCGTAGAACCTCAAAAAACTCCATGCTACCACCTCACGTTTTTGGTTTCAGAAGCATCAGATAGTGGTACTCAAGCTCCCTGTATTTCACCGCCTCTAAGTTTTCGGCAAGTCTGAGGATGTCCTCCGGGGAGAGCCTTTCCTCCACCGGGGGGCCAAATGGCATCGGCTCCTTTTTCCACTCAGCCACGAGGATAAACGCCCTTCCAGCCCAGCGGAGGTATTCCCCGGGTCTCTCCATCTCGTGGAGAACGCTGGAGAAAACTGCCAGGTCAAAGTCGCCTATATCCGGCGGCCTCTCGGTGACCACCACCTCGACGTTATCCAGCTTTTCGTCTTCGATTCTCCTCTTCAGAATCTCCGCCATTTTTGGACTTGCTTCGATGGCGTAGACCTTTTTGAAGGCCCTCGCCAGGGGAACGGTCAGGTATCCAGTACCCGCGCCGACGTCCACCGCAACTTCCTTCCCCGGGACCTCGCTGACGGCGAACTCTATTACCTTCTCCGCCGGGAAGACCTTCCGCCTCCATTCGGAGTCCAGTACGTGTGCATGCTCTGGACTGAAGCGGTGCATTTTAACCCCCCACTGCATCGTTGGCCGTTGGGATAGAAATCCCTTTTGGTGGGTCAGAATTTCCCGTGAGCTCCTACAAGATAAACCTTTGGTTTCCAAAACCCTTTTTATCCCCTCGTCCAAGCCGGATGTGGTGGGAGTATGGTAGGGGTAACGATGGACTTTTCGAGGCACTTCCCGATCATAGGAATCGAGGGGCAGAGGAAGCTGAGCGAGAGCACTGTAGCAGTGGTTGGAGCAGGCGCACTGGGGAGCTGGGAGGTTTACTTCCTCCACAAGCTCGGTGTGGGGAAGATAATCGTCATAGACAGGGACTTCGTGGAGGAGAGCGACCTTCCCAGGACGATGTACACCAAGGAGGACGTTGGAAAGCCGAAGGTCGAGGTTCTGAAGGAGAAGTTTGGAGTAATCGGGCACTTCGAGGACCTGAACCCTGGGACGGTGGGTCTCCTTGACGAGGCCGACCTGATAATCGACGGGACGGACAACATCTACACGAGGCAGGTGATAAACGACTATGCAATAAAGACCGGAAAGCCGTGGATTTACGTGGGCGTTCTCTCCACCTACGGCAACATAATGCCGGTAATCCCCGGAAAGACCGCCTGCTTCCGGTGCCTGATGCCCAAGCTCCCCGAAAGACCCCTGCCGACCTGCGCGATAGCCGGAATAATGAGCTATGTCCCGAGCTTCGCGGCATCACTGGCCGTCGCCCTGGCGGCAAAGATTCTGCTCGGCGAGGAAGTTGAAAGCGAGCTGTTCTTCTTCGACCTCAAGAGCATGGACTTCGAGAAGGTCAGGATACCGAGGAGGGAGGACTGCCCCGCATGTGTGAGGAAAGAGTTCACATTCCTTGAGAAGAGGATAAAGATAGAGCGCATGTGCGACGGCTCGATACAGGTGACGCCGCCCATGCCCATGAGCATAAACCTCGACGAGTTCGCGGAGAGGCTTGAGAAGCTCGGCATCGAGTACCTGAAGACGAGCCAGTTCATCCAGTTCGAGGACGACTACGCCGAGATACTGGTGTTCAAGACGGGCAGGATGGTAATCCGCGGTGCCGAAGACGAGAAAGAAGCTAAGAACTTCTTCGCCCGCTACCTGGGTGGTTGAAGTGATAATCGTGCGCTACGGCGAGGTCGGCATCAAGGGCGGCAAGAGGAGGGAGTTCGAGAGGAAGCTGAGGGACAACATACTCGCCGCTCTGAGGAGGAGGGGGATAGACGGGAGGGCGAGGATAATCAGGGGGCGGATACTGGTCGATGCCCCCGACGAAACAGCTAAAATAATCGCCAAAGTCCCCGGCGTCGTCTCTGTGTCCCCGGCGAAGGAGATGGAGTACGAAGAGGTTCCCGCCTACCTGAAGGAAGCCCTGAAGGGACTGAGTCCAAAAAGCTTCAAGGTCGAGACCCAGAGACTCGATAAAACCTTTCTCAAGACCTCCATGGAGATAAACCGCGAGATTGGAGCCTTTATCGTCGAGAACTTCGGCTGGAAGGTCGACCTCAGGAACCCTGAGCTGGTCGTTGGGATAGAGATAATAGCCGGGAAGGCCTACGTATTCCTCGAAAAGCTCCGGGGCGTTGGCGGCCTGCCCGTTGGCACCCAGGGAAAGGTCGTCGTCCTGCTGAGCGGGGGCATAGATTCTCCCGTTGCTGCTTTCCTGATGCTCAAGAGGGGCGCAGAGGTCATCGCGGTGCACTTTGACCAGGGGCTGAACGCAAGGAACGTCGTCGAGAAGGTCGTCGATATACTTGAGGACTACTCCCCCGAGCCGATAGAGCTGATAGTCGAGAACCACTTCGAGATACTGAAGCCCTACGTCAGGGCCCTCATCAGGGCGAAAAAACAGGAGTGGACGTGCGTCGTCTGCAAGGTGGCAATGCTGAGGCGCGCCGCCGAGATAGCGAGGGAAAAGGGCGCACTCGGCATAGTGACCGGCGACAGCCTCGGACAGGTAGCCTCGCAAACCCTCTCGAACCTGTATTTTGAGACGATGAGCGTCCGCTTCCCGGTTCACAGGCCCCTCCTCGGCATGGACAAGGAGGAGATAGTGGCGATAGCCAGGAGGATAGGGACATACCAGGCTTTCCTTGAGTACCCCTACTGCGACTGCCCGTTCCGGCCGGAGAGGGTCGTCACGGGCGGGAAGCTTGAGGAGTTTCAGCGCGTGCTTGAGGTGCTGGAGCGGGAGGGGCTGGTATGAGGAAAGCTTTTAAAGTAACCGGGTGTAACTATACCTGGAGGTGGTGGAGATGCTGAGCGAAAAGATGCTCGAAGCCCTCAACGAGCAGCTGAACAGGGAGCTTTATTCGGCCTACCTGTACTTCTCGATGGCGGCCTACTTCGAGGACATGAACCTTGAGGGCTTCGCCAACTGGATGAAGGCCCAAGCCGAGGAGGAGCTCGGGCATGCGCTCAGGTTCTACAACTACATCTACGACAGGAACGGCAGGGTCGAGCTCAAGGCCGTCCAGGAGCCGCCCAAGGAGTGGGGGTCACCGCTTGCAGCCTTTGAAGCAGCATACGAGCACGAGCAGTTCATAACCAGACACATACACGAGCTCGCCGCCCTTGCTGAAGAGGAAAAGGACTACTCAACGAGGGCCTTCCTTGAGTGGTTCATCAACGAGCAGGTCGAGGAGGAGGCAAACGTCAAGAAGATAGTGGATAAGCTCAGGTTCGCAAAGGACAGCCCGCAGGTCATATTCATGCTCGATCAGGAGCTCGGCCAGAGGCAGCCCCAGCTTCCTGGACTTCTCCCCCAGGCTGGGGACTGAGCTCCTCTTTTCTGCCCCTTACTTTCTTGAAAGGGTAATACACAGTTCTGCGAAGAAAGGTTTTAAAAGTGTACTTTTCTACCCAAACGCGGGTAAAGAAAAAACGGTGATGCTCATGCTGAAAGTGGAAAATCTCCATGTTAAGGTTGCCGATAAGGAAATCCTGAAGGGAGTGGACTTTGAACTCGCATCGGGCGAGCTCCACGTCGTCATGGGGCCCAACGGGAGCGGGAAGTCCACGCTGGCCTTAACGATAGCGGGACACCCGAGGTACAGCGTTACGGACGGGAGGATACTGTTTGGGGGGGAGGACATAACCAATGCAAAGCCCGAGGAGAGGGCCAGAAAGGGCATCTTCCTCAGCTTCCAGCACCCTGTTGAGGTGGAAGGGGTAAAGGTCATCAACTTCCTCCAGAGGACGCTGAAGAACCTGAAGGGGATAGACGAGGTCGAGGCCTACGACAGGATTTTCCAGGCGATCGAGGAGCTTGGCTTTGACAGTTCAATCCTCTCCAGGGAGCTCAACGTAGGCTTTTCAGGCGGTGAGAGGAAGAAGCTTGAGATGCTCCAAGCATATCTCGTGAGGCCCAAGCTTCTCATCCTCGACGAGCCGGACAGCGGAGTTGATGTGGATTCCCTCAAGGTCATCGCGGGGGTCATAGCCAAGCTGCACAGCGAGGGGACGGCGATACTCCTCATCACCCACTACGGAAGGATTCTGGAGTACCTGAACCCCCAGAGGGTGCACGTGCTGAAGGAGGGCAGGCTCGTCGTCTCCGGTGGGATGGAGCTTGTAAAGCTCATAGAGGAGAAGGGCTTCGCGGCGGTGGAGGAAAATGGGACAGCAGTCAAGGCTTGAGGAGATACTCAAGGCCGGCTCGCTTGAGGAGATACTCGGGACGGCGGTACCATACCCCAAGGAGATAGAGCTGAAGGGAGAACTGACAAGGGACATGGTCGAGGAGCTCTCGCGGATAAAGAACGAGCCGGACTGGATGCTCAGGCACCGCCTCAAGGCCCTTGAGCTGTTCCAGAAACTGCCGATGCCCAAGTGGGTTGTCGGTGTTGAGGAGCTCGACCTTGAGAGCCTCACCCTTTACTCCAAGCCGGAAATAGGCAATGAAGTCAAGGACTGGGACGATTTGCCTGAGAACATCAGGAGAACCTTCGAGCGCTTAAATATACCCGAGATAGAGAAAAAGTTTCTCTCCGGCTTGACGGCGGTCTTCGACAGCGAGAGCGTTTACTCCAACTTAAAGGCCGAGTTCGAGAAGATGGGCATAATAATGCTCCCCATGGAGGAGGCCGTCCAGAAGTACCCCGACCTTGTGAAGAAGTACTTCGGCAGGGTATTCCCGGCAGGGGAGCACAAGTTTTCAGCCTTACACCACGCCCTCTGGAGCGGTGGGGTCTTCGTTTACGTGCCGAAGGGTGTCAGAATCCCCTTCCCGGTCGAGGCTTTCTTCGTCATAGGTTCTGCATTGGAGGGACAGTTCGAGCACACGCTTTTGGTTGCGGACGAAGGGAGTTACATCCACTTCATTGAAGGCTGTTCGGCGCCGATGTACAAGGGATTCTCCTTCCACGACGGCATGGTCGAGATATATGCCCACAAGGGGGCGACCGTCAAGTTCACCACGATACAGAACTGGAGCAGGAACGTCATCAACTTCAACAACAAGCGCGCCATCATAGAGGAAAACGCCTACGTCGAGTGGATTGAGGGTAGCATTGGGAGCAAAATAACCTACACCTACCCGTCGAGCGTCCTGAAGGGCGAGGGAGCGAGGACAGCCCAGTACGTCGTCTCGCTGAGCAATGGGCCGTTCATGAAGGACACCGGGGCAAAAACCTGGCACCTGGCTCCAAACACGAGCTCAAAGATAGTCTCCAAGAGCATAAGCGCCAACGGTGGGATAAACATCTACCGCGGGCTGGTGAGGATCCTTAAAGGTGCCAGGAACTCTACAGCCACGGTCTCGTGTGACTCGCTAATCCTCGACGAGGAGAGCAGGGCCTACACCTACCCGCACAACCAGAGCGACGAACCTACGGCGAGCATAATACACGAGGCGACGACCGGAAAGCTCGGCGAGGACAAGCTCTTCTACATGAACTCGCGCGGCATAAGTGAGGAGGAGGCCAAGAGCCTCATAGTCCTCGGCTTCATCAGCGAGATACTGGAGGGTCTGCCCTTCGAGTACGTGGAGGTGCTCAAGAAGGTCATAGAGCTTGAGTTCAGCGAGGTCGGGGGTGTTGGCTGATGTTCATTGAGAGGGAAGCACTCGAAAGGCTAACCTACCAGAAGTACGGCGACAGCCCAACCATAAAGAGCTACACCAAGTGGAAGCTCTTCGAGGAGAACTCGCCGCTCAGACTGCCGACAGAAGCTAAAGTGGGGGATGTTCCGATAAGGGGGCACGTCGTTTTATCGGGAAGCGAGGCCTGGTTCAGCCTTCCGGCGGGGGTTGAGCTGAGCGAAGGGACGCTTGGCCTCTCACAGCCTGAGGAGTCGAGAATCCTTGGCTTCCACTTTTACGCCCTCAGGAAAGCTTACAGGCTGAGGATTACGGGAGACCTTGTGGAGCCCCTCGTCATAGTCTCCCACCTCTCAAGCAAAGCCTTCATCAGCCACCACATCAGCATCGAGGCCGAGAACGTTAAAGCTCCAATAATAATCTACGACATGGCCGAGGAAGGGACGAAGTCCCTCGTGGTCGAGCTTAAGGCCCGGAACGCCGAGCTTGAGGTTCTGACCGTTGGAAGGCACAGAAGCCTTTCCCACTACCTCCTCAGGGCGAGCCTCGGGGGAGGAACCAGAGTTAAGGCCTTCACGGTCATAAGCGCCGGGGAGATGAGCCACCACCGCGAGGACTACTCCCTTGAGGGGGCAGAAAGCGAGCTTATCCTCAGGGGCATGCCCATAGCCATTGGTTCCTCGGTGGACTACCTCACCAACGTCCTCCAGTACGGCGAGAAAACGGTGAGCGAGACGAGGGTTCACGGGTTCTCCTATGAGAACGGCTGGACGGTTCACAGGGGAGTTGCGAAGGTCTTCGAGAGCGCCAGGAACTCGTCGAGCGGTGTGGTCTCTCAGATAACCATAATGGACGAGGGCTCACTCGGCGTCAGCGTGCCGATGCTTGAGGTCGACACAGGCGAAATCGAGTCAGCATTCCACTCCTCGGCGGTGAGGCAGTTCGACGAGGATGCCCTCTTCTACCTGAGGTCGAGGGGACTCGACAGCGACGAGGCGATGAGCCTCTTCGTCCACGGCATTGGGGAAGCTCTCAGCAGTCACCTCGAAAGGCTCCGCGGTAAGGCCAGGGGGAACGTCGGGGAGCTCATAGAGGGGCTTCTCTGAACTTTTAATGCTTTCGTTTTTTCACCCCAGGATTGTTTAACACTGCCGTTCTTTGTCCAGAAAAATGCTATATAGGTTCGCTTCCAAAACCCTATGGTGTTGTTATGTCCCTGAAGGAAGTTCTGAAAGAGGAACCCCACACGGGGTACATGCTGACGAATGAGGCGATCGTCAGGGCCGCGCTGGAGGCCGACGTGAAGGTAACAGCATTTTACCCCGGCTCCCCCCAGACGGAGATTCTGGACACGTTTGAGGGGGTGTCCCGCTACCGCGACGATATCGTGGTGGAGATAGCCGCGAACGAAAAGGTCGCCCTGGAGACCGTTGCGGGTGCCGCCTTCGTCGGTCTGAGAGGCTTCACATCCATGAAGAGCGTCGGCGGAAACGTTGCCTCCGACACGCTCTACTCGCTCGCGTACACCGGCGTGAAAGCCGGCCTGGTGGTGGTCATAGCGGACGACCCCTACGCGCACTCCTCCCAGTCGGAGCAGGACGGCAGGTGGTTCGGCTACACCGCCTACCTGCCCATGCTTGAGCCGGCAAATCCGCAGGAGGCCTACGATCTCGTCAGGAAGGCCTTCGAGATAAGCGAGAGGTACGGAAGCATTGTACTCGTCCGAACCACGACGAGGGTGAACCACCAGAGCGGCCTGGTGGAGGTCGGGAAGCTTGAGAGGAAGCCCTTTGAAAAACTTTCCTGGAAGGAGAACCGGAGGGGCTACGCGACCGTGGGTTCCCTCGCCAGAAAGTTCAAGGCCGGGCTTTTGGAGAAGATTGAAAAAATGAAGGACGACCCCGAGTTACTGGCCTTAAACCGCGTCGAGTTCTTCGATGGAAAGGGGCCCAGGAAAGCGGAGGTTAAAGAAGCGGGGGGAGTGGGCATCATAACCTCCGGCGTTCCGTACTCCTACGTCCTTGAGAGCCTTGGGAAGCTCAAAGGAAAAGCCTACATCCTCAAGCTCTCCGTACTGAACCCCATACCGGAGAAGCTCATCGGCGACTTCATAGAGGGCCTCGATAAGGTCATCGTCGTCGAGGAGCTTTCGCCGTACATCGAGGGCTTCGTGAGGGAAATCGCCAAGGATCGGAACCCGGAGCTTGAGATCATCGGCAAGAAGAGCGGCCACTTCCTTGAGATGCTGGAGTACAACGTGCCGATAGTGGTAAAGGTTCTCGCGGAGATTCTTGGGAAGGAACTCCCGTTCGACTACGAGGGACACTTCAGGAAGATGTGGGAACTCGCCAAGTTCGCCCCGCCGAGGATGCCAACTTTCTGCGCCGGCTGTCCCCACAGGGCCACCTTCTGGACGCTGAGAAGGGCTATGGGCAGGATAGAGAACTACTATTTAGCGAACGACATCGGCTGCTACTCCATGCTGGCTTTAGAGCACATCGGCTGGACGGACTCCCTCCTGGCCATGGGCGCTTCCCTCGGCATAGCCCACGGCGTCCAGCATTCGGCCGAGGAGAGGGTCGTCGCCGTTGTCGGCGATTCAACCTTCTTCCACGCGGCGCTTCCGGGCATAGTCAACGCGATCAGAAACAACTCCAGGATGACGCTGATAATCCTCGACAACGCGGTAACGGCCATGACCGGTCAGCAGGCGCATCCCGGCAGTCCTAAAAAGGTGAACCCGTACGAGAAAAGGCTCGACATAGAGGCCGTTCTGAGGGGCCTGGGCATAGAGAAGATAGTCGTCGTTGATTCGTTCCAGGCGAGGAAGAACATAGGCAAGTTCAGGGAAGCTTTGAAGTACGACGGCCTTTCCGTGATAATATCCCGCGGGGAGTGTGCGCTCTACCACTTCCGCGAATACCGCCGTGCCGGGGGGAAGATAGTCCCCTACTTCGTGGACAAAGACGCCTGTGAGAGAGCATACAACTGCATCCGCGACTTTGGCTGCCCGGCGATAGTCATAGACGAGAATGATAAGAAGGCCAAGATACTCCCGGAGGTCTGCGTCGGCTGCGGCGTCTGCGCCCAGCTGTGTCCGCACAGCGCAATTCACTCGACGGCAATCCTCTACGGTGGCGAGGATAAGCCGTACGTGACGGTTGAGGACTACCGCGAGCTGGAAAAGCTCATCGGGAGGGGAGGGGAATGAACGTCATCTACTGCGGCGTCGGCGGACAGGGCATAGTGCTGATGTCCAACATAGTGGGGGAGGCCTGCGCACGGAAGGGAATCCACGTCGTCAGCGGCGAGCTCCACGGGCTCTCCCAGAGGAGCGGTTCGGTGATAGTCCACCAGCGCATAGGTGGGGGAATCTCACCCCTCATACCCTACGGCGAGGCGGATGTGATTCTGGCCCTTGAGCCCATGGAGGCGCTTAGGTACGTCTACTTCCTCAAACCCGGGGGGACAGTCATAACGAACACGCGCCTCATCCACCACCCCTACGAGACGGAGGGCTTTGTGAAGGGCAGGATTGACAAGTACGTCACCTACGACGAGATAATCGACAAAATAAGGGAATCCGGAGCAAAGCTCTACGAGATAGACGCCCTCAGGCTTGCCGAAGAGGCCGGCACCGCCTTAGCCCAGAACGTTGTCCTCGTCGGGGCCCTCAGCGCCCTTCCCGGGTTCCCGATAGACAAAGAGACCATGCTCGAAGCTGTTAAGGCCAGCGTGCCGGAGAGGGCCGTCGAGGCGAACATCAGGGCCTTTGAGCTGGGCTACAAGGCAATGAAGGCGCTTCTCTGACTTTCTTTTTCCTTTGATTGACGTTTTCTCTTTTCCAAGCCCGGCCCTTAGCTGGAAGGAGGCCAGATCCAGAGCGGAACCTTTATTTCCTCCTAGATCAAATTGGCACCATGATGAGGCGCCTCAAGTACTCCGGAATAGGCGGTGTTGTAGTCTATTGGCTCTTTGTCGCATGGAGCATGGGCAAAAACCCCTGGTTTTCCTTCTGGAGCAACGCCCTGAGCGACCTCGGCTCGCCAGAGATGGCGCGGGCTCCGGGCATATACAACTACGGGCTCGTGATAACCGCAGTGTTCATGCTTGCCTTTTCGGTGTACTTGATGCTCTCCGCGGAAAACAAGCCCCAGACAGTTGGAGGGGCCTACGTAAGCATCTCCGCCATCTTCCTCGCTCTCATCGGTGTTTTTCATGCCGGGACGCGGCCGCATGGCTTCGTCTCGACATACTTCTTCGTGCAGTTCTTCCTCGGGATGCTCATCTACGGGACGGGTTCAAAGGACAGAGTTATCCGCTACGGTTCCGGGCTTCTCTTTGCGCTGGCGGTGCCGGGGACCCTCATAAGCTGGTCGTCGGTGGCGCTGATAGAGACCTATGAAATAGCACTGATAGCGGTGTTCACGCTGGTGGTGGCTTTGAAAAATGGTAATGAATCCACTTAACCGGGTTCTGTTTTGTAAGCACAAATGTTATAACCTCGAACGACTAACTATGCGTATAAGTCACAAGGTAGATTCTTCTTGATTTTTTACCGCCGCGTGGCTAAAAGGCGTGTTTAACATGAAAGGAAAAACGATAGCGGGCCTTGCCCTGCTTTTGGGAATTGTAATGGTCGGGGCCTTTATTTCAGGCTGTATCGGCCAGGGAAACGCCACCGAGACCGGAACCAAAACCGGAGGGACTACGTCCCAGCCCACCACAACTTCACCGGGCATCTCGGAGGAAGAGAAATACCAGGATAACCTTTTGAAAGCGATCGCCGCATACGATGCGGAGATTGTGGATATTGAAAGCAGACTTAAGCCTTCTACGCTGAGCGGTCTGGTTGACGAGACCAAGGCCCTTGAGCGCGACGCGACGCACTCGACCGGAAGGGAAAAGACCCTTCTCCTCGAAAGGCTGGCATATTCAAAGTACCTCCAGCTGAGCGAGCTCAGGAACCTGGTGGTCATAAAGGCCGTCGAGACGGCGTACTGGGAAAACGCCACGACGGGCGAACCGATAGAGTCCTTCTACCGTGCGGATGGAAAGCTGTTCATGGTGGAGAACGGGAAACTGTCTCCCCTGAGCAGGGACGAAATGGTGGCCAGGATGATGGAGCTCACGAAGGGCTACGAGACGGAGAGCATTGAGATATACCACTTTGGCAGTGGTTCGCTCATCAGAATCCGCGAGGGCGGAAGAACAGTTGGAGCAGGCCAGCTGACGGCCGTCAGGATAGGTGTTCCAAAGAATGGCTTCATGATCCAGGCAATGGGAGACTCCCCCAGTGTTATGCGCCTAATTGACCCCAACACCGGAGAGACCGTCCTGCGGGTAAAACCCGACGGGAACGGAGTCTACTACATTCCACCCGTTAACACAACCCTCATAGGAAAGGCCGACGATGAGGGCTTCTGCTACAGGCCCCTCCCCCTCGACACCAACACCATGAACACGATTCCCGAGGAGCCAGAAGACCCCCTGATATGCCCCTCGCAGGGGATAGCGCCCTTCATCTTCGAGCCCTCAGGGAACGGCACCTATGAGCCAATCTCATTCGGGGACGCTTACCTCACCGACCGTCCGGAGAGCTATGGCGGAATGAGCCTTACTCTCATGGTGAGCCCAGTCGGGATGTCCGGAAAGGAAGCCGCCGCGATTAAGGTTGGCGTTCCTGAGAACGGAACCGGGATAAGGGTCCTCAGCAACTCATCAAAGCCCGGGGTTATGGTGCTCATTGATCCCGAGACTGGAAAAGAGATAGACAGAATAACCCCTGACAAGAGGGGAGTCTACAGGATACCGGGAATAGATGGGGAGGTCATAGGCTTTGTGGCGAAGGCAGACCCTCCGAACGGAGGCTTCTGCTACAGACCGCTTGAACTCAACATCAACACAACGCTGGAGCCCATGGAAGTCTGTGAGCAGGAGTTCACGATGATGACCATAATCTTTGAACCCTCAACCGAGAACACATTCGAGCAGGTTGCGAGGGCAGACCTCAAGCAGCTCGCGGAGCAGCTCGTGAACTTCAATATTGTAACTGCCAAGATCTCTGGCGGGAACGCCGCGGATGGAACAATGGAAGATGTGAAAATTAGCGAAGTCAGAGGAATTGCGCCGATGGAAGCCAGAGGATACACCGCCTTTCACATGGAAGGGCAAAACATCAGTCCATTCCTCCAAGGTATTCTCGACGACTTTGGTCCTGGCCCCTTTGATCCCTCACCGCTCCCCGAGTTTAGGTACATCAACATCACAGATTTCGGAACTGGACCTTTCATCCCCCCAGTGGAAATTAGGGCGATGGATTTTGGGGAGGAAATACTCGTGGCTGTGAGTGGTTACAGGGCGGTAGGAGGATCAATACCCCACTATGGAGTGGCTTCAAAAATAACCCGAGATTACATTGGCAGGGCACTTATTGAAGTGTGGACGGGCAGGAATCCCCAAAGCGGCAAAGAAATATCCATAATAGCCCTCAAGGTTCTTGATGAGGAGGGAAAGGTCTCAATTAGGGCAATGACGGTAGTCAGGGACAAACCAGTCAGAATCGGCGTCTTCGCCCCGGGTAACGGGGGGAGCAGCTGATAAAACCTTAAAAGGGGACGTCAGCCGTCCCCATCAGCTTTTTTCTGTGCTGTTTCCTTGATTAACAATCGGCCCGTTGATTGTGCCGATGTAGTACGCCTGGAGTGCTTCGTAGTCGTTCTGATTGTGTTCGAGGAAAAATACCTCGGTCGCATTCGTGCCGCAGTATTTCAGTATTGCGTCCCTACCGCTGGGGTGGGTGTCTATCAGGGAGGTGACGTTGTAGACCCCCTCCTCGACGATGACCCAGCAGTCGTTTTCGGTGTTGTGCTTTGCGACCTCTTCGAGGGTCAGCACCGTTGTGGCCTGGACGCTTCCTAACGCCAACCGCCCCGTGCCGAAGGCGGTAAATCCTGCCATCACGAGGAGCACCGTGAGGACTGTCCAGGCCCCGACAAGTGTCCTCCTGGCCTTTTCTGTTTTCAGCCTCTCTGTTCTGTTCGCAATAGCGAGAAGGCCCGCCGCCGTGTGGACGTAAAAGAGGGGGATGAAGAGGTACGACGCGATGGTGTGGACTCTCCTGGCCGTTTCATAGCTCATCAGCGACCCAAGGGTTGATGTCGGGTCGTTCATTGCCAGGCCGGTTACCATCAGTGCCAGACTGGCCGCTATGAGCAGCTCACCTGATGCTATGAGCACCTTGGTTACGCGCTTCACCCTTTCACCTCAGCATTCTTTGCATGTGCTTATGCCTAGGAGTTTATAAATTGCACAGAAGCCGGTAAGTCCGGTCACCAGTGCAATCAGTCCGACTATCAAAAGCACGGTCTCGTAGGGCACGTTCATGCCCGCCCATATGCTGAGCAGTACTATTCCTATAACTATTCTCAAAAGCCTGTCGAGGGTTCCCTCGTTTCTCTCCATCGAAATCACCTCAATTTTTAGAAAATTTCGAAATGGTTATATTTATTTCCCAGGAAATTGAAGGCAAAAACCTTCAAAATGAAGGTGGTTTTATGGACGAACGCGACCTGCTGATATACCGCTTGCTGAGGAAGAACGGCAGGATGAAGGTGTCCGAAATAGCGAGGGAACTTGGGATAAGCCACCCCTCCGCCAGGGAGAGGCTTGAAAAGCTGGAGAGGCGGGGGGACTTAAGGGTTCAGGCACTGCTGAACATCAGGAAGAGGGCCTTTGTCTCCGCGGTGGTGAACCTCAAGGTTCGGAGCATGGACGAGGCTGAGAAGCTGGCGGACGTTTTTGCAAAGTGCCCGAGGACGATCTTCGTCGCCACGACAACCGGCAAGTACAACCTAAACCTGGCGCTCATAGCGGAGAGCTACTCCGCCCTTGAGGCTACCATAGAGAACACTATACGGCCTATGGAGTCCGTCAAGGAAATGGACGTTTCTCTCGGTTCGTCTCCAGCCTATCCAGAGTTCGTTGACTTCAAGCTGGAGCCGACGAGGAAAGTTGCCCCCTGCGGGAAGGTCTGCACGGAGTGCTACATCTACGGCAAGAAGTGCTCGGGCTGTCCCGCGACGGTTTACTTCATGGGGCTGGGGGGAGGGGATAGGGATTAGACTCCCTCCGTCTTCTCCCTCAGCTTCTCCCTTACCTCCTCCCTTATTGGCCTAAGAGCTTTAGCGTACTTCTCAAGGGTTCTGAAAAGCCGTTCAACCCGCTCTTCATACTTCTCGTCCTTCAGTTCCTCACCCTTGAACAGGTCGTCGACGTTGTAGAAGAGAACCTGCCCGACCGGTAGCATGCGGTAGTTCACCGCGGCCGTTCTGAGCTCCATAAGGAGCCTTACTCCCCCGGTAACGCTGGAGACTGTGGCGATGCCGAGGGGCAGTCCCTCGTACTCGTCGTAGATGGTATCGAGGAGGATCTTCAGCTCCCCCGGATAGCTCCCGTTGTACTCGGGGGCCACTATGACGAGGGCATCGGCCTCAAGGATTTTGTTCCTGTATGCATCTATCTCAGGCGTCACCTTCCAGCGGTGGGTGTAGGCTAAGAGGTAGTCCCTCACGTCTATAAGCTCTGCCTGCCAGCCGAGTTCCCCGGCCTTCTTCACGAGGTATCTCGCAGCTCTCTCGCTCCTTCTACCTTCCCTTGCCGTTCCGAGAATTATCTTGACCTTCATCCTATCACCTGAATTGGTTCGCTTTTAAGATATTTAAATTTGTCCTTCAAAATGAGATGCTTCCGATTCTGAAACTTTTCACTTTGTTAGGCAAACCTATATAAGTTAGGCTCGCCAACATAATGCCGAGGTGAATCCCATGGTGAAGGTTGGAGAAATCGTTCCGGACTTCGAGGCCGATGCGTACCTCCCCGAGAAGGACGACATCGGAAAGGTCAAGCTTTCGGACTACAGGGGCAAGTGGGTTGTTATTGCCTTTTACCCGGCTGACTTCACCTTCGTCTGCCCGACGGAGCTTGAGGAGCTGGCCGACTATTACGAGGAGTTCAAGAAGGAAGGGGCTGAAATCCTCAGCGTTTCGACCGATACCGCCTACGTCCACAAGGCCTGGCACGACACCTCCCCCGCGATAAAGAAGATAAGATACCCCATGCTCGCCGATCCGGCGGGGAAAATAAGCCGGCTCTTCGGAACCTACATCGAGGACGAGGGCGTTTCATGGAGGGCCACCTTCATAATAGACCCCGACGGAAAGGTCGTCCACATGGAGATGCACGACCTCAGCATAGGAAGGAGCGCGAAGGAGATTCTCAGAAGGCTCAGGGCTTCCAAGTATGTAAGAGAACACCCCGGTCAGGTTTGCCCGGCCAGCTGGGAGCCCGGCAAGGAGGCCCTTGAGGTCAGCCTCGACCTGGTAGGAAAGATATGATGGGTCTTTCCATTCTGTAAATTTTTCACCCTATTTTTATCAAGATGGAGTCAGGTTTTCCTTCCTTTTCACAGATTTGAGAAGTTCGGCAGGTTTTCATATCCCGGGATGCTTTCTTCGAACCCTTTTGGTTTGACACGTGGCATATTTCGTTGAGGATATGGCATGTCTCCCATCCATTTTACGAAATTTCGATTTGGAAAAAATAAAACTCATAAGCTGTCCTAGGAATTTTAGATTGGCCTAAAAAATTGGAGGTGAACCCATGAGCGTTGGCGCTTTCCTAATAACATTCAGGGAGGCCCTTGAGGCAGCCATAATAGTTGCGATAATAATCGCCTACCTGAGAAGAACCAACCGGGCGAACCAGATAAAGGACGTGTGGATAGGAACTGCCCTTTCAGTTGGCGTCAGCGTCCTCCTTGGAATCGGCATACTGAAGTTCTACGGGGGCCTGGCTGAGAAGGAGCTCTTCGAGGGAATAGCATCCTATCTGGCGGTGATAGTCCTCACCAGCATGATATACTGGATGGCCACCAAGGGAAGGAACATCAGGGCGGAGATAGAGAGCAAGGTGAGCAAATCAATAGCCCCCCTGGCTCTAATAGGGTTCACGTTCATCGTGGTGTTCAGGGAGGGGCTTGAGACGGTTCTCTTCCTCACGCCCTTCATGACCCAGAACCTAACCGGGACGCTCCTCGGTCTCGTGGCCGGGCTGGCCGGGGCGCTCGTGCTGGCGTACCTGATATACGGTGTGGGAATGCGCATAGACCTGAGGAGGTTCTTTTACTACAGCTCAATCCTGCTGGTGTTTGTGGCGGCCGGCCTTGCGGGCTACGGCACGCACGAGCTTATCGAGTGGGCCGGAGAGGAGGGCTATTCCCTGGGCGTCTTTGCGAGCACCGCCTACGACCTCGGGATTCCGAGCGGGAGCATCTGGCACCACAACGGGACCGCAGGCTCGGTCTTTGCGGTGCTCTTCGGCTACTCCGTGAGCATGGAATGGGGCAGGGTGATAGTACAGTTTGGATACCTCATAACGGCCCTCTACCTCGTGCTCAGGGCCTACGGCAGGGAACCCACGCTGGGCAGGGAGAAAAAGGCCGCGGAGAGCGCGGCCTGATTTAACTATTTCGTCCAGCAACGCATAAAAAGCATGAAGCCTAGTTCACTAGTGGTGGAGAAAATGAACGCGAACGAATTCAGGAGGATAGCTCTCGTTGGAGCAAGCCCTAACCCAGACAAATACGGCAACGTGATACTCAGGGATCTGCTTGGAAAGGGCTTTGAAGTTCTTCCAGTTAACCCCAAGTATGACGAGATTGAGGGCCTCAGGTGCTACCGGAGCGTTCGAGAGCTTCCCGGAGACGTTGACGTGATAGTTTTTGTGGTTCCGCCTCACGTTGGACTTCAGGTCGCAAAGGAAGCCGTTGAAGCGGGTTTCAAAAGGCTCTGGTTCCAGCCAGGGGCGGAGAGCGATGAGATAGCCAGGTTTCTCGATGAGGAAGGCGTGGAGTACAGCTTTGGGAAGTGCATAATGGTAGAGACTTCGGGCTGAAAGGAGGTGGCTGACATGGAGTTCTACTACGTCAGGCGTTTTGACGAGGATCTCGACTTCCTCTGGGAGCGCTTCAAGAAAAAGCTGGAGGAAGCGGGCTTTCTGCTCATCGGTGAGCGTATTCCGGTGGCTATAACCGAGACGGAAAACGGAATAATAGCCGACTACCACCTTCTCTTCATCTGCCACAGCGAGCTCGTTGAGGAGCTGGTAAAGATAGACCCCAACATAGGTGCCCTGCTCCCGTGCACCGGCTTCGGCTACAGGACTGAGGAGGGCAATTACCTCGGCGTTACCCTGCCGAGCGTCGCCTGGAAGATCGCAGGAGAGAAGGTTGTCGAGCTGATGAGGCCCATGGAGGAGCAGGTGAAGGCCATCATAGACTCCCTTTAATTTTCACTTTTGTTTATACGTTCGGTTTCCGGTTTCCATTCTGGCAACGATAAGCCCCATAAGCTTTCCCCCTTAGCTTCTATCGGTGATGCAAATGACCGAAGTCGTGTTAAAGATACCGAACATGAGCTGCAAGCACTGTGTTATGAGAATAACCAAGGCGATAGAGAGCGTTGGAGCAAAGGGCGAAGTCAGCCTTGAGGAAAAGAAGGCCGTTGTCCAGTTCGACCCCGGAAAGGTCCGCCTGGAGGAGATAATCAAGGCCATAGAAAGGTACGGCTACGAAGTGGAGGTGGCCTGAATGCCGATTGACCCGGTCTGCGGAATGGAGGTAAGTGAGGACACCGGACTTAAAGTCGAGTACGGCGGGAAGGTCTACTACTTCTGCTCCCCTGGATGCAAGGCGGAGTTCGAGGCAAACCCGGAGAAATACATCGGAATGGGGGGTATGAAAGACCATCACCACTCCCACGGGGGCCACGGCCACTCACATCACGGGCACCACATGGGGCACCGTAGAGGCGGCTGCCACCACTGACGTCTTTCATTTTGACTCCGTGTGAATGACTGGCTTTTTGTGTGATTCGGTGTTACCCCCTTTCTTTTCGTGCGAACAACCTTTATAAGGCATACTTTTGGAGTATCCGACATGACACACCACTACGGCTATGTTGCGGCCATAACAGCGGCGCTCCTCTTTGGAATAAGCTCCACTTTAAACAAACTTGCCCTCAGAGACGTTGCCCCACTGGTTGTTGCCGGAAGTATATACCTCACCGCCGGAGTGGTGCTGATGTTTATCCGCTACACCCGCTTTGGAAGGAAACTCCTCAGCAGGCTTGAATTCAAAGTTAAACCCCAGGATTCTTTCTCGATGCGTGATGTAGTCGTTTTGGTTTTAGTTATACTGTTCGGTTCATTCTTGGCGCCTCTTTTGTTCATGTCTGGCCTCGACCTAACCACCGCGGTAAATGCCTCTCTCCTGCTCAACACGGAGACCCTGTTTACTGTGTTGATAGCCCTTATTGTCTTTAAGGAACGGGCATCAAAAATGAGCATGGCGGGCATTTTGCTGATACTCCTTGGAGCTGTGGTGGTATCGACTGAGAACCTAGGAAGTATCGAGCTGAGCAGAGGAATTGTGGGAAACATCATGATAATCCTTGCCGGCCTCTGCTGGGCTCTCGACAACAACCTGAGCAGGTTTTTGAGTCTAAAGCGTGACCTGCTTCTCGTGACGTCTCTTAAAGCCCTGATCGGTGGGAGTGCCCTCCTCTCGCTTTCCGCGCTCCTTGGAGTTTCCCTCAATATTCCAGCCAAAAGCCTGCCCTACATCCTAACGGTCGGCTCGCTCAGCATCGGATTTTCCCTCGTCCTCTACCTCTTCGCGCTCAGGGAAATTGGCGCCATGAGAACCGGGGCGATTTTCTCCACATCGACTTTGATAGGGGCGTTCGTCGCGTTTTTGGTTCTGGGTGAGAGCTTCACCCCAACGAAGGCATTCTTCGGAGTTCTCATGCTCTTCGGCGTCTACCTGCTCTCCGCTGAATCTCCCACAGAAGGCTCTTATACCCGCTGATATTAGACATGTTGAGGAATATCAATGATAGGAACGAAGGGAAGGATTCTCGCCCTCATAGTGCTGGCGGCCCTTCTTGCCGGCTCCCTTGCGTATCTGCGAATCCGGAAAACGGAGCGCATGTATCCCGGTGATCTCAGGGGGGAGATAGTCGTTGGAGGACTGGAGAGGACCTACATAGTCCATTTTCCTCCGAACTTTTCGAAGGACGAGCACCTGCCCCTTCTGATAGCCCTCCACGGCGGCGGTGAGACGGGGTTTGACATGGAGCGCCTTACAGGGGGCGGCCTCAACACCCTGGCCGAGAGGGAACGCTTCATCGTGGTCTATCCTGACGGCGTAGAGAGGCACTGGAACGACGGCCGCAACCTATCGCGCTACCGGGCTCAAAGGGAGAACATAGACGACGTTGCGTTCATATCGGCGCTCATCGACCTGTTTGTGAGGGAATACGGCGTGAACGGGAGCCGGGTTTACGTCACCGGAATGTCGAACGGCGGGCTGATGGCCTACAGGCTGGCCTGCGAGATTCCCGAGAGGCTGGCGGCGGTGGCGGTCGTCGGTGTTTCCATGTCGGAGAACCTGTACGGCAACTATTCCTCCAAGTTTCCCCTTCTCATCCTGATAATCCTTGGAACGGACGACCCGTTGGTTCCGTGGAACGGCGGCGAGCTCCACTTCGGGCCGATTAAGTTTGGGCGGGTAGTTTCCATCGAGAATACCGTTGAGTACTGGGCGGCCAGGAACGACTGCACCGTAAGGCGGGGGAGAGAATACCTTCCGGACGCCGATCCTGAGGACGGAACACGGGTTTGGATTGAAAGGTACTCGAACTGCAGCGATGGGGCTGAGGTCGTCCTATATGGCATCGAAGGCGGTGGCCATACGTGGCCGGGCGGCTATCAGTACCTCCCTCAGGGTATTATTGGAAAGACGAGCAGGGACATAGACGCCAACGAGGTCATCTGGGAGTTCCTCAGTTCCCATTCGAGAAGCGGTTGAGTTCCCAAAAGGTTATACGGCCTTGTTCTACATTCTTAGTGTACAGGCGTGCTTCGCCGAGGAGGTCTTGCCATGCCACCCCTTCCACCGCCGATAAGGGGGAAATCCGACGCCTGGAAGGAACTCGCCCCGGAAACGGCTGAAAAGGCCATAGAGACCGTAAAAAACACCCTGCCTTTCCTTACCGCGGGAACGCCAATAGTCCACCGCGCACCCCATGGAGCCCACGTTGATGTGCCCGTGATGTATCTGGGCTTCGCAATAGACAGGTTTCACTACAACCCCGAAACTGGAAATCCCCTGCCCAAGGGACTGCCCGGAGCGTACTCTGGTGAAATCGATCCGGCTGAAGTAAAGGATAAAGCTGGGGAAATCCTCGGAGAGCTCCGCGTTCTTGGAGCTGCAGAGTTTCGCGAGCCGGAGAACTGCTGGGTCGTTCCGGTGGCGTGGAGAAGTTTCATAGTCCTCCACGTCCGCGTCTCTGCGGATGGAAAGGAGCTCGTTCCAGATTACGCCCTTACAGAGGAGGTTAGGAGACACGGCATCTGAGAGGCTGAAAAGCTTCGCAAGGCGTGAGTGGTTCCTTACGGCCCTAATAGTCCTTTACTTAGTCCTGCTTATCAACGACCGCACCCTGCTCATTAGAACTTCCTCCCTTGTCGACTGGGAAAGCCTGGCCTTGATAACGTCCCTCGTACTGGTCTCAAAGGGTCTTGAGCTGTCCGGAGCCTTCACCCGACTGTCCATTAGACTGATATCACTCTCCGAAGGCTCCGAGCGGAAACTGATGCTTCTCCTTGTCCTCACCATAGCCCTCTCCTCCGCAGTGATAATGAATGACACTGCAATGCTGGTCTTCATTCCATTGGTCGTCATTACCGCCCGGCTCTCCGGGATAAACACCGCCCGTGCAGTTACGCTATCGGCCATAGCGGCCAACATCGGTTCCGCACTGACGCCGATCGGCAACCCTCAGAACATCATAATCTGGAATGCCTACGGACTTTCCTTCGTGGGGTTCGTGACCTCAATGCTCCCCTTCGTCCTCCTCTGGCTCGTTATCCTCCTGCTCTTTACCCGAACCATACAGAGAAAACGGCTTTCCGCGGGGGGACTGCCTCCTCTGGCCATCAGAAAGAGACTCCTCATTTCCTCGGCCTTTCTGCTGGTGGTTGACGTCGCATTGGCGGAAACCGGGAATTCGCTCTGGACGCTCCCCCTGACGCTGGCCGTTCTTCTCGCCCTCGGGAGGGAGGCTCTGCTCGGCTTTGACTGGGCGCTGATTCTGACCTTCGCCTTCATTTTTGCTGACTTCGGAGAGGTCGCACGTTTGATCTCTGGGTACTCAGTCCCCTCGGAGGGATTGGCGCTGTTCCTCGCCTCTGCCGGCTTGAGCCAGCTCATCAGCAATGTTCCAGCGACTGTGGTTTTCCTCGGCTCAAAACCGGAGTGGCTTCCCCTTGCACTCGGTGTGAACCTCGGGGGCACCGGGATAATAACCGGCTCCCTCGCGAACCTCATAGCCCTCCGCATCTCGGGGATTGGTATAAGGGACTTTCACAGGTATTCGATTCCGTATTTTCTGGCCGCATTGGGGATTTCGGTTTTGGTACTCCTGCTCTGATTTTTCGGCCGGTTTCGAAATGGCAAAGTTTATAAAACATTTGCACAACTGCTCAAATGTAGAGGTGTGGAAAAATGACTGAAGTGTGTAAGGTGTACGAGGAACACCTGGATAAAATCCTGGAGGCCCAGGCAAAGCTACCGGAGGATGAGGCCGTGTTGGAAGTAGCGGACTTTTTCGATGCCCTCGGGAATCCCACGAGACTTAAGATCCTGCTCGCGCTAATGGAAGCCGGAGAGCTCTGCACCTGCGACCTTTCGGCGATAACCAAGCTCTCCGTCTCGGCAATATCGCACCAGCTCAGGATTCTCAAGGACAGGAAGATCGTAACTTACCGCAAGGACGGCAAGAACGTGTTCTACCGTCTCGACGACGAGCACATCAGGGAGATTCTGAGGATAGCGCTTGATCACCTTTCGGAGGTGAAGTAATGCCGACCAAACTCAAGCTTGAAGGACTCGACTGCGCAAGCTGTGCATACGAGATAGAGGAGGCCCTGAAGAAAGAGGGCTTTGAGTTTGCGCTGGTCAACTTTGCCACCAAGGAGGCCATCGTAGAGGGTGACGTTGAGAAGGCCAAGGAGATCATCAAGAAGGTCGAGCCGGACGTTGAGGTCATAGAGGCTGACGAGCACGGTCATGAGCACGACCACAGACACGGCCATGACCACGGAGGGGGGAACTTCAGAAAAACAGTGTACCAGATCGGGGGTTCCCTGGCCCTGTTTGCAATAGGAATAGTAATGCGCTACTACTATGGCATAGACGACGCTTTTGTCTTCGGCATCTTCCTTGCCAGCTACCTCATATCCGGCTGGAGGGTTTTAAGGAGCGCCGTCGTCAACTCCATCCACGGCAACGTCTTTGACGAGAACTTCCTCATCGCGATAGCCACCATAGGCGCCTTCCTAATCAGGGAGTACCCGGAAGGAGTGGCTGTAATGCTCTTCTACGTCGTGGGAGAGTTCTTCCAGGACCTGGCCGTGGACAGGTCAAGGCGCTCCATAAGGGCACTGCTTGCTCTCAAGGCAGAGTATGCGAACCTGCTTAGAGGCGGGGAAATCATCAAAGTAAAGCCAGAGGAGCTGAAGGTCGGGGACGTTATCATCATCAAGCCCGGTGAGAGGGTCCCCGTCGACGGAGTCGTGATCGAGGGTGAATCAACCGTCGACACCTCCGCTTTAACGGGGGAGAGCGTTCCCAGGACAGTGAAGGAAGGTGAGGAAATCCTATCGGGTATGGTCAACCTATCGGGCGTCCTCAAAGTTCAGGTGACCAAGGAGCTCAGTGAGTCCACGATATCAAGGATTCTGGAGCTCGTCGAGAACGCAAGTGCGAGAAAAGCCAAGACCGAGAAGTTCATAACGCGCTTTGCCCACTACTATACGCCAGCCGTCGTCGGCATAGCGGGGCTCATAGCCATAGTTCCGCCGCTTATCACCGGAGACCCATTCACCCCGTGGATCTACAGGGCGCTGGTGGTGCTTGTCATCTCGTGCCCGTGTGCGCTTGTCCTGTCCATCCCGCTCGGCTACTTTGGAGGGATAGGTAGATCCGCCAGAGAGGGCATACTCGTCAAGGGCTCCAACTACCTCGATGCCCTTAAGGAGGCAACGGTGGTGGCCTTTGACAAGACCGGAACGCTGACCAAGGGGGTCTTCAAGGTCACCAAAGTGGAAACGAGGAACGGCTTCAGCGAGGAAGAAATCATCAGGTTCGCGGCCTTAGCAGAGGCCCACTCGAACCACCCGATTGCCAAGGCGATACGTGAAGCTTACGGTGAGGAAATCAACGAGGCGGAGATAGTCGAGTACGAGGAAATAGCCGGCCACGGTGTCAGGGCGAAGATAGACGGTGTCGAGGTCATGGTAGGAAACGACAGGCTCCTCCACAGGTTCAATGTCGAGCACGACACGTGCAGGGTTAAGGGGACGGTTGCCCACGTCGTCATCAACGGGAAGTACGCCGGCTACATAATAATCTCGGACGAGATAAAGGATGACGCCCCGCTCGCTGTGAAGGAGCTGAAGCGCCTCGGGATCAAGAAGGTCGTCATGGTCACTGGGGACAACAGAGAGGTTGCCGAGGAGATAGCGAGGCAGATAGGTCTCGACGGCTTCTATGCTGAACTGTTGCCGGAGGACAAGGTAAAGGTAATAGAGGAGCTTGAGAAAGAAGCGAGGGGGAAGGTCGTCTTCGTCGGCGACGGCATAAATGACGCCCCAGTCTTGGCCAGGGCGGACGTTGGCGTTGCGATGGGTGCTTTGGGCAGCGATGCGGCAATAGAGACTGCAGATGTCGTTATAATGGACGACAAGCCGTCCAAGCTGCCGAGGGGCATCAGGATAGCCAGGAAGACGCAGAGGATAGTGTGGCAGAACATAATCTTTGCCCTAGCGGTTAAACTGTCCTTCATAGGCCTCGGAATCCTCGGAGAGGCGACGATGTGGGAGGCGGTCTTCGCGGACGTCGGCGTCGCCCTCATAGCGGTCTTCAACGCGATGAGGATTCTGAGGTGATCTTACATTATTTTTATTTAGCATATCCTGGTAGAGTACCCCACTGGCCATGAATTAGGCTCGTCTAAAAAATAACGGGAGGGTGAATGAGTTGAGGTTCCACTTATTAATTGGGAAGGGTGGTAAGAAGGGCCAAAAAGAAACCTCTGGATCGTCGTGCTCATGTCACGGGGACGTTAGGGAGGACATCAGCCGGCTTCCGACTATTGCCTTGGTTGGCAACCCTAACGTGGGAAAGAGCGTCTTATTCAATGCACTGACGGGCAAGTACGTAACGGTCTCAAATTACCCTGGAACTACCGTCGATATATCCACTGGGCGGACGACCATAGAGGGAAAGGAGTTCGGTGTGATAGACACTCCTGGGATGTATTCCCTTCTGCTGCCAATAACTGAAGAGGAAGAGATTTCAAGAAAAATACTGCTGGAGGCGCGGCCAGACATAGTGGTTCACGTTGTTGATGCCAAGAACCTTGAGAGGATGCTTCCGCTTACACTCCAGCTGATGGAGGCCGAGCTGAACGTTATCCTGGTGCTCAACCTGATGGACGAGGCAAAGAGGTACGGGGTCTCAATAGATATCGAGAAACTCTCAAGGATACTTGGAATACCGGTAATAGGCACGGTGGCAGTGGAGGGGAAAAACATTGACAAACTCAAAAAAGCGATAGTTAATTACCAGAAAGCTGGGCCGAGGATCACCATTCTTCAGGATGATGACATTGAAGCTGGAATATCGGAGATTATGGCAATCTATGGGTGCAGCAGGGCGGAGGCTATACTCGCACTAATATCTCCCAACAAGTTTGCAAAAATGCCAGTGGCCATGGATGTTGCCGGAAGGCTGTCGTCAAAATATAAAACCCCCATCGAGTACAGGATAGTCTCAAGGTACTACAAAACGGCGGAGGAAATAGCGAGGGGTGTTATCAAAAAAGAGGAAGTCAAAGGAGCTACTTTTGGTGAGAAGCTCAGCGCCCTTACAATGAATCCCATAACTGGCCTCCCAGTATTCTTGGTAGTGCTTTATGGGTTTTATCTCTTCGTTGGGGTCTTTGGTGCCCAGATGCTGGTGGACTTTATCGAAGGAACGATCTTTGAGCAGCATATAAATCCATATGTGAATAGCCTCTTTGAGGCACTGATACCCTGGCTGGTTATCCAGGACCTCTTCGTTCACGAATACGGGATAATCACCCTTGGAATAAGGTATGCAGTTGCGATCATCCTCCCAATAGTTGGAACGTTCTTCCTGGCCTTTTCGATACTCGAAGACAGCGGCTACCTTCCCAGACTGGCAATGCTCGTGGACAGGGTATTCAAGAAGATAGGTCTAAATGGAAGGGCAGTGATCCCGATAGTACTTGGATTTGGCTGTGATACAATGGCGACAATTGTAACGAGAACCCTCGAAACACGCAGAGAGAGGACAATAGCAACGTTCCTTCTGGCCCTGGCCATCCCGTGCTCCGCCCAGCTCGGGGTTATCTTGGCCCTGCTGTCTGGCAATCCAAGGGCGCTTGCACTCTGGATACTTGTTGACGCAATGATCCTGCTACTGATCGGCTGGCTGGCGGCAAAAATAATGCCTGGGGAAAAGCCGCAGTTCTTCATAGAAATTCCTCCTCTGAGGGTTCCCAAGCTATCAAACGTACTCGTAAAGACATGGGCGCGCATGGAATGGTATTTCAAAGAAGTTCTGCCCATATTTGTACTGGCCAGCGTGATGATATGGCTCGGGAGGATCACTGGACTGTTCGACGCCGTGGTAAACCTGATAAGTTATCCGGTGACGTGGATAGGTCTGCCAAAGGAGACCTCTGTCGCGTTCCTCTTTGGATTCTTCAGGAGGGACTACGGTGCGGCCGGACTCTACGACCTGGCTGATGCCGGTGTGCTCTCGGGGGTACCCTTACTTGTCTCTGCAGTGGTTCTGACGCTCTTTGTCCCGTGCATTGCACAGTTTTCCGTCATGTGGAAGGAGAGGGGGCCGAAGATGGCGCTGTCTGTACTGGTCTTCAACGTAACATTTGCCTTCACCGTCGGGGCAGTGCTGGCGGCAATATTGAACGCACTGGGGGTGATCCTGTGAAGTGCCCCCTCTGCGGTTTTGAATTTAACGAGAACGACGCATCCAAGGCCTGTAGGGGATGCCCCCTTGCCAAGGCATGTAGTCTGGTTAAGTGTCCGAACTGTGGGTATGAGTTTCCTTCCGAACCGAGAACCCTCAATGCCATGAAAAATATGTGGGGGTGGATTTATGAGAGGATCAGGGTTAAAGAATAGCATCCCATTAACGCGGGCAAGAGCAAAGATGCTGGAAATAGTACACGTTGCCCAGGAGGACATAAGAACACTGCAAAAGCTGATGGCAGTGGGAATTCTCCCCGGAAGAAAAGTTGAGGTTGTCCACAGGTATCCCTCCTATGTAGTGAGGGTCGGCAATACAACCGTTGCCCTCGGAGAGGAAATAGCCGAAAAGATATATGTGAACGAGCAGTTTTAGCCAAACTCTTTAAATTTTTAAATCTCAATGGTATAAGGATATCCCATAAATAAAAATTGCAATAAGAGGGTTAAAAATTAAAAGACGCCGGTGGTCAGGCTTCTTTCTGACGGTCTTCCAGAGGTTGTCCCTTGGGGTTATCTTTTCCGCCGGATTCTCCCCCCATAAAGGGGAACATCGGGCCGCATCCGTGGTACCATCTCCAAAATGTCCTCCTCCAAGCCATCTCCATCATTTCCCTCATCTTCTCCATCATTCCCTCGTATTCCTGCTCCGCTGGATAGTATTCAGGGCCCATGCATCCGGCCATCCAGGGCATTGGAACATCTTCCATACCGCGGTAGTTCTGTGCCTCCATCTTGGTGTGCCAAAATCTCCTTATCCTCCATCTGCACCCCATCATTTACACCACCTCCAATTGTCTTCAAACCATAATATTATAGTTTTATTTATAAATTTTTTGGTAATATTGGCATTGAACGTCCCAGTATCCGGTAAAATTATAAAGGTATAGGTGTAGCATATTTGGGTGAACAGGATGGGACGATGGATGCGGTGCATGGGGAGAGACCCTGAGAACCTGATGACGTTTGTAATGTCATTAAGGCCACTGTTAACTGAGCCGAAAAAGAGCATAATAAGAAGCCTCGCAGAGGGAGAGAAGGGAACGAACGAGATACATTCAGAACTCCGAGCCAGGGGGCTTAACATGCCCCGCTCGACTCTATACTACCATCTGTCCTCCCTTCAGGATGCTGGGATAATTGAGATGGCAGGATATAGGGAGAAAGGTGGGGGGGCACCCGAAAAGGTGTGGAGGCTTAAAGTGAGGAAGATATGTATAGACATCGTCACGGGAGAGGTTTCCAGGGAGTAACCTTCGGCCAGGTCTTGTCTCTTCTCACTTATTGGAATCTCGGCCATTTAACTCCTGTCAGGGAGTGGATCGGAGCATTGGTCATTCTACCCTCTAGGCTCCTTGGCTGCTTGGAGGTGGTCTTTAGGAATCCCTCAGATGCTCTCAAAGTTCACGGTTGCTAACGTCAACATTCCAATAGCCATCCTCATCCGGGCAATGATATGTCCCATGATGGTCAAGGTTGATTTCTCAGCAATAAAAAGGGTTCACCGGGGGCAGATGCTCAAGGGTCTCATTGTTACCTGGACGACCAACTGGTTGATAAAGTCCTTCACGATGTTCCTGATAAGTTCCTTCTTTCTCGTGTCGCTGTTTTCAGCGAAGCTCGGGTTGATAGAGCCCTCCCTTGCCAAGGAGTACGTGGCAGGAGCAATTCTCCTCGGAGCGGCACCATGTACGGCAATGGTGTTTGTATGGAGCTACCTCGCCGACGGGGATTCGCTCTACACACTCGTGCAGGTAGCCACGAACGATATGATAATCCTCTTCGCCTTCGCCCAGATAGTGGGCTTTCTCATGGGACTGAATCGTGTGCCGGTTCCCTATGATACTCTCCTCCTATCAGTGGTGCTCTTCGTCGTGATACCTTTGACAGCGGGTTACATCTCAAGGAGGCATATTCTTAGAACAAAAGGCTCTGAGTAGTTTGAGCGAAATTTCCTTCCAAAACTCAGCACGGTCTCTATAACGGGACTTTTGCTGACGCTGGCGCTCCTCTTCTCCTTCCAGGGCAGCATAATCCTTGAGAATCCCCTCCACATAGCCCTCATAGCAATACCGCTGACGATACAGACCTACCTGATATTTGCAATAGCCTACGGCTGGTCGTGGCTCTGGAAGCTTCCCCACAAGGTAGTGGCTCCTGCTTCGTTCATCGGTGCGAGCAACTTCTTTGAGCTGGCGGTGGCTTTCGCCATTGCCCTCTTCGGTCTCGAAAGCGGTGCCGCACTCGCCACGGTCGTGAGGGTTCTCGAAGAGGTGCCCATAATGCTCAGCCTCGTATGGATTGCCAACAGGACAAGGCACCTCTTTACCGCCAAATTTGAAGCCGAAGGAATAACCCCCGCAGGGGAATGAGTCTTCCCCTACAATTTTTAATTTGAAAATAGTGGAATGGCTTCTTGCTGAGTTCTTCACGCAGACGAAAAGGATAAACTTTCTATCCACTTCCAGCCACCTGAGGAGATGTACTCCAAGAATTTATAAATGTCTCCCCCATGAAAGCGATATTGTATGTAAAGGCTCATATTCGCCCGATGTATGGGGGCTGACACATGATATCTTATTAAGCCAGAGTGAGCTGTTTTTACCCCATTATTATCTATTTATCTTGTCAAGTTTTTATCATGTTTTTGTGCAAAATGTTTTTATACTATTATGTGCATATTAAATTTTGTAATGTTTACAGTGAGCTACTCTGAAGTGGCCTTTGACGTTGTTGAGCATGTTGATTTCTACTGTAAAAGAAATTTGGGGGTTCTGTATGTATAAAAAAGCAACTTTGGGAGTTGCGATTTTTCTTTTTTATTGCCCCTTGTTATACCACAAACTTATGCCACCGAAGCCCTCTGTGGTCCCAACCCGGTTCTTGCCCCCACCGAATACTGCACATTCCACCCGTTCATCAAAGCCGGGAAAGACGATGCAATAATAATGCTCTCCTGGGATGCACTTGGCCCGGGAATGCAGGGGGTGCCCACCCCAAGCATGGTCGGGGAGTACTACTTCTAACTTCAAGGACGGGAAGCTCTACTACCTCGGAAACACCACTGGGCAGAGGAGCTTTTTTATACGTTCCACGAAGGCCTCTGGTATCTGAGCGACGGGAGGGCCGTAGACCCAGAAGGGCCGTGCATATTGAAGAACACCACCCCTCCCGAGGAAATTAGAAAAAAGCTGTGCCCCTGCGGCAACGTCTCGATAGAGTCCCCCTCGTACCCGGTTAATATAAACGGTTCAAGCCTCTACATCTCGAATGGGGCAGTGTCATACACGATTGAGGTTCCCGACGATGTGGTAGTCACTGCCTCCAGCAATGTGACCCTGCGGGCGGTCTTTTTAAGGAAAGGCGTTCTGATATACACCAAACCCAAGAATCCCTTCGTCCCCTTTGAGTGGGGGAACCTCACGGTGCTCTACTACGACGGGGGCTCCCTCCGGAGGCTAAATTTCACGGAGGCCCTGAGGAGAGAACTGCCGGCCTGTCCCCCCATCGGGCGGATACAGAGGAAGTCTTTGGAGTTCTACGGGGTGCCCCTTGTGGGGATAGTTTTGGTGCTCGTGATGGTGTACTGGAAAACAAAAAGGAGTGGAAGGAGATAACTCATTTACTTATCAGCAGTTCCTCCATTTATAGATGTTGGACACACGTTCCCAAAACATGGGGGTGTAGGATCACTTCCATCGTCTATGGTTGTGAAATACATGGCTAGCTCAACGTTGTTATTTGCGAGTTCAATGTCCCTTTTTAGTATGGTTGCATAGTACAGCTGGTTTGGAGGGGCGTTCATAACCCTGACCCCATAGGTTACTACGGATTGAGACGTTTTTGAATAGCTGAAGGATATAGAAAGTGCACCGACACCGGGTAGCTTACTCCACAGCCAGCTGGCGGCAGAACCGCCTAAGGGAACGGAATAAAATTTGTAGTTAGAACTACTCTGGAACTCGAAAACTATGTTATCGTATGTCCCGTAACTGGTAGTTTTGAAAACTTTTACCTTTGACCCTGTGCTGGAGGTGGGGAAGTGTGTGCTTATGAGGTAGTCCGTGAGGAGTTTATCCCTGTTTAAATTCTGCTCTTTTGCTTCATGGAAGCCACTCATCATGACTTCAACTGGATATACTCCCGATATTGGAATACTAACATACTGCTTTTTCCATTTGTCGTATACAGGAATATTGTATATTACAACCACGTACTTCAGCGGAAGGTTGAGGTACCTATCAAGATAACCGTTTTCTGTTCGTACATCGGGTTCGGGTGCGTAGCTGACCTTTAGAGTTGAACCGGAGTACGAGGAACCAAAATCAATAACGGGAATCCCATCAACGCTGAAGCTCCACATAGCCCGTGTTGAAGTGGTCAGTTGTATTCCCCACGATGCTCCAATCCTGCCGATCTCCTTGCTGCCCTCCGTTCGAACTTTAAGTCCCATAAACGGGACCCACTCAACGAAGGTTCGAGACTCTGAATAGTATGAATCCTTCAGATATTCCCAGTTTTCAATGATGCAATATCTGGCGTTCAGTTCTTCGTATCCCCACGGACAGGAAGATGTTCCCAGCAACGAGCGGATCCTGTACTTTATCCTCGAAGTTAGAGGAAGATTGAGAACAGGTTGCTTTGAGGGTTGGGCAACGTCTTCAATTGGAAACATCCCATCGAGAACAAGTTTCCTGCCCGGGACGATGCTCTTGATGCCAATTTTACCATCCTTTGTGAAGTACACGATTATTGGAGTTGGAGTGGAGTGTAAGTTCTGGATTTTCGAATTCTCCCATCTCCTGCTCTCACTCCTAAATGTGAGAACTCCCCCAACGTGTCCCTGTTTCAAAAGCTTAACATCACCGTCCGTGGAGGGCTGGAATATAAACGCTTTGGCGCTCCCTTGAATGTATACTCTCTCAACACTCAGAAACTCAGAAGCGGCGGTTCCAAGGGTTGCGGTTGCTATAATTGTCAATAACAATATTGCTACAACTTTTGCCTTCACACCGTCACCCCCTGGAAATTCGTCATTTTAGATGAACCTTTTATTATATATAAAAATTACTGTCTTAGAAAGTTAATATGCTGCCACATTTAGTCCAAAATGCCTTGTTGTAATGCTCTAGACTATTGTGTTCATTGACTATTCGCTGTCGGTGGGTGCCTTTGCCATCCTGTAGAACTCGTAAGTCTTCCCCTCAAGCTCGATGGAATGTTTCCTCTCAACGGAGTAGCCGAGCCTTCTGTAAAAAGCAATTGCCTCTTCGTTTCCCTGCTCGACATCGAGGACTATCCTCTCCGCGCCGCATTTCAAAGCCAGTCTCTCTGCCTCCAACATCAATGCCTTCCCAATTCCCTTTCCCCTGAAGTCTGGATAAACGGCTATATTGCTGACGTAGTAGTCTCCATTTTCCAGTCTCCCTGAGCCACGAGTTGCCCTTATGAACGCGGGGAGGCGCTTTAGGAAGTCATGGCCGAGGACTTTTAGCATCAGCCAGCCCGTTCTTTTCTCCTCCCTCTCTTTAGCCTTCCAGTCATAGCTCAACAGCATTCCGGCTACCTGATCGCCGTAAACCGCAAAAATGACGTGCTCGTGGCTGAAGAGGTTGGCTTTTTCAATGAAGAGCCTCTCGAAGACCTTCCGGAATTTCGGCCCGAGGAGTGCCGGAAAGTACTCCGGCGCGGATATCTTCATGAGCCTCACGAAGTGCTCGGCCTCGGTTTTCTTCCCTTCTAGTCATAGATAATTTTTATGAGTGATTTTCATATAATCGTTTTGGGAGCGGTGCACCTATGGCGACCGAAATGAAGGTGCTTAAAAGGCTCATTTCAACGCTATCCCTGGGCTACATCCTCTTCTTCTACTCGGAGACGATGTTCTGGGCGAGGTGGAGGCCGGGAGTACCTTCTCGGGACTCGTCATGACGTGGCTTGTCTATTCGGCTCTGGCCTTCTTCGTGCTCCTCATGGGAACTGATTCAGGGTGGGAGGCGTTTACTCGGTTTTCCTCGTTGGGGCGGTCTTCGGCTGGTCGTTGATAACCCCATCAGGTTAGCGAGTTTTGGGTTCTCTTTTACTCAACTTGTTTTCGTCAAGTGGAATCGCTTTGAGGTGGTTGAAGTCTTTTTTCATTTCTTTGTTGTAAATTACTATTAAGGAGAAAAACTTTTGAGGACTTGGATTTTATGTCCATTGAAAACTCCTGGAGGTGAACCTCTTGAAGTGGCGTCCGTTGATGGCAGTCCTTATTGGACTGCTCCTGCTTGGAGTGACGACTGGAAGTGCGATGGCAATGCAATTTCAAATGACAACTCGGTCCCAATAACTCCCCAGAACTTCGGGGATAAAGATCAGCTGAGCATATACTTCTCAAAATACGATTCGTACGTCTACGGTGGCAGAATCTGGTTGGCATTCGTCTGGAGCTGGAGGGGATATACAGAAGCGGGTGATGGTACCAAAGATCCAATAAGGATCTTGATACCTTGGATAATTGAGTATAAGGATGGTACAACTGAGCGCATATTTAAAAGTGATCCTTGGGTTTACGTGAAAGTCAACGAGTTTTACTACAACCCAAAGACAGACGTTGGAATAAAACGCGCAGAATGGCTGGAGAAGTGGGTAGACTTTAGATTCCCTGACGGTCACGTAGAAAAAGTTAAGATTCACTACAAAGTCATTAGGGTTGATGTAGATGACGACATTGGATACGGAATAGTCTACGTGGGAGTACAGCCCAATGGCAAGTGGCTTGATCAGAGTTTTAATATGCCAATAATCTATCTCCACACTTGGAACCAATGGGGGTTAATATCCGCGGGATTAACAATAACTTTCAATATAATCTTCCCACAGCCCAGTGGAAGAGCTGGGGCAGTTGCTGTGGGATTGTTAAGCTTGGCAGCTAGTGAACTTTTCAAGGACTTCCTTGAAAGTCGTGGATGGGGTATCGGCTCGTGGAGAGAACCTAAAACCGCCAATCCCGTAGTAAAGCTCTCTTACAGTGCATATCCTTATAAACACTACTATCCACCGTTTCCACCGTGTAAGAACGGAGTCTGTCCGACCTCATGGGGTGGTAATAATGAGGCTTTACGGAACTGAAATCCCCACTATTTTATTTTTACGCTGGTGGATTGCCGAGCTGGCCCTGGCACTACTTGGTGGGTACTTTGGAAGTGATGGGTTTTATCCTGAGGCCCTTCTTGTCACGGGTTTTTACTGGCTGGGCTTCCCGGCCCTGATGTGGCTCATGTGCTCCGCCTACAGGGATTCGGAGTACTGCTCGCTGGAAGACAGGCTGTGGTTCGTGTTCTCCGCCGTTGTTCCTGCCTCCAACATCTTCGTGTGGGTTTTCGGGTTTTATCCGTACTCCACCGCTGTAATCTCGCTCCTCTGGACGCTCCTGCTGTTCAAGGTTGGGCTGGCATTGGGGGCTAAAGAAACGCTCGGACTGAATCGGGGTGAATAAAAATTGCCGACCTCCTCAGGATCTTTAGGACCGGGCTTTCAAGAGAACATGTAAAACAACAAAATCACATAACGTCAGCATCTCAACCATCGGCCTCGGTCTGTTTCTGAAAGCGGTTTATAAGGGACTTAAAGGATCACCTTAATTTTGTTAATTTTTGTCCTCCTACATTTCCATCTTGTGAAGGACAAGCCTCTTATCTCCTCCAGTAGAGTAAGCACTGACAAAAGAAAAGGTGATTCAAGATGAAAGGTGAAATGAATGAAATGGAGAAAGGCGGAATGAAGAGCCACGAAAAGATGGAAGGCATGAAGGGAATGAATGGCAAAGGGAAAATGAAAGGAGGCTGTAAAGGCCACGGCAAGGGAATGAAGGGCATGGGAAAGGGCCACCACGGAATGCACGGAATGGAGGAACCCAAGAAGGAGTACGCCTATGTCAGAGAGGTTGAAACCGGTTTCGATGAGACTGTGGCGAAGGTCAAGGAGGAGCTGAAGAAGGAGGGCTTCGGGGTTCTCAGCGAGATAAGGGTTGACAGCCTCTTCAAGGAGAAGCTCAACCTTGACATGGAGCCCTATGTCATACTCGGTGCCTGCAACCCGAACTACTCGAGTCGGCTCATCGGAATAGACATCAACAGCGGTACCTTCCTGCCCTGCAATATCGTGGTGTACGTGAAGGAAGGGAAGACCTACGTGAGCCTGCTGCTCCCGACGGTCGCAATGAGCGTAACCGGGAACGACGAGCTGCTTGAGGTCGCGGCGAAGGTCGAGGATATACTGAAGGGCGTCGTTGACAGGGTTTGATTTTCCTTATGTATTTCTCCTCCTGTTTTCCAGTATTTGACAAAGTGGAAAATTTCACGACATCAAACTTTTCTCCAAAACGCCGAAAACATTATATACTCCCAGAGCCCAGCACACATTAGAGGAAAAGATGAGAGGTGAGTGCTGTGGCACACCTGTTCGTGGTCATGTATGAGAACGATGCCGAGAGGAAGCGCGTTGAGTACCTAATTGACAAGTGGTCAAATCGGGTCAGGGTATCAAAGGTTAAGGGAATTTCTTTCATAGTTGACTCACCCGACGTGTCTGAGTTCGCTGAAGAGTTGCTGTCGAAACTCGACCCGCCGACCGAAGGCAAGGTGAGGGTGTACAGCATAAAGCCCGAGGACATAGGGTCGAAGGTAACCCCTAGGAGGGTTGAGATAGAGCGGCTAACTAAAGAGGAACCCGCGGTCGTGGCCAAGCTCCTCAGGTACATCCTCTCGAAGTTCGGCGCCTACTACGTCTCCAGCGAGGGGAGCGTTTCGAAGTACATGGCCTACACGAAGAAGGGCAGGCTGGAGATAACGGTGTCAGTTGAAGAGGAAGGCGGAGAAACGGCCGTCAGGGTGCTCGTAGAGGGTTACGGCAGTGCGGTTGAAGACATGGCGAAGAAAATCGAGAGGGAGCTCTCACTGCTTCTGTGAGGTGGTACCATGGTGATCTTCAACGAGGGGAACCCCGACTGCGTGAGGAAGCTCCTCAGGCCGGCCGAGAGGGTTCTGCGGCAGGGTAGGGACGTTACCGTGGAGGATTTCGAGACCCGGAAGAGCCTGTGGGAGAGGATCCAGGACTCGTACTCGCGCTATCTCGAAGGCGAGTGCGGGGACTTCCTGAGGGATCTTGACAGCACGTTCAGGGCGAAGTTCGAGGCGGCACTGGCGGTGCTGGCCTGGAGCTTCTGGAAGAAGGGGGAAGGGTTTCCGCCCGCAGAAAAGCGCTTCTCGGAACGCGAGATAGGCCTGATAGACGAGATACTGAAGTACAACGTCTTTGAGATAACAACGATGGAGGACATACTTGGAAAGCTCTACCGCAGGGACGAGGAGACCCTCCAGCTCCTCAGGACCTACTACCTCGGCATGGACAGGTGGATAGAGGAGCAGCTCGAAGACCCCGAGATAAAGCTTCCCCTCCGCTACTACCTCAAGAGGACGTGGAAGAGTTACCGCGAGAAAATCGATGCCGCCATAAACGAGGCAAGCAAATACGGCTGGTTCAGGACTCTCATGGAGGAGTGGGAGCGCGAAAAGACGGAGGAAGTTGAGGCAGTTAGGGAGAGCTACGAAGCCAAAGTTGGGGAGCTGAAGAAGAGGATAGCCGAGATGGTGGAGTTCTTCGAGGAGGAGCGCAGAAAGCTTGAGGAGGAGCTGTCGGCATCGAGCATTGAGGAGATAGAGAGGCTCCGCAGGGAGAAGGAGGAGCTCATGGAAAGGCTTGAGCGCGAGAAGGAGGAGCTCGCCAGGAGGCTCATGGAGCTTAAGGATGAAGAGCTGAGGAAAAAACTTGAGGAGGAGCTTGCGAGGGCGAGGGAGGAGGCCCTGCGCGAGGCAAGGCTCCTTGAGGAGAGGCTCAGGAGGAGAGAGCTTGAGCTTAGGGAGAAGGAGATGGAGCTGAGGAAGAGGGAGCTTGAGCTGTCGGAAAAGGAGAACCTGCTGAGGAGTAAGATAGAGGAAATCCTCGCGATGTCGGGGAAGGTTGAGAAGGGCTCCCGCCTGGTGCTCAGGGACGAGGCGAGGATAGGGGAGCTGAACTTCGTGGGCAGGATGAAGAGCAAATTCGCGGGAGAAATGCGGCTCCTCGGCAAAACGTACTCCGTTGAAAGGATTGAGGAGAAGAAGGGTGAGGACACGTCGAGATTCGCCGGGAAGCTTGACGAGAAGTCCCTCAAGAACCTGCCGGAGAACAGGTACGTTGAGGTAACCCTGAAGGAGAAGAAGCTCCTCGGAAGGAAGGAGCGGATACTCGTTAGGGGAATTTACCTGACGAGGGTTGAAAGGCTGGCGGAGCTCGGCCTCGACACGGATCCTCTTACCCTGGCGGAGATCAACGTGCACCTCATCGATGCGAGGGACTCGAAAGGGGGCACTAGAACGGTCCTCGTTATAGCCTCACCCCTCGGCTTCGAGGAGAGGGTGAGAAAATACGTCTCATCGGAGGATTTCCATAGGAACTTCTACTCGGAGAACGTCTCGCTGATACTCCTTGATACGGAGAGCGGCGAGATAATTCACAACCCCAACGACCGCTACGCCAAGGCACTCGTCCCCCTGGTGCGCCTTGAGCTCGATGAGGAGATGTACGCAAAGGTCAGGGAGTGCGTGAGGAAAAAGCTTGAGGGCAGGGACTACCTGCCGCTCAGTGAGTGCCTCGAATGCGGGGAGGAGGAGTACGTGAGGCGGGCGTTCTATGAAATCGGCCGCGATGGCCACGTGGTGAAATACATAGACGGGTTCGGACTCGTGCTGATACGGAAGTGAGGTGATGGTGATGGGAATATTCGACAGGTTTAGGAAAAACCCGATTGAAAAGCTCTCCTTGAGGGAGCTTCAGGAGGAAGAGATACGCCTCAGGAACAGGCTTGAGAGGACGAAGAAGGAAATCGAGCGCATAGAGAAGAAAAAGAAGCAGCTCTTCCAGGAGGGCATCGGGGCGGACGTGCTCAAGAAGAAGATGCTCGCGCAGGAAATCAAAAGCCTCGACATGGAGCAGAAGCTCAAGCTGAGGGACTTCACGACGGCACAGAAGCAGTACACTTTCGTCAAGAACCTGATAGTCGTCAAGAAGTACGAGAAGGAGCTTAGGAAGATAGGCCTCTGGGACAAGCTCTCCAAAGTCGAGCCCGAGCAGCTGGAAAGCGTGCTCGTCAAGGTGAGCCTCGACGGCAGGGAGTTCGACGAGATGGTCGAGAACCTGAACAGGGTCTTCGAGATGGACATAGCCGAGTTTGAGGGAACGGAGGACCAGACCGAGAGGGAGCTCATGGAGGCGTGGGCCAAGGTTGAGACGGGAGAGGCTGACGTTGAGGAAGTGACGGAGAAGATAGCGTCGCCCAAGCTTGAGAGGGAGACGGAGGAGGAGCTGTGATGGGGCTCCTTTCAAGGTTTTTCGGGAGGAAGAACCCCCTAGACATACCGATTGAGCAGCTCAGGGAAAACCAGATCAAGCTCGACATGCAGATAAGGAAGATAGAGGACGAGATAGCCGAGATAGACGCCCAGATAGCGGCGCTGTTCCAGAGGGCAAAGGAAGCGAGGAGCAAAAGCGAGGAGCTCACCATAGCGACCAAGATTAAGACACTGAACCGGAAAAAGCAGAGCCTCCAGAACACCCACGCCCAGCTCAACAAACAGCTCATGCTCGTGGCGAACCTGCTGATAATCAAGGAGAACGAGGCTATACTGAAGGGCACACCGACCTGGGAGCTCCTGAGGAAGATGTCCCCTGAGGAGCTCGAAAAGAACCTCGTCAGCATGCAGCTCGACGCTCAGAACCTCAACGAAAACCTCAGCACCATGCTCGGCTACACAGACCAGGCCATTGGTGCCGGCGTCGAGTTCGAGGAGGACGAGGAGCTGGCGGAGATAATGAGGACGATACAGGCTGTGAAAGAGGGCGAGCTTGAGCCCGAAAGCGCGGCCGAGAAGGTCACGGGGGAGAAGGATAAGGGGGAGGAGGTAGTCACTGAGTGACCTCCACTCTGGTATGAACCTCCCCCATGAACTTGCCCTAAGTGAAAAACAGTCCCCCGCGGACTTTCAAAACGGCACCAAAAAGGGTTAAATGATGGCCTGATCCGGCTGTTTCACCAGGGAGTGGAGGGATACGCGTGCACATGGGGCACGGGTTCATGGACGACGACATCCTGGAGGGCCTCGTCAAGCTCTTCGTGGTTATAGTCATAGTATCCGCCATCTTCGGGAGGGCGGCGAGCTTCATAATATTCATCGTGATGGTCATGTGGTTTGGACACCTGATAAAACACCTGCTAAAGGACGTTTCGAAATCCAGAAGGTACAAGAGGCGGTATCCCAAAACGGTTCCGCCAGTTCCCCCTGTACCGAAGGAGGACATGAAGGAGCTCCTCCGTAAGTCGGTGATAATCGAGCTTCCCCCCAAGGTTCACGCTGGTGAGGAGATTCCCCTCAGGATCGGCTTCAAGAACCTGCTCAGGGGCACCATAAACGCCGAGATAGACCTCGGCGACCTCTCCAGATATCTCGACCTCAGCTCCACGAGGGTGTACTTCAGGGCCGTCAGACCCGGGGAGTACGTCTCCCAGACCGTCACGGCCGTTCCGAGGAGGGGTGGTCGGGTCAGTGCCAAGGTTGTGGTTCGCTCCGGCATGGTCAGCGCCAAGGTGAAAGTGAGCACCGAAATAATCGAGAGACCGAGGATAGAGCCCAAAACCCCAGTTCCGGCCCCAGTTCCAGTTCCTGCAGGGAATAGGCAGGACTCTACCGGCGGCACCCCCCGTACACCGTTGGATGAGCTCTTCGCGAGGTACAGGAAGGTGGAGCCCATCGGCGAGGGCGGCTTTGCGAGGGTCTACCGGGCGGAGAAGCACGATGGGAGCGTTGTCGCCCTAAAAGTCCCGCTCAGTCTGACCGAAGAGGGAGGAAAGGCCTTCCTCAGGGAGGTAAGGAACTGGTCTCTCCTCAGTCATCCCAACATAGTCGAGCTCTACGACTACAACATATTCCCCCTCCCCTACCTGGAGATGGAGTACTGCGAGACGAGCCTTGCAAGGCTTGAAAAGCCCCTCAACCCCGAAAAGGCGGCGAGGATAATCTTCGACGTTGCGGAGGGGCTGAAGTACGCCCATTCCAAAGGCGTGATCCACCGCGACCTCAAGCCGAGCAACATCCTGCTCAGGAACGGAAGGGCCAAGGTGAGCGACTGGGGGCTGAGCAAGCTACTCAAGGAGAGCAGGACAACCCACACGGTCAGCTTCACACCACTCTACGCCGCCCCGGAGCAGATAAGCTCCCGCTTTGGAGGAACCGATGAGAGAACCGATGTGTGGCAGATAGGGGCGGTTCTCTACGAGCTGCTTACCGGGAGGCCTCCCTTCGAGGGGGAGGACTTCGTCGAGGTGGCATCGAAGATAACCCTTGAGGAGCCGGTGCCTCCGGGTCAGCTGAACCCAGACGCGAAGCCCCTTGAGCCGGTCGTGATGAAGTGCCTCGCGAAGAGGAAGGAGGAGCGCTACCAGTCGGTGGAGGAGCTCCAGAGAGATCTGGCCGAGTTCCTCGGGAAGAACTACCGCGAGAACCTCAGCAAAAGTGTCTCAATCAACGACCTGTCGAGGAGCGCCTACTACGCGGGCGAACTATTTCTCCTGTACCTGAAGCTCAACGACCTTGTCAGCGCGCTCAAGTACGCCGACGACCTGGCGCACTACGCGAGAGGAGAGGTGAGGGACGAACTGCTCTCCCTGAGGGAGCAGCTCAGGCTCCGCCTTGAGAACGGCCTCGATGTTCCCGAGGAGCTGGTCGAGAAGGCCGAGATAATCGTCCACAAGATAAAGCTTGGATTCGAGGGGGTGTGAGGATGCCTGTTGACCTTTCAGGGCCCCTGCTGAGCGAGTTTGAGAGGGCCAAGAAGGAGTTTGAAAAGGCTGTCGCCGCGGGAGACATGGAGACCGCTCGGAGGAGCGCCCTCCGGTGCGCCTCCATACTCAGACAGCTGGCCAGGCACGTCCCCTACAACGGGGAGCTTTACCTTAGGAAGGCGAAGAAGTGGGAAGATGTGGCTGAGCAGATAGAGAGGGGCGAATACGGCCGAAAGGCCGTCGTCGGCGCCGAAGGAAAGAGCACGACCCAGGAGAAAGATGAGGAAGATCAGTTCAGGGAGTACGTGCTGGGGCTTATATCCAAGTCCCGGACGACGTGGGACGACATAGGTGGCCTTGAGGACGTCAAGCTCCTCATGATGGAGACGGTCGTGATAGCGGCCCTCAAAAAGCCGGCTGCGGTTCAGCCATGGAGGGGCATACTCCTCTTTGGGCCACCCGGAACAGGTAAGACGCTCCTCGCCTCGGCCGCTGCCGGGAGCTTAAACGCCACCTTCTTCAACGTCAAAGCGTCAAGCGTCCTGAGCAAGTACTTCGGCGAGTCGAGCAAGATAATAAGTGCCCTCTACGAGGTTGCGAGGGAAAAGGCACCGAGCATAGTGTTCCTCGACGAGATAGACGCCCTGACCACGAGGCGTTCAAACGACACCAGCGAAGCCACCCGGAGGATGCTCTCGACGCTCCTCACGGAGCTTGAGGGCTTTCACGGGGAGGGGAATGAGAAGCTCGTCCTCACGCTTGCGGCCACAAACACCCCCTGGGATTTAGATGAGGCGGTGCTCTCGCGCTTCCCCAAGAGGATTTACGTGCCCCTGCCGGACAAAGAGGCAACCAAGGCGATAGTGAGAATACACACTGAGGGGCTTGACATTTCGAGGCTCGACCTCGACGCGATAGCGGAGGAGAGTGTGAGGCGTCTGTATTCCGGCAGGGACATCAGGAACCTGTGTCAGGAGGCTATATGGAACATGATACGCGAGGAGAACAGGGGCCTCCACAGGCTTGCCGGGCTTCCGTTCGAGGAGCTGAGGAAGCGCTCATTGAGAACTCGCCCGCTTGAGATGAGGGACTTTGAGGAGGCGTTCAGGAAGATAAAGAGCCCCCTGACAAAGAGGGACATCGAGCGCTATGAAAAGTGGGCGGAGGAGTTCGGGGGATGAGCGAGCAAGCCGGCGGTGTTGATGGGATAGTCTGGGGGATTTCCCATCCCGGAGGCAGGGAGGAGAACGAGGACGCGTTCCTCATCCTGCCCCTCGGCGACGCCTACCTCCTGGCCGTTGCCGACGGCCTTGGGGGACACGAGGGGGGAGAGCTGGCCTCGAAGGTGGCCGTTGAATTGCTCCGTGAGACCTTTGAGGAGGGCTATACACGCGGTATGGGAGTGGAGGGAGTAAAGGACCTCCTTCTAAGGGCCTACGAGGATGCCCACCGCAGGATGGTGGAGATGTCGCCCGGGCCGGGGAAGATGGGCACGACGCTTATCGCCGCCTTCATAAGAAAAGGAAAGGGAATAATAGCGAACACCGGCGACAGCAGGGCCTATCTTGTGAGGGGTGGAGAGATAGCTGGGAGGACAAGGGATCACTCGGTGGTTCAGGAGCTCATTGAGCGCGGGGTCATTAGGGAGGAGGAAGCCAGAGAACATCCCATGAGGCACGTCGTTACAAAGGCCCTCGGCGTTGACCTCGGGGTTGACACCTACGTGTGGGAGCTGAAAGCCGGGGATGTCCTGCTTCTCAGCACGGACGGCCTCCACGACTACATCGATGAGGGGATTATAGGAAAGCTCGTCTTTGAATCAGACCCCAGGACGGCAGCGGAGGCGCTGATCTGGGAAGCCCTGAAGGTTACCAAAGACAACGTGACTGTCGTCGTGTTTAGGGAGGTGTGAGGGTTATGGTCAAGCTCTGGAAGTCGAAGGAAGAGAAGGAGATAGAGAGGAAGATACGCATGAGGAAGGCCAAGATGGCGTTGAAGCAGTACATCAACAACCTCGAAAACCTGAAGCGTAAGATTTTCCTCCAGGGGAAGGAGGCGGCGAAGCTTGGCGACGAGGCCCTCTTAAAGAGGAGTGCAATGAAGTACCTCGCCCTTGAGGAGCGGATAAAGCAGGCAAAGAGACTTCTTCTCCTCATGGAGGAGGCAGAAATACAGAGGGAGCTTGTGAAGGTTTCCGCTGACTTCATTCAGTTCAGCAAAGACGTTGTTAAGAGCATAGCCGAAGGGCCGGGGGCGGAGGACGTGGCAAAGATGCAGGTCGAGTTCGAAAAGGCCATGGGCAAGGTCGAGAACCTTGAGGAGGCACTGAACACGATGATAGACCTCACCAGCGAGAGCATCCTGACCGGTGAGTTCGACCTCGAAACCGTTGAGATGGCCGAGGGGCTGATGGTTTCATCGGCCGAGAAGGAGCTTGAACCTGGAAAGAGGCTCCGCGAAATCGAGGACATGATGAAGGAATGAGCCATATCCCTTTTCTTTTGGTTATGGTTCGATCTCCGTAACCTTTCAATTTTGAATAGGAAACGGTTAAATAAACCCTCTAAGAGATTTTAGACATGGTGTCCAACATGGAGGAGAAAAATATGGTGCACGGCGAGCACGTGCACGATGGGGCTGAAAAAGCCCCCGAGAAGCACACGCACAAGGAACATGCCGGGCATGAGGAGCACGGGATGGAACATGAGATACACGAAGGGCACGAAATGGCCACCCACGGCGAACATGAGGGGCACGAAGGACACAAGCACTCCCATGCGGAGCACCACAGGATGATGATGGAGGACTTCAAGAAGAGGTTCATCGTCTCCGCGATACTGACGGTTCCGATTTTGATTCTGTCCCCTCTAATCCAGAACTTCTTGGGCTTCACGTTTACGTTCAGGGGAGACCAGTACGTCCTGTTCGCACTCTCGTCGGTGGTGTACTTCTACGGCGGCTGGCCGTTCCTCACGGGCATGAGGGACGAGCTGAAGAAAAAACTGCCCGGCATGATGACGCTGATAGCGCTGGCAATCACGGTTGCATTCTTCTACAGCGTTGCGGTGACCTTTGGCCTGCCGGGTAAGACCTTCTACTGGGAGCTGGCTACGCTTATCGACATCATGCTTCTCGGCCACTACATCGAGATGCGCTCCGTTCTCGGCGCTTCAAGGGCCCTGGAAGAGCTCATAAAGCTCATGCCGACGGAGGCCCACCTCGTGACGCCCGATGGGATTAGGGACGTTCCGGTCAGCGAGCTGAAGAAGGGCGATATAGTCCTTGTCAAACCGGGTGAAAAGATACCCTCCGACGGCATCATAGTGGAGGGGGAGACCAGCATAAACGAGTCAATGCTCACAGGTGAATCGAAGCCAGTCTATAAGAAACCAGGCGATGAAGTCATCGGAGGCTCCATAAATCTTGAGGGAGCGATAAAGGTCAGGATAGAGAAGACTGGAAAGGACACCTACCTGATGCAGGTCGTCGAGCTCGTCAGGCAGGCACAGGAGACAAGGTCAAGGACGCAGGATCTGGCCAACAGGGCGGCATTCTACCTCACGCTCATAGCCATAACCGCCGGAACGATAACTCTCGGCACATGGCTCTACCTCGGCAAGCCCTTCGTCTTCGCCCTTGAGAGAATGGTGACCGTCATGGTCATAACGTGCCCTCACGCTTTAGGCTTGGCGGTTCCTCTGGTCGTCTCGGTCTCGACGTCGATCTCGGCCAAGAAGGGAATCCTCATCAGGAACAGGGAGGCATTTGAGAGGGCCAAGGACGTGCAGGTCGTTGTCTTCGACAAGACCGGAACGCTGACCGAAGGCAAGTTCGAAGTAACTGAGGTAATAGCGCTGGACCAGCTCGGAGAGGAGGAGATCCTGAAGTATGCGGCGGCACTTGAGTCCCACTCAAACCACCCGATAGCCCAGGGGATAGTTGAGAAAGCCAAGGAGCTCGGCCTTGAGCCCTATGAGGTCAGCGAATCGAAGGTTCTTCCGGGCAAAGGTGTCCAGGGCGTCATCAACGGAAAAGAAGTCCTCGTCGTAAGCCCCGGCTTCCTGAAGGAGAACGGCCTGTGGAGGGAGGACGAGCGCGTCAACAGGGTTCTGGAGCAGGGTAAGACCGTTGTCTTCCTGGTTCTTGATGGAAAGCTCGTGGGTGCTTTGGCCCTGGCGGATAGGATAAGGCCCGAGTCAAGGGAGGCCATTGAAAAGCTCCACGAGATGGGTATAAAGGCCTACATGCTCACCGGCGACAACGCCAAGGTTGCAAAGTGGGTGGCTGAGGAGCTCGGCCTCGACGGCTTCTTCGCTGAAGTTTTACCTCACCAGAAGTCGGAGAAGGTCAAGGAGCTCCAGGAGCAGGGCTACACAGTGGCGATGGTGGGTGACGGTATAAACGACGCCCCGGCTCTGATCCAGGCCGATGTAGGCATAGCCATCGGGGCAGGAACCGACGTGGCAATAGAGAGCGCCGACATAATCCTCGTCAAGAACGACCCGAGGGACGTCATAACCGGGATAATCCTGGCAAAGGCGACCTACAAGAAGATGATTGAGAACCTGGCGTGGGCAACTGGTTACAACACCTTTGCAATTCCCTTAGCGGCAGGGGTTCTCTACAACTACGGAATCCTTCTCAGCCCGGCCGCAGGTGCACTGCTCATGAGTTTGAGCACGGTTATAGTGGCCATAAACGCGAAGTTTTTGAAGGTTTGAGCCCCCGCTCTTTCCTTTTATCTGTTTTTTCTGTGGAGTATCGAATAGAGCTCCTCCAATGTGGGCTCGTTTCGTTTTATCTCCTCAACGGTTATGCCTCTGCTCACGAGGAGCGTGTTGATTTCCGACGGCTCGGCATTTTCCAGCAGGATGTACTCTTTCATGATTTTTGGAGAGTATCCCTTTTCCTTAAGCACTTTAGCGGCCATCTTGATGTTCCCCACCTTTAGGGAAATTGAAGTTCCAGTGGGTAAACTGCGCTTGAACTCCTCCAGACTTCCGGAGAATAGTATTCTGCCCTCTTTGATAACCGTAATCTTCTCACATAGCTCATCAACGTCGCTCAGTATGTGGGTGGAGAATAGTACCGTGGCATTCCTCTTTTTCACGTATCTTCCCAAAAATCGCTTGAATTTCAGACGCCATTCCGGGTCGAGACCTCTGGTGGGCTCGTCGAGAATGAAAACCTCAGGGCTTCCAATAAAGGCTCTTGCCATCGCGACCCTCCGCTGAGTTCCGCTTGAGAGGGCCAATATCTTCTTCTTGGCGTATTCTTTAATCTCGAAAAACTCCAGCAGTTCCTGCAGTTCCTTTTCATCGTAAACCCCCTTGAGGGAGGCATAGCGCTTGAGGTTGTCCCACACCGATAGGTTCGGATACAGAAGGTCGTACTCAGGAAGGTAACCAATCCTTGCCCTCACCCCCGGGTTTTTGAGCGGGTCAGCTCCAAGGACTTCCACCCTACCGGAGTCCGGGACGAGAAGGCCGAGGAGGATGCGGAAAGTGGTGGTTTTACCCGCTCCATTGTGGCCGAGATATGCGTGGATTTCACCGGGCCTTACGGTGATGGTTATCTCTCGAAGAACTTCTTTTCCATTTATGCTCTTTTTCACGTTTTCAAGCCCTATCATGATGGCCACCTCAGATGAGTACCATTTTCTCCCCAAGCCTCGTGCCGAGAGATTTTATCATTGAAAAAGAGAGGGCGATGGCTCCTGTGGAGAGGAGCAGGGAAATACCGAATGCCATTGGTATTGAGAGTCCCGTCCCCAGATACTTGGAGATGTAGAGGGGTGCAAAGAATGCCACAAAGGCGATGATTCCCTTTGCAACGTCGAGGCGTGTCGAGTGGAATAGGAACGTTATCAGGATTACCAGAAAAATGAAGCTGAAGAGGGGAGGAGCCGATATTAGGACTCCACTGAATATTTTTGTCAGGGAGAGGGGATTGCCTAGGTATTCAGTAAGCACCCATCCGACGATACTACCCAAAGCTATCCCCGTGATTCCTATGATAAAGCCTCCGAGAGCCCTGATGAACACGAGCTGAACCGGGTCAAGCGGGAGACTGAGAAGAATCTCGTGGATGCCCAAAAGCTTTTCTCTGGAAACCGTGCCGCTGAAGAAGAGGGAAACTATTATGGAGAGGGAGATGCTCAGGCTTCCAATGACTTTATCACTTGGTATGGGATTCAAGCTCGCCATCCAGTAGAGAACAGCCGTCATAAAGGGTATTAAAAGAAGGTTTATCCCAATATGCTTTGCAGTATATGTGAGCTCTTCGAGGATTTGAGTCCTTGTTGGTTTCATTTTTCAACCTCCAGGGCTTTCTTCCATATTGGGCAAGAATTTGGAGTGATATGAAGAGATCTAACTGTGGTACGACACATGGTGCATGCTCCTTTTAGGGAGCAATCTTCACATGGGTCATCCCACAATGACATGACCTCTTGAAGTGCTTTTCTACTCAGTTTCCTTAGTTTGTAGTTCAAAAGGTAGTATCCCTTGCAGGTGGATATCTCTTCTTCGGGAAATTTTATCAGCAGGTTCCCATACAAACACTGAGCATAGTTGTATTCAACTGCCCTCGTTAAACTTTCGATTGATATCGATTTAGCTATATATGAGTTTATAGGATGTACATGTACATTTAAAAATTCCTCAAGATTTTCAAGGATGTTCCTTCCACTAAGAGAATAAAACGCAGGTACTATTGTGGCTGTTTTTTGTAAGTTGTTTAATCTTGATATCTCTACAGGAGGTTCATCAAGATTTATATATACCACAAAAGTAAGTGGAATATTAAACTCCTCTCCTATTTCTAAGATTTTTGGAATATCCTTAAAGCCATGTTTAGTGAGTACGGTAGTTAGTACAAGATTCCTGCCTTTCTGCGCAAACATACTTACGTGTTTCGCAATTTCATTTTTGAATTTCATTATAGCATGTAATGGCATTATTAAGACCGTTATTTGAGGATACTCAGATGTTAAAAGGAGTGATAATACACTCTCAACCAGTTGGGCATCAGTAAACAATTCTCCCCCGCTCAAAGTCACTACTGGAGGTCTAAACACTTTTAAGAGCTTCATTATTTTTTCGTGGCTAATATTCTTGTTTGATTTTTCCTCTCTTGCACATCCTAAACAGGATTCACATGCATGAGATGCAATCTTAGGAGTTCTTACTGGGCATGAGTCATATCTATCACAGGGCGTGCTAAGTACTAAATCAAGTCGTTGTACTTGGAAAGTATTTATAAATTGCATCGCTTTTTGAAGCTTTGAACCTACTGTGATATTGTCAATGTAAATATTCTTGGGAGAAATGAACCCAAAGCTCTTTAATCTGTCTATGAATTTCTCGTGCTCGGTGATAAAATCTTCAGACGTTCCTTTTATTAATTCTTCCAGCACTTTTGCCTGCTCATTGTTCAGACTTAATATTTTCCCATTTAGCCAGTCGTAGAGTGTTGCTCCATTCGTGCCTCTATAATAATATACCCAAGGATATAACTTAAAGGTTTTCCAATTCATAAACCCCACCTTTTTCTTTCAGTATTGATAATCTTCTTTCGAAATATTCTGGATTCTTCTCGTATATTGTGAATGCGGTTTTTAATCCGTCAATTACCCAGCGCTTAAAAAGACTACAGTCTTCTGAGCCCAAATACGCAAAGCATCTTGCACAGCTGTGAGCCAAGCTGCAGTAATTGCATTTATCTGTTATCAACTTGGAGTACCTCTGGATTAGTGTTTTTATTGCAGAGAAATCCAAACCTTTGTTGACGTCTCCGATTATTGTGCTAGAGGGTGCCCGTTCGCATACTTGGATTTTTCCATTTGTGTTTACATACCATTTAAACCCTGGAATACATGTTGATGTGAATATTGCCGTTGGATTTTTACGGCTTAGAGCATTTCGGTAGAACATCAAAGTTCCAGGTCCTCCAAATAGGATTTCAAGAAATACTGATTTGTGAATGCTCGTAGACTCGTTGAGGAATTTCTTAAAAAGTTCCCTTAACATTCTTTCATGGTTTATATAATCTTCTTCAGTAAATAGCAAATAATATGTAGTACCCATAGAACGCACGGGATTTACAAATATTGGGCGTATTGGTGATTCCTTATCAAAAAACTTTGCAATATTGTATAAATTAGACTTGAGATCATAAGTAACTAGAGCAAAGTACTCCTTTTTGGAGCCATACTTTTTCTGGGCCTCCTTAAGATTTGATATGCCCCTCATGACCAAGTCAAAGGTGCCCCTACCGTTGGGTAATATCCTATTTCTATCATGTTCTTTCTTGGGGCCATCTAGGCTTATAGACACATCAAAATCATTTTTAACGAGGAATTCCGCTATCCTCTTATTTATCAGAGCAGCATTAGTTGTAATTGTGTATTGGGGAGTAAATTCGTCTGAATATTTATGATTTGTATAGTTAACACACTTCTCAATTATTTTAAAGTTAAGTAGTGGCTCACCTCCATAAAATGCTATTGTTGGCTCTCTTTTAGGGTTTAGGAATGCTCCCTCTTTCAAATAATGAAAATATAAATCAATTGCTTTCGTGGCTATTTCAAGTGTCATGAAAGAATATCCATGGGTCCTGAAATCTTCATAATTGCCCCCGAATACGCAATACCGACATCTGAAATTGCAGTTATTAGTTACTTCTAGAAGCAACTCATAAAGTCCATCCCTCAATATACCATATCGCAAAGTATCCTCTTCTATTTCAGAAATACTAATCTCAAGAGGAAACCTATAAAACGCTCTGAAATTAGAGATTAAAGTTTCTAAAATTTTATAAATTCCAGCATAGCTATTTTCTTTGGTTACTTCTTTATGAATTCCTACTAAAGCCTCGGTTGGTGTTGTGCTATCAAAGAGTATGTGCTTAATTCGTGAGCTAATCTCCGAGGGGATTTGAAGTACTACTCCAGTTATATCGTCAAATAGGTACTCATTGCCAGAATCTGTTCTGAAAAAAGTAAAAGAACGAACAAAATGGGGCATATAAAATCACCTCAATGTTCATATGCGTAGGCGGTGGCACCAGCAATTGCTGCTTGAGAACTTACAAATGTTGCGGTAGCTCCAGTTATATAACATACTGCTCCACATCCGCCGACACACCCCGCTGCACAGGCTGCATAACATAGCCATCCCATTGGAATCACCATTGTTAAGTGTCATTTTCAATATTTAGTTTTTTCTTAAACTAAAAGTTCATAATATAGAGTTATTAATTTTTTTTAAAAAACGTAATCTATTAAAAACTCCATTTTGGGGATATTGATAGTATAAAAGATTTACAACTTAAAATCATAACACATTCCCTGACTACACATATTTTCAGTGATCAGTATCGAAAGTTTAGATATCAAACCTGTCAACTCGTCTGTCTTCAAAATACGTTACAACAATCCTATGATGCATTTCTCTGCCTGATGTTGGCGATCTTGCCATCAACAACAAAAACTGGCCTTCTAAGGTTCTTAAATTTCCTCAAGAACCTCTCAAAATTTAGACTTGAGGGAGGATTTCAGGTTTGGTAATTGTACTGTAGATTACATTCTCACAATACCATTCTGCGAAAATTTTCTTTTATTCTTTTCCCTTTTGCCAACAATAAGCCCTATAGCCTTTACCACATAGTAGTATTCGAGGAGATCAAAATGATGTTCGAAAGCGTTGGAAACGAATTCCTGGCTCACGCCGGAGAGGGAGAATGGGGGTGGCACGACATGATGGGATTTGGTTACTTTGGCTGGTTCGGGGCAGTATTCATGCTCCTGTTCTGGATTCTGATAATCGTTGGAATAGTCTGGTTCATTAAATGGCTCGTTGAGCAGAGCTCAAGCGGGAGCAAGAAGAGCGCCCTGGAGATACTCGATGAGAAGTATGCACGCGGCGAGATAGACGACGAAGAGTACGAGAGGAGAAGGAGAAAGCTCCTAGAGGGCTGATTCCTCCTGTCTTTAATCTAATTTTAGGTAAGTCCGTTCTGAAGTGAACTGCTGTTGATCAGTGGTTATTCTCTAAATATTTCTCCCGTGACCAGATCCACGCCGATTCTTCTTACCTTGAGTTTCCAGAGCTTCTCGGGTGCACCGCCCCCCTGTTCCCTGTAACCCACCATCTCAATTATTCCTGATTTCTGGAGGGTGGAGAGGTGATAATAAAGCGTCGATCGTGGCATATGAAAGCCGCTCTTCTGAAGTTCCATATAAATGTCGTTGGTGCCCTTTACGCCGTCCGCTAAGGCCCTTATGATTGTCCTTTTTGGCTCGGCCATTAATGACTTCAGCGTTGCTGTGAGTGTTCTTATGTTTCGCGGATTGCACATCATCCATCTTGGCATCCTATCACCGTCCCTGTTTGGCCTTCGACCCTTATAATTCTGCCGGTTTTTGAGATATTAGCCAGGAATATAACAGAAAACTTTATAAATAATTTTGTAATATTCTAAATCGAAGGGGTGATTAGAATGAGGTTTGGAATGCCAAAGTGGATGTGCAAGATGAGGCGCTTTGGATCCCTCATGGGATGTGGCATGATGGAAAGAGTAGTATCCGAAGAGGTCGCAGAAACGCAGCCTGCAGGATGGAGAGGCACGATGTGGAGGTACCAAGGATCTAGATGGGGCTGCGGAGGGGGAATGTTTTCATGGGCCCCAGGTGTTCCAGAATCGGCTGATACTGCAATTGACTACGAGGAAATAAAATCGCGAGCCGCAGAGCTCCTCCAGAACGCCTCCAAGGGGGTTTCATGGCAGAATCCATGGGGAGATACCAGGATACCCCTCGTCATAAACGGACGGATCATAGGACAGCTCTGGGAGGACGTCAGCCCCGATGAGCTTGAGATAGGGCCTTACATGTCTGGAATGTGGGGGACTAGAGTGCAGCTCCTCAAGGATGGCCGTGTGGTTGGTTTCCTCAGACTTGCCTGATTTTTGTTTTTCCTCTGGGGCCCCTCCCTTATGACTAGAGGATGTCAGACTTTTGCTTTTTCTGCTGCTTCTCTCAGTCTTAATAGCCCAACATCTACGTCTGTTGGTGCGGCTATCTTGATACAGTAAGAAAAATCCTTTTTTGGCCTGCATCCTGGGGATAACGCTATCTTCTTCGTTCTCGGCTCTTCACAATGAACGCTGAACCGAGAGAGAAAAGATAACCCTGACCTTCGTTGTTCAATAAGAAAAAGAACACATGATTTCAAAAGTATGGTGGCTCTCAGGCAAACACCGCCTTGTAGAGTCCGATGAGGACACCGTCAACCTCACAGTGCAGTCCGAGGGGCCGGACTTCCGCGTTTTTAAAGACCCGCAGGCCCATCTCCCGTATCTCTTCTGTTGAAAACCCGAGGTGTGTGTCCTTCAGCGTCTCCCTGAACTCATCGTGCCTGTGCTTGAGGACGTCGATTATGACGACCTTTCCACCCTCGGCCAGCACGTCTCTCATGCTCTCCAGGACGGCCTCCGGGTTTAGGAAGTGGTGGAATGCGAGGGTGGAGACAACCACGTCAAACTCCTCCGGCACGTTGAGGCCGTAGTGCTCGTTGGCTATCCTTATTGACTCCCCAATCTTCTCGGCAACGCCCCAGATGGGTGTTATTCCCTTTTCATTGAGCCTCTTCAGCATGCTGGGCGTTATGTCGAAGCCGTAGACCTCGACTTTTATGCCCTTCTCCTCAAGCTTTTCCTTTACGCGCTCCGTGAAAAAGCCCGAGCCGGCCGCGACGTCGAGTATGCGCACCCCTTTTCTCCCAAGCTTTAGGACCTCCCGCACTATCTCTTCCACGAGCCGGTCTATGCACTCGTCCCTGAGGTAGTCCCTCACGATGTCGTCCCTCTCAGGCGCTTCCGTCTCAAAGTACTCTATCTGCTCCACAAGCTCGTTTATGTCCTCCTCGCCAAATCCAAGCTTCTCCAGGAACGTCCTAATCTCTTCGATGCCAGGTATCATTTTCTCACCGCCTCAAAGCCCCTCTCAAGATCCTCGATTAGGTCATCAACGTCCTCTATTCCCACCGAGACCCTGATAAGGGAGTCCTTTATGCCGACCTTCTCCCTCTCCTCCCTTGGAACCGATGCGTGGGTCATTATGGCTGGGAGCTCTATGAGCGACTCGACACCGCCGAGGCTTTCAGCCAAGGCGAATATCTCAAGGCTCTCCACGAACCTTACCGCCTCCTCAAGCCCACCCTTGAGTTCGAATGAGAGCATTCCTCCGAAGCCCCTCATCTGCCTCCTTGCGAGTTCGTGCTGCGGGTGGGAAGGCAGGCCGGGGTAGTAGACCCTCTCAACCAGCGGGTGCTCCTCAAGATACCTTGCTATCGTCATGGCGTTCCTCTCGTGCCTCTCCATCCTGACGGCGAGGGTTTTGATGCCCCGCATTACCAGCCAGGAGTCAAAAGGTGACAGAATTGCTCCAACCGCGTTCTGGTGGAACTTGAGCCTCTCATAAATCTCGTCGTCGTTCACCATCACAGCCCCGCCGACAACGTCGGAGTGGCCGCCGAGGTACTTGGTGACGCTGTGGAGGACTATATCTGCACCTAAGTCAAGGGGGTTCTGGAAGTAGGGGCTCGCGAAGGTGTTATCCACGACCACGATTAGGCCTCTCTCGTGGGCAATCTCGGAGATTGCCCTTATGTCCGCGAGCTTGAGGAGGGGGTTCGTGGGCGTTTCGAGCCAGACCATCCTTGTGTTCTCCCTTATCGCCCTCCTCACGTTCTCGGGCTCCCTCGCATCAACGTAGGTGAACTCGATGCCGAAGCGCTCCATCACCTGGTTGAAGAGCCTCTTCGTCCCGCCGTAGAGGTCGTCAAAAGCAACCACATGGTCGCCCTTCTTCAGCAACGCCAGGAGTATCGTGGACTCAGCGGCGAGGCCTGAGGAGAACGCCAGCCCGTACTTTGCGTTCTCAAGCGCCGCCAGCTTTCTCTCAAGTGCGTCCCTCGTGGGGTTGCCGCTCCTTGAGTAGACGTAGCCCTCCTCGACCTCCCTTATGCTCCTCTTTGCGAAGGTGGTTGAGAGGTGGATTGGGGATACAACGTCGCCGTGCTGCATGCTCTCGGGCTCTTCACCGACGTGGATAGCTTTAGTTGAGAACCTCATCTCAGCACCTCCAGAACCTTTTCATCGTCAACCTCGAAGCCGTTCGCGATGAGCCACTCGTCGTTGAAGACCTTCGTGAGGTAGTTCCTTCCGGTGTCAGGGAATATCACGACGACCTTCTTGCCCTCCACTCCTTTCTCCTTGAGGTACTTTACCGTCCCGTAGAGTGCCGCGCCCGATGAGCCGCCCGCCAGAATCCCCTCCTTCCTCGCGAGGAAGCGGGTCATTGCGAAGGCTTCCTGGTCGTTGACGACAACCATATCGTCAACGAGGCTTAAATCGACGGTTTCAGGGAGCAGATCTTCACCTATGCCCTCAACGAGGTAGGGGTGGGCCTTCTTGAGGGCCTCCTCAAGGCTCATTCCCTTCTTGACGAGGCTGTATATCGAACCGACCGGGTCAACGCCTATTATCTTTACGTCTTTTTTCCTCTCCTTGAGGTAGCGCCCGATTCCGGTTATCGTCCCGCCGGTGCCTATCCCCGCGAAGAGGTAGTCTATCTCCCCTCCGGTCTGCTCCCATATCTCCCTCGCGGTGGTCTCATAGTGTGCCAGGGGGTTGTACCTGTTGAAGTACTGGTTGGGGATGTAGGCGTAGGGCGTTTCTTCCACTTCCTCCTCAAGGATCGCCCTGAGCTCGTCGAGCCTCTCCTCATCAACAAGCTTCTGAACGTGCTCAACTATCTCCTTAAGCTCCTCCCGAGTTACTGCCCTTCCTTTCTTCCAGATGAGGTTCCTCACCGCCTCGGCCACCTTGTAGTAGGAGTTCGGGTCGCCTGGAGCCACAGCGGTGGGAGTCCTGATGACGAAGGCGCCCATGGCCTTTAGGAGGAGCTCCTTCTCGGTGCTCATCTTGTCCGGCATCGTGAAGACCGTCATGTACCCCTCGTCCGCCGCAACGAGGGCAAGGCCAACCCCAGTGTTGCCCGATGTGGGCTCGACTATCACGCCGCCCTCGACGATTTTGCCCTCTCTCTTTGCCCCTTCTATCATGTACTTGCCTATCCTGTCCTTTATGCTCCCTCCGGGGTTGAAGAATTCCACCTTGGCATAGAGCTCGTTTTTGAGGTTGAAGTATCTCTCTATCTTCCTCAGCCTCACGAGGGGTGTGTTGCCTATCGTCTGGACGATGTCGTTATAAATACCCAATTTTGTGTAATTTTCCATCATATTGCCCACCACCTGCTCATTTATGAATAGAACTGCATATATATACTTTTCGGCATGAGAGCTGTCCTTTTGACGAAAGAAAAGATGATTCAGCCCTATTTAACTGGAAGTTTGAAATAAACAGTTTTGGACAGAAATGGGAAATGAAATTTACAGCTCATTGGGTGCTACTCCTCAAAAAGCAACAGCCTTTTGGCCTGCTGGCTGGCCTTCCGGTATATCCTGCCGTCCTCCATGTAGAGTATCCTGTCCGCGAAGCCGAGTATCCTCGGGTCGTGGGTGGCTATAATCACACACTTGCCGTCTTTCTTAGCCCTTTCGTGGATGAGCTTTATAACCTCCTTTCCGTTCTTTGAGTCGAGGTTTGCTGTGGGCTCGTCGGCTATTATGATGTCCGGGTCGGTTATCAGGGCCCTCGCCACGGCCACCCTCTGCTGTTCACCCCCTGAAAGCTCTGAGGGCCTGCTGTTGAGCCTGTCCCCCATATCCAGCTCTTCCAGGAGACCTTCTGCCCGCCTCATGGCCTCCTCCTTCTTTACGCCCTTAATCAGCAGGGGCACCATGACGTTCTCCACCGCCGTCAGCGCCTCCAGCAGGTTGGAGTGCTGGAATATGAAGCCCATCCTCTCAAGCCTGAGCCTCGCCAGCTCGTCCTGGGTGAGCCCCCTCAGCTCTATTGGCCTCCGGGGGTTTTCAGGGGGGTACAGTTTTATGCTCCCGGAGCTCGGCCTCAGAAGTCCGCTGAGCATGGTGAGGAGCGTCGTCTTCCCCGAACCGGATGGCCCCATAAGGAGAACCACCTCTCCCCTCCTGAGGATAATGGACACGTTATCGACGGCCCTCACCGCGGTTCTGCCCGAACCGTAGACCTTGGTCAGGTTGGTTGCCCGTAAAATGGCCTCAGGCATTGAAGACCACCACCGGGTCAACTTTGTTGAGCCTCCTTATCGGGATCAGCGGCGCGGTCAGCCCCATGAGCAGAACCGCTGCGAAGGTTATGCCCACTGTTGTGGGGTTCATCTCCACGAAGAACTCCGGGGCGAACCTGGGTACAAAGAGGGTGGCGAGCAGGGAGAGGCCGATGCCTGCGACAAAACCGAGCAGGGTTATTATGGCCGCCTGCTCAAAGACTATCCTCCTCAAGAAGCTGTTCTGCGCCCCAATTGCCTTCAGTATCGCGTACTCCCTCATCTTCTCAACCGTCATTGTGTAGAGTGTGAGCCCTATGACCGCCGCTCCGATTATAAATCCTATGAACACCAGCGGGAAGAGTATGGAGTTGAAGCTCTCGTTTATGACATCCTTGTGGTTCTGTATGAACCTCTCCTTCGTCAGTATCTCCACGGATACCCTCTTCTCCTTCAGCCTGTCCGTGATTTCCTTCGCCACATCGGCGGCGGGTCTGTCGCCGGAAAGCTGGACGAGGTAGTAGTTCACGTACTGAGTCGTCCCAAAAATCTCGGCGGCATCCTCGGTGGTAACGAAAATATACGGGTAAACAACCGCGAAAGTCCCCTTTGAGACCCCGACTATCCTCAGCTCCTTGTCTCCAATCTTAAGTGTCTGGCCGAGCTTCAGCCTGTTCCTTGTGAAAAACACCTGGTCCACCACGGCTTCACCCCTCTTTATCTCACCCGTGCCCCTGACTATGTCCCATGGGCCGCCGACCCCGCTGGTGGGGTCAAAGCCGGCTATGTAGACCGTCTTTTTCGCCCCGCTCGTTGGGACCTCTATTTGGACCGCCCTTCCTATGAGCTCGTGGACGCTCTTAACACCCTCCACGCTCTCTATGTCTCCTGCGAGCCCCCTGGGCAGGAGGGAATATGTGTGCCACAGGTCGTGGATGCCCTCCTGCCCCACCCAGAGGTCGGCGTCGGTATGCACGATGTAGTTCGTGCCGAGGGTCGTCATGCCGTAGTACACTCCGAGGAGTATTATGACAAGGGTCACCGAAAGGGCTACCCCGCCCACGCTTATCACCAGTCTGCCCCTATCGTGGAACAGGTTTTTCCTCGCTATCATCTTGATCACCCGGGGGGCTTTGTTGCAATTATAAGCTTTACAATATCAAAGAAGAGATTTTCCACCCTTTCCACTTTAAAACCCGCTTTTTTGATGTTGTCCTGGGTCTCCCTGATCATGGATGTGCCCAGCATGGTCTTCATAAACGGCTCCATCATGTAGAGGGGGAGGTTGAGAAGCTTTGACCTGCTCTTCATGTGCTCAAGGAATATGGCTTTCCCTCCGGGTTTCAGCACCCGATACGCCTCTTTCAGCCCCTTTATCGGGTCAGGCACTGTGCAGAAGACGAAGGTGCTAACGACAGTGTCAAATGTGTCCTCTTCAAATTCAAGGTTCTGGACGTCCATATGCAGGAGCCTGACGTTTTTCAGGCCGAGTTCTCTTCTCCTTTTCTCCGCCTTTTCAAGCATGCCCCTGCTGAAGTCTATGGCAGTGACCTCGACGTTTTGGGGATAATAGGGGAGGTTCTTTCCGGTTCCGACGCCTATCTCAAGCACTTTCCCTTCTGCCAGAGAAAGGGCCCTGGCGCGGTACTTTGAAAACGTCCTCCTTTCCATTGGACTTTCAAAGAGGTCGTAGACCTTTGAAAACCTATCATACCTGCTGGCTATTTTTGAGGTATTCATCAAGTTACCCTCATGAAAACATTTGATTGGCCTTATCCTTTCATCCCTGAAAGATTTGGGGATGTCCTTTCACATTATGTCAATGGTAAGCCTATTATTCCTTCGGCCTCAATGTACAGATGGAAGCAAAATGAAGAGGTGATGCGAAATGGAGTGGAAGTCCCTGTTTATCGGGCTCCTCATCGGAGCGCTCATAGCCGTTCCCCTCGGGATGGCTCACACTGGAGGATTCGATATAGCGGAGAGAACCGGAAGCCGCTGGGGCTTCGGACCCATGGGTGGCTATGGTATGCATGGCGGCATGATGGGCTACGGCATGCACGGCATGATGGACGACGAGATGTACGCGCAGATGGAGGAGTACATGGCCAGCGGCAACTTCACCGAGATGCACGATGAGATGGAGCCCCTCATGGAGGAGTACATGACCCAGTACATGGGCGGGAACTGGCAGGAGATGCACGAGACCTGCGAGAAGTACATGGGCATAGATGAGGACAATGAGTGAGTCCTCTCCCATTCTTTCACCTTTACCCGTTTTTGGTAGGGGAGAAAGATGAAGCAGTACGCGATGGGTCTTCTCGTGGTTCTGCTGTCCGTTCTCCTGGCCGCGGCATACTATTCCACGGTCGGCCATGAAAAAAGACAGGACGTTTTTCACGGCGTCCTTGTTGAAGGACGGCCCCTGAATTCCACAAACGCCGTGGTTCTGGCGGATACCAACTGCACTCCGGATCAAACCGGCACAAGGCTCACCTGCACTGCGATAATAGACGCACACGGTGAGGTTCTCAAGGTCAGATACACCCACCCCATAGAAGTCCCGTGCCTCGCGAGGGGGGATAAGGTTAATATATCAATGAATTCAACTTCATCCGTGGAGATCGTGCGCCTTGGGGCACCATCCATGGAACACTAGGTGAAGCATATGCCGGTTTCGGACGCAATCCTGATGACCGCCGCGGATATACCGCTGGACTCCCTGAGCCAGGTGACGGAGTTCACCGGAGTTACATTCTCAATAATCGCCCTCGGAATCCTCAACGCCCTCCGGCCGTCAATATTCCTGATGATAGTGTTTCTCCTGTCGATGATAGCGCTGACGGACGAGAAGAGGGTTTTGAGGGTCGGCCTAGCGTTCACCGTCGGCGCGTTTCTTGGGTACTCGATAATAGCCGTTGCCCTCATGAACCTTCACACCAAGATACCCCTGCTTAGATACTTTGTGGTCGCCTTTGGAATAACCGTGGGGGTTTACAAGATAGCCTCATCCCTTGGCTACGTGAGGATACCCCTCTCCAGCCCTCTTAGGGAAAAGAGCAACCAGGTTCTTGAAAAGGCCACCTCCCCGCCGGCAGCCTTTGTTGTTGGGGGTGTGATGGCGTTTCTCTCTCTGTCCTGCGTGCTCCCCTCTTACCTACTGGTGAGCTCCCTGCTTTCCGGCCAGTATCCCCCGGGAATCACGGCGGCGCTGCTCGTGGTGTTCATTGGAATATCCGTGCTCCCCTTTGCCCTCGTTACCCTGGGCTTCCACTATGGGAACAGGTACGCGAGACTTGGAAGGGCCGTGGACAGGCTCTCCTCGGTAAGCGGGAGGGGAGACCTAGTTATGGGCGTGGTGCTCGTGCTCGTGAGCGTGCTCTATTTTGTCCTCTTCCTTTAGCTTGAGCTTTTCTATGTTCTCCCGGGTCTTTTTGAACTCCCTCAGGCACGTTGGACAGCAGAGGAAGTAAACCCTGTTGTGGTACTTGTAGACTATCGGCTCTCCCACTATCTCCTTACCGCAGTAGTCGCACTTGAAGGGTATCTTGACCTTCGGGGGAGTGGTTCTCTCAATGCTCTCAAGGACGGGCATTATCTCGATGACCTCGAATCCGGCACCCTCTATGACCTTCCTCAGCTCCTCCATGTCCTCAACGGCGATCTTTATGAGGTACTTCCTGCTGGTGAAGCGGTTTATCTCTATTATCTCCTCAAACTCGCTCATCTTTTCCGGACTGTCCGTCTTGACTATGAGTGCAACGACGTTGTGAGCCCTGAGCAGCTCCGGGTTCAGCTTTACGGTATATCCAAGGATTACCCCTTCCTTCTCAAGCTTTTCAAGGCGGGATTTCACCGTCGGCCTGCTGACACCGAGTCTTTCGGCAAGCTCCGATATGCTCAGGCGCGAATTGTCCATCAGCAGGTAAATGAGCTTCAGATCAAGGTCATCTATCCTCATTCCCCTCACCGGTACGTTTTATCTCTTCCAAACTATAAAAATCCTCCTATTGCTCTTTCCACTTTGGCAAAAAATAACTTCATGAATTCACTAATGAAGCATTTATTGGAGGTGAACTCCGGTGGAAGTGAATATTAAGATTACCGGAATGAGCTGTGCATCATGTGCCAAAACGATAGAACTGGCACTTAAAGAGCTCGACGGCGTAAAGGACGCCAGAGTAAATCTGGCGACCGAAAGCGCCTACGTAAAATTCGACGAATCGAGGGTGAGTATATCCAGCATAATCAGAGCCATCGAAAGCGTTGGCTACGGCGTTGTCAGGGAGAAGAGGAACGCGGTCATTAAAATCGGCGGTATGACCTGCGCCTCGTGCGTCAGGACGATAGAGATGGCCCTCAAGGAGCTCCCCGGCGTTCTGGACGTCAGGGTTAACCTGGCGACTGAGACGGCAAACGTTACCTACGACCCGACCATGGTTGATATGGACGACATAAAGAAGACCATCGAGGAGTTCGGCTACCAGTTCCTCGGCGTTGAGGGCGAGGAGAGCATTGACATAGAGAGGGAAGCGAGGGAAAGGCACCTCAGGGAAATGAAAAAGAAGCTCGTGGTGGCGTGGTTCTTTGGCGGCATCATAACGTTCATGACATACCGCTGGCTCCTTGGACTGGACTTCGAGATACCTTACATGCTCTGGATACAGTTCCTGCTGGCGACCCCGGTCATAGTCTACTCCGGGAAGGACATCTTCCTCAAAGCTATCCGCTCGGTGAGGCACAAAACGCTCAACATGGACGTCATGTACTCTATGGGCGTCGGTTCAGCATACATAGCCAGCGTGCTGGCAACCATCGGCGTTCTCCCGGCGGAATACAACTTCTACGAGGCAAGCGTGCTCCTGCTGGCGTTCCTGCTGCTGGGCAGGTACCTTGAGCACATGGCGAAGGGAAGAACAAGTGAGGCCATCAAGAAGCTCATGGGTCTGCAGGCGAAGAAGGCGACGGTCATAAGGGACGGGAAGGAGATAGAGGTTCCGGTCAGCCAGGTCAAGGTCGGCGACATCGTGATAGTGAAGCCCGGTGAAAAGATACCGGTTGACGGTGTGGTAATCGAAGGGGAGAGCTACGTCGACGAGTCCATGATAACCGGTGAGCCCATACCCAACCTCAAAAAGGAGGGGGACGAGGTCATAGGCGGAACCATAAACAGGAACTCCGTGCTCAAGATCGAGGCAAAGAGGGTCGGTGGCGACACCGTTCTGGCGCAGATCATCAAGCTCGTTGAGGAGGCTCAGAACACAAGGCCTCCAATCCAGAGGATAGCGGACAAAATAGTGACCTACTTCATCCCGGTAGTGCTGACGGTTGCACTGGCATCTTTTGTCTACTGGGCCTTTATAGCCAAGGAGCCGCTCATCTTCGCCTTCACGACACTGATCAGCGTCCTCGTCATAGCCTGCCCGTGTGCCTTCGGCTTAGCAACTCCAACGGCTCTAACCGTCGGAATGGGCAAGGGGGCTGAGATGGGCATACTCATCAAAAACGGTGAGGTGCTTGAGATAGCGAGGAAGGCAACGGTTGTGCTCTTTGACAAGACTGGAACGCTCACAAAGGGCAAGCCTGAAGTGACCGATGTAATAACCTTTGGAATGGACGAAAAGGAGCTTATAAGGCTCGTTGCCTCCGCTGAGAAGCGCTCCGAGCACCCGCTTGGAGAGGCCATCGTGAAGAAGGCCCAGGAGCTCGGCCTTGAGCTTGAAGAACCGGAGGAGTTCGAGGCCATAACGGGCAAGGGTGTCAGGGCAGTCGTTGGAGGAAAGGAAATCCTGGCCGGCAACAGGAAGCTCATGACTGAAAACGGCTACTCGGTAAAGGGTGTGGAGGATGCGCTCCACAAACTTGAAGACGAGGCAAAGACCGCCATAACCGTCGCCGTAGACGGCAAAATAGTGGGGGTAATCGGCATAGCCGATACGATAAAGGAGAACGCGAAGGAGGCCATCGAGGAGCTCCACAGGATGGGCAAGAAGGTCGGCATGATAACGGGCGACAACAGGAGAACTGCAAACGCGATAGCGCGGCAACTCAACATAGACTACGTCCTTGCTGAGGTGCTCCCGGGGGACAAGGCCAACGAGGTGAAGAAGCTCCAAGAGAAGGGCGAGGTCGTCATCTTCGTGGGTGACGGCATAAACGACGCTCCGGCACTGGCGCAGGCAGATATTGGAATAGCCGTAAGCTCTGGAACGGACATAGCCATGGAGAGCGGTGAGATAGTGCTCATGAGGAACGACATAAGGGACGTTGTCAAGGCAATAAAGCTCAGCCAGAAAACCCTATCTAAGATAAAGCAGAACTTCTTCTGGGCGATGATATACAACATAATCCTCATCCCAATAGCCGCTGGAGCCCTCTACCCGCTGTTCGGCATAATCTTCAGGCCGGAGTGGGCGGCCGGAGCGATGGCGATAAGCAGTGTCAGCGTCGTGAGCAACTCACTCCTCCTGAAGAGGGCCAGAATCTGAGCCCTTTCATTTTTATTTCCCGGAGGTGAGGAGATTGATAGTTGAGTATGACGGAAAGTTTAACTTCAAGGACGGAAAAGTCATGCTGTGGTTCTCCATCCCGGGCTGTCCCCCGTGCAGGATAGTTGAGAGCTTCATGGAAGAGCTCAGTGCGGAGTTCCCGGAGATAACGGTCGTCCACATCAACGCCGAGGAATGGAACGACCTCGTGAACCGCTTTGACGTCCTCAACGTCCCGACACTGGTCTACCTTAAGGATGGGGAAGAGGTAGCCAGGCAGAACCTCATACGGAGGAAGGAGGAGGTTCTCATAAGGTTTGAAGAACTTAAAAGACTCTGACTACTCCCCCGGAATCCCGAGCGGGAAGATGTAGAGTGGTTCGCCCGGAACATCCAGCACCTTTTTTACCTCATCGTCCCTGAAGGCTCCGACCGCAACGGTGCCCAGGTTCAGGGCAGTGGCCTGGAGGTAGATGTTCTGCCCCACGTGGCCGGCATCAATGTGGACGTATCTCACTCCGCGCTCGCCGTACCGCCTCGTGGTCCTCTCGTAGTGTGCCACGATGACGATGTTTAGGGGAGCCGTGGCAACGCACCTTTGACCAAAGCATGTCTCTGCAAGGACCTTTCTGAAGTGTCCTTCCATTACCTTTTCCAGCGCGTGGGCCTTTCCGTCGTACCGGTAGATTCCCGGGGAGAGGCCCTCAACGTTTTCAACAACGACGTAAACTTCAAAGGGATAGCACGCCCCGGCGCTCGGCGATGTTCTTTTCCCCCATCTGTTGATTCCGTAAGCCGCCCAGAGCACCTGAGAGACCTCTTCAATGTTCAGGGGCTCGTCCTTGTACCTCCTTATGCTCTTTCTCCTGTCTATTGCCTCTTCCAGGCTCATCCTCCCCTCGCGCTTGGGAGCAGGTAACTCGATCCTCATGCTCATCACCGCAATCTATGATGTCTTTTTCATACATTAGGCTTTTGGTGACCTTATGAACTCGAAGAAACCTCCTGGCCTGATGAAATTGACAAAGTTCAAACAAAAATCCATATAAATTTCAAAGTAGAAGTGTCTTAAATACGGGACGGTGGGAACATGTCCGCTGGCAAGCCCATCCTTGGGTTGCTCTTCATCATACTCCTTTCGCTCCCAGCAGTATCTTCCTCAAAGGTTGCCGTTTGGTGGATCGGAGGTGCGGTACTCCATCCGAGGCTCTCCCCGGACGGGCTTTATTTCACTGATTTTGACGGAAGGGTCGGCCTGAAGACCAACGAGACGCACTTCATCTTCTGGCGCCTGCCGTTCATGGTAAACGGTATGTCAGTGAGCGACAGAGTGTACGTTTCCGCGAACCTCGGCCCGCCGGCTGTTCTAGATCCTCAGGGAGACGTCGTTTACATCTGGGACTATCCGGGGGTATCGTTCGTCCACGTCTTTGCCGTTCCCGGGAGGGCGTACTACGCCGGAAAAATCAACGAGAGCGGTGGGATAGGAGTTCTAACTGGAAACGACCTCGTCTTCTACGACCTCTCATCCGCCGGAATTGTGAAGGTTTACGACACCTACGCCACTCCAGAGGGGATATACTTCACCGCCGAGCTGAAAGAGAGCCCCCGCGGCGGCATAGGCATTCTCCAGCCGGAGAACGGAACCTTCCACCTCTGGCGGTTTCCGTCTGACTATTCCTCTCTCATACCGGACGGCATCGTCCTTGGCCACGACGGTCTTCTGTATGCGGCCATAATGGAGGGTGACGCGGTTGGACTGGTGAGGTTCTCCCCCGAGAACGGTAGCTTCTTCTTCAAGGAGCTGGGTGAGAGGCCCCTGCACGTGAAGGCCTTTGGAAACAGGATCCTCCTGATGGATTCAAGGGGATTTTTGGCTTTGACAGACCCTTCAGGCGTTCTCTGGACGCTCAACGCCACGCTAAAGTCTGAAGTACATTCCTTTAACACGGTCTCTCTGGGGTCGCCAACGGGGGTGAAGAACGCCACCAGGGAGGAGAGGGAGATAAGGCCCGAATACGTTGACGTAAACAAGGAACACCTTGACGGCATCGTACTCTACGACGTCGATGAGACCCACGATTTCGGCGGCGGTTACGTCGGGCAGCCCGGGACCCTGGTTCTCATAGATGAACTCCGCCCGAAGGTTCATCTCCTCTACGAGAACGGAACCGTCAGGGCGTGGGTAACCCCCGAAGAGATATTCACAGCCCCCGTTTTTCTCTACGTCAACGAAAAGCTCGTGAGGTGGGGCGAGGAAATAGTCTGGAACGCAACGTTCCTCGCGGGACGGTACAACCTTACGGCCGTTTACTTCGACGGCGAAGACGTTTACATGAACACGACCACCGTGGTGAGCGACCTGAGACCGGGGCTCGTCTGGAGCCGGTCTCTGAAAGTTGAGGGCGGGACGGTAATCTACGGGATGGCCAGTCATCCGGGAGTGTCCGTAAACGTGTCCGGTAGAACAGTATGGACGGACGGGAAGGGGTACTTCTCGTTCTTCGTTGCGAACGCCACGGAGACCGAGACAACCCCAGTGGAGAAGGAAGGGGAGCCCAACCACTGGAGTATCGCCCTTCTCATATTCGCCGTTCCAATCGGAGTTGCCGGCGCGGTGCTGATTGGAAGAAAGGAGCGGAAGGGCTATGCACTCCTGATAACCGCGCTGATCCTTGCCGCGCTGTACTTCACCGTCTCAAAGGCTCCGGGAGAGGCTGGAGAAGAAAAGCCCCTAACGCTCTCCCTCGTCGTGGTCATGCCCCCCGGCTTCTACGCCTCAAACGTCACGGTAATAGTTGATGGCGAGAGCGCCGGAAGGACGAACTCGACGGGCATGCTTGAGGTTCCCATCGATTACGGGCTTCACGAGATTAGACTTCTGTCTGGAGGTGCGGAGACGAGGTTTGAGGTGGCTATGGCCGAAAACAGGACCTTGGTAGTTCCCTTCTTCCCGGGAGTAAACGCGACGCTGACCAACGGCCCCGGCTACGCTGGTTTCTCGGCTTCGATTGGAAGCGTCACGCTCAGTTCGATGCACTCAGGGACGTACCCGACTGGACCGATGGGGAGCGGGGCTACGGAAGAGCTCGATTCCGGCCGGTGCGACGTCTGCAAGCTTAAGGCGGCGATGGTCGGTGCCGTCGAAGGTGAGGCGTGCAAGCTCTGCTGTCTCCAGAGCAAGAACTTTGGGCCTGCGGTTGTTTTCAACTACTACTTCCACCTCGTATGGGCGGCGATAGAGCGCTTTGACTGTATAATTCCCTGGCCGCCAATGCCCGAAACGAATTCCGTCGTTGGAGGGGCGGCGATAAACAGCTATGCCGATGACCTGGAAAACAGCCTTCCAAAGCCTGGCTGGGGAAGCATACATCCCTGTCTGTCGCCTTTGGATGGCCTTGATCCCGCCGACCCAAGTACAATCTGCAGCGCCCTCGAATGCGCCGACATTAAGTTCGACTGCAACTGCTACGTTACCTGCTTCCTCGGGCCGTTCAAGATGTGGGACGCCTTTATAAAGTGCGTTGGAGGCTGAAGGTTTTTCCTTTTTAGCCGGAAGGCTAATAATTCACGGGGACGATATTCGAACATGAAGCGCCTGAAGATTGCAATACCCTACAGAGAGGAGCTCTTTGGAGGTCTTGAGTGGCTTCCTGAGGCGATAGACTGGGCCTACGGAGACACTTACTTTACCATAGACACCGACGTCGTTAAGCTGGTGGAGGTCAAGTTCAAAGATGGCGTAAACCCCTGGGAGATACTTGAGCGGCTGAAATCGCTTCCGCAAACGAAGGACGTCAAGGCCTTCCCTCGCAACGAGCACTACCTCATATACCTGCGAGTCTCTCTTGGCCCCCGGAGGGAGCAGGCGGAAAGGCTTTTTGAACTCCAGAAGAAAGGACTGGTCGTTTTTGAGAGTGGAACCTTTGTCGGGGGTGAGAGTGTTCTCTCGGTCCTCTGCGAGGAGGAACTCGTGGGGGAGGTCGTGAGAACCTTCCGGGAAACCTACGGTGCGAGGGTGATCAGCGTTGAGGATGCCGAACCGGAGAAAAGCCCCCATTGCAAAGCTGATCAAGAGACAGGCAGAGGTTCTTCTTCTCGCCTACAAGAGCGGCTACTTCGACGAGCCCCGGAAGGTCACTTTGCGGGAGCTGGCGGAGATGCTGAACCTCAGCCCCTCAACGGTGAAGGAGCACCTGAGAAAGGGGCTGAAGAGGCTCCTCGATGAGTCTCTCAAATAACCGCACATGTGCGGGGTTACCTATAACTATCCCAAACACATATCTTTAGCTGGTGAAACCATGCCCGTCATTGAGGTTGAGAACGTTAGGAAGTACTACGGCGAAGTCAGGGGCGTTGATGGACTGAGCTTCTCCGTTGAGGGGGGCGAAATCTACGGCTTTCTCGGGCCGAACGGGGCGGGAAAGACCACGACGGTAAAAATTCTGGTGAAGATTATCAAGGACTACAGGGGCACCGTGAGGGTCTTCGGAAAGGACCTCAGGGAATGGGGGAAGGATTATTACAACAGAATCGGCGTCTCCTTCGAGTTTCCGGCAGTCTATTCAAAGCTCACCGCCCTGGAAAACCTTGAGTTCTTTGCGAGCTTTTACAGAAAGCACCTCGATCCTCTAGAAGTCCTCAAGGTTGTCGGGCTTGAAAGCGAGGCGGATAAGCTCGTCTCCGGCTTCTCCAAGGGAATGAAGAAGAAGCTCGATCTGGCGAGGGCTCTGCTCCCGGATCCGGAAATCCTCTTCCTTGACGAGCCCCTCGAAGGCCTCGACCCGGCGAGCGCGAGGAGGATAAAGGATCTGCTCCTTGAGATGCGTGAAAGCGGGAAGACCGTCTTCCTGACCACTCACAACATGTACGTCGCTGATGAACTCTGCGACCGGGTTGCCTTCATTGTGGACGGAAAGATAGCCCTCGTTGGAAATCCGGGCGAGCTGAAGGTGAGGATGGGCAAGCGGGTCATAAAAGTCGAGTACGTGGCCAGCGGCGACGTGAGGACCGCTGAGTTCCCGCTCGAAGGAATAAGTCAGAACGAGGAGTTCCTTGACATCCTAAGAAACTACGAGGTCGTGAGAATAAACACCGAGGAACCAACGCTGGAGGAGATATTCCTCAAGGTGACAGGGAGGAGGCTCGTATGAAGGGACTCCTGACCCTGGACGTCAAGCTGGGCATGAGGAGCTACGTTCACCCGGTTTACCTGCTCGTGGCCCTGGCTTATGGCATCATGCTCGCGGTTCTTCCGGAGGAATACCTATCCAAGGCAGTTCCGCTCTTCCTGATCCTTGAGCCGGGCATGGTGGGGTTTGCCTTTGTCGGAACGGAGATATTCGCGGAGAAGAAGGACGGAGTGATAGGGGCGTTGGCCGTTACCCCCATCGACTGGAGGGATTACATCATCGCCAAGACGCTCTCTATGATGGCCCTTTCACTCGTTGCCGGCGCGATAATATTCGGCCTTGGCACCCGCTCCCTCAGCGGTCTTCCCTATGTCTTAGCCGGCACGCTCCTGCTCTCGGCCGTTTACACCCTCCTTGGAATAGCGGTCTCCGCCAAATATCGCGATTTAGATGACTACTTCGTCCCCGTCCTTGGGGTCATGGTGGTCTCACTCCTGCCGTTCCTCCACCACTACGGCTACTTAACCGGTGGAGTGTGGAGGGTTCTCTACCTTATCCCGAGCTATCCGGCGCTCTACTTCTTCAAGGCGCCCTTCGAAGAAATCTCAACGAATACCCTGCTGTGGTCAGCGTTGACCCTGATAATCTGGAGTGGCGTGGCATACAACCTCGCTAGAATCCGCTTTTACAGGTATGCGGTGGAGGGGTTGAGATGAGCTTTGTGCGAAAATTTGCCGCCATTTACAAGACTGACCTCAAACTGCTCCGCAGGGACCCGATGCTCCTCTACAGCGTTGCCATGACGCTGATTCTCCTCCTCGTCGTCCGCTACTTCAAAGACCGCATGGGTGGATTCTACTACGGTATAGCCCTCTTCGTCCTGATATTCATTCCCATGATATTCGGTATGATCCCGGGCTTCATGATGGCCGACGAGAAGGAGGAGAAGACGGTTCAGGCTTTACAAGTCATACCGATTTCCAGCGAGGCGTTTCTGGTTTACCGTCTTACATGGGTTTCGCTGGTGACCGCGGTCTTTTCGGTAATAGCACCGGGCATCCTGGGCCTGGAAATTCCCTGGAAGGGAGTTTTAGCTCTGGTGGTTCTCTTCCTGCTGGAGGTCTGGATTTACGGATTAATCATCACCGTCTTCGCCGACTCACGGATGCAGGCACTCACGGTGTCCAAGGTCATCGGCTGGCTCCTGATCCTGCCGGTGGCGGTAAAGCTCGTTGTCCTCTGGAGGGATCTCTCAACGGACTGGAGCGTGCTCACGGCCTTCCTGCCAACGTACTGGACGTACAGGGTCTTTGAGGGCGTCCTGAGAAGCGACTACGGCGACTTTCCGGTGGCGGTGGCCGTTCACCTGGTCTGGCTCGTTCCGTTGGTGGTGCTCTTCAGGAGAAGGGTGCTTTAGCCCTTTTTACTTTGTGAGAAGATGAAAAGGGTAGCTAGGAAAAGAGAAGAAGCTCACTCAAGCTTCTTGTGGCAGAACCACCAGTCGTAGCACTCGATCTCGCCCTTGGCCTTGGCCTCTTCCCTGGCCTTGATGTCCTCAACACTGGCCGCGGGCGGGACGATGGCGCGGTCGCCGATGAGCTCGTTGTTGGGCCACTTGTGCGGCAGGGCAACGCCCTTCTCAGTGCTGGTCTTGAGGGCCTTGACGAGCCTGAGTATCTCGTCCCAGTCCCTGCCGACCTCGGCCGGGTAGTAGACTATGGCCCTTATTATCCCCTTGTCGTCGACTATGAAGACGGCCCTCGCGGTTATCGTTGCACCGCTCGGGATCATGCCGAGCTTCTCGGCGAGGTCGCCGCGGTCGTCCGCTATGACCGGGAAGGTTATTTCCTCGCCGAGGTTCTCCTTTATCCACTCCATCCACTTCAGGTGGCTGAAGACCTGGTCAACGCTGAGCCCTATCGGCTCGACGCCGAGCTCCCTGAACTGGTCGACCCTCTTCTGGAGGGCGTAGAACTCGGTGGTACAGACCGGGGTGAAGTCGGCCGGGTGGCTGAACAGCATGAACCACTTGCCCTTCTCGGTGAAGTACTCCGGCAGCTTTATCACTCCGTGGGTGGTCTTGACCTCAACCTCCGGGAACTTTTCTCCTATGACGACCATCTCCCATCACCTCTTCCTTTTTCTGTATCGTCTTCAGTATAAACCAATCGGGTTCGAATATATAAATTTTTTGGTTTGTTTAACATGAAAATATTGGCAGATATTCGAAGACTATAATAGGTGTCCCGAACGAGTATCGAGGGGTTTCATCAATTTATTGTTATTTTGTAACTAAAATTCAAAAAGAGTTTGTCAAAAATCAACCGTGTGGGGGAGTTATTGTTCAGATTCTCCTCACATCCACCCACGTTGAATGATATGCCGAAGCGTTTCCGTATTTTTCGACGGTTTTATCGGCCGTCAGAAAGTTGGCGTTCCATCCGAGAATTTTAACCCAGAACGCCTTGTAGAGCAGAACGACTCCGGGTGGAACGTCATCGCTGAGCCTTGCCCTCGTCCGTATTCTGCCGTTTCCGTTGAAGACCTCAACGGCGTCGTCGTCCTTGATTCCTCTCTCGGTAGCGTCGGAAGGGTTGATGTAGAGACTTGGGTCAACCATGCCGTAGGTGTTATGGTACTGGCTCGTTATCATCATCCTATGGGTTGGTGTTAAAAGTCTCAGCGGGTACTTCCCTCTCAGCTTCCGGTACTTGGGGAACGGATCCAGACCGCGCTCAACGGCGCGCTGGGAGAGGAACTCGATCTTCCCGCTCGGTGTCTCCCATTTTCTCGGCTTTTCCGGGACTTTGACGAAGCCATTCCTTTTCAACTCCTCCCAGTTCAGACCGTTGATTTCGAGGACTTTTCTGATAACCTCCTCGTCGCTCTCGTAAAGGTGGGGCTCCTTTATCCCGAGGGCCTCTGCCAAAAGCCTCGTTACCTCGCTGTTACTCTTGCCGTAAAGCCTCGCAACGGGCTCGTTAAGTGCAACGTAGCGGTGGTAGTAGCTGTCCGCTATGTCAAGGCGCTCAAAGAATGTGTTTGCGGGCAGAACCACATCGGAATAAAGGGCTGTATCAGTCAGAAAGATGTCATGTGTAACCACGAATACGTCGCTTTCTCTCAAAGCCTTCCTCAGCCGGTTCTGGTTCGGCAGGCTCGCGAGGGGGTTGGAGTTGTAGAGGTAGAGGAACTTTATCTCTCCCCTTTCGATATACTCGGCCAGCTTCATCTGAGGGATTCTCTTGGCGGGTTTGGTTCGCAAAAAGGCTCCCTCGGCGTAGCTCTTATCTATCGTCTTCATATCGTAGATGAAGCCGAAGCGATGGCCCACCAATGCCGGGAGGATTGCTATCGCCCTGACCGCTTCCCCACCGGCCAACGACCTTTGAAAGCCGTAGCCTATGTGAATTACCCCCTTCTTGTCCGTGAATTCCCTCGCGAAGTCCTCTATCTCTTCAATGCTTATCCCTGTCTCTCTGCTTACATAATCAAGCGATAATGTTTTTACATAATTCTTGAATTCTTTAAAACCATAAACATTCTCGCGGACGAAGGCCTCATCATGGAGCCCTTCCTCGATTATGACCTTCGCGACTCCCAGGGCAAAGAGTACGTCGGTGTCTGGCTTTATCTGGAAGAACCTGTCGGAACGTTTGGCCGTTTCCGTTCTGACGACGTCAACCGTCCATATTTCGAGGTTGTGCCTCTTCGCCAGGGCAAAGCCGTGAAGGTTCGTCCAGAAGGCGTTTATCCCCCAGTAAACGATTAGCCTCTGGTTTTTGAGCTCCTCGGGGTCCATGCCGATTGCAGTTCCGTAAATGTCCCTTAACGCTTCTTGCCCTGCTCTGTCGCATATGCCGTAGTCGAGCATAGCCGTGTTAAGGTAGTGGAAGAGTCTCAGCGGGAAGGCGTAGTTGACCACACCTCTGTCCCCGGCGTACTGATAAACCAGGACGCTCTCGCTCCCGTACTCCTCGATGGCTTCCCTCAGCTTTCTGGCAACAAGGCCGATTGCCTCATCCCAGTCAGTTTCCCGAAACTCACCGCTCCCGCGTTCGCCGGTTCTTATGAGCGGATTTTTAATGCGGTCTTTTGCGTGAAACCACCTCGGCAGAAGCGCCCCCTTTGGGCAGAGGAAACCGGCAGTTATCGGGTGTTTGGGGTTCCCTCTAACCGTGAGTCTTCCGTTTTTGACTTCGGCCACCATCGAGCAGGTGTCGTAGCAGTCCCTCATACAGACGGAGAAGGGCATTATGCTCCCCTAAAGATGGACTGTGTGAGATATAAAAACCTTTGCTCTCGTCCCCTAATGCGAAACGTTGAGTCAGTGTATATTTTTACTTTTGTTTTCAACTTTGGATTTACGAAATTCTTTTAAGTCTGGATTATTTGTCCATGATTGAAAACTTTCTGGGGTGGTAAGGTTGAACCGCCGGATGGTTGGAGCTTTAATTCTCCTGCTCGTGTTGACGCTGCCCGAAGCCGCGGCTCTCTCCCTGCCGTGGTCCGGGCTTCCCGTCCTGGGGACGAGTTCGGGAGCGTATCCAATCCGCCTCGACGGCGTTGAGCAAAGCGGCAACATTGCGATCGTTACCTGGAATGTTCCACCGAACTGTTTGACTGGCTACGGAACGGTCCTCATCAGCAAGGATGGGGAGAGAATCACCGAGCGCGTCAGCCTTGGCCGGCTGAAGCCCTGGGGCAAGAAGGTGGCGGTCTTCCTCAACGTCAGAGAACCGATTTACGTTAAACTGCGCATCACCTCCGGAAACGGCATCTTCATGAGTTCATGGGTAAGGCTAACACCGGAATCCACGCCGAGATTCTTCCCAACCGGCTACACGGTAACCTATCCAGCACAGAAGGGAGAGATAAGGCCTCAATTCTTTCAGGCTATAGGTGCGTTAATAGTTATCGGGCTAACGATATGGGATGCTTATGATACTTACAAGACGTGCAGAGATTACGGCACGGATTCAATGGAATGTAAGGTTCAGGGGACACTTTTCATCGTTGGCGTTGCAGTTCCAGGTGACGAGGAATTAAAACTCGTCTCAAAACTCGGCAAGAAATTCGGAGTGACGGATGATATTTACAGGATTCTCAGGAAGGCCAAAATAATAAACCATGCCGACGAAGTCGTTGAAAGGTTCACCCACATCTTCGATGACATCGTCAAGCACGGTGATGATGCCGCGAAGGCCCTCGACGACCTCGTCAGGACTGGAGTTTCAACGGAGGCAGTTGAAGAGGCCGTTAAGCGCGGGGCGACAATAAAAGGAGTCAAGGAAGGGGTTGAGAGGTTTGCAAAATCAACATCCCCCATAAAGAACTCTTACGGGTACACTATCATCATAGAGAGGGGCAATGAGAGATATGGCCTGATTCACGGCTGGCTAAGGCATGTACATGGCTATGGGATGGACTATAAAAGAGAGACATCGTTCTTCCCAATGGGACAAGAGATAGTGTACTATGTTAACGGTCAGAAGAAAATCATGAAACTCCCTAAGACAATACAGTCTCCGGAGGAACTGCACAACGAGATTGTACGACTAACAAGGCAATATAAGGACCTGCTGAGGCCCAGCATGGAATCTCGCCCAGGTACAATTATTTTAACCAAGCCGTCTAACCTCCCAGGAATAACTGAAATAACCTTAGTCTTTAAGAGAAGTGGAAGCACATATAAACTTATTACATTCTGGCCAGAGAGTGGAAGTGCAGTATGGATATACAAGAATGGTAAGTGGATACGTCGTCCATGAGGTGATCTCAATGTCCTTCCCGAAGTTCAGATTTTCTGGAAAGCACCTGAAGGTGGAAGTTGGACCACCTCCCCTCGGGCTCTTGCCCGAGTGCTTTTTTGGCTTTTTTTCAGTTATTACGGTTGATGGTGAGCCATTGTTTGGGGAGGTTATTGGGAACCACATAGAATCTGATGAATGCGGCCTCGAAATAGTTACTGAGCTTATGCAGGCTACTCTCTGTCTGTTCAGCCCAAGGATGTCCCTTAATCCGTACTGTGCAAAATGTTTCAACCCTCCTGCAGAGATGGAATGTGAACACTTCCTCTCTGGACGTAAAGAAATCCTTTGTACTGCTTACTGTGTAAGAATCGGTCGCAATTATTATTTATTCACCCTTGAAAACAGAATCCTCGCTGTGTATTATGAGATAAATGAACACCAGACAGTTGGAGACATTGAAGTCGTTGTTCCAGTTGAGAAAGTTCTCCGACTTCCATTTAGGGAATTTGCTGAGGACATAATAGATATGGCAGAAAGCTTCTGGAACTACTTACTTTCAAACGTGGAGGACATTGACAAGTTCCTGATATCGTCTGGATGCGAGGAGTGGATTATCACAGAAAAAGACCTCGTCAGATACAAAAGTCTCCTCACGACTCTAAAATCTATCTACTCGGAAAAGACAAATTTGGGGTGAGATTATGGAGCTGCAACTAAGGGGCAGGTTCTTTGAAATTGTTGCACATCTGCCTGAAACCGGAGTAAATTGCAGGTACCCATTTAAGGTTTCACTAAAAATCGGAGATGTCTTGGTTACCCCTCAACAGGGAGGAGTTTTCGGGGATTTGTTTGGGCTGGTTAGAGATCTTGTCAGGCTGAGCATCTGCCTCCTTGGGGAAGGGAAATGTGAGGAGGTTGAAAGAGATTCTTTCCTCTTCTGGAGGGACATGGCTGTTGAGGCGGGCTTTTATAAAGCGGATGAAATTCCCATAGAAGACGTCGTTGCGGGAAAGATAAAGATACACTCGGCCAACTTAATGCTCCGGGACTGCGTCTTTTCCTTCAGGCCAGTGGAAAATCATTTAAGGATTCACTTCAAATGTGGCAGCCTTGTCCATGGCCAACTGGAGATACTAACTAAAGATTTTGTTCTTGATGTTCTTAACTTGTCCGAAGGGTTTCTAAAGTTCCTAATGGAAAGTTTGGAGCGCATAAATAAGCAGTTGGAAAAGAACGGATGCGAATGGCCTTTTATCATAACCAAAGGGGAATTGCTTGGATTGGAGGAGGACGTGCAGTATCTCAAAAAAATCTTAAGCAGAAAACATTGAACCGGTTAAACTAAAAAGAAATAACAAAAGGGAACCGAGAAAAGCGGACTGCTTCACGCCTTCCTGAGGCACGTGTGGGGGTATGAAATGACAAGTCCAAGAAAGCCCGTTACTACTTTCTGGCCTTTGGGTCAGAAAATCATTGTAAATGATAAGGCGAAGCAGCTGCCAGGACTCTTTGAGGACAAGAGAGCTGAGGAAATTCTCTAACAGAGTGTAGAATGAGACAAATCCGAAAAAGCTACTCATAGTGATATTCAGAATTCAATAGCAATTGTCTTTTCACAACTGGAAGGCATGCATATTGTATAGGACTTCTCAATAAAGGTCTTTTAAAAACTCTTATGGGGCAATCCTTATCCTTTCTGCGGCTTCCCTCTCCACAAGAACCTTTCCAATGCTTCTCGGAATAATAACGAGGTCTCCGGCCCGGAAGGGGCCGTACTCCTTAAGCTCCGGGTCGAGTATCCTGGGCAGGTCCACTTTGATTATGTACGCTTCCTTGGGAGCCTTCTTCCTGAAGGAGTCTACCTCTTGGACCTCTTCCTGAACTTCAGCGACCTCTTCCGGAACTTCCGGCAGCTCTTCACGCTCTATGAAGGCCCTCAATACGGTGAAAATCCGTCTCTCCTCCTCGGTCATTCCGTAGGGAACTCCCTCGACGGCGAGGTCAACGATTTTATGGAGCCTGATTTTGATTATCTCGCGCATGAGCTTTTCTGCTATGCTCAGCTGGGCGAGATAAAGCCTCTCCTCGACATCCTCGCCCCTCTCACGGGAGCTCTCGGCGCTGAGCTTGAGGGCCTTGATAAGACTGTCGAACTCGCGGTAGAACTCCCCGTCTAGTTCGGTCAGTTCCTGGGAGGAAAGCTCCGCCTCAAGCAGTTCCCTGAGCTTGACGATGTCCACGCTCCCACCAGCCTAGGAAATTGAGAGAAAAAGAAATCAGTCCTCAACGCGAGGAGCGAGGAGGAATATCAGCTTGCCCTCGTCCCTTATCGGGTACTCCATCTGGAGGGGCATCTCGTTTCCGAAGCGTATTATAACCTCATCGGCCTTGCCGATGCCCTTTATCATGTCGGCCAAATAACTTATTCCATAGGCACTCTTCGTTTCTTCCTCGACCTCAAGGTCGAGCAGGCCTTCATCCTCAAGGGTAAGCTTTATTTCGACCTCATTCGTTTCTCCCTCGGCCTTCATGGTGAACTCGTTCTCGGTGGCGATGAACTTAAGGGCGTCGCTGACGAGGGAGGCATCCTTAACGGCCTCCTTGAGAACCTCGCCGAGGACGACAACCTTGGCTGTGAACGGAAGCTCAGGAAGGTCAAGCTCAAGCTCTTCAACCTCGATAAGCGGGAGCTTGAAGGTTCTCTTGGCGGTTCCCTCAAAGGTAACCTCAAGGAAGTTCTCGTCACCCTTCCTGAGGATGAGAGTGTCCTTGTTCTTGCCGCGCTTGAGTATCTTCTTGAAGTGATCCATGTTGATTCCTATGGTTTCCTCTTCCTCGACCTCGTACTTGGAGAAGATGCTCTCGGGCAGGTTGAGGTCAATGAGAACGACCCTGCTCGGGTCCATGGCCCTCATCGAGATTCCTTCCTCTGTTATCTTGAAGGCGGCTTCGTCAATGAGGTTGCTTGCAGTTGCAATAAGATCGGCGAAATCCTTGGCGCCATCAAAAACTATCTCGAACGGCATCTTTATCCCTCCTTTAATATATCGAGCATCAGCCTAACCCTTTCTTTGCCGCGGAATAAATAAGCTTTTCCGTTGTCGGTGTCGGGTATCCTTTTATAAGCTTCCTCAAGCTCCTTCAGGGCCTTCTCCGCGAGCTTTCTGAGGGTTTCACGTTCCAGTTCGTTCACTCGTAGGACCTCCAGACTTGGCCGCACTTGGTGCACCTGTAGAATATCGTGCTCGGCTCGTCGCCGGCCCTTGTCTGCATCTCCCACCAGTAAGCTGTATCGTTGCCGCACTTGGGGCAGGTAACTTTCGTCGTTGGGAGCGTCTTGACGTCCTGCTCGACGACAATGATGCCCTCGTCGGGCTTGTGTTCGACCTTCTGTTTTATAACGGTCTTCTCCCGGTCCCTCTGTTCATCAAACGGCTCTTCGTGGCCACATGAGCGACAAACCCAGACCTTCCTTTTCCGATCCGGGAGCATCAGGTTACCGCACTTTGGACAGAACTTCATCTTTCTCACCCCTTTAGCCGAGGGTTCGGTATGTGGCAGGAGAATAAAAAGTTTTGCCAAAGTTAGCCAAGAATTTCAAACTCCACACTCGCGTTCGTGCAGCCGAGAGGCAGACCGCAGATTTCCTTAACGAGCCTGTACCTGCCGGGAGGAAGGTCAGGGTAGGGACGGGGTTCTCCGGGGGATTCGTTTTCCGACAGATATTTCAGGGTAACATTCTCCTTCCAGGAGTGGAACGGCGGGAGGTCGTAGAGCCTCGCTATAAAGAAAAATGGAGTTTTCATTTCAACCCAGCTCCCGTTCTCCCACCGGTAGATGAGGTAGCCCTAGCCGAAGTAGATGGGCGTTAGGCCGACGTTCCTTATCGTCAGCTCCGCCTCTTCTCCGACTGAATACGTGCGCTTATCGAGGCTTATCATGAAGTGTGGCCCGGTCAAGCCCCAGATGAGGATCACCAGGACGACAATTCCGGCGCTCCTCTTCCACTTCATCCGACCACCTCAAACCCGGAAGAGAGCCTTATCTCGTCGCTTCTGCTCCCGCAGCGCCCCCTGTCTATGATGACGGTCTTCTCTATGCGGTATCTTCCCGGTGGCAGTGGTTCGAGCTCCCCGCTCCTCAGAACCGCAAGCTGAACAGCCTGACTCCAGTTCTTTCTGGGCTCTATGGAGTATCCGATTCCCGTAAATGTGAATCCGAGTTCAATCTCCTTCCATTTGCCCTCCTCCAGATGGTAGAGTCTGTAAGAAGCACCCACGAGGAGCGTCTCGCTCCCCGTGTTCCTTATAGTCAGGATGAGGTCCTCACCGGGTTTGTAAACGGTTTTATCAAGTTCAAGAATGGCCCTCGCCTCTCCGGGGGAACTTTCCATGTTGGCACCAAGTCCGGCGTAGAGGGCGACCGTGATACCAATGAAGAATATAAAAAGGCCCAGGAAAACTTTGATCCTCATCACTAGTCCCCTGAAGTGCTTTTCACTATTCCCTGATATCGAACTCAGCCTCTGCCTTAACCGTCGTGCCCTCAAGGTAGACCTCCTTGACTATCTTGTAGTGCCCCGGTTCGAGGTTGAGCCGTGAGAGGTCCACCTTCTGCTCCCAGCTCTTCCCGGGCTCTATTACGACGGCGATCTCTATGAACATGAGGTTCACAGGGACTTCCTTCCACGCCTTCCCCTCCAGCTTGTAGAGCTTGAAGTGGTAGCTGGCGGTGGCGTTAGTACTGGCGTTGTTGATGAGCGTGATGACCATGGTGTCACCGGGAGAGTAAGTGACTTTGTCGAGCTCCAAGGAAACCCCGTTGTCGTTTTGGAGGTTCTGCTTTCCGGTGCTCTCTTCGTCGCTCAATGTCATGTAGTATCCAGCCGGAACCAGCAGGAGTATAAGCAGGACGGGAACTATCTTCCTCATGGCCATTCCCCATAGAAAAGTTGACTCCGACCTTCTTAACGGTTGCTAACGCTTCAAAATGAGTGGAAGTGATTGTATCCAGCTTATTTTAGCTTCTTATTTGAACGGGCGGCGTCATACACAACACACCCATCATTGGAAGACCAACACCGCCTTAATTGGCTGGAAAGGGCTGCTTATAACCTTTTCTAAAACATGCTCCAGCAGTATTTTTTCAATTTTGGTGAGAAAGCGGAGCGTGTTGTTCCAGTCCCGAGATATCAAGTTTCAGCTTGAAAAGTAACCGATAAAAAAGAGGATAGTTGGAGATTCACTCCCTGAGCGGCAGGCCATAGTCGAAGGAGTAGTAGACCCTCTGGAAGTTCTGCCTGAAGTAGAAGACGTCGCGCTCGACCTTCTTCGGATCCTCCTTGTCGATGAGGACGCGGCGGATGAACCTGGCTATCTCCTTCATGTCGTCCTCCATCATTCCAACCCTCGTCATCTCCTGGACGCCTATCCTGAGACCGCTCGGCTCGTTGACCTTCTCAAGCGGGTCCCAGGGCAGGAGGTTCTTGTTGAGGATTATGCCGGCCTCCTCAAGGAGCGGTGCTGCCCAGCCACCGGCCGCCGGGTGGAGGTCTGAAACGTCAACTATAACCTGGTGGCTCTCGGTGTAGCCCTTGTCCTCGCCGATGACCTTGAAGCCCTCCTCCGCCATAGCCTCGGCCAGGGCCTTCGCGTTCTTGACTATCTGGGCAGCATAGCGCTCACCGTACTCAAGCATCTCGGCGGCGGTGACCACCTTTCCGGCCATGTGGTGCAGGTGGTGGTTGCTGAGAACTCCCGGGAAGATGGCCCACTGGAGCTTGGCTATCTCCTCGGTTTCTCCAAACCTCTTGTAGATTATGACACCGCCCTGCGGTCCCGGGAAGGTCTTGTGGGTTGAGGCGGTGATTATGTCAACTCCTTCGCGGAGCGGATCCTGGAACTGCTTTCCGGCGATGAGGCCGAGAACGTGCGCTGCATCGTACATAACGTAGGCGCCGACCTCCTTGGCCACCGGAGCAAGCTCCTTGACAGGGTGCGGGAACGGGAAGAGTGAGCCACCGAATACGACTATCTTGGGCTCAAGCTCGCGGATGAGCTTTTCAGCTTTATCAACGTCAATGTTGAACTCATCGTTGTCGAATGGCCAGGTGTGAACCTCAAGCCCGCGCATTCCGGCGGCACCGAAGGGCATGTGGCTTATGTGCCCGCCGTGGCTGGTGTGAAGGACTATAGCCTTGTCACCCGGCTGGGTGAGTCCGAAGAAGGCTGCCTGGTTGGCGTTGGTTCCGGAAATCGGTCTTAGGTCGGCGAAGTCACTCCCGAAGAGCTTGGTGAAGAGTTCTACTCCAATCAGCTCGACCTCGTCAACGTACTTACAGCCCTGATAGTACCTCTGCCTCGGCCAACCTTCCGCATATTTGTGCATGAACCCGCTCTTAACGGCGCGGGTGACGCTGGGGGAGGTCACGTTTTCACTTGCGATGAGGTTTATCGTGTGGCTCCTCCACTTCTCGTGCTCCTCCAGAAAGTTCAGAACCCTATCGCGGTAAGCCTTGTATCCTTCAGCCATGGGAAACACCTCGATGGGGATTTGAACGGGGGGAATATAAATCTTACCTCATGTGTGCACGTGTTCAGAAATGTGCATCACAATACAGAAAAAAGGGCAGAAAGGCTCACTTCCGGAGCCTCGCAGCCAGCCACATGAGTATCGGCAGCACTATGAATGCCATCAGGTCGCCGGTGTCGCCTGCGAAGGCCAAGACATCGGCGAAGTTCCTGACACCGGCGAAGTAGAGGGCCGCCGGCGGGATGACCGTTAGGCCCCATGCAGCCTTCCTGCCCAGCCTCACGAACTCCTCGTTGTTGCTCTGCTGTGCCAATGCAATGCCTATGAAGCTCGTCGTTATGGCGAGCAGGGGTATGAAGTTGCCCACGAGCCAGCCAAGGCGTCCGTATATCTGCTCAAGCGCCTGAGTGGCAACCTGGGGGGGGTGGTTCTTCCAAAGACGAGCAGGAACGAGGCCATGAATATCGCGTAGATTGCAGTGGGTATGAGGAACGCCAGCACGAGCACCTTCTTGGTCTCCTCGTAGCTCCCCAGCCCCTTGTAGACGTCCGGAATGATCGTGTGGCACCCGAGGGCAAAGATTGCCACACCGGTTATGCTCAGCAGGCCACCCCACTCGACGTAGAGCGCTTTTTCCGGTTCCGCGTGCGGGAAGAGCATCGCGGTAACCGCTACGAAGAGGGCCAGCATGAAGTAGCTCATTATCAGCTCGGTCTTCCCGCTGGCTTCAAGTCCACGGTAGACGACAAAGGAGGCAAGCACCCAGAATATCGCCGCCCCGACCGTGTCGCTGACCCCGAAGAGGCTCGCAAATACGTGACCCATTCCGGCTATATAGGCGAGGATGGCGCCAAAGCTCATCAGGCTCACGCTCAGGTACATCAGCCAGCCGCCGGCCTTTCCGAGGGTCCTCTGGGCGATGGTGCTCATCTGGGCCCCACCTATTTCAGCGCTGAACTTGAGCACTATGAACGCCGTCGCGAGCATCAGGAGCATGACGCCCGTGAGAACCCCCAGTGCAGGTATCAGACCGACCTTGCTGGCCGCGTAGGGGAGTCCCAGAACTCCGGCGCCTATCTGGGTGCCGACGAGTATCGCGAGCGCCTCATTCTTTGTTATGCGTGCCTTGTCCACTCCTATGGTAGTCGTGCGTATTCCCCTTACGCCTTTCCTCTTGCGGATATTCTGGATGACAGTGAGCTTCTTGCGGCGCTGGGAGGCCAGCCTTGCCTGATAATACCTCCCATGTGAGGTTGCAACCTTCTCTCTCCTAACTCCCTCCGACACGGGCATTTTTCTCACCCCGATTAAATGTGCACATGAATACAATTTAAACCCTCGCACGGAAACTTGAATTGAGTCTCAAAGATTCTTCGGTTTGGGAAGGGGAAGGGCTCAAGACCGGGCAGGATTTTTAAGGAATGCCGAGTAGTTGGAACCATGATAGAGGAAGCCGCCAAACTCCTGGCCCGCTCAAGGTTCGCGATTGCTTTTACCGGCGCCGGAATCAGTGCCGAGAGCGGCGTTCCGACCTTTAGGGGATTCAACGGGCTGTGGAAGAAGTACAGGCCAGAAGAGCTCGCAACGCCCGAGGCCTTTCGAAAGGATCCCTACCTCGTCTGGGAGTTCTACAAGTGGCGCATGGACCTGATAAGGAAGGCCAGGCCAAACAGGGCGCACCACGCTCTGGCGGAGCTTGAGCGTATGGGCATCTTAAAGGCCGTTATAACCCAGAACGTGGACGACCTCCACCGCGAAGCGGGAACGAAAAACCTCATCGAGCTCCACGGCAACATATTCAGGATGAAGTGCACTTCCTGCGACTACAGGGAGGACCTGAAAGAAAGCGGACGCTTGGATGAGTTCTTGGCGGAGAAAAGCCTCCCAAGATGCCCGAACTGCGGCTCCCTCCTGCGGCCGGACGTCGTGTGGTTTGGGGAGCCGCTCCCGAGAAAGGCCCTTGACGAGGCTTTCAAACTCGCAGAGAGGGCCGACCTCGTTCTGGTCATAGGAACCAGTGGCATCGTTTATCCGGCTGCCTACATTCCCCAGATAGTCAAGGAAACGGGCGGAAAGGTCATCGAAATAAATCCCGATGAGAGCGGGATAACGCCCATAGCGGATGTTTTTCTGCGCTGTTCAGCCGTGGAGGCGATGGAAAAGCTGATGAGCAGGGTTGAGGTGTTGGTGGGATGAGCGGAAGGATTCTTCTGATAGGGTTCTCCAAGGAGGAGGTCAAAGCGCTCCGGGAATCGCTCCCAGTTCCCACCTTTGAGGTTCCGGAGTACTGCCGGGACTGGGTGGTCAGTGAAATCGTTGAGAAGGCGGAGAAGCTGAGCGGCTCAAGCGATTGGCACCTCAGGAAGTTCGTCATAATGCACGGCCTGGACAACGAGGCAATTAAGGGCGTCATAAGAACCGTCAAGGGACTAAACCTCGGCAGGATAATCTTTGCCACGACGACCGAGACTTCCCTAACCTGGAAGCTGGAAGACCTTCTAAACGAGCTTATCCGTGAAGACGAATACTTCAAGGCCATGCGCTGGGCACGGGAGGAGGCCGAGAAGAGAAGGGGCCCCTTCCTCGACATTGGGAAGGGTTAAATATCTTGAGCGAGTAGAGTGCGGTGGGTGAAGGGATGATAAAGGTCGTGTTCTTCGACCTGGATGATACACTTGTTGACACGAGCAGGCTGGCGGAGATGGCCAGACGGAACGCCATAGAGAACATGATACGCCATGGCCTGCCGGTTGATTTTGATACTGCTTACCAGGAACTGCTGGAGCTGATAAGCGAGTACGGGAGCAACTTTTCGAGGCATTTTGACTACCTGCTCAGGCGTCTTGACCTTCCAAACAACCCCAAATGGATAGCCGCTGGCGTCATAGCGTACCACAACACGAAGTTCGCCTACCTGAAGAGCGTTCGCGGTGCCAGACGGCTTCTCCTTGAGCTGAAGAAGACCGGCTATAAGCTTGGCATAATAACCGATGGCGACCCGATAAAGCAGTGGGAGAAGATAATCCGCCTCGAACTGGACGACTACTTCGACGGCGTCTTCATCTCGGACTACCTCGGCGTCAAGAAGCCGCACCCCAAGATATTCCAGAAAGCCCTGAGGAAGATGGGCGTCGAACCCGGAGAAGCCATGATGGTGGGCGACAGGCTCTATTCAGACATCTACGGTGCCAAGCAGGTGGGCATGAAGACCGCATGGTTTAAATACGGCAAATATGCTGACAGGGAGCTGGAGTACCTTGAGTACGCCGACTTTACAGTGGAGAGACTTGAGGACGTCCTGGATATAGTCAGGGGGCTGAACCTTGAAGAGGAAGAGCGTGCAGATAAGGAAGTTCATGCTGATTGACAGCGCCTACAAATCAAGAATCCTCCGGGGAGACAAGGTCACAACGATACGCTACGGCGACTACGAGGCCAGGCCGGGAAGCGAGATTTACCTGGTCATCACGCCGAGCGATACGGCTATAGCCAAGGTCAGGATAACCCGCGTCGAGAAAAAGAAAGTTAGGGAGCTCACCAACGAGGATGCCAGGCTCGACGGCTTCTCCGATGTTAAAGAGCTCCTTCGTGAGCTGAGCAAGATATACGGTGAGCTCTACGGCGACGACGAGGTTACGATAATAGGCTTCGAAGTCATCAAGCGCTTCGAGGACGGGATTCCGCTTAAGTGGCTCAAGGGCCTGAACTACCGCGAGCCGGTGGAGATAGCGAGGCTCTACCTTGAGAACTGGGAGAAGCTGAACCTCAACCGTGAGACGGACTTCATACTGCGCAGGATATACAACGAGGGACTCGGAAGGGCCGTTAGAACCTTCGGGCCAAAGAGGGTTCAAGGAGCTCTTCTCAAGGCATACCACGCACTCTATGGGGCTGGAATAATCTAGCAGAAAAGCTTTTTTACCGGTTTCACCTTCTTAAAGTGCTATGAAGCTGGAGAAAAACTTCCTCGCTCTGACCGTTGCGGTTATCGCGGTGCTGGCTCTTGAGGCCAGCGGTGCGTTCATTGGAATAAACGGATGGGTTAATTCGAAGCTCCCCCTGATAGATACTCCCCTGATGAACTTTCTCACGAGGTTTGGCGGCGACGTATTTCTGGCACTCTTTGTCGCTTTTGCAGTGTTGACCGAATGGAGGAAGAACGGCAGGGTCTCTCGGAGCACTCTCCTTTTCATCCTCGCCGTTGCCGTCGGCCTTGCCGCCGTCGGTGCACTCAAACTCATCTTTGCCGAACCGAGACCCAGGTCTTACGGTTCAGGAATCGGGGGCTACGCCTTCCCCTCGGGCCACGCCTTCCGTGCTGCGATAATAGCGGCCTACGGTTCTGACAGGTGGGGGAGGTACGCTCCTATCTTCTGGGCCTACGCCGTTGGAATAGCCCTCACGAGGCTCCTCCTCCACGTTCACTGGTTCAGCGACGTCCTCTTCAGCCTGCTCTTTGCCCCCTGGCTCTACCTCATGCTCAAATCACTCCTCGGAGGGAAGTTTGAATGAACGGCTTCCTTGAAGTCTTTCTGCTCTCCCTCGTCCCGACCTTCGAGGGGCGCTATGCCATAGTCTACGGCATCGGTATGGGCTATCCCCTATGGGAGACGCTCCTTGCCGCTTCCCTCGGCGTCCTGCTCCTTTCGCTGGCCCTTCCCGCCCTGCTCCCCTACATAGACAGGCTGATGCTCTGGCTTGAGGGAACCTTCCTCAGAAAGGTGGCCCGCCTCTACCTCTACTACGTCGAGCGCGTTCGGAGAAAAGCCCACCCCTACGTTGAGAGGTGGGGCTTCATCGGACTGACGATATTCGTGGCGATACCGCTCCCCGGGACGGGCGTCTGGACCGGAGCTTTAGCGGCCTATCTCCTCGCCATAGAGAAGAGGCAGACGGTTCCGGCTTTAATCCTCGGTGGGCTTTTGAGCATGGCGATAACACTGTTGCCTGCCCTGGGCTTGTTCGGGTAAATAAGGAAATGCTTTAGAGTTTCCGGGCAATAACCACCGCAACAGTCACGAGCACGATGCCGCCGAGTACGTATGCCACTGTGCCCGAGATGGGGAATCCCCTGGAATTCCCGTTGGTGGAATTTCCCTTGGGGATATCCTCATGGTTCTTTATCCTGGGGTCAAGCGAGTACTTCCTGCCGCTAAGGTCTGTGAGCGATGCCGAGATGACGCCGCTGTCTCCCGCACTGGCCCTGATCACGGTTTCATAGTCCCTGAACCCCTCCTTCCTGAACACCAACGTATGAGTTCCGGGGGTTAGTGTGATGTTGCAGGGCGTTATGCAGGCGGTGGAATTCCCATCGATGTAGAGGTTGGCTCCCTCTGGAACGGACACTACCTCAAACTTCGGGTACGGTGAGAGCGTGAGATTCAGGATTAAGCGCTCTCCAGGCGACAGGACCACTTTTCTGCTCTTGGACACAAAGCCTTCCGCAGTTCCTGTAACCTCGTGTTCACCGGGAGTTACGTTTAGAACGCATCTTCCTGCACACACGGCTTTACCGTCTATAGCCACCTTCGCGTTTTCGGGGTACGTCGTTATAACGAGTGTTGAATTCAGGAGGGTGCCGTTTTCTGCATCCCTTTGATTTTCCTCTGTCCAGTGACCACCCTCAGATGTGCTTTCCAGCCCGTTGGGAAGGTTCCGGTACTCCGGAGGCAGACCGTAGACAATCTTCAGCGATATTGCCTGAGTTAGCGCGGTGAAGTTAACGCCAATCTCGGCTCCATTCACAGGTGGATTCACAATAAAGCTGATACGGGGAGTGAGTCCCGCAGTGGTGGTAACGTTGGAGGCGAGTGTTATGTTGTACCTCTGGATAGGGTTGAGCCTGAAGTCCACGCGCCTGCTGTTCATATCAAAGCCGTATCCCGGGGTAGCGTTGGTTATTATCGGCACGAACAGCTTTATGGGTGTCCTTAGTACGTTGTAGCTGGCGCCGAAGACGAGAACGGCCGAGTCCTTGGGGTGGGAGTCCATTTCAATCTCCCTGTACTCCGGGACATAGCTTGTCCAGTTGAGAAAATGACCGACCGATGCCCATCCGTCCTCTATCCCGTACATCTCCACGAGATAGTACTCTCCACAGATTTCAACAGGGGTTCCGTTGGGCAGGAGGAAGTAGCCATCCCCATTGGGGTTCTTCATGAGTTCAAACACCAGCCCGCGTCCGTTTATCGGGCCGTAGGTTGCCACCATGCATTCAAGGGCAGGTTCAGGGCCTTTGAGTTGTGGAGGAAGATTGATCGGCGGGCCGAACTGCACTTCAACAGGAGTGGCTCCTTCGGCCAGTATTGATTTTTCTACTTGGTCACCCTTCACCTTCACTATGGTTGTCAGCCCCTCTTTGATTAGAACCGGGATTTTCACGTCCAGCCCATTTATCTTTATAATCAGGGTGTAGTTCTCACCCTCTTTCGATGCAGGGAGTTCCACCCACGCCGGTGCTGTGAAGTTTATCCGTTCTTCCACGATGAAAACACTTGCGCCAGAATCCGAGTCCACGACCAATACGCCGTAACCGCTTTTCGGAAGCGCACTAACACTCCCAGTCGCGATGGAGAGCAGAAACATCATGCTGATCAGGATTGCGATCTTTTTCATTATCCTCACCTCACAGGGGAAACGCTTTTTCCAGCAACGGCAGAATATCCTGAGGGGAACCAGCGGCCTGTACCTTCCCAGCTGCTATTAAAACAGCGTAATCTGCTATTTCCATGAAGGGGCGCCAGATGTGGGAGATTATCACAAGATTCAGGCCGTTCTTGTGTTCTTCCCTTATAACCTCCATTACATCCCTCATGCCTTTTAGGTCGAGATTGGCCAGCGGCTCGTCGAGGAACACCACTTCCGGGTCTCCCACGAACGCCTGGGCGAGGCTTACCCTCTTCCTCATTCCCGCGGAGTAGTCTCGAATCTTTTTTCCGATGAATCTCCGGGCCCCGAACATCTCCGCGGCCTTTAGGACGCTCTCTCCATCGCCCCCTCTGGCCTCTGAGATGTATTCCAACCACTCCAGCCCTGTCCTCAGCGGCGGGAGGGCCGGCGGGTCGAAGGAGACGCCGATTCTCCTCTTTATTTGCTCGCTCTTCCAAGGGTCTTCTCCGAGAACCTCAACCCTTCCCGCAGTCGGCCTGTACGCTCCGGCGGCGATTTTCAGGAAAGTGGACTTGCCGCCCCCGTTGGGGCCGACTATGACCGTCAATCCCTCCGGAATCTCAACGTCAATGGAGTTCAGGGCGAGGACACTCCCGAAGCGCTTTGTAAGTTTCTCTGCCCTCACTATCATTGCCTCACCCCCACCCAGACTAGCGCGGCGAGAACAAACGCCACCGTTCCGCCGACCAGGTACTCAATTTTCAGCACTTCTCTAGATTGATACATCGCGAGGGTTCCAACGGCTATCCTCGCAGTGCCGTTTCCACGGTACACGAAATAGTACGTGCCGGAATCGGGAAGTTCCAGCTCCCGGTACATGTTCCCCATTGCGGTCAGGTTCGTGATGAACCTGTTCCGGACGCCATCGAAGACCTCGATTTCATACCTATCCTGATTCTCAGTTACGACGCTGATGGTAACCCTCCTCGCGGTCGGGACAAACACCGAAACGGAGGAACCATCATCGCTGAAGAACCCGTAGGCTGTTGGGGTCTCCTGGTAGTATCTGGGGAGAAATAGCGATTCTATGGTGAAGAGGAGAAGTGCGAGCAGAAGGAACACCGCAAACCTTCTCACCGGGCATCCCTCCTTTCGCTGAGGAGTATCGATGCCGCCAACAACATGGAAGGGAGGAAAAACCCGACTCTGACCACATTCCCGTAGGCGGCAACTGTGTGCCCCATTCCGTAGGCCACCGAACTCAGATAGGATGACATGGCGGCGGAGATGCTGAACGGGGGCAGGCTAGATATCCCGAGAATAACCGGAACGTACAGTACTGAGAGTCCCCCCAGAATCGAGGCGAACGAATTCGGTGACAGCAGGGCTATGAAAAGGGAGACCGAGACCGTGTAGAAGACCGCAATCAGGAAAAACGCCAGAACGTTACTCCAAACCCCGTCTCCGAGTATCCCGGCGAGGAGAGAAGGAGAGCCAGAGAGGACGTACCCCACGGCCAGGAAATAGGGGACCACGAACGATAGGGTCGTTAGAAGGAGGATTGAGGAAAACTTGATCAGGAACAACTTCCACTTCCTGATCGGGAGTGAGTAAACGGTTAGAGCTGCCAGCGAGTCCATCTCGCCCCTTATTGAAAGGCTGGAGAGCATAACTGCAACGAAGACAAGAACGCTGTACGCTTCCTGGGACAAAACAGGCAGGGCGAGCCTTGGAATGGTCCTGGCGTAGTGAACGGCGGATTCCTGGCTGAAGGGGCTCAACATGCCGGTTGCTCCCATACTGAGGGCGTCCTTCAAGAACGCCAGCCCCGTCAGCAGGAACCCGAAGAGGAAAACGGCGAGCTTCAGCGGGTCGTTCAGCTCCCATTCCAGCTGGGTTCTAACGGTGCCCATTATTCCACCACCTCATCAGAAGTGAAGCCATCAGTGCCAGAATTCCGGAGTACAGGTAGTACCTCCCGGGGCTATCGGGAGGGGAAGAGTTTCCTTCGTCGGGAAAAGCGATGTTCGTGTCGTAAAGTTTAATGCCGTCCGGCCACACACCATCTTCGGATTTTCCGCGGATCCTTCGGTCCATACTGTCGATGCCGAAAACTCCAAGTGCCATCAGCTCGGCGGAGTGGCTGAAAGTCCCCGCTATCATGACGCCGGTTAGGAAGTCGTAGGTGTACTCCTCTCTTCCGCCTCCAGAGATTGACCAGTTCCTCCCGGCATCGCTGAAGTAGAAACTCCTGGTTGTTATTCCGATATGGGGCGGCCTGAAGGGTCTGTAGTACGTCAGAACCGTGCTGTTGCCATAGGCACTGTAGGTGACGTTTCCCACCGAAACGTTGGTCTCCCTTGAAAGCCCCTCGAGACTGAAGAGCACCTCCCCGGGTCTCGGTGGATTCGAGGGGTCAATGAAGAGGGTGGCCTTTCCGATTGGGGTTCCGTTATCAAAGTACGTCATGGTCGTCAGGTTAAGGTTCAGCACCTTCCATATCGTCAGATTGGGAATTATTTCGAGATAGTTGCCCTCGAGGGTGGCATTCACAAACGTCACACTGATGTTAACACGGACAAATTCTTTTTGAATATCGATGATTTCAAAACGAAGGAATATCCTCGTACAGTCTCCGATTACAAAGGGAAAGCCGTCTTTTTTCCAGGGAGAATCGTCGCTCAAGCGGCTTATGATGTCGATTTTAACACTGGAAGGAAGCATTTCTGGATAGAGCTGGAACATGTACAAGTCCTTGACATCCCTTGGGCCGCCTTCGGGTTCAGGAAGGATATAAGTAGCATATACACCAGTTTTGAGCCAATTTTGAGTAGCGTTTGTTTTAGGCACTATCATAGTTAATAAGAAGAAAATGAAGAGTATTGGCAGATGTTTATGTTTCACGAATCATCACCGCTGTTCATGGTCACTGTTGGGGTCGGTACTGGATTTGCGTAGATAACTGCATATGCCCATCCAGTCTCTCCTGTGATCCTTTGATATTCAAATTTGGTGTATGCAATTTTTGATGTGTGGACCTTGTATGGACCCTCGATAATTTTTGTACCTTTGCTCCAGGAGACTGCATATATGTGCTCCACGGTATTGGTCTCGATAGATGCGCTTCCATCACATACCTTGACGTAGCCTCTGACTCCCGCCCAGTACCACTCTCCGTTGTTCCATACATAGTCATCCACGTCGTGTTTATAAATCTCCCAGCATCCCATAGGGGCATTGCTTTGGGAGGTTGCTACCACGAAGTTTCCGATAAAATATCCAAGAAGACTCACCATTAGTAAAACACTAATGGCTCTCTTCAATTAATCACCTCCTTGAGGTTATTCAAAAATCCTTTGAGGTATACTTTATGAATTTTTCTACCTGGTAGTTATCAGGCGAGCTCCCTTCCCATCGTCTCTTCTCCCAGCGCTAAGACATCCAGCGCACCTATTATCGCCACCACGGCAATCACAAGTACCGCCAAGGCGCTCCCGCTCAGCTCCATTATCCTGCCGGCAAGGATGGGCGCGATTCCTCCGCCTATCCTCGCCATAGCTCCCGCCCAGCCTGTTCCGGTGCCCCTGACTGCAGTGGGATAGAGCTCCGGCGTGTAGGCATAGATGGCCCCCCAGGCACCGAGGTTGAAGAAGCTGAAGGCTATGGCACTCGCTATTATCGCCGCCTCGTTGCCTGAGTTGGCCGCGAAGTAGAAGCCGACTCCAGCTATTCCCGAGAGCAGGAGGTAGTAGGAGAGGGTCTTCTTCCGGCCGATTCTTTCAAGCAGGTAGGCGGCGCTCCAGTAGCCGGGCAGCTGGGCTATGGCGGTGATTATGAAGTACTGGAAGCTCCTGAAGACGGTGATTCCCAGCGTTGTCGAGAGAAACCTCGGAAGCCAGATGAAGAAGCCGTAGTAGGCGAAGGCTATGCTGAACCAGGCTATCGTGAGCATGAGGGTCGTTTTACCATGGCGCCTCCAGAGGTCGCCGATCGAGGTCTTCTTGCCCATCTCCGGCTTTTCAAGCTTTACCTCCACGCCGAAGATTTTTCTTATGGTCTCCTCTGCCTCCTTAACGCGCCCCTTGACGAGAAGGAAGCGCGGCGATTCAGGCAGGGTTAGAAGAAGCGGAAGGATGAGTATTATCGCGCCGCCGAAGAGCAGTATGCTCCTCCAGTCGGCTTTGACTAGGATAGCGACCACTCCTATGATTATCGTCCCCACCGCCCAGAAGCTCTCAAGGATAGAAATCATCGCACCCCTTATCGAGCGGGGCATGAACTCGGCGAAGTAGGAGCTCGCAACCGGCAGAGAACCGCCGAGGCCGAGGCCGACGATGAAGCGGAGGACTATGAGGGCGTCCAGATTCCCTGCGAACGAGCTGACTATCGAGCCGAGGGAGAAGGTTGAGACTGCTAAGATGAGCGTCTTCTTCCGCCCAATCCTGTCGGCAAGGTAGCCGAAGAGCCACGCGCCGAAGAGCATGCCGAAGAGCGCCGCTGAGCCGAGGGAGCCGAGCTTTGTGAGGCTTCCCTGGAAGGCCGGGTCGTTCTTGAGGAGCGCTATCACGAAGCCCGCTGAAATCGTGTTCACGGCTATGAACGCCCATACGGTTCCGAGGATGGCCAAAAGCGTGTAGTGGAACTTATTCAACCGGGAGTTTTCGATGGCCTCCATTTTCCCAACCACCCAGTTTCATTTGCATGAAGAAGTTTTTAAGCGTTTTCTCGGTCGTTCCGTCCTGTTACACAGGTCTGGGGAATTTCCCGGGAGCTTTGGAGAATAATGTGACTCACAGTTCTTTAATCCCCGGAATTCTTTCCCACATCATTCAAAAAACTTAAATCCTTCGGGGATTCAACTTCCCATCCCGGGTGGTGGAATGAACCTGCTGGGCAGGTACAGGCTCCTCTTCGTCCTCATGAACACGGCCTTCATCGGTAACCTCACGGTCATCTATTATCTTTCGAAGGGCATCACCTACGGTCAGATCGGCCTTGTGAGTGCAATCTCCGCCCTCGGCTTCTTCCTCTTTGAGGTTCCGACCGGTGTCGTGGCCGACAAGGTGAGCAGAAAGACCAGCGTTCTTATCGGAATGGCGCTCTTCTCCTTCGGGACGGTCATCCTGATCCTTCTCCGGAACTTCCCTATGCTGATAGCTTACGCCGTCATCTCTTCCCTCGGGGCGACCTTTGTGAGCGGCAGTCTTCAGGCGTGGCTCTTCGACAATCTGAGGTACCTAGGGATGGAAAAGCGCTACCGCGAGGTGATGAAGGACATCAAGACCCTGACGCTTATTTCCTCCGCGTTCTCGATTTCAATCGGCGCATTTCTGGCACAGCTCTATGGATTCACCCTACCCCTCGTCATGACGCTCATGATGGAGCTCGGAGCCCTCGTGACGGCGCTATCCATACCCGAGTATGAGTTCAGGAGGCCTGAGGTTTCTTACCACATTCACGTTCTCCATTCCGCCAGAGAGCTCTTCAAAAATGACCTCCTCCCGTTGATTCTCATCTCAATCGCCGTGACGATGTCCATCAACCAGTTCAGAAAGTTCTTCGAGCCATATCTCGGCGAGATTCTCGCGGGAGAGCTTGGGACGACTCTAATGGGCACCCTCGGGCTTCTCGGCATCGTCGAGGTTGTTATCAAAACCCTCCCCCGGCTCCTCGGGATTAGACTGGGGAAGAAGTGGAGCGTGAGGGCCTATGAAATGGCACCCCTTGCGATTCCGGTTTTTACAGCCCTCTCGGTGCTCTTCCAGAACCCGCTCTTCATCGTCCTGCTTGGAGTCCTTGCGACGGTCGTGAACACGGCCTTCGGCTTCAACGTCTCCATAGAGTTCCAGCACAGGATACCGAGCGAAAAGAGGGCAACCGTTCTCTCCCTTAACATGATGTTCTCTGCAGTGGTGATGGCCCTCTTCTACACCCTCTACGGGTTCGCCGTTGACAGGTTCGGGTTGAGTGAAGCCAGACTGCTGTTCGCGGTGGTTCTTTTCGGCATCGGCCTGGCTTTCAAGCTGGCCAGCCTCGGCCCGCTGAGGGAGCCACTAGAGCTGAGGCATCTGGCGGAGTAGTCTTTCCGGCCTATTGCTACCGCTGAAAAACGAATTTGGGAGAGGTACCCTAAAACGCGGTACGAACTAATAATGTGTATAATACACTCAACCAACAAAAAGAAATGGAAGGCGTGTAGTGGAACTTATTCATGCTGACTTTGATAGAGGTACACGATGCTTTTTGAGTTGAGTGCCACAGGAGAGCGTCAAAACTCCAGCCTGTCAAGCTCCCTCAACATAACCGTCCATTGTTTTTCGGAGTACATAGACGGATCAGTGACTACTATAAGAGTACCTCCAAATTTGACAACGTGGTCTTTCAATGAGAGCAGGAACTTGAACGCATTTTCGAAGCCGTTTTCCAGTACTAAATATTCGAAGCAGTCGAGGACAACAATTGAGTGTCCCTTTTCGAGATGTTTTTTGACAAGGTCTATCAGTATCCCTATATCGGTGGGCCGTACAGTCACAATGTTTTTCCATGGGGCAGTCGAAGCAACCCGAGTAACCCAAAAGACGGGGAACGTGGGAGTCTCATCCTCAGGAGGTGTTCTGGTGATAAGAACCCCGTTTCCTGTGTACTTCATCCTCTGGAGGATTAATGAGATATATCGCTTATTGTCCACGTAGAATGCGCCATGGGGTATATTACCCACTGGGGCCTTGGGAGGTACGATCTGAAAAAGTGCATACTTTGCCATCCCAATAAACATCATCGCCCTGAACAGTGCTCCAGCGCCGTAAAGATATGGAGCAAGTGCAGTTGTTATTGTTGCGGGATACGTGAGGTTGATGGCACCGAGGAGAAATGCACCCACGGGGAACAGCGTGGCGGTGCTCTTTATTCCTATCTCCTTTCTCATGAGGGTGTATCCCGTGGCCATGAGAGACAGTCCCAAAAAGGGCAGAGGAAACGCCATCATGAGCATGGGGGTGTACCAAAGAGCGTCGCGAGCAGAACGTACGCAGACCCACTCACCGCGGTTAAAATTATCAGGATCTGACCGCTCGTGCTCCTGAGTCGTTCATGGAGGCAGAGGGAAGTCGCGAGAAGGAGTATTCCCTCGACCACCGCCAGCAGGGAAAGGAGGGGAACCAGGACTTTGGCCTCGGGATTGAGTCCCAGATTTTCAAGGATCGGCTTTTGAGCAAGGGCCGCGAGGGAGTCTATCCACAGCGCCAGGCTCAGAAAGAGCAGGAATTCCTCACGTTTTCTTATCCACCTGTAGGTGGTAAACCCCCACGTTGAGAACCTCATCACAACATTCAGGACTTCCAGCACACATCTCACCTGCCGTTGGCGGTTTGTGTAATGAATATTTAAAACTTTTAGTCTGTTTAAAGTCGTTTCACAAAATAGTGTTAAAAAGTTAAAGCATGGTTCACTTCGTCGCCCTGGTTATGCCAACGTCCTCCACGAGAACGTACGGCGTTGAAACCGGCGTCCTGACCTCCCACCAGTGGATGTGGTAGCTCTCCTTCCCGAGCGCCTTGATCCCCTCAAGGATCCTCTGGAAGTTGTCACTCACGCGGATGTTCCTTATCGGCCTTAGCTCTCCGTTTTCCACGAGGAATATCCCATCCCTCGGGATGGTCGAGAAGTCGCCGGCGACGTAGTTCTGGAAGCGGGTGTACCAGACGTTAGTGATGTAAATGCCTTTCTTCACCTCGCTGAAGAGCTCCTCCTTGGTGTAATCGCCCGGCTCAAGGACGATGTTCCAGGCATGGGGCATCATTAAGCCGGCGTTGGCCGTCGTCTCCGTCCCGTACTTCTTCGCCATGCTGGTGTTGAGCAGGAAGGTCTTGAAGGTTCCGTTCTCGATTATCGTGGTCTCCCTCGTGGGCACTCCCTCGTCGTCGAACTTTCTGCTGCCATAGCCGTTGGGCATGTTGCCGACGTCCTTTATCGTGACGATTTCATTGGCTACTTTCTGACCCAGCTTGTTCACCAGGAAGCTAAAACCGGCCTCTGCCGCGTAAGCCGATGTCATGAAGCTCATGTAGCTCAGCAGGTTGGCGAAGGCTAAGGGGTCAAAGATGACGTCGAATTTTCCTTCCGGCCCCTGCTCCGGATTCTGGGCGAGCTTTGCAATCTCGCCGGCCTTCCTGCCGGCTGACTCCGGGTCGAACTTCTTGAGAATTCTCACCGAGTTCGTTCCGTGTCCGCTCTCTAGGTCGCCGATGAATGCCCTAACGCTTATCTCTATCCCCGTTCCCTCTTCAAAGGCCTCGACGCCGTTGCTCGTGGTCAGATAAAGCCTGTTGTGGTCGGTGTAGAGGACACCGGCGACGCGCTTCGCCCCCTCCTCAAGTGCCGCATTGATTGCCCTCTCAACGTACTCGTTTGGTTCGTCGAGTTCGACTATGGACTTATCGAAGGTCTCCGGAATATCTCTGTACTCGAATGGTCCTTCAGCGATGCCGTAGTAGTCCTCCTTCGGCGCCATTCCCTTCATGTTGCTCAGGAGGGTCTTCAGAGTCCGCTCGATGTTCTCCTCGCTCAGCTCGGTGATGCTCGTTCCGGCAACGCGCTTCTCAAGCTCGACGAACAGCTCCACCTTCCGCTCGTGCCAGTTTTTTGCTACCGTTATCTCATTGTTGGCGAAGCGGACCTGTCTGCGGTTGGTCTCATAGCCCAGAACGACGACGTCGCCAAATCCAAGCTCCCTGGCTTTTTTAAGGATGAACTCGTTAACGTCGAACATCTCCACCACCTCACGGCCTCCTTAGGGGGATATCCCTAAGCCTCGCGTGTGCTCCGCCCATCCAGACCGGCACGCCCTGCCCGGGCTCGCCTTTACCGCAGGTTCCCGGGAACATCTCGACCTCTTTGCCAACGGCATCGACGCTGCTCCACAGGGCCCTGGTGGTTATCTCAAGGATAGGCCTCCTGACCGGGTGCTTTATCTCGCCGTTCTCGATGAGGTAGGCCTCCCTGCCGATGTACCTCTGCTGATAGCGCCTGTCGTCGATGTTCCATTCGTTGAAGCTCACCATGTAGACGCCGAGCTTGATGTCCTCGATGAGCTCCTCGAAGGAGTAGTCACCGGGGGCGAGGTAGGTGTTGGCCATCCTCACTATGGGCTCGCGGTTGTAGTTTATCGCTCTCGCGGCTGCGTTTGACCGCTGGCCCAGCTTTGCGGCGTATTCTCTGTTCGTTAGGAACTCGGTGATTATTCCGTCCTTGATGAGGTAGCGCGGCCTCGCCTTGACGCCCTCATCGTCGTAGAGGTAGAAGCCCCAGCTGTTTGGTATAGTCGGGTCTTCGATGACGGTAACGGCGTCGCTTCCAATCCTTTCGCCAAGCATATCGGGCTTAACAAAGCTCTCCCCGGCCTGGGCTGCCTCCCTTCCGAATATCCTGTCTGCCTCGTATGGATGTCCAACGCTCTCGTGGACAGCTATGCCAGCGACCTCCGGGCTTATGACGAGGTCAACCTTGCCCTCGGGCGGCTTTTGTCCCTCATAGATGAGCTTCTTTAGGGCCTGAACGTCCTTGACGGCCCAGCTCCACGGCTCGTCCTTCTCGATGAGCTCCAAGCCACCGGAGAAAGCCCTCTGGACGAAGGGTGCCTGCTCCATCTGACCGTTCTCGAAAACGACGAGGTTGTACATAACGGAGACGCGCGGGATCTTGCTCTTTACGTATGCTCCTTCGCTGTTGACGAAGATCTTCTTCCAGAGCTGGTCAGAGTAGCCGAGGTATCTCATCGGCACGTTTACCCCGGTCCCCTTTACCTCCTCCTCGATTTTCCTGAGGAGCTCCATCTTCTCCTCCGGAGAAACATCGCGGAAGTCCTTCTTCATCTTAACCTTGTAGGAAACGCGGTGGAAGTCCTCATCGCTGAACCTTATCGACTCGTTCCTCACCCTGGAGGCCGCCTTTGCGAGCTTAACTGCCTTTTTGACCGCCTCGGCGACGCTCTCTTTAGTGAGAACGTTGGTTGAAGCGAAGCCCATGCCCCCATCGACCAGAACCCTTACACCGATTCCCTTCTCAGATATTATGCTCAGCCCCTCAGGGTTGCCGTTCTTCATCGCTAGAGAAGTGCCGTTCTTCTCCTCGAAGCGCGCCTCCGCGTAGCCCGCCCCCAGTTCGAGGGCCTTCTCAACGGCGAACTCTACGAGTTCATGCATGCACATCACCTCGGTTTACTGCATAGAATAGTGCGTCCGGAAGTATAAAAGTCTTTCCGTTAAGATGGCGGTCGAAAAGACGCGCAAGGTTTAAGTTGTTTGGAGTTCAGTTCAGATTAGGTGGTGTGATGAGCGAGAGCATAAACATTGCCCTCATACTTCGGGATATCCAGCTTATGAGGAAAAAACTGGACGAGATAGAAGAAGAGCTTCTTAAGCTAAAGATTCAGGAGCTTGAGGAAGAGGAAGTTAGCGAAGAGGAGCTTAAGGAACTCGAAAAACTTTCCAAAGAAACGCTGGAAAACGGAGTGCCCTGGGAGGAGGCTAAGAAGGAGCTTGGCCTTTGAGGTGCTTTGAATGGTTTACGAAGTTCTCCTTCACAGGAATGTTCTGAAAAAACTGAAGGATGCTCCAGAAAACGTGAGGAAAAAGTTTGGGGAGCTAATTGAAGAGCTTAAATTCAACCCGGTCCCTTCTGAAAAGTTTGACGTTAAAAAGCTCAAAGGGAGAGATAACACGTTTAGAGTTCGTTTGGGTGAGTACCGGGTAATTTACGAACTCCAACGGAAGAAACTGCTTATTCTTGTCATTAAATTTGGAAAAAGGGAAAACGTGTATGAGTGACTGGGATATACTACATACTGCTATTTTATTTGTGGTCGCACAAATGGATCCTCTATAAGCTTAGTCTCGAGACCATCTTTGGTGTATCTTGCCATGATAAAAAGGCCAGATTTTACGTTGAGTATGACAATGGGTTTGAAAGTGGCCCGATTATGATGCGAGTGACAGAGTCCCCAGCATGTGTACTCAATGACGAGTTGTGCTTGAGCAGAAGCACTTCGTCTTTCAATGGCGGTTCTAATTGCGGCTTTGACCACAGGGTACAGCTCGTGAGAGGGTAGTCTCTCAAATTTCTTCGAAAGTTCCTCAAGCGTTCCATGATGAATCTTCACAAAGGGGAACTCCCCATACAGTTCACGGGAGAGTGTTTCCCTTTCTAGTCTTTTCTTGCATAATTTCAGCTCATACTCTACGAATTCCACGGGTAGATTGTACCTGAAGCTCTTTCCTCTTCGAATCCTAACGTAGTCCACGGTTAGCCCCTTTGACTGAAGCCACTCCATCAAGTCCTTTTTGAGTTGATGGTCTGTTATGGTGTATCCTAACAGTTCCCTCACCAGGAGCTTTACATCGCCAAGCGTGATTGGCCCATCTTCTGGCTTCATGACTACCCCCAAAGAAAGCTCTTGAGTTAGAAAATTAAAACTTCTCCTCACATTCACACGGCTTTTTTCCGCAGTAGGGACAGACGCCGGGGTACTTCTTCTTCGCCGCTTCCTCGATATCGATGTCGAGCAGATTGGCTAGGCTCGCGAGCCACGCCAGAACATCTGCAAACTCCTCCTGCATCGTTTTCCTGTCGTTTTTCCTTATCGCCTCGCTCAGCTCTCCAACTTCTTCGACGAACCAGAGGAAGGTCTTATCAACCCCGCGCTTCGAGTCCTTGTGGAAGTAGATGTCCCTGATCATCCCCTGAAACTCACGGATTTCCATCTTCCCCACCTGGGGAAAGGGGAAGAAAAGGGCTTAAAAATCACTCGCTATTTCTATCAGCTTCCTCATGTGGATTGCCGCCGTGTCGAAGACCTCGACAGAGACGTCGCCCTGCTTTATCGCCAGCGGCAGCTCGGTACAGCCGAGGATTACCCCCTCGATGCCGTATTTCTTCTCGTACCTTTCGATAAGATCGACCAGGTACGATTTGCTCTTAAGGTTCTCAAAGGCCAGCTCCTCGAAGATTATCCTGTTGATTTCGTCAATCTCCTCCCCGGAAGGCACTATGATGTCAAAACCCGCCCCCGTGAGGGCATCTTTGTAGAAGTCTGCCGTCATTGTGGTCTTGGTGCCAAGGAGGAGAACCTTTTTGACCCCTCTTCTCTTCATCTCCTCGATGAGCGCGTCTATTATGCTGACCATAGGCACGCTGACGGCCCTCTGGACCTCGGGGAACACTATGTGGGGAGTGTTTGCGGAGAGGGAGATGATTTCCGCTCCTGCCCGCTCAAGGGCCTTTGCGGCCTTTATGAGTATCTCCTTCCTCCCCTCCCAGCCGCGGGGATTGTTCCTGAACTCTTCGAAGTTTATCGAGTAGATTATGAGCTCCGGGAAGGTGAAGGGGCCAAACTTCTCCCTGCTTATCTCTATGTATTTCCTGTAGTAATAACAGGTTGATTCCGGGGTCGTTCCGCCGATTATGCCTATCCTCTTCATGTGCGTCACCGTATAAAGTCTTCTCCGAGGGATATGAACCTTTTGGTTTAAAACCGAATGTTAAAAGAAAAGTAATGGGAACCCCTCACCCGATCACCGAAACTACCTCATCGAGAAGCCTCCCGGCCAGCTCCCGCTTGCCCATTCTGGGAAGTTTTTTGACGAAGTCCCTGCCCACGAGAATGACTTCGTTTTCCTCGCTGCCAAAGGCCTTAAGCGTGTTGGCCACAACGAGGTCGCTCCCTGCCCGTTCTATCTGCTTTCTGGCGGCCTCGATAAGTTCCTCCTCGCTCAGCCCTGTCTCGGCCTTAAACCCTACGAGAAAAACGTCCGGCTGGAGCTCCTTCACCCTGTCTATTATCTTCGGCGTTGGCCCAAGCTCAAGGGTTAGAGTTTTTCCGCTCTTTATCTTCACGCTGGCCTTCTCCTTAACGCGGAAGTCGCTTACGGCGGCGGCTAAAACAACGATGTCGTACTTTTTAGCCCTCAGCTCCCTTTCTACCGCCCCGAGCATCTCCTCGACGGTCTCGACTTCAATCTGGTTCTCGACGAAGCTCGGAACGCTCCCTTTGGTTCTAATCAGAGTTACCTCCGCCCCCCTGAAGTCGGCCTCTTCCGCGATCGCGACCCCCATCCTACCGGAGCTCGCATTGGTGATGTACCGTATCGGGTCTATGTACTCCCTCGTTGCTCCAGCGGTGACGAGAACGCGCTTTCCTTTGAGGGTCTTTGGATGAAGCTTCTTTATTACGCGGTAGACGATCTCGTCAATCGAAGCAACCTTTGCCTTGCCCTCCTCAAAGCGGGGCCCTATGAACTCGACGCCGAGCTCCTTGAGCTTCTCGATGTTCTGGACGACAATCGGATGCTCATACATGCTGGAGTGCATCGCAGGGGCGATCATTATGGGCGTGTGTGCGAAGGCCGTCGTTACAACGGTTGTAACGGGGGTATCGTCTATGCCGCAGGCTATCTTCCCAATCGTATTTGCCGTTGCCGGGCAGACGAGGATCAGGTCGGCTTTATTTTCGTGGTCTCCGGCGAGCTCGACGTGCTCTATGAAGCCGGTAATTTCCGTCACGACGGGGTTTCCTGTGGCGAACTCCATCGCGTAGGGGTGGATTATCTTGGTCGCGCTCTCGCTCATCACTGCGTGGACCTCCGCCCCATGGCGGATAAGCTCCCTTGCGAGTTTGACGCACTCGACGGCGGCTATACTGCCTGGAATTGCCAGGACAATCTTCTTTCCAACGAGTTTCCGGCTCTTCGTGGCGTGAATAAGCTTAACGTGGTGAAGCATGATGACACCTCCAGAAAGAGTTGCACCAACTCATATATAATACTTGGGAGGCTCAAAGCTCCCTCACAGCGTCCTCCTCGAACTTGCTCACCTCTTCTTTCGTGCCCACCCACACGACTATCGTGGGCTCGACTGTTATCATGCCGTCCCTTATCATGGGCTTTATCTCGTTTATGGCCCTCTCAATTTTGTATCCCCTGTCAACCACCTCCACCACTATGGGCAGGTCCGTTGAAAGCCTCATAACGTCCGCCGAGTGAACCTTGCTCTTCTTGCCGAACCCGTAGATGCCCCGGTAAACGGTTGCACCGGCGATTCCCATCTCCCGGAGCTTTTCAACGATGGCCTTGTAAAGAGGCTTTCCCTCAAAGCGGTCGTTTTCGCCTATGTAAATGCGAAGGCGGAGCGTGTTCCAGTGCTCGACCTCGACCACAAAATCACCTCCTTGCAAGGACGAACCCGAGGAATATTAGGCCTATTGTGATTATAACGTTTGCCGAGATGTTCAAAAGGGCTAAGGAATACTCTCTCTCGCGCAGGAGCGAGAAGGTCTCGTAGGAGAAGGTTGAGAACGTGCTCAGTGCCCCGCAGAAGCCCATTCCAAAGAAGAGCCTCCACTCGCTTGAAATTCCTATGCCCCAGAAGAGCAGGCCGTACAGGTAGCCCAGGATCAGGCTGGCTATGCTGTTCACGAGGAGCGTCCCAACCGGGAAGTCCCTGTAAACCGGGAGTATGCCCGAGATGTAGAACCTCGCCAGCGCGCCTAGGGCCCCGCCGAGTGCGATTGCCAGTACTATCCTGGGGTTCATTTTCCTCACCTTGTTTTTGTTCTTCCTGTTTCTCTGGGTGCGTCTGGCAGTGCATACTTAAAATTTTGGTACCTGGATGTATCCAGGGAGAGCACGTTCAGTCCGGCGGAGTCAATGGATGTGTTCATTCCCTACCCTCGAAGTTGAGGTAGTAGTGTATCTTCTCCTCGGCCTCACTGTAGTCCCGCTTTGGAAGTCCCAGTTGCTCCCGGAGCCGTTTGTTCTCGGCAATCATGGCGGAGAGCTGTATGGCGAGGTTCTGGTTGTCCATGGCGATGTAGTACGAGCGGAACTTTAGGGGAGACCATTTGCCCTCCAGCTCGTAGAGTTCCCCATCAAGCCGGGCTATCTCTTCTTGGAGCCTTTTGAACGTCGTTTCGTTGGCTTCTGGATCGTCATCGAGGTAGCCGTGAAGGAGGATTATCCTGACCGCCTCCTCCACCCGGAAATCGTAGCGTTCGCAGAGCTTCCCAATCTTCTCGAAGGTCTCGTCCGGAATTCTGAACGTCACCCTTCGCCAGCCCCGCTTTGGTCTCACTGTAATCCTCATTTTCTACACCCAAGCTTCGCTCTAAGCCTCTTGTTTTCCTCGCTGAGCTCTTTCCGGAACACCATCAGGAACTCCTTGTCCCGCTTTGCGGTTTCCTCAAACTCGACGAGCTCGGTGTAGCTGGCCCTTATCTCAGCCAGCTTTTTCTCCAGCCTGTCCTTACCTTCGAGAAGGAGGCGAAGCTTTAGAACCCTGAGTGTCCTCTCAAGCCCCTCCAGGTCACGGAACCTCTTCTCTATCTCGCGCTTGTTTTTCCTTATGATCTTCAGCTCGTCGTTTGTGACCTCTATCTCCACGGGAACCTCCTCCTCTTTTGCTTCTCGCGGTGTTTTATGGCGATTCCCGTTTCGATTCCCTTCAATGCTTCTATCGTCAGGGGGAGCGCCGATATCTCATCCTTCGTTGGCCGCTCCCTGGCCCTGTAGTCAAACTTGTCGATGAACGAGTCGAGCCTTTCCCTGAGAACCCTCAGCTTTTTTATCTGAACCCTTTCCAGCCTTTCCGCCGCGGTGGAGTTCTCCCGTCGGAGGATTTGGAGGAGCATTACGTAGTGATTCCTGCACAGCACCGATTCGGAGCGCTCATATTCGGGCAGGAGCTCTTCAATCCTTCCCGCGAACGCGTCTATAGTGCTTTTCTCCTTCTCCTCCATCAGCCTGCAGAGGAAGCATTCCCCCTCCTCGGGGACAGTGCCCCTCTCAAGGTAGGCTATGTACGTCCTCAGCATGTGTTCGTAGATTATGGCCACGCCTAAGGGGCCCAGCAGGGGTTCTGAATACGCTTTTCCAAGGGTTTTCCATGCGTGGTAGGTGCAGAGGCCCAGGCTTTCTTTGAACTTCTCCCTCACACCCGGATTGTTCACGTGCTCATACAGGATAGTGTCTATTTCCGACTCCTCGTATTTGCGGAGTATTCTGCAGACGGGACAGCCCTCCCCGAGGGCGTCCCTCAGATACATGCCGATTAGGTCCATGCCCACCACTCAGATGAACCTCTCCATGAAGTCCAGCACCGCCAGTGCCCGGTATGTGTTCTGGAAGTTCGAGATGCCCAGTTCCAGCGAACGTCTGAAGCCGCCGTTGGAGTTCTGAAGCTGACGGATGAACCAAATGTGCCGTCTTGGGCAGTCTGGCCTCTCACCCTGCAGTTCAAGCCCCCTGGAAGCGTAGAACGTAGGCTCAAGGTAGGGGGGAAGGCTGTAGGGAACCTCCGTAAAGCCGCCCCAGTCGCCACAGACTTCGCAGTTACGGAAGTGGGGGCTTTTAGGTGGCCTGTATCCAAGGGCGTGGAGAGTGTATAATGCCTGATACGTCATCGTCGTGGTTGGCCCCTTGACCCCGTAACCGTTTCCGTTTCTGAACTTCATAACGAAGGCCCTTATGGCTTCCTTCTCATCGGGGCTGAAATCATAGCCTATAGCCTTGAACGCCTTGACGACCCAGTAAGTTGCCTCCAGCGGCGTCGCCGTTCCGAACTCCTCGCTTCCACCGAGACCGACGGCGAACCTGCCCTCAAGGGGGTTGTACTTGGTGAAAATGATGTCCACGTGGTTCATCGCCACGTCCTTTGCACCTAGGACTGCCAGACCCTCCATCGCCATCGCTATCGCAACGACCGCCGTCTGGGGCTGTATTGCCCTTTCAAGGAACTCCACCGTCTTCTCTGGCTCAGGAACCTCCATGCCAAGGAGATTGTAGGTCTTGACGGCGTAGTACGTGTCGTTGACGTTGGTGTCGTCGAGAACGCTGACGAAGCAGTAACCGCCGTCCTCGTGGCGTCTCTCCTCTATATACCTGATGAGCGAATCAGCGTTAACGAACCGTCCAATTTCATATAGCTTCGAGCCCATTCCACCGCCTCCCCAAGCTTTTGACGGAGAACAGGCGTCATCAGCCCTCAACGGGCGGTTCGGCTCGAAGCCCGGGCGGACGCCATCGCCCGGAAGACCATCTGAAAGGCGTTTAAAAACGTTTGTGGTGCAACTGCCTAATAACCTAAAGATTTAATAGGAATAAAACGGCCTTTCATCTGTGATGAAATCATGGAGTTCATAGCCTTCACCTATGCTGGAAACTTCGTGAAGGAGGAGGTAATAAAAGAGGTCGTGTTCGATGTATTCGATGAGGCAAATCGTTTCTTTGAGGAGAACGGCCTTCCGCTCAGGTTTCTCTACATAGGAAAACTGAAACTGGAGCCCGGCTACCTGATAAACATATACACCTCGGAGGGAAAGATACGGGCGTACCCGATCGAAGTCCTTGTGGAGTTTCTCCACGCCAAGCTCCTCAACGAGATAGAGGAGAGGCCCGGGATAAAGATGAACAAAATATTCGCACTCACCACGTTCCCCCTCGTCTCCCGCAACCCGTATTTTGACTTCTATGAGAAGTTTTTGGGGATACACGAGACCCTGATTGGGTTGAGAATAATGGTTCTGTCGATGAAGCCCTTCGAACCGCCGGGACTCTCTGAACTTCTGAAAAGGCCCGATGAGGAAGATGTATCCGAAGAAGAAAGGGCCCGTATAAAGGGAGAGCTCGAACTATTCAAAAACCGTCTCCTCAAAGGGATCCTCCACGAGGTTGGCCACAGCTTCGACCTCGGCCACTGTTCAAACGAGTGCGTCATGAACTCCCCATCCACGATGGAAGAATGGGATTCCCGGATGCTCGGCTACTGCGATTCCTGCTTTATCAGCCTCAAAAGGGCGGTCGAGTGGTCCGAGCGCAATCCCCGGGAGGAGTAAGGTAAAAAGTTTTAGGTTTTGGACGTTATTTCTTAATGATGTGGCTCGGCCGGATTTCCAGATGGGGAAGTGAGGGAGCAAGAAGGGCGCTGCCGCGCTACTTCTCGATTCTTGAGGGGACAGAGGAGCCGGCCTCTTCCATCACAAAGCGGGTAGAAGTTAGATTCAAAGACGGTCTCTCCCTTGATGAACTTTGGAATCTCCATACCGAGGGGATGGATAGGTTAAGGGAAAATGACCTGAGTGAGAAACCGGAGAAAAATCTTCTGGAGCTCAAGGCACTGATTGCCGGTAGGATTCTGGAATCCTGCACCCTGTGCGAGATAAAATGCCGCGTGAACAGGAGGGAGGGCATCGGATACTGTCGCGTGAGGGAGAGCCTCGTTGCGAGCGACTTCCTCCACTACGGTGAGGAGCCGGAGCTCGTGCCGTCATACACAGTCTTCTTCTCCGGCTGCAACTTCCGCTGCGTCTTCTGCCAGAACTGGGACATAAGTCAGTACCGCGTTGGGATTGAGCACGCTCCAGAGTTCATGGCGCTGAAAATCGAGGAGGCCTTCAGGAGGGGAGCCAGGAACGTTAACTTCGTCGGTGGCGAACCAACGCCGAACCTGCCCTTCATCATTGAGACCCTGAGGCACGTCAGCGTCCCGATTCCGGTTATCTGGAACTCCAATATGTACATGAGCGAAGAAGCCATGAGGCTCCTCGACGGCATCGTTGACGTATATCTTGCCGACTTTAAGTGGGGAAACGATGGGTGTGCCTTGAGGTATTCTAAGGTTCCCCGCTACTGGGAGGTCGTGACGAGGAACTTCCTCCTCGCCAGAGAGCACTTCGGAGCGGAGTTTCTCATAAGGCACTTGGTGATGCCCGATCACATCGACTGCTGCACGCGGCCGGTGCTGGAGTGGATAGCTGCAAATCTCGGAAAGGATGTCCGGGTGAACGTTATGTTCCAGTACAGGCCGGAGTATCGGGCGGATGAATATCCTGAAATCAGCAGGGGGTTGAGTATAGAGGAGAGACAAAAAGCGGTTCAAATCGTTGGAGAACTCGGTTTTAGAAACGCTCTGGTTGAATAGACAAGAATAATCTTTTTAACGTATTTAAGTAATGCTAATCTGTGGTGGGGCTTATGGAAGTACTGACAAATATGGTGAAAGTAAACCCTAATATAATTCCAGATGAAATTTACCTTTACAAAATTTTCAATAGGCCTGAAGATGGAACCAATATTTATAGAATCGCATACAACAACATGGGAGTAGTTATAGACTCTCAAAACAGAATTATTGCAACTCCACTTGAGCTGGAATACCAAGGAAAATTTGCTATAGAAGATGAGATATCATTTAGTGAACTCCCTGAGAACCATCAGTGTAAACTTATCCTCAGAATTCTGCGAGACAAGGGAATTTCAGATTATACCCTATCTAAAATCCTACAAAAATATAGGCGGCCAAAAATTTTTGGGGATTTTGAGATTATGCCTGAGGTGAAATCCTCGGTAATTAAACATGATAATAATTTTTATTTATTACTTCATCTATCACATCAAATTCGTAGCAAAAAGACATTGTGGGAACTCGTGGGAAAAAACAAAGAAATGTTGAGAGATTTCTTGAAAGAACACCGGGAAACTATACTCTTGAGAGATATTGCATCAGAGTATAAAACTGTCTACAAACCTAGCTTTGAAAGATATAGTGGTGACCCCAACATAATCGAGAGCCATCCTGATGATGTCCAACATTGGTATGACTATCATCTTGAACGATACTGGAATACCCCAGAGTTGAAAAAAGAATTTTACAAGAAATTCGGGCCCGTTGAGTTAGATCAACCAATAATCCTCGCTAGACCTATAAAGCGACATGATAAGAGAGACTTAGTTCATCTTTTGCCCCAATTCGTTGTTCCGGTATATAATGCGGAACAACTGGATGCTAATCTCGCGTCGGAGATTTTGGACTATTTAAAACTCGCTCCCGATCAGAGGATATTGCTTCTTTCAAGACTACTCAACAACATCAAAGCTAACACAAATGTCATAGTGCCATCCTTAGTTAAATTCAGAGCCAATGTATTTGATATTGATTTAAATAACGTTTTGCAGGTCAGAAATACTAGTAATGTTACTGTTACGCTAGCCGAGTTAAAGACGTCAAAAACAAAACTATTCACTTGGATGAACAGTAGAAAGTATCCAATCATACTGCCTTACGAAGTTCCAAAAAGGCTTAAAGAGTTCCAGAAAATACCCGTATTTATAGTTCTTGATTCTGCCCTTCCAGAGGATATCCAGACCTTTGCTAAAAAAGAGTTTACATACTTAATAAATAGTCTCCAGAAAAGTCTTTCAAGCTGGGTAGACTTTCCAGTTTTAAATATCCGGGAGAAGTATATTTTTACAATAGATTTGACTTCAGACAGAGATATCGTAAATCTAAGTATCAAACTGTCATACCTAATGAAAAATGCAGAACTGGGCTTAGCATTTATAGCGACCCGAACAAAGCTTCCAAACGAGACATTTGATGAAATTAAGAAAAGGCTATTTTCGATCAATGTAATTTCTCAAGTAGTTAATGAGGAGACACTATACAAAAGGGATAGGTACAATGAGTCAAGACTTAACTTGTATGTTCGACATAATATACTGTTCCAGGTGCTATCAAAATTGGGCGTTAAATATTATGTCCTCAAGCATAGATTTAGTTATGACTACATTATTGGGATTGACGTCACTCCAATGAAGCTTTCTCATGGATATATCGGAGGTAGTGCTGTAATGTTCGATTCCCAAGGATACATTAGAAAAATAATTCCTGTGGAAATTGGCGAGCAGAGTGGTGAATCCATCGATATGAAAGAATTTTTTAAGGACATGGTTGTTCAATTTGGAAAATTTGGGATTGAGTTAGAAGGTAGGAGGATTCTTATAATGCGTGATGGAAGAATCACAAATGACGAAGAAGAAGGATTAGCATACATCTCCAAATTATTTAACATTAATATAACAACATTTAACATAATCAAACGCCCATTGCTAAGAATTTTCACTAATAGTAAACTATATCTGGAAATAGGGGACTCTATCTACCTATTGCCCCACCGGGTTAAGCAATCCACAGGGACTCCTGTCCCATTAAAACTCAGCAAAAAAAGAGTTATCTCTAAGGGAAATGTAGAATTCCAGGAGATAACAAATGAGGATATCTTTGAAATATTTTTATTGACTGAATTGAACTATGGGAGCATCTCTGCGGATATGAAATTACCTGCTCCGGTACATTACGCACATAAGTTTGTTAGGGCGCTTCGTAAAGGATGGAGGATAAAGGAAGACCTTTTGGCAGAGGGATTTCTATATTTCGTGTAATTCTTGATTTTAATTTAACCCCCTGCCCTAGCGAGTCTGAGCGTTTCCATAAACCTCTCGATTTCCTCTCTGGCCCCCTCGATGGTAAGCCTGTACCGGGGCATGCCGTGAAACGGCTCCGTCTCCTCCACGCTGATAGAAACCCCTGCCCCGGACTTTCTAAGTATCTCTCTCAGCTCTCTCGGTGGGATGGCGGTTATGAGTTCCCTTTTCATGGCACCAACCCATCGCAGTTTCAGGATTTATAGCTTCCGCCCACCGAAACCTTTATAAAGGAAGATGTCATATGTAATATTGCAATTACACATGGAGGGGTGATATGACATGAAGAAGTTGCTGGCTGGATTTATGGCACTGGCCGTGTTCGGCCTTGTATTTGGAGCCGTTGCGGCATACCAGGGCACTCCGGGGCCTAACCCGGAAGTTGAGAGGGGCACCACGCCAATGGCCTACGCCAGGGGCATGGGGCATGGAAACGGCGGCATGATGGCTGGAGAAGGTACACCATACATGGGGCTTGGAGTTAAGTCCGCAAACCTAACCGAGGTCAGCGTCGACCCCGCGGAAGTAAGCGACTATCTTGCCCAGATTACCGTTGAAGAGTTCACCAACCCCCGCGGCATAACCGTCCAGAAGCTCGTCTACGACGGCGACTACGTCGGGAAGGTCGTGGGTAACTACGACCTCAGCGAGCTGGACGTCTATGCCGCCTACGAGACCCTCCACGGGGTTAAGGTCTTCCTGGCCTACGATGGCGACATAGTGGGCTTCGTTCTTATGAAGTGAGCCCCAAGCTCTTCACTTTTTTGTTTTGAGATGTTCATTCTATGAACCGCTGACCAGCTTTTTCGCTTCCTCTAGGACCTTTGCCGCGTGTCCCTTTGCCCGGACGTTGGTCTTTTGCCACACAATCTCACCGTTTGGGTTAAATATGAACGTGCTCCTTACCACTCCCTCGTACTCTTTTCCGTAGCGCTTTTTCTTGCCCCAGGCGCCGAGGGCTTTTATGAGTTCTGCCCCCGGGTCGCTGAGGAGCTTTATCCTGAGCCCGTGCTTCTCTTTGAATTTTATGTGGCTCTTTACGGAGTCCCTTGAAACGCCGATAACCTGGAAGCCCAGCTCTTCGAACTCTGGGAGGAGCTCCGTAAACTCTTTCGCTTCTGTTGTGCATCCTGGCGTGTTGTCCTTGGGATAAACGTAGAGCACGGTCCACTTTCCGAGGACTGCATCCCTGAGGCTTATCTCTTCCCCGTTCTCATCAACCACCCTGACCTCAAGCGGGTTCATATGACCACCAAAGTAATTAGGACAACCTAATTCATAAAAGTTCCGGTAACGTTATTTAGGTGGTGCGATAAAATGGAGTCTCAGGTGAGACCATGAGGCTGCCTTCCCACAAGACCAAGATTATAGCCACCATAGGGCCAGCTTCACTTAAGGAGAGGACGATTGAGGCCATGATAAAGGCGGGAATGAGCGTGGCGAGGATAAACTTCGCCCATGGCGATGAAGAACAACATGCAAAGACCATAGAGATAATAAGAAGAGCATCCAGCAGGCTGAACAGGCCGGTTGCAATCCTGGGCGACCTGCCGGGCGTCAAAATCAGGGTAGGGGAGATAGCGGGTGGTTCAGTTGTTCTGAGAAGATGGCAGACCATAACGCTGACCACGAGGGACGTCATTGGAAATGAGGCGGTGATCCCAATACAGTTCAAAGACTTCCCAAAGCTGGTATCGAAGGGGGACGTTATCTACCTGAGCGACGGGTTTATAGCACTCCGCGTTGAGAAAGTTGAAGCGCAGGACGTCACGTGCAAAGTTCTCGTTGGTGGAACCCTCTTCTCCCACAAGGGCATCAACATACCGAAGGCCCGGATGGCAATAGACGCAATCACAGAAAGAGACCTGAGGCTGATAGAGTTCGCCATAGAGCACGGTGTCGATGCAGTTGGGATAAGCTTCGTCGGCTCGGCCTACGATGTGTTAAAGGTCAGGCGTTTTATAGAGGAAAGGAACGCCAGCATGTTCATTATATCCAAAATTGAGAGACCTGACGCTGTCAGGAACTTCGATGAAATCCTGAACGCCTCCGACGGCATCATGATTGCCAGGGGTGACCTCGGCGTTGAGATGCCGATAGAAAAACTCCCGATACTCCAGAAGAGGCTCATTCACAAAGCTAACTGTGCCGGCAAACCCGTGATAACTGCAACCCAGATGCTTGAGAGCATGACCGAGGAGAAACTGCCGACGAGGGCAGAGGTCACAGACGTTGCCAACGCCATACTGGACGGAACCGATGCGGTCATGCTCTCAGAGGAGACCGCCGTTGGCAAGTACCCCGTGGATACCGTGAAGATGATGGCAAAGATAGCCAAGACAACGGAGGCTTACAGGGAGTCCCAGTGGACGTCGATGATGGCCGAGATGAAGCCGGGGGAGAGGTCTGGCCGTGCCCGGAGAAGGACGATAAAGGATGCTATTGCAAGGAGCATAATGGAAGCCCTGAATTCAATAGACGTCAAATACATACTCACCCCAACGAGGACCGGCCAGACGGCAAGACTGATATCGAGGTTTAAACCCCGGCAGTGGATTCTGGCGTTTGTAACTGACGAGAAGGTGGCAAACAATCTAATGTTTTCCTATGGAGTCTATCCATTCGTCGTGAGCGAAACCAGCGAGGATGAGATACTGAGGGTCATAAAAGGTCTCGGGCTTGTAAGGGAGAACGACACCGTACTGCTGACGAAGGGGACGCCCATAGGCAAAACTGTAGGAACGAACACGATTAGGATCTTTTCGGTTTGAGATTTTTATCCAATTTATGGGCGTTGGTATCAACAAAGGGAAATCAAGGTGTAACGGGAAAGACGGGGCATTAATAGCGGAGATAAACAAGATAAAGATAAAAATACGTGTGCTATCCGACTCAGTATTTCCCTTGATTTCCTCACTCCTCTGCCCTGAGCTTCAGCGATGTGTGCTCCTGCTTGAGCTCCTCCAGCTTTTCCAGAATCTTTTCACTGGTCTCTCTGAGCTGAAGTGCCAGCTCTTCGAGCTCCTTTATCTGCTCTTCCAGCGCCCTCTCGCGCTCCTCGATTTCTTCCATTGCCATTGCGAGCTTCTCCTCCTCGCTCTTTCTGTAGACTTCGATGCTCAGTCCCTCGTAGTCCCATTTGATAGTCCCCTCCTCGATCCTGAATGGCACGGTTATCCTGATGACGTCGCTCTTCTCAACGCCGAGCTCTTGGAGCTTCTCGAAGATTTTCTGGTTCAGCTCTCCCGCCGCTCTGATAACCTCTCTCGGATCAACTTTCTTCCGCGTCAGTGCGAAGAGAACGCGTCTCACCTTGTGGGCGTATCCGGATGCACGGACAAAGCCGGTGCTCAGCCTCATGGCCACCACCATAAGTGTTTTATCCTTTGGGAAATAAATAACTAACGGTGAGAAAAATGAACATCCTGATATTTGGCCCTCCCGGAAGCGGCAAGTCCACCCACTCCAGGACAATAACCGAGCGCTATGGCCTGACGTACGTCTCCTCCGGAGACATGATACGCGCTGAAATCGAACGTGGAAGCTCTCTCGGCAGGGAACTGGAGAGGTACCTTGCGCGGGGGGACCTGATACCGGACACTGTTGTCAACACGCTGATAATCTCACGGCTGAGACGTGACCGGAAAAACTTCATCATAGACGGCTATCCGAGAACCGCGGAACAGGTTCTGGCCCTTGAGAACTACCTCTACGACCACGGTATGAGCATAGACGTCGCCATGGAGATATCCATCTCCAAGGAGGAGAGCGTTGAGAGAATCTCGGGGAGGAGAATCTGCTCCAGGTGCGGGGCGGTCTATCACCTCAGATACCATCTCCCAAAAGTTCCGGGAAAATGTGATGTATGTGGTGGGAAGATCGTACGGAGAAAAGATGACAGGCCAGAGATAGTTGGAAGGCGCTACGACCTTTACGTAAGGAACATGGAGCCGATAATCAAGTTCTATAAGAAACAGGGCGTGTATGTAAGAATAGACGGGCACGGCAGTATAAATGAGGTCTGGGAGAGGATAAGGCCCCTCCTGGACTACATCAGGAATCGAGAGTCCCTTTCCCGAGGAGGCTCATGAGCTCCCGAACTTCCTCACTCTGGGCGAGTTCCTCGGCTGCTTTCTCTATTTCAACCTTTCTTTTGAGAATCGAGGCCAGGGTTCTGTCTTCGGGGTCTATAATTTTAACCTCAAGCGGAAAGACCCTCCGGGTCAGTGTTTTGAGATACGTTCTCGCTTTGTGTCTGACCTTCTTCTCAAGATTGCCCTTTTCCTCCGGGGGGAGAAGGCGATCCATCTTCAGGACTATCGTTAGTACGTGGGGCTCTTCGAATGGCACAGTTACCGCGAGGGCTGAAAACTCCACGTTCCACTCCCTCAGGGTTATTATAAGCCCTTTTCCAAGGCGTTCAAGGGTTCCCTTTATTTCCTCGGGCCCATTGACGATTAGCTTGGGAACTTTCCCTGAGTGAGTCTCCTCCGGCCCTTCGTCGACCACCTTGAAGCCAGAGATTGAAAACCTTACTCCGTAAACCTTACCGAGGGTCTCCGTAGCGTCCGATGCCAGCTTTTCCAGAAGACCGTAGACAAAAGGATCGATGTCCATGGAGAGAAACCTCCGGAGCCCCCTAACCTTCAAAAGGAAGATCAGGTTCAGCACCCTCTCTTCGGGCTGGACAAGAACTGTGAGCTCCTCCAACGATGCTCCAAAGGCCTCCACAGCCTCTTTAATCCTCCCTGCAAAGAGCTTATCGATAATCGGATAGTATTCCGGTGGATTGACGTTCAGCAATTTCAACACTCCATGATAGGATTATGGCGAAATCACTTTAAGGGTTTCCCATCAATTAATACCGGTGGTTCTTTATGAGGGTCAAATTTTACGCGACGTTTAGGGAGCTCATGGGCACTAAGGAAGTTGAGGTTCACGGTGTAAAAACGGTTCGTGAGCTCATAGAATACCTGGCCGAACGCTACAGTCCGGAGATCAGAAAACAGCTCCTAGAAACTGAGCGTGTTGCAGAAGGGAAGCCCGTTGACGGCATGATACTGGTTAACGGACACAACGTGCTCCACCTGAAAGGGCTTGATACCGAACTCAAAGAGGACGATGAGGTTCATATATTCCCCCCGGCCGGTGGTGGTTGATGGCGGTCGCTGAGATATGCCTCTTTCCGCTCGGGACGGGGAGCCCAAGCGTCGGGGGATACATTGAGCCGGTTATTGAAGTTATCAGGAAGAGCGGGCTGAAGTACCGGACCTGTCCGATGGGCACGGTCGTTGAGGGTTCGGTAGAGGAAATTCTTGAGCTGGTGAAAGCCTGTCACGAGGCTATCCTCAAAGCCGGGGCAGAGAGGGTCGTCATAAGCCTTAGAATAGACGATAGAACCGATAAGCCCCTGACTATTGAGGGCAAGATGAGGGTGTGATATGGCGGAGTACTTCGACAGAATAGCTGGCAGATACGATGACTGGTACAGAACAAAAACCGGGACGTACGTTGACAGGATTGAGAAGTGGCTCGTCTTTTCCATGCTGCAGTCGAAATCAGGAAAGGCCCTCGATCTCGGCTGCGGGACGGGCAACTACACACTCGAACTGAAGAAGAGGGGCTTCGACGTGATCGGCCTGGATGCCAGTGAGGGTATGCTTGAGGTGGCCCGCTCCAAGGGACTGAACTGCATAAAAGGCGACGCCTACAGTCTCCCCTTTCCAGATGAGAGCTTTGACCTTGTTCTCAGCGTTACGATGTTCGAGTTCATTTACGAGCCCGAGAGGGTTGTTGCTGAGATAAGCCGCGTCCTGAAACCGGGGGGCGAAGTTCTTATAGCGACTATGAACGGACGGAGCGCCTGGTTCGTCTTCAAGAGACTTAAGAGCGTGTTCGTGGAGACCGCTTACAGATACGCTCGCTTCTATACTCCGGGGGAGCTTGAAGACCTGCTCAGAGATGCTGGCTTTGCCGACGTCCGGAGCGGCGGGGTGATATTCTTCCCATCTTTCTGGCCGTTCCACGGCCTTGCCGAGAGCCTCGACAGAAAGCTCCACCGCCGTTGCAAGGACATTGCGGCTTTTATAGCGGTCAGGGGCGTGAAGCCTTGAGATGGATAAGGCTGATAACACGTGAGGAGGCTTGGAAGCGAGCCGAGCGGATAAAACGGGAATACGAGGCGATTTACGGCATCGAATTTGAACTTGAGGCTGCATTTATACCCCTCGCCAGCGTCGTGCCCACCCAGGCGGCGCTGAGCGAGGTCAAACTTCTGGTCGTTCTTCAGGAGATAAAGCACGGCTACAACGCCCCAGTTATAGTCATACCACACGGGAGCAGATACTACCTCATAGACGGCCACCACAGGGCTTTTGCCCTGAAGAAGCTGGGCTTTGGCGAGGTTGAGGCAATCATAATCAAGCCAAAGGGGGAATTCGTGCCCGGCGTTGCCAAGACGGCAGAAAAGGAGAGGTTAAAAAGGCTCGAAGACGTGAAAATAGTGAGGGATTAACCCTCCCAGACCACGTACTCCTTCTTTGTTATGAAGACGGGTTCTACCCTCTTTCTGACGATGACGACCTTGTCCTCACCGTACTTCTGGTAGAGCTTCTGGATGTATGCATCGAAGACTCCGTCGGGCATCGAAGCCTGAACGGTTATCTCATTGTCTCCCGGGACGACGCTTATGCCGCTCTTGACAAGTACGTAGGTTATAATGTCCTGGTGGGGTTCGAGGTAGAACTTATCCTGATAGATGTCCTTTCCGTTGGGCGCGATGTAGTAGACGACGCTTGCCCTGAGGTAGAGGTCAACCGTGCGCTCCTCCCTGAAGGCGGCGGTGAGCTTAAGTTTCCCGCTTTCTCCCTCCTTGAGGACGTAGCTGGGGTCGACGTTCTTGCCGTTTACATAGACGGGCCCATCGAGAACCCCAACCGGGCCGTCCTGAACGAGGATGAAGCGGTACTTGGTGGCGTTGGGTATGGTCAGGCTGACCTCGATGGGAGTCTCGTTGAGGTGGTTCATGTTGATGCCCTCAGCCAGGATTTCCCTCTTCACCAGCACGCTACCGTTGTAGGCCTCGAAGATGAGGGTTGCATCCTTGACGTCCCTTCCAAAGGCCGATATCCAGAGTCTCAACTTCTGTTCTCCCAGCGGGAGTTTTCCACCGCCGAGTGTGCTGTAGAAGGCTTTCCACGTTCCGTTCTCGAACTTGTCGATCCTGTAAACTGCGAAGGGTCTGAACTCGTAGGTCGAAACTCCGCCGTCCCTGTGAACCGGTTTGAAGTTGGCAAAGAGCATCTGGGCGTCCCACGGTTCGAAGGAGAACGGTATCTGGAACGCCAGCCTCACGAAGTTGCTGAAGGCTATCTTCCGGTACGCCAGAAGCCCGTAGCCCTGGAAAACATAGAGGACGTAGGGTATATCGCCCCTGCCCTGTATGACCTGTCCCTTGGTGAGGTCTATCGTCAGCACCGGCTGGTAGGCGTACTTCCCTGTGTTTATGTATACAACGGTCTTTCCGCTCTCGTTGGCGTACTGGATGTACTGGGCAGGTATGACCTGGAACATCGGATTGCTCTTGTACTCGCCGTATGTTATCGCACCACCGAGGTAGCTTATGGCGTTGAACTTGTAGATGTCCTGCTGCCAGACTATCATGTAATTCAGCTCCCAGGCCTCAAAGTCCTGCTCGCTCTCGTTTCCGTAGTGGGAGAAGAAGTCCGCCACAATGTAACGCCTGTCGTAGGCGTGACCTCCATCCGTTGCCGAGCGTCTGTGGCTGAGCAGGCTGGACTCAATCCAGTAGCCGTAGTCCCACCAGCTGGTCGCGCTGTCGAGCGGGTTGCTGTTCTCCTTGAGCCAGTTGAGGGAGTTGACCCACTCCGCCGGAACGGAGCCCTGGGATTTAGCATAATTGGTGGCAACGCTTTCCATGTACTGGGCACCTATAATAGGCAGAGGCAGGAAGAGGAGTATCAGAAGGACAGCGTAGAGTGCCTTCGTTGTTACACTCTCCTTCATGTTCTCCACAAAAAGGAAGGCCTCACCAACCGCAACACCCGCCAGCAGGAGTATCGCTCCAGAGGCTTGGAACACGAAACGAACCGCCAGAAGGAGCAGATAGAGTGAGCCGATGTAGTACGTAACTAGGAATACCTCCTTGTGACCGGTGAGGTCGTTTTTAACAAGCTTCCTAACGAACCTTGCGGCGACTATAAGGAACCCAACAGCGGAGAGGATGAAGATTATGGCGTCCTTCGTTTTGACGCTGTAGTATGTAGTTATTGTGTTCCAGTCTGTCTTCGCAAGCTCTGCCACCGTCTGGTAGAGGGGATTTGACTGTGTGGCTGCCCCCAGGAACTTGAACAGGTCTTTTCCAAAATATCCGTAAAATGCTAGGGCGGCAAAGATGGCTATACCTGCTACAACTCCAAATCTGTGCTTCTTGTCCGAGTACTTTAAGCCAGCTCTTTCTCCGTAGAGCATTATCGCAGTGAGAGCACTGAGTGCAATGAACCCCTCTAGGGCAAATATCAGAAACCATCTTATTCCCACGAAGCCTGTGTAGGATAGTGCCATACCGGTGAGTAGTGAAAGACCATAAAGCGGGAAGAAGTCTCTGACAAAAAGCCTTAGGGCATCCACCATTCCAAATATGAACAATACCACTACAGTGATGCCCGCGAAGAGGAGCAGTATGCTGACACCGAACGTGCTTCCGGTCCATGCTGCCATGTAGAGGACACTGGTAAGCAGAAACGTTGCCCCGGAGAGAATCTTCTTCAGGTTCCATTCCCTCTCATCAAGATACACCATGAGGAGGAACACGGCGTAGATGAAGAACATCATGAATGGTCCTTCACCACGGTTGTTGCCGGAGTATGTCTTGCTGAAGTTGGCGTAGGAAAACATCATGAACGCTGCCGCCCAGAGGCCGGCCCAGTTGGAATGGAGCTTCTTTCCGAGGAGATAGACTCCTATGATCGTCATTGCCCCCACGAACGGCGGCCAGAGTTTGAACGCCCCCAGCTGGTCGTAGCCGAATACCGAGACAATTTTGTAGAATACAGCCTGAATGGTGTAAAGGCCGAGGTAGCCACTTGCTTTTATCCCCGTGGGGGGGTCAGCGTAGGCAAAGTACTTAGGAATCCACTCGCTGATGGCTATCCTGTACATCTCGTAGTGGAAGAAGGTATCCGGGTCGAGGAAGGTCTTGTAGTTTGAGGTGACGTTCCTTATCCTGAAGCCGGCGTAGGCCAGTATGAGGACTATCAGGGGGAGGCCATAGGCCTTGAACTTCCGATAGTACTCGGGAAGGGAAGTTTTCTCCCCCTTCTTCTTTCGTTTCTCCTTAACTTTCGTTTTCACCATCCAAACCACCTCATTCAACGGTGACAGACTTGGCCAGGTTTCTCGGCTTGTCGGGGTCGTTGCCCCTCAGGACGGCCAGATGATAGGCCAGGAGCTGGAGTGGAACAGCGTAGACTATCGGCGTAAGGAGCTCGTCCATTTCAGGCATCTTGACAAAAACGTCAGAGACCTTTCTCAGGTCGTCCCTGTTTCCGATGCTTATTATATACGCCCCCCTCGCCTTGGATTCCTCGATGTTCGAGACCACTTTGTCAAAGGTCTTTCCGCCGGGCGCTATCGCCACAACCGGAACGCCGTCCTCAAGGAGTGCCAGGGGACCGTGCTTCAGCTCGCCGGCGCTCAGACCCTCCGCGTGGATGTAGCTTATCTCCTTGAGCTTGAGCGCGCCCTCAAGGGCCGTTGGAACGCTTATGCCCCTGCCGATGTAGAAGAAGTCCCTCTTTTCTTTGAGCCCCTCGGCCAGCTCTCTCAGCGATCCATCGTGTTTGAGAACCCTCTCAACAAGTTCCGGGACGGTGTTGAGTTCCCTCCCCAGCCTTTCGAGGTACTCATCCTCAGCGGTTCCAAGGACTCTCGCCAGTTCGATGGCGAGCATCGTAAGAACCGTCAGCTGGGTAGTGTAGGTTTTGGTGGCAGCGACGCCTATCTCGGGCCCGGCGTGGGTGTAGAGCGTCAAATCCGCTATTCTGGTAGCCATGCTCCCGACAACGTTGACTATCGCGAGAACCTTTGCGCACTTCCTTTTGGCCAGCTTCATGGCCGCGAGGGTATCCGCCGTTTCCCCGCTCTGGGTTATGGCTATGACAAGGGTGTTCTCGTCTATAATGCCGTCAAGCTCGTAGCGGAACTCGCTGGCATCCTCAACGATTGGAACCTTCCTTGCTAGCCTCTGGAAGAGGTACTTGGCAACTAAGCCAGCATGATACGAAGTGCCCATGGCCACTATGAATATTTTCTCGTATCTGGCCACCTCCTCCGCCACCGAGCGGATTATCCCGGCGTTTCCGTGGATGGCGTCCTTTATGGCCATTGGCTGCTCGTATATCTCCTTGAGCATGAAGTGAGGATAGCCCGCTTTTTCTGCCATTTCAAGGCTCCACCCTATCTCCTGGATCGATTTTTCAACGATTTTCCCGCTATCGAGGTTCTTAACCACCCAGAAGTCTTTTCCGATGATAGCGTACTCCCTGTCGTCCAGAAAAACAACCCTGTTCGTGTACTCAAGGAAGGCCGGAACGTCGCTCGCGGCGAAGTTTTCTCCCTCACCTATTCCAAGGACTAAGGGACTCTCGTTCCTCACGAAGTACAGCCTGTCTGGCTCTTCGGTGTATATTATGCCGAGCGCGAAGGAACCCCTGAGCCTGAGAAGGGCCCGTCTCATGGCCTCCTCAAAGCTCCCTCCAGATTTGAGCTCCTCCTCTATGAGATGGGCTATGACCTCAGTATCTGTGTCGCTGTCAAAACGGTGGCCACGTTTAAGAAGCTCCTCACGGAGCTCGCGGTAGTTCTCGATTATGCCGTTGTGGACGAGGGCGATCTTGCCGGTGCAGTCAGTCTGGGGATGGGCGTTAATGTCATTTGGAATCCCGTGTGTGGCCCAACGGGTATGTCCAATTCCCCTTTTGCCGGGCATTTCTAGAAAGCCGAGTTCTTTAGAGAGTTCGTCTATCCTCCCGGCTCCCTTCTTTATGTAAAGCCTCCCATCCTCTTCCGTAACTATTCCGGCAGAGTCGTATCCCCTGTATTCGAGCCTTTTTAGGCCCTTGACAATAATCCGGGAGGCTCTGCCGTCTCCGATATAGCCGATTATACCGCACATTACCTTCCACCCGCCTCTCTTACTCTTTCCCTAAATAAATGCCGGAAGTTAAAAGCGTTTCTCAACTGCGCTCTCTCGGTGCCCATTGATATACCATTTGGTTCAGCCTTCGATTGGTGGAAAAACCTTTATACCTAAGGGTATACGGAATGTGGGTGGGGTAATGGACAGGAAGCTCGACGAGTTCCTGAGACCCGCGTCCCAGCGGGCTGCTGCGAGGGATGAGCAGGCAGGGGCGCGTAAAAAGAAGAAACGGCTAAAATCAACCAGTCTTGACTCTTTTCTGCCCGACGAACACCTGGACTATTTCAAAAGGCTCCGTATCGGTTCAAAAAAGATACGGAACGCTAGAATCGAGGAACTATAGCCCCTCCGCTATTATCGCCAGCTTCCCGAACTGGAAAACGAAGGCCCTTCTATCGCCCTTCAAGTTCGCCTCTATCCTTTTCCTGACCTTCCAGTACTCTCCTTCGGGCACGCTTATCCTGAGGGTTGCCCTGCCGAAGCCCTCCTTCCTGAGAAAGTCGTTTATCCTGACCGGATGGAAGGGCACGATGCCCACAACGGCGTAGGTTCTCTTGAGGTAGGGGCTTCTGACTTCCTCGTTGCCCGTCGCCAGAACGCGCCTCTTCTCGCGGAGGAGCATCCTTGCGTCCGCATCCAATACATGGAACAGCTCGTTTATCAAACCGGCATAATCAACGCTCTGGGGGATCTCATAGAGATACTCGCCCGGCTTTTCAGTCCATTCGACTATGTTCTCCAGATCAGGATCGCTCTCAAGCCTCGCTCCAGCGGGCAGGATGACGGCGCTCCTCTCGGCTTTTGCCAGGGGTTCTGTGTAGAATGTCAGTCTGTTGAGTGCCCCAAAGAGGTCTATATACTCGAACTCCCCCCTCCAGGGAACCCTCTCCCGCCTCATCTGGGGAGGCAGGTCAAAGATGAAGGCGTCCGTTTTGGATTTGTAAGTCCTGTACACCTCAAGAGGGCTCGGCAGGAGGTCTTCCAGTCTTCTCTCGGGCATCTCAGGTGGTCTCGCCGGGTCCGAGAATATTACCTCGGCATTAACCTTCTCAACAGTATCTTTGCTGAGCGAATCGGCGTTTATGAACTCGATGTTGTGAACCCCATAGCGCTCGGCGTTCCTCCGAGCGAACTCCACCTTTAGGGGGTCGATATCGATTCCATAGGCCTTCTCAACCTTCATCGCGTAGAAGATCAGCTGAATTCCGATCCCGCAGGAGACGTCGGCTATGCTTTTGACACCAAACTCCCTCAGACGTTCGGCACGGTATTTTGCCACCGCTTCATGGGTGGCGTAACGCAGGCCTTCCAGGTCCATCCAGAGATCGTCCCGGGAGAACTTGTCCCTTGCCCTTATTCTGGCCCTCGCTATCTCGGCTATGAGCTCCCAGTTCTCACCGAGCTTGGCGCGAAGCTTCCTCTCGTCTAAACCGCGTCTTATCATGTCCACGGCTTCTCTGATTTTTTCCTCAGTGATCCCGCTGAGCATGTTTCCGCCTAGGGGGAGAGGCTTAAAAACGTTGCCGCGCTAATCTATCCGGTGGTAAAATGGACTGGAAAAGGGCCCTCTTCATCGCGATTTCGGCCGTCATACTGCTCGGTTCATTCTGGTATCTCTACGATTTCGCCTCCCGTTCTGACCTAAGGGACTACATCGGAGATGAGGTCTGGTACGTCCCTGCCAGCAGGAACGTTCTCCACAGGCTTGGGGTTGATCTTCACTACGTGAACGAAACAACGAACTCAGCGGGGATAAACGTGATCTTCTCAAACACGAGCGTTCGGATAAAATACCAGTACGACGTTGAGAAGATAGCCCTCCGGTACAACGCAACCTACGAGATGGAGTACCTCAAGTTTCCGGGCGTTTACTTCGAGATACCCTCGGACAACGTGGAGGGCTTCCTCAACGCCCTGTCCGCGGAGATACCGGTGGATGCATACTACGTAGTCCCCGGCTACAGGTATCCCGACAAGGACAACATCCAGAACTACCTAAACACCGAGCACCCCTTCCTGGGGAAGGACATCATAATGCTCGGCATGCTCGTCGAGGACAAGCCCATAAACTGGCGCCTGCCGGGAATAATCGCCTTCGTCCTGATAGGCGTCCTGGTCGTTCTGGCAACGTACAGGATAAGCGGCAGCTACCTCGCGGCGCTCATAGCCCTCATCTTTACCGTCGCGGACCCGACCCTCGAAGCCACCGCTGTAACGGCCATGCTGGACATCCACGTGGCCCTCTTCGTGGCCCTTTTCACGACGTTGCTGGTCTATGAGCGGAAAAAAGCTTCAGCCTTTGCTGTCGGCCTTGCCGCTGCCGCCAAGCTCAGCGGGGCGTTCGGTTACCCCGTGCTCCTGGTAAAGGCTTTCAAGGGCGAACGGAAGCTGACGGGTTTTCTGCTCACCATAGCGGTTCTCCCAGCCTTGGGATTTCTCATCCCCAACTTTGTGGCTATAAGGGCGGTGGGCTTCGAACAATGGGTTGAGGATATACTGGGTAGCTTCCGCTGGCACCTCTCGAACAAGGGCGGCCATCCCGCGGCTTCGCCAGTCTGGGAGTGGTTCATAAACAAGAAGGCCTTCCCCTTCCACTACAACCCCAACATATTCGCCCAGACGGACCCGTTCCTGCTCCTCAGCATGGTTCTGTTCATACTCGCCCTCCCCTGGCTGTACCGGAGGAGGGGGAAGCTGCTGATTCCCTACGGCGTGTTCTGGAGCACGGTTGGCTTCTTCATCCTTCAGTATCTCCTCGGGGGGACGACCCAGTTCAGCTTCTACGCTACCGTCCTCGTACCTCCGGCGGCAATGGTCATGGGCGTTGCGCTGAAGGAGCTCCTGCGCTGGGAGGCATTCACGGACTCCCTGTGGCTGTACCTCGAATGGCTGTTCGAGATAAAGGACAGAATAAGGCTGAGGCTGTGGAGGTGAAAAACCGTTAAGATGCCGTTAGGCTTTTCTCTTCCTTCCTTATTTTTGAATTTTCGAGAAGATGTTGGCTTCTCAAGTGGGCTTCGCATTCCACTCCGCAAACGAAATCCTTAAAAAGTTATAAGCTGAGTATTATACTATGCCAATAACTTTCGTTGACAGGAAGAAGGAGCTTGGGTTCCTCGAAAGGCTGTGGGGGATGGACAATTCATTCCTCCCCGTTTACGGCAGGAGGAGGGTCGGCAAGACGAGGTTAATCAAGGAGTTCATAGCAGACAAACCGGCAATTTACTACCTTGCCCGCAACAGTACGTACCTCGACAACCTCCGGGGTTTTTCAAGGCTAGTTCTTGAGCGGTTCTCTATCCCTTATCTGAGCGAGGAGTCGTTTTCGAGCTTTGGAGACGTTTTCAGGTATCTGGCCGAGAGGGGAAAGCTTGTCGTGGTCATAGATGAGTTCCCCTACCTGATCCAGTCCGACAAAAGGGTTCTCAGCGAGTTCCAGTACATAGTGGACGAGATAGTGAGGGCGTCAAGCCTTCACCTGCTCCTCGTCGGCTCTTCCGTGGGAATGATGGAGGAGCACGTTTTGAGCCAGAAGAGCCCGCTCTACGGCAGGCGGGACGGCCAGATTAAGCTCTCCCCGCTGGGTTTCTTCGATTCCTGGAGGCTCTTAGGTGTAGGTGTTGAGGAGGCGGTCAGGATATACGGGATAACCGGCGGGATTCCAGCCTATCTTGAGCTTTTCAAGAAGTTCGATGACGTGAAAAGGCTAGCCTTCGACAAGAGGGGCTTTCTCTATGCTGAAGGTGATTTCCTCCTTTCAAGCGAGCTGAGGGAGCCTAGGGTTTACAAGCTGATTCTCAAGGCGATAGCCGAGGGAAAGAGGAGGTTCAACGAGATAAGCGCCTTCACCGGAATACCGCGCTCGAACCTCTTCAAGTACGTCGAGGTTCTTGAGCGTCTCGGTTTTCTCAGGAGGGGGATACCAGTTACGGCCAGTCCAAAGACGAAGAACACGCTGTACAGTATAGCGGACAACTACTTGGCATTTTACTTCCGCTTCGTTGAGCGCTATAAGGATTGGATAGAGCTTGAAAGCCTTGAATTCTGGGGGGAGTTCATGGAGGAGTACAACCACTATCTCGGAGGGGTTTTTGAGGACGTTGCAAATCAGTTCCTCATCCAGCTCAACAAGGCCGGAAGGCTTCCCTTCAGATTCACGAAAATCGGCCGCTGGTGGCGTAAGGGCGAGGAGATTGATATTCTCGCGCTGAACGAGCGTGAAAAGAAAGCCCTGCTCGTTGAGGTCAAGTGGAGGGAGTTGAGCGAGAGGGAGGCGAGGGGGATTTTGAAGGATTTGGAGAGGAAGGCTGAGCTTGTTGGGCTGGATGAATGGGAACACCACTATGGCCTCGTGGCGAAGAGCGTGGAAGGAAAGGAGGAGCTGAGGGAAGAGAGCGTTTTAATCTGGGACTTGGGGGACTTTGAATTCATTTCAAAAACTCATCCAGACTGACCTGTCCTTTCTTTGATTTTCTGACCTCCATCTCTGCCTTCAGCTTTTCCTCTATCTTCCTCAGCGTCTTCCAGCTCCGCCGGACTATCGGCGGAAAATCGCCATGCTCTTTGTAGTACTCCTCAAGGAACTTCCTTGTCCTCGGGTCGCTCGGATAGCCGCTTCCAATCTCCCCGTACTCCTCCTTCAGCTTTTCTATCGCCCTGTCGCGGGTCACCTTCGCCAGGATTGAAGCGGCAGAAACCGGCACGAACTTGTCGTCGGCTCTGTGTTCGGCGATAATTTCCGCCTCGAAGTTCAGCTTTGCCCCTATCTCCTCGCCAAAGCGGGCCTCCTTCACGTCTGCTGCATCAACGTATATCACGTCGGGCTTAACCCTGAGGGAGTTGAGGGCCCTGACAAAGTTCTCCACCTCGAACTCGTTGAGCGTTCCAGCGCGGGAGTCAATCTCCTCTGGCCATAATTCCAGAATTACATAATCATCTAAAAGTGGGATTATTTCACCGAACAGCCTCTCCCTCCTCCTGGGTGTCAGCTTTTTGGAGTCCTTGACTCCGAGCTCTTCGAGCTTCGGAACGTTTTTCTCGTCAACAACCGCTGCCGCTATTACCATTGGACCTATGACCGGCCCCCTTCCGGCTTCATCAATCCCGGCGAGTTTTCTGCCCAAGGTCTCACCTCCTGAAGAGCAGGGCACCGTAGATGATGCCCAGCATTATCGTTGCCAGACCGCTCGGGGGTATGTCCGTGAAATACGCAAGGATTACCGAGGAGAGCTGTATCGCGAGGGTCAGCACGAGGCTAACGGCGAGAACCTTTCTTATGTCGCTACTCACCATTAACGCTATTGCACCAGGAAGTACGGCCACAACCTGCAGGGTAATCAGCCCTACGGTCTGCACTATAAGCGCTCCGATGGCACCGACGAGGACGTAGAGAACCGTCAGATAGGCCCTCACGTTGCCTCCGTAGCTTTCCACTCCCTCCGGGTCAAAGCTGAGGTAGAGAAAGTCGCGGTAGAGGAAAATCATCAGGAAGAACAGAACCGCTCCGCCTAGGACGAGCACCGTGAGGTCGTTGAGGGTTATCAGGAATATTTCGCCCGTGAGGTACGAGACTATGCTCTGGCTGAGGGGGAAGTACGGCCTGCCCGCCATGACTTTGTACAGGACGCCGAAACCCAAAACTGTCAGCCCCGCCACAAAGCTCGCAACGATTCCTACCGCCGAGTCCGGGGAAAACCCTGCCCTTTCAAGCTGGGCTATAATGAGAACCACTGCGACCGTCACGACCAGCGCCGTGAGCATGACCAGTGAGAGGTTCTCGAAGAGCAGTCCGAGTATCATCCCCAGGACAGCCCCGAAGAGAAGGGAGTGGAAGAGCGCATGGGTTAGAAAGGCCAGCCCCTTCGTGTTGATTAGCGGACTGAGCATCCCAAGGAGAACGCTGACCATAATGCTCGCCAGTATGGCGCGCAGGAGGTACTCCGGAATCACAGTCCCCCACCCCCGTGCTCGTGGAGGTGAGCGTCCCCGGTTATGCAGAAGAGCCTGCCCTCAACGGGCACCACCCTGGCCAGCGGGCCGTAGACGGATTTGATAATGCTGTCTCTGAGGACTTCCTCCGGCCTGCCGAAGGCCACAAGGCGCCTGTTGAGCAGCATGACCCTGTCCCCCAGCTCTATTAAGGGGTTTATATCGTGGGTTGTGATTATCATCGTTATGTTCCTCTCACCCTTTATCCTCTCAAGGACGTTTGCAACCTCCACCCTCGCGCTGGGGTCAAGGGCCGAGAGGGGTTCATCAAGTAGGAGCAACTTGGGGTCGCTTATGAGCGCCCTTGCGAGAAGAACCCTCTGCTTCTGACCGCCACTCAGCTCGCGGAAGAGCCTGCTCTCGAAGCCGGACAGTCCAACGAAGCTGAGAACTTCTGCCGCTTTCTCCACCACATCTCGGGGCATTTTGAAGTGCGCGAAGCCCTTCCGGTAGATGCCCCCCATCGCAACTACCTCTAAAGCCGTTAGCGGAACCTTCTCGTTGAGGGTGTGGCTCTGGGGGACGTAGCCAATCAGCTCCCTCGCATCGCACGGGAGTCTGTCAAAGACCCTGAGTTCCCCGGAGTACTCCCTGTGAAAGCAGGCTATCGTTTTGAGGAGAGTGGTCTTGCCGGCACCGTTCGGCCCGAGGAGGAGGAGCGTTTCGCCCTCTTCGAGGAGGAAGTCAACCCCCTCAACTGCCGGCTTCCCCTCGTAGGTTATTGTGAGGTTCTTAGCGATTACCGCTGCCATAAACATCTCCGGACTCCAGATTGAACGGCGCGCTTTTAAACCTTCATGTGCTGTTCGTGGGGGGATACCAGATGGGGTCAATATTGGAGTGACCCCGGTTTTCAAGGTTTTGCATTCCTCGATGGACTTGTGTGGATAGTGGCTGGCGTTCTCGGCGGCAGTTCCAGGGCGACTGTGCTGCCGGTTATTCTCTCAGGGGCTTTGTGCAAAAATTTTAAAAGCACAGGCCTGTACTCCCATTAGAAAATTTTTGCAAGGCTCAAGTTTATAAGGGCTCGAACATACTCGCTGGAGGTGATGCTCATGGCGTACCACAAGGGTGGAAGAGGAGGAAAGAAAAAGAACAGGCAGGTTCAGGGTGACGAGGTTATTCGTGTCCCCCTGCCAAAGGAAGGACAGCTCTTTGGAGTAATAGAACAGGCCCTGGGTTCAGGGTGGATGGACGTCCGCTGCGAGGACGGAAAAATCAGAAGATGCAGGATTCCGGGCAAACTGAAGAGGCGCATGTGGATGCGCGTTGGAGACGTCGTCATAGTCCAGCCCTGGCCGGTTCAGACCGATGAGAGGGGCGACATAGTGTACCGCTACACCAGAACCCAGGTTGACTGGCTCCTAAGGAAGGGCAAGATAAGCCAGGACTTCCTCACCGGCGGCGAGATGCTCTTCTGAGCATGGCACTGAGTGATAGCGATGCGCGAAGAGGTCATCGAGCGGGAGATCGAGGACATGCTCGGCCTCAGGGAGAGGCGCGAAAAGGACAGTGAACTCTATAAGATAGCCAACGAGGTCTTTGACAGAACCACCAAGGAGACCCTCGCCTATCTGCACAGGAGGGGAAAGGTCGAGGCACTTTACGGTGTAATCAGCACGGGGAAAGAGGCCAACGTCTTCGCCGGGATTGACAGCGAGGGCAACAGGGTGGCGGTGAAGATATACCGGACCTACACCACCGAGTTCAGACGCATATGGGAGTATTTGGCTGCAGACCCGCGAGTCGGCTACCTGCCAAAGGACCTGAGGAAGCTCGTCTTTGTCTGGACGCGGCGGGAGTTTAAGAACCTCCAGCGGGCGATAAAATACGCGGTTCGCGTCCCCGAGCCCGTAATCTTCCGCAACAACATCCTGGTGATGGAGTTTATAGGCGATGATTTACCCGCTCCAAGGCTCAAGGATATGGAGCGCGAGCTTGAGCTCAGCGACTTCGAGGAGCTCTACGACTTCACGATGCGGGTTATCGAGAGGCTCTGGAAGAGGGGCGATATGGTCCATGGCGACCTGAGCGAGTACAACATACTGCTCCACGACGGCCCGGTGGTCATAGACTGGTCCCAGGCGACCGTGAAGAGGAACCGCATGAGCCTGGAGCTGCTTAAACGTGATCTGAGGAACGTCATTAATTACTTCAGTAGAAAAGGTGTGGATGTTGATAATTTTGACGATAAGTTCCGCGAGCTGGTTGGCCTTTAGAGGGTGAGAGTATGGACGAGTTTGAGAGACTCCTTAAGAAGTACGAACGCCTTGACAAAGACGGCAAGCCCATTCGGGAAGCCCCCGAGGAGGAGATAAGCTACGCCGCCCTGGGAGAGCAGGAGGAGTTCCTGAGGATACCCAAAGACAGGGTGGCGGTCGTCATAGGAAAGAAGGGACAGACCAAGAGGGAGATAGAGAGGAGAACGAAGACCAAGATAGAGATAGACAGCGAGACGGGTGAGGTGTTCATAACCGCCACAAAGGAGACTGACGACCCGCTCGCCGTCTGGAAGGCGCGCGATGTTGTCATGGCCATTGGGAGGGGCTTCTCGCCGGAGAGGGCCTTCAGGCTCTTCAACGAGGGCGAAGTCCTTGAGGTGGTCAACCTTACCGACATAGTCATCGGCAACGACAAGAACGCCCTTCCGCGCGTTAGGGGAAGGATAATCGGCAGGAAAGGGAGAACACGCGAGATAATCGAGGAGATGAGCGGTGCTGATGTGAGCGTCTACGGCAAGACCGTCGCGATAATCGGCAACCCGATTCAGGTTGAGGTTGCCAAAACTGCAATAGAGAAGCTCGCCAAGGGCTCCCCGCACGGTGTCGTTTACAAATACCTCGAAAGGAGAAAGAAGGACCTTGAACTGGAGAGCATGAGCTATTACGAGGCCCTTGGCGGCGAACTGGAGAAGAACGAGGAGGAATGAAAATGGCCGAAGCAAGTCAGCTGTTTAAGGAGTTCAAGATTCAGAGCGTCAGTGAGTTCTTCAGACGAAACGCGGCCATGCTTGGCTACACAGGCAAGATACGCTCCCTTACCACGGTCGTCCATGAGGCAGTTACAAACTCCCTCGATGCCTGTGAGGAGGCAGGAATTCCCCCCTACATCCGCGTTGAGATAGAGGAGCTTGGAAGGGAGCACTACAAGGTCATAGTGGAGGACAACGGACCGGGAATCCCCGAGAAGTACATAACCCACGTTTTCGGTAAGATGCTCGCCGGAACCAAGGCCCACAGGAACATACAAAGCAGGGGCCAGCAGGGTATAGGTATAAGCGGTGCAGTCATGTTTGCCCAGATAACGAGCGGAAAGGCAACGCGCGTCATCACCTCCACCGGCGGCGATAAAACCATCGAGGCCTGGGTTAAGATTGACGTTGACAAGAACGAGGGTAAAATAGTCAAAAAGGAGAAGCACCCCAACCCGAAGGGCTGGCGCGGGACGAGGATAGAGCTTGAGGTGAAGAACGTCCGCTACATACGCTCCAAGCAGGGCGTTTACTGGTACCTCAAGCTCACCGCCATAGCGAACCCACACGCCCACATCGAGCTCATAGAGCCTGATGGGAAGCTCATAGTCTTCCCGAGGTCGAGCGACTACATTCCGGAACCGCCGGTTGAGATGAAGCCCCACCCGCGCGGTGTCCTTACCGACGACGTTTACAGGATGGCCAAAAAAACTAGGAGGAACACCGTGAAGCGCTTCCTCGTCGGCGAGTTCTCAAGGATAAGCGACAAGAAGATAGACGAGCTGATAGAGTACATCGCCGCGCTGAGGCTCATAAAGACGGAGGAGGACAAGAACGTCCAGGAGCAGCTCTACGAGAGGCTCATGAAGGGCGAGGTTAAGGCCGTCCTCCGCTCCTTCAGGGGATACACGAAGGTCGTCAAGCAGGTCGCCAAGATTATGGAGAAGCCGCCCGAGAAGCTCACCTGGCACGAGGCTGAGGAGATAGTCGAGGCCTTCAAGTACATGAAGTTCCTGGCTCCCCCGACTCATGGCCTCAGGCCGATAGGCGAGGAGAACATTGAGAAGGGCCTTAAGGGAATCCTCAAGCCGGAGTTCGTTACCGCTGTAACGAGATCGCCGAAGGTCTACTCAGGTGGTATTCCTTTCCAGGTGGAGGTTGGCCTTGCCTATGGCGGTGAAATCCCGGGTGGCTTTGAGCTCCTCCGCTATGCAAACAGGGTTCCGCTGCTCTTTGACGCAGGCTCGTGTGTAACGACGCTCGCGGCACGCTCGATAGACTGGAAGCGCTATAAGGTTGACGACCTCGACCGCGCGCCGGTGGTGCTCATGATAAACGTCATCAGCGTCCACGTCCCATACACCGGCACAGGAAAGCAGAGCATAGCCAACGTCGAGGAAATCCAGAACGAGATAAGGCTGGCCATAATGGACGCCGCCAGGAGGCTTCAGACATATCTGAGCGGCAAGCACAGGAAGCTCTACCAGGTCAAGAGGAAGAAGACCTTCGAGAAGTATGTGCCCGAGATAGCGAGGGCTCTAAGCGTCCTGACGGGAGAGGAGGAGGACGCCGTTAAGAGCTACTTCCTGGCCTTCATAGAGAGCCGCTTTGCAGCCAAAGAGGGTGAGCTTAACGAGGTGAGCGAGAATGCCTAAATCCAAGGTCGTCAAACGTGAGAAGCCCAGGGAGCGCTTTTCCTACGACCCGACCAGGGTGCTCACCAAGCTGGAGGAGTATGGAAGGAGGGTTCTTGAAGACATAAAGGCCGGAAAGAACCCCTACTTCGACATCCCGATGCGTGGACTGAACAACGTCTACTTCGACGAGAAGAGGCGCGTCATCAGGATGGGGGACAAACTCTCCAGGAGGTACTTCCTCAACGTAGCCCATGCAAGAAAGTTCATGCAGACCTTACTCATAATGGCCTACGTTAAAAGGCTGGTAAGCGAGGGCAAGCACGCGAGCCTTCGTGAAGCCTACTACGCCAACAAGCACACCATCCCGGGAACGAAGGAGAACACCTTCGAAGACCAGCGCGAAAGCGATCCCATCATCGAAGACCTCGAAAGGATGCTCGGCGTCCTGCGTGAGGAGATGCACCTCACGGCCGACAGGCGCGGCTACATCTACGGTGACATAGTTATACGCGACGGCGAGGACGAGTTCAACACGTCAAAGCTCGGTATGGGCGGCTGGGCGGTTCCAGGAACGGTCGAGCACCTCCAGTTCGTTGAGGTTAACGTGGACTACGCCCTAGTCGTCGAGACGGCAGCAATGGCCGACCGTCTCATCGAGGAAAAGTTCCCGAAGAAGGAGAACGCTCTCATCATAGCCACCCAGGGCCAGGCCTCCCGTGGAGTCAGGAGGCTCATTCACAGGCTCCACTACGAGGAAGGGCTGCCCATTATAGTCTTCACCGATGGAGACCCCTACGGTTGGTACATCTACTCCACCATAAAGCAGGGCTCCATCAACCTCGCCTACCTGAGCGACAAGCTCGCAACTCCGGAGGCGAAGTTCGTGGGAATGACCATGGACGACATAAAGCGCTACGGCCTTGAGAACGTCACTGAAAAGCTCAAGGGCATCCCGCCAAACAAGAAGGGCGGTCCAACCGGTGACTACAAGCGCATTCTGGAGGAGATGGAATACCCGTGGTTCCAGAACAAGGAGTGGCAGAGGCAGCTCAAGATGGCCGTTAAGATGGGGGTCAGGATAGAGCAGCAGGCCCTGGCCAACAAGAGCCTTGAATTCGTGGCGAAGAAGTACCTACCTGAAAAGATAAACAACGGTGAGCTCCTGCCATGACGACGACGGAGGAACTCGTCGCGCAGGTGAACAAGATACTGGACGACATCGGGATAGACATGGACGGGTTATTTGAGACTTTCGACATCCCGTCCATTTCTTATCACCTTAGGGAGAACCTCTCCCTCCTTCAGGAGCTTGAGGAAGACCTCTCAAGGAGAGTTGGTGAGACCACCCCATCAGTCAGGGGCATGGGCAAGCGTGACCGCGATCCTCACATCCAGTGGATTTACAAGAAGAAGCGCAACAGGATTCTCGCCCTTGAAAGGCTCCGTGCGGCGATAACCGCCCACAAGATGGCCCTTGCCCTCATCTCCGCCAACTACACCTTCTTCCTCGGGAAGAAACCTGTAACCCTCAAGGAGCTCACGAGGGAAAACGTTGAGAATGTTGAGGCCGTCCCGAGGAATGTTCAGGTAGGCAGGATAGAAGTGTTGCCCCACCTGGCCTATTCCGGCGATGTCCTGAGGCTCCTCGCCCGGGAGAGCATAGCGGTCAGGGAGTCTTTCAAGTTCATAAAGGGCAAGCTCCGCGAGAAGGGAACCGTTAGGACGCGCGGGCTTAGGATAGAAGTCGAGTACTGGGAGAACAACAGGCTCAAAAAGGCCCGGATTGACCTGCCGGCGGACGCCGACATAGAGGGGGAGCTGAGAAAGCGCTACGGAAGGCGCTTCCGCTGGCGCGTGCTGAGCTTCGTCAAGACCAAGGGGGTTTTGATAAACAACCACTATACAGTTGACAACCTCTCCCTGGCCTATTCTGTCCTTGATCCGGAGAAGGGCGCCGAAAAACTTGGCCTCGACCTCTTCCGCTACTATTTCCTCACCTCCGAGAACGAGAGGGAAACTCTCGGCCTCTACCCCAACATAAAGCTCTGCATAGACTGCCACTACTCGATATTTGACCTTCCCTTCCGGAACGAGCCTAACTTTAGGACGGGTCACGGCAGTATGCTCATAATAAGGAAGTGCGAGATGGAGAATGCCCTCGTTGGAAAGAGGAAGGATCTGACCAGCGTTCCCAACTACCTCCTCGGCGCGGTTCTCCTCTACGGGATGAGCGAATACAGTGAAGAGAGGGTTGCCGAGCTTCTCGGCGTGCCGAAGGATGAACTTGAGGAGGCCATCAGGAAGTTCGTGATTTCCGGCCTGCACAGGACTCTTTTCGCCGACACGAAGAAGTTTGAGAAGTTCCTGCCGAAGAGTGATAAGGCCAAGCAGTTTTTGGCCCTCCTCCAGGGGTGAGCCTATGAGGGTGGAGGTTAAGGCGCGAAACAATTCTGAACTCATAAGGAAGCTCAACGAGGTGCTGAGCGATGAGGTTACGGAGGTCTACGTAAACCTCCGCCCGACGAAGGAGATACTCGTGAGGATTCTTGAGCGCGCCCCCAACGTGAGAAAAATTTCCTGCCCCCCGAGCCTCTATCCCAAGGTCTCGAAAAAGGCCGTCAAAGCCCTCGCCCAGATGGGTATAGAGCTCGTCCCCGAGGGCTACCCCCGGGGAAGGCCCAGGAAATACGACGAGGGAACCATTAAGGAGGTTCAGAACCTCATAATGAACGGCGTTCCCCCCAAGGAGATAAGCGCCAGGATGGGCATCCCGCTCCGGACGGTTTACTACATGATCGAGCAGCTGGGTGTCCGGCGATGGAAAGGCTGAAGACCCTGTATCTGGTTCTTTTCGTGTCTTTTATCCTCTTCTCCACGCTCCTAGGCAGGACGGCAGTTCACGGGGGGACTACGGTCTTCAATTTCGAGTGGGTCTTTTTCTTCGCCAACCTCTTCCTGTTTGCGGCTGCAGGCTACGTGCTGAAGATGCTCCTTGAGGGGAACTTTGAGAGGGGGATGAAGAGAACCAAGAGGGGCAACATCCTTGCGGGCGCCATAACGCTTCTGGCGATGTTCGTTGCCATCAAACTGCTTTTCGAAAAGAAACCGGAAGACCTCGTGAACGGGGGCAAAGTGGGGGAAACCCTCTCAGGGGTCTGGTACAACGTCACCTCCGGCGACTTCGTCGTTACTCTAAGGGAGCTCCCCGAGATATTCTATCTCATTCCCTTCATAGTCTTCATCCTGTTCCTCCTCACGGTGAGGAGGCGTAAGAAACCGAAGAGGGTTCCCTTTGAGGTCAGGTTCGAGCCCCAGATGACCTACGACTCCATAGAGGGCACCCCCGCGGAGAGGGTCATAAAGATGTACAAAAACGTCGTGGCCGGCCTCGTCATGAGGGGCTACCCCTATCAGGAGAGCTGGACACACTGGGAGCACAAAGAAAAGCTGAGGGAAATCTTCCCTGACCTCGAAGACATCGACGTCCTCACGAGGATATTCGAGAAGGCCAAATATGCCGGCAGGCTGGACGAGGCCGATGTCGCCGCCGCCAGGAGGAGCTATGACCGACTCATGGAGCTGCTTAGGTAGGTTTAAAAAGCGGTCGAATTAGAAGCCCCTAAAAAAGAGGGTGATGCTCATGCTCGTCGAGACCCAGGAGGAGACCCCAGAGATAAGGGAGCGCCTTCACCGCGTCGGAATCACAAACCTTCGCACCGTGGCGAGGATAAACTGGAAGGGTCGGGTGTACACCTTCCTTCCAGTGTTTGAGATAACCATAGACGTTCCGGGAGAGAAGAAGGGAATACACATGAGCCGGCTCGTGGAGAGCATAACCGAGGCCATGAGTGAGGCGGTTGAGGAAGAGGTCATGCAGGCCCACAGGTCGCTCGAGGAGCTTGGAAGGTGTATAATCCGTAGACTGGAAGGAAAGCACCCGCACAGGCGCGCCGAGGTCTGGATAAGGACCCATCTAATAATCCCGCGCGAGACTCCGGCGAGTAAAAGGACGACCTACGAGCCCTACGACGTCGAGGTCGGCGTCATCAAAAATGAGAACGGTTCGTTTGAGAAAGTTCTTAGGGTCAAGGTCATCGGCAACACAGCCTGTCCCCACGCCATGGCCAACAACAACGGAAAGACCCACATACAGAGAGCCATTGGAGAGCTTGAGGTGAGAACGGCCTTTGACGAGGAGATAGCCCTCGAGGACATGATAGACGTTGTGGAGAGTTCCTTCAGTCATCCAACCTACACCCTGCTGAAGACGATAGATGAGAACGCCGTGGTCCAAGGCATGTACAGAAACCCCAAGTTCGTGGAAGACGTCGCGAGGGAGATATTCGCCAAGGCCAAGGAGCGGTTCAGGGGCAAGGTCCACGTGAAGGTCATCAGCAACGAGAGCATCCACAAGCACGATGTGATAGCGGAGACGTGGAGCTGATGGTTCGAAATTCGATGCATGTCCGCCATTTTTGGCAACCGAAATTTTTCCGCTGGAATAAAACATTTTGTTAAACAACTTCGCCAATCTTGGCATAACTTGGTTATTAACGTGAAGTAATCCGCTCCGTTATTTGCACTATGTCATGCTTATGCCCCAGTATGGCCGATTTTTTTTTGGAATTTGTACTTCAACTTCGAAGTAAAAGTTAAATATAGGTTTAAGGTACTACCAATCGCCCGGTCGGGCGTATTAATCGCCCCTCGGGCAGGAGGGTCGGCAAGATGAAAAAGTTGGTTGCCGTACTGTTCGGCCTGCTGGTAGTGGCGGCAGGGTTCGCGGCAGCGACGACTTGGGTCACCACTGAGGTACATGGATGGAGAGAAGGGAACTATGGCTGGGCACTTGCAGTAGTCGGAGTCAAGTATGACCAACAGAACCCGTATACTAACTACGATATCCTTTACAGGTACGGCCGGGGAGGACTTACTACCAAGGGACAGAGCCTTGAATATTATGCCTCGTACTATTACTACTACCCAGACAGCAATTCGGTAACAACTGTCACGACAGTCAGGGAAAGTAGTTCCAGTCCGATAGCCATAGAAATTGTCACGGCGACTTCTGGATGGCCATACATATGAAGAAAACACCTATTTCTTTTCAAATTTTTATCTTTTCGTATGCGGGGGGAAGTGTATGGGGAGAGGAATACAGTGGTTTGGAGTGTTATTAGCTTCGATGCTTTTTTTAATGACTGTTCCTCACGTTTTATCCATTCCATACTGGGTTAAGCCTGGTGTGTACGTCAAATATGCTGCTTTAAGATACGAGCCATACGTCCAGTACAAAGAATCCCTTGGAGTTAAGAAACCCCCGATGACAATGATACTGTTTTATAACCGCAGTGGGGTTCTGTTCAACATTCACGCGACGGGGGACGTTTTTCTAACCTTTGGGATAGAGCGCGACAACGGAACCCATTTGGAAGTGGCCTTCCGGCTAACTGCCTATAACGTCACCGTTGATGTTGTACAGAAAAACAGTACTAAATTGCCAGTTTTCTGGAATGAGTCACAGATAGTCTCATCCAACATAAGCAAAACAAAATGGCCAGGTCTTGTGGAATATAAAATCCACATGAAATCGCTGAAAATTGCCGGAAGTTACTCAATAAGGAAAAACGATGGAATGGTCATCGGGCCCAACGGAAAGCACTATGGCCACACATTTCTGTGGTACGATCCTAATGAGAACTTTGGTTCAAACACTCCTTACGTTAATCTCACCCCAGTTGCATCACCTCTCTACCTCAACGGGACCATTGGGCTAGACAAAAAGCTCGTAACGCACTACGGCACGTTTGGCCCACCAATCGGCAGGGTCGTGCTGGTTCAGAAGAACCCCAGTCCGATAAAAGTGTGCTTTTCCGTGGGAACCCACAAAGAGTGTCCCTTCGGAACAGGGGACAATGAGATTATTGGGGGGATTACGTATGACCCCGCTAGTGGGATAACTATTGCTGGTGACCTGCTGATACCCCCCGCTGATGTCAGGGCCATAGGCATCGTTTACGCACTCTTCAGCGATCTTAAGGGGGCCTACTTTAACGAGGTGAAGGCAGACTACTCGATGTATCCAGTTCTCCAGATTTACGATACCAACGCTGAGTTCCAGAAGGCCCAAGAGGTTCCGTTCTCAAAGGCTAAAACTCCGTGGAAGTACGTCTTCTACATAGCACTAACCGTTCTTGGTATAATGGCTGGAACAAGAAGCGGGGGGCTTCCAAAATGGTGAACCTTGCACTTTCAATATCGGTGGCTGGAGTCATCCTCATTGGGATCCTTCCTCTAGCAATGGCAATCCCCTACTGGGCGGGCAACGCTTCCCTCACCTACGAAGCAAACTACTATGCCCCGTATGTTGATTATCGACTTTCACAGGGGGACAAGCCGGAGTGGATAACAACATCCATTCTGATCTACAACTACTCGGGTGTGCTTTACATAATTAAAACCTATGGATCAACAACACTGGAGTTCCATCTGAAAAGAGATGGCCGGTTTGTGGACGTTACGGCGGAGATAATCCTCAAAAATGTTAACGTGAGCGCCTTTCTACCCCCGGGCATTTCTCCTCCCTCATTCTGGAACGAATCAAAGGTCATATCCACGAAGGTCATGAAGAGCCATTACCCCGGATTTGAAGACTGGAAGTGGTATATTTTCCATCTCAGGGAGCTCACAATAGTAGGGAAGTACAGGATACGGGTCAATGACAGCATGGTGATAAAAGACGGCACCGTTTACGGCCATACGATGCTCTGGGACGACCCCATGAATCCTCTTACCAATGACTCCCCTTTTTCAATTCACCCCCTCAGCACAAGAATAAAGAGCGTTCAAATTGACAATGATAATGTTTTCAGGATCCGGAACATAACAATCGAACCTCCCACCAAGCTCGTGGTCACAACACCCTACTCCTATAACCTAACCCAACACCTGAGGAAGGACTTTCTGATTGAGAATAACCCATACTCAGCGATGATTTTCAGGTTCGATGCCTCCGGAGGGATCCTCCTTTCAACGTTTCAGGAGGCTCCCGATTTCTGGGCACTAGGCGTTCTAAGCGCAAGTTTCGTCGATGAGTACTCTCTTTACCAGGTTGAAGTTAAAGGTGATAAATTCTACCTCACGGGACTCGTATTGGAGAACTTCACAACAAAAGTTGAGAGTACAGGGAGAGATGTCCGCTATCCCCGCCCTAAAACGGGGCTTAAGTGGATGTTCTATGCAAGCATTGCAATACTGGCAGGGGTCTTAGTGTGGAACCTGAAGCTAGTGGGGGTGGGCAGGCGATGAAACGGATGCTAAAGGTCATTGCTCTTGTCATGCTGGCACTTTTGGAGGTTCCAATGATTGCAGGTGTACCATACTGGGCCAAGCCAGGCGTTTACATCGAATACGTGGCCCAGAGGTATGACCCGTACTTTGATTTTGTCAAAGGAGCAACTCCAAGCCAGGTACGTACCGCCGAAATCTTCATTGAGGTCAATGGCACTTTATTCAGGATATTTTCAAACAACAACACCACCGTCCGGTTCGATATTCTGGGTGAAAGCGACGGATATTTACGAGTAAGGGCAACGATTACGATGGAGAACGTGACAATTTTTTCGACATTTCTGAACGGCACTAAATACCCCGTCTTCTGGGATCACAGAAACGTCATATCCGAAGAGCTCATCCCAAGTCACGACGTTGGATTCCTCGACTGTGTCTGGCTTAGGGTCAAGCTGAGGAACCTCAGCATCTCGGGGACTTACCTGATAAGGCTCAGCGATGGGGCGGTTTTCGATGCAGATGGCAACTATTATGGGCACACGTTTCTCTGGGTGGATCCCAACGACCTGCCAAGGGCCAACGAGACGTTCTCCACCTCGGGGAATCTTAACGTGACGGTCTGGAGAGTAGGCACACTCAACGAGTCGGTAATGACATACTATGGAAAATTCGGCCCGCCCCTCATCTCCATTGCACTGTCAATGGGGGACTTCAAGCTGTCCCAGAGGGTCGATGATGAAAGAAAATATCCTCTACTTGAAGTATCCTTCGGCGGGCCAAGTGCTGGGGGTATTTACGATCCGTCCACAGGTATTGCCCTATACCCAACAGCTATGGGAACTGCTCCTTACGCCGATTTTTATGCAATAGGCGTGAAATGGGCAGTGTTTGAGGACCAATTATCGGGATATCGGATGATGTCAAATAAAGACAGCCCATGGAAGTTTGGCCTCGTGCTATACGGCACGAACGCAGAGTTTGAGGCCGTTGAGGGGGTAAAATACACAAGACCCTGGACCGTGACGAGCTATCTTTTCTATCTTACACTGGCCTTCCTGGGGATTGCCATGGTGTGGGCTTCACTAAAAAAACGGAGGTGACCTCATGGGACGTCGCTATACACTCTTCCGCTGGGAAATGAACGACGTTGTGAAGAACGTTCTCCTGCTGTTTGGAATACTCCTGGCAGGAATGGCAATGAAGCAGTCTATTATGAGTGTTAATTCAAGCATGGGGTTTGTCTCTGGAACCGAAATTGAACTCTTTGGGCCTTCCAAGGCCACAGGTGTCGCGCTGAGCGTTCAAACTCTCCTTTCCCTCGACGACGTCTGGACCCTGCTGAGCTTCCTGATACTCCTCCTTGGAGCTTTGACCTTCCGCTACGACAGGGACAGCGGTGTTGCCCGCTCGGTTTACTCCCTTCCATACTCAAACACGGAAATCTTTGGGGTCAAGTTGCTCTCCCTCCTCATCTACGGGTTCGCCATGATACTGTTGCCCTTCACTTACATCAGCGTGACCACCTATGCAAGCATAGCCGGCCACCTTCCAAAGATAACGTCAGGTTTCATCGGCGACGCGTTGGTGCTGGTGGTCTTCCTGGTGCTCTACCTGATAGCGGTTGCCACACTGACTTCACTGGCATCTCCAAATGCGTTCCTGGCCTTCATGGTCGGCTTCGCGGCGATATACGCGCCCCGCGTGACCGGGGTCTCTAACCTACCTCCGCAACTCTTCATCAACGCCATATCTCGGAGCGGTAGCACCGACTTTACACCGTTCACAGCACAGTACATCGGCTGGGGCCTGCTGGTTCCGCTGGTGCTCTTTGCCCTCTCGTGGGTTCTCATCAGAAGGAGGGATGTGGTGTGAGGTTCTGGGGCGCCCTGCTCTCCGCGATGCTCCTGCTTACCATTGGCTCCCTGTGGGTCTACGATTCCTATGAGAACGAGGTCGGCTCGATAGGCCCGGTGTTCCTCCAGCCCGTTGAACACCAGGGAAACGTCACCAGCCTCGGCACCGTGACGGCGCACACTCCAACCAGCTCCCTCGTCGAGGCTTCCTGCAACGGTAACGGGGTCGTTGAGGTCTACGACATCATAACCGGGGAACGGATTGACAGGCACGCCGTTTACGGCCACGCCAGGTATCAGTTTATTCTTCCGCGCGAGGGGGACTACCTGATAATCAACAACGGCACGGACAAACTAACCTGCTCCTTCCGCTTCATCAAAAACTACCCGACAAAGGAGGTTCAAAACGCCCTTTACATAAGTGGTTCTGCCTTTGCACTTCTCCTGGCACTCGTTGTGTGGAGGTGGGGGAGATGATAATCGAGGCCAGAGACCTCAGAAAGATTTTTGGAAGCATAAGGGCACTCGACGGAATCACTGTGGACATTCCTAAAGGAGTCACGCTGATCCTCGGCCCCAACGGTGGCGGAAAGAGCACCTTTCTTAAGCTCGCAACGGGAGTTTACAGGCCGACAGCAGGTGAGATAAAGGTATTTGGCGAAACCCCATGGAACAACTGGAAAGTTAAGGCCCGCTTCGGCGCTGCATACGACCCGCCGGCCTTTCCCCAGTTCACCACGGGTAGGGAGTGGCTCACCCTGTTCGCCCGGAGCAAGGGCGCCGGCGAGGAGGAGATAGAGCGCGTGGCGGAGATGTTCGAGGTCAAAAGCTTCCTTGACAAGAGGATAAACGGCTACTCATCGGGGATGCTCAAGAGGCTTTCCCTAGCCCAGGCGTTCATAGGAAAGCCGGAGCTAATATTTCTCGACGAGCCTCTGGCCAACATAGACTTCGACAGCATGGAGAGGGTAATTGAGATAATTGAGGAAATGAGAGAAAAAACAAACTTTGTGGTAATAAGCCACATCTGGGAGCCTATAATACCCATTGTGGACTGGGTTGTTGTTATAGGCAACGGGAAGCTCGTTCTAAGCGGAAAAGCCAGTGATGTGCGGGATGAGGTCGAGAAGCTGTTCAAACCCCGCATAGGACGTTCAAGTAGGAAGGGGGCCCAGGAGGGCCCCTCTTCCCTTGGGCAGGAGGGTCGGCAAACCCCTGCCAACGATTGAGTTCTCCGGGGATTATGTTTATTAATTTTTTCTTCCACCTTGGAGTGATGGAAATGAAACTCATCCACGACCCCATATACGGACACATCGAGCTCGACGAGTTCGCGGTTAGGCTCGTTGATACACCTGAGTTTCAGAGGCTCAGGAGGATAACCCAGCTTGGCTTGGCTTTTCTCGCATACCCCTCCGCCAGGCACACCCGCTTCGAGCACTCGCTCGGAACCTTCTATCTGGCAAAGCGAATCGCTGAACACAACCCCGAAATCGAGGAAGGCGCAGTCTACGCGGCTCTGCTCCACGACCTCGGCCACTATCCCTTCAGCCATACCCTCGAAACCCTCTATCCCAGACACGAGGAGAACACGAAGTGGTTCATAAGGCACGGCGAAATCAGCGATGTTATAAGGGAGCGCTACTCACTCAAGGAGTTCCTGAGGTTCCTCAAACATCCCCTCGTGAGCGGAGACATCGATGCCGACAGAATGGACTACCTGGTGCGCGATGCGTACTACACCGGCGTCGCTTATGGGCTGGTCGACCTGGACAGGCTCGTGAGGAACCTGCACTACGATGGTGAGAGGCTGATAATCGGTGAGAAGGGCATCATGGCCGCACAGAGCCTCCTCCTTGCGAGGAGCATGATGTATCCCACCGTTTACGGACACCACGTTTCGAGGATCGCTAGCGCAATGCTCGTCAAGGCGGTCGAACTGGAGGGTCTGTCTCTCGATGAAATCCGCGTCATGGATGAGGTCGATCTGGTTGCCCGGCTCAGGAGGAGCGAGAAGGACGAAGTTCGCGAGCTCGTCAAGGCCATAGATGACAGGAGGCTCTACAAGCGCGTTCTTTACAGCGGCCATGATCCGGGCAGGGAGTTCGTTGGGGATCTTATGAGGGAACTCGAAGCCGAGTTCGGCCATCTGGTTCTCGTAGATTATCCTCCGAAACCCAAGTTCGAGGAGAAAAACGCCTTTGTGGTTGCGGACGGCAGGCTTAAAAGATTGAGCGAGGTCTCACCTCTCGTCCGCTCGCTGGTTGAACTGAAGGACACCCACTGGCGCTGGGGGGTTTACGCGAGGGCCGACGTGAGGGGACGGGCTGTGGAATTTATGGAGGATTTCTTCGGCCGCCGCGGGGTTGATTTTGCCATCCAAAAACCTTAAGTAGTTTAAGCGCTTCGGCCGACTCTCGATTTTTCCGCTGGGAAAGATTTATAACTGGGCTTCTTAAGTGAGTGGTGAACAAGCTCATCAGGTTAGAAGGTGGTGTAAATGGGAAGAAGGGAAGAGATGATTGCGAAGATCAAGGAGCTCATGACCCAGCCCGAGAGGATCAGGAACATGGGTATCGCCGCTCACATTGACCACGGTAAGACGACGCTGAGCGACAACCTGCTCGCCGGTGCCGGAATGATAAGCGAGGAGCTCGCCGGAAAGCAGCTCGTCCTTGACTTCGACGAGCAGGAGCAGGCGAGAGGAATCACCATCAACGCGGCAAACGTCTCGATGGTTCACAACTACGAGGGGCAGGATTACCTCATCAACCTCATCGACACCCCGGGTCACGTTGACTTCGGTGGTGACGTTACCAGGGCCATGCGTGCCATCGACGGTGCCATCATCGTCGTTGACGCCGTCGAGGGAGTCATGCCGCAGACCGAGACCGTTCTCAGGCAGGCCCTGAGGGAGTACGTCAAGCCGGTTCTCTTCATCAACAAGGTTGACCGCCTCATCAAGGAGCTCAAGCTCGGCCCGAACGAGATACTCCAGAGGTTCGCCAAGATAATCACCGACGTCAACAGGCTCATCAAGAAGTACGCCCCGGACGAGTTCAAGAGCCAGTGGATGGTCAGGGTCGAGGACGGCAGCGTTGCCTTCGGTAGCGCTTACTACAACTGGGCCCTCAGCGTTCCGTTCATGAAGAAGACCGGCGTTTCCTTCAAGGACATCGTCGAGCTCACCAACGCTGGCGACCTCAAGACCCTCAGGCAGAAAGCCCCGCTCCACGTCGTTGTCCTCGATATGGTCGTCAAGCACCTCCCGAACCCGCTGGAGGCCCAGAAGTACAGGATTCCACACCTCTGGAGGGGAGAAGTCGAGAGCGAGATCGGTCAGGCCATGCTCAAGTGTGACCCGAAGGGCAAGATGATCATGGTCGTTACCAAGATCATCCTCGACAAGCACGCCGGTGAGGTTTCAACCGGCCGTGTATGGAGCGGTACCGTGAAGACCGGCCAGGAGGTCTACCTCATCAACGCCAAGAGGAAGGCCAGAATCCAGCAGGTTGGTATCTACATGGGCCCCGAGAGGGTCAACATGGAGGCCGTTCCTGCAGGAAACATCGTCGCCGTAACGGGTCTCCGCGACGCCATGGCCGGTGAGACCGTCGCCCAGGAGCAGATTGAGCCGTTCGAGGCCCTGCACTACACCAGCGAGCCGGTCGTTACCGTCGCCATCGAGGCCAAGAACGTTAAAGACCTTCCGAAGCTCATCGAAGCCCTTCGCCAGCTCGCCAAGGAGGACCCGACGCTCCACGTCAAGATTGACGAGGAGACCGGCCAGCACCTCCTCAGCGGTATGGGTGAACTCCACCTTGAGGTCAAGCTCGTCAAGCTCAAGGAGGACTGGAAGCTCGACGTTGAGGTCAGCCCGCCGATCGTCGTCTACCGCGAGAGCGTCAGCAAGATGAGCCCGATAGTTGAAGGAAAGAGCCCGAACAAGCACAACAGGTTCTACATCACCGTCGAGCCGCTTCCGGACGAGATCTACCAGGCCATCCGCGAGGGCCTCATCCCAGAGGGCAGGCCCAAGAACCCGAAGGAGGTCGCCAAGAAGCTCGCCGAGCTCGGCATGGACTACGAGGTCGCCAAGGGTATCGTGGACATCTACAACGGCAACCTGTTCCTCGACAACACCAAGGGTATCCAGTACCTCAATGAGGTTATGGACCTGCTCGTTGATGGATTCCACCAGGCCATGGACGAGGGCCCGCTCGCCAGGGAGCCCGTCATGAAGGTCATGGTCCGCCTGCACGACGCCAAGATTCACGAGGACAACGTCCACCGCGGTCCGGCCCAGATCTACCCGGCCATCAGGGGTGCCATCCAGTGTGCCATGATGAAGGCCCAGCCGATCCTCTACGAGCCGTACCAGAAGGTCATCATCAACGTGCCCTACGAGTACATGGGTGCCGTCAGCAGGGAGATCAACCAGAGGCGCGGCCAGCTCATCGACATGAGGCAGGAAGGCGAGGTCATGATCATCATCGCCGAGGCCCCGGTTGCGGAGATGTTCGGATTCGCCGGAGCCATCCGTGGCGCCACCAGCGGAAGGGCCCTCTGGAGCACCGAGCACGCGGGCTTCAAGCGCGTTCCGGGAGAGCTCGCCGTGAACATCATCAGGCAGATCAGGCAGAGGAAGGGCCTCGACCCGAACCCGCCGAAGGAGCAGGACGTCTGCCCGCAGCAGTGAGGGTTTTTGCCCTCCGAGCTTTTCTATTCTAGCTTTATCCTTTCATTCACCCATTCTCGCTGGAGAATGATTTGTAACTTGCCCCTGAGATACTTGTGTTATGGTCTCTGAGGGCGGATATTGGCCGTGAAGGCCGAACTTGCGAGTTCGCCCTGAAAATTGACAGGTTCCTGCCAACGCCCATTAGTTAACTTTTTAAACCCGCTTCGTAACTTAGGGACGGAACTCATGAGGCCTCCCCGAAAAAAGGCGGGTTTCCCGCCCGAGGGGGCCGAGGTTCGAAAGATTTAAAAAGCCATCCTAGTCAACGAGACTAGACCAAAATATGGAGGTGTATGAAAATGGCTAAGGAGAAGCCGCACGTTAACATCGTCTTTATAGGCCACGTCGACCACGGAAAGAGCACCACCATCGGAAGGCTGCTCTTCGACACCGCCAACATCCCGGAGAACATCATCAAGAAGTTCGAGGAGATGGGTGAGAAGGGCAAGTCCTTCAAGTTCGCTTGGGTCATGGACAGGCTCAAGGAGGAGCGCGAGAGGGGTATCACCATCGACGTCGCCCACACTAAGTTCGAGACCCCGCACAGGTACATCACCATCATCGACGCTCCGGGCCACAGGGACTTCGTTAAGAACATGATCACCGGTGCCAGCCAGGCCGACGCGGCAGTTCTCGTCGTTGCCGCCACTGACGGTGTCATGCCGCAGACCAAGGAGCACGCCTTCCTTGCCAGGACCCTCGGTATCGGCCACATCATCGTCGCCATCAACAAGATGGACATGGTCAACTACGACGAGAAGAAGTTCAAGCAGGTCGCTGAGCAGGTCAAGAAGCTCCTCATGATGCTCGGCTACAAGGACTTCCCGATCATCCCGATCAGCGCTTGGGAGGGCGACAACGTCGTCAAGAAGAGCGACAAGATGCCCTGGTACAACGGCCCGACCCTCATCGACGCTCTCGACCAGATCCCCGAGCCGCCGAAGCCGACCGACAAGCCGCTCCGCATCCCGATCCAGGACGTCTACTCCATTAAGGGTGTTGGTACCGTCCCGGTCGGCCGTGTCGAGACCGGTGTCCTCAAGGTCGGTGACGTCGTTATCTTCGAGCCGGCCAGCACCATCTTCCACAAGCCGATCCAGGGTGAGGTCAAGAGCATCGAGATGCACCACGAGGCCATGCAGGAAGCCCTTCCGGGTGACAACATCGGATTCAACGTCCGTGGCGTTGGTAAGAACGACATAAAGCGCGGTGACGTTGCCGGACACACCACCAACCCGCCGACCGTCGTCAGGCCGAAGGACACCTTCAAGGCCCAGATCATCGTCCTCAACCACCCGACCGCCATCACCGTCGGCTACACCCCGGTCCTCCACGCGCACACCCTCCAGGTCGCCGTCAGGTTCGAGCAGCTCCTCGCCAAGCTCGACCCGAGGACCGGCAACATCGTCGAGGAGAACCCGCAGTTCATCAAGACCGGTGACTCCGCCATCGTCGTCCTCAGGCCGACCAAGCCGATGGTCATCGAGCCGGTCAAGGAGATCCCGCAGATGGGCAGGTTCGCCATCCGTGACATGGGCCAGACCGTCGCCGCCGGTATGGTTATCTCCATCCAGAAGGCCGAGTGAAGGCCTTCTCTGACCTTTCCTTTACTTCCTTAAGCCTTAGGAGGGACGGAAATGCAGAAGGCAAGGATTAAGCTCGCGAGCACCAACATTAAGGCCCTCAACGAGGTCACCGACCAGATCAAGCAGATAGCCGAGAGGACCGGCGTCAGGATGAGCGGACCCATACCGCTCCCGACCAAGAGGATAAGGATCACCACCAGGAAGAGCCCGGACGGCGAGGGCACCGCAACCTTCGACAAGTTTGAGCTCCGCGTTCACAAGAGGCTCGTTGACATTGAGGCCGACGAAAGGGCCATGCGCCAGATCATGCGCATTCGCGTCCCCGAGGACGTCACCATCGAGATCGAGCTCATCTCATGATTCTCCTCCTTTTTGCGCCGGGGTAGCCTAGCCTGGGAAGGCGCGGGCCTGGAGAGTCCGTGGGCGTTTGCCCGCCAGGGTTCAAATCCCTGCCCCGGCGCCAAAATCCTTCTAAAGAAACTTGAATGGCGCCAATAGTTTAATAGACTCCTAGATAAGAGAAAAGTATATTTATAGTTTCATTTGGGAAATAATGGATGTTCTAATAGTCGCTCTTACTTCCCTAAATCTAAGTTCCTGAAGAGAGGTTCCATGGGACTTAAGTACCTCATCCAATTTTTTTCGGGCCTCCCAGAATTTTTTTCTGTTTTCTGGGGTTCTAGATTCTCGGAAATTATTCTTGTAGCGAATAAACTGCTTATATGCATTTTTTACGTCGGGATATTCTAGAAATTCCTGTATTGACTTGGAGTAGTATTCATCATAATGAAATAGCCATCCTTTGTAATCTGCGCCCCAAACTCCTAGATTTTCTAGTAGTTGGTGTCTTTTGGGACTGTATACCCCCAATACAAAAAGCCATTTAGGCGAAAACTCCTTCTGAATAGTGCCCACAACATCTTTCAAGAACTCCTCACTTCTAACTTGTACATAGTTACTGTTCCCGTTTCTACGTAACAACCCTCCGATTGCTATATACTCATACCCCATATCGAGTAGCTTTTCATAACATCTGATGTATTCTTCTACTGTTTTTCCCTGTGCAACTCCAATTAAATTGAATTTCTCGTAAAAACCGAGTTCTTGATATATTTCGATTCCCTCTTTAGCACTTTTAAGCGTCGATTTCATATTATGGAGGACATCTTTGATTATCCCGAATTGAACACCTAAATCGATGTATCTGTTAAAAAGATCCGGATAGCTTCTATTACTCCCGTTTTTCTGGAATACACCACTGTCTGAAATTTTTATTATTTGAGCATGAATAATCTCATTTAATCTTTTCTCATCAACAATACTCTCAGAGTACTTGAGTTTAGTTGAGTATGGAAAGTCTTGGAAAACTTGGACAAAATTTGGTGATACATTAGCATGTGTCATTAAACCAAATCTCAGCTGAGGGAACTTAAAAAAGATCCCTTTCAGTATTTCAAGACTGACAGGCCTATCTACCACAAAAAACGGTATCATCTAGAACCCTCCAAGATATTTCTAAGGATTTTTTCTGTCTCCTTTATGTCCCCCATATTTTTATAGCCATATTTCACTAATGGAATTCCTAAATCCTTACATGCCATTTCTATAAGAATTCGATATTCTTTCCTAGCCCCTCCCTGATAAAAAACTACAATATCAAACTCCTTTAGAACTCTTTTGACCTGGGGAAGAAGTTCGTGCACTCTATCCATTGTCATTATTTGGTCGTAAGGTTCGATAATAGTATCGGAGTTCACCAATCCATATTTAGCACTTAGTATATACAATGGCACTCCAAGCTCTTTAGACTTTCTATAGAGGTGTCTAATTCGAGATGATTTATACAATCTACCTGCTGGCAAGGGCTCCTCTTCTTTTTTATTTCCACAAGCGGTTACTAGTACGACGCTCTTTCTCATGATTTCACCCTCCATATAGATGTCTTTAGAAGCTTGTTTAAGCGTTTTATAAATGCTATCTTACTACTAACATCAAGAAGGCTCCTCAATTGAGAAATACTGTCTACCTCTACATCTTCCATTATTCTAACGGCATTAAGCTCACGGGGATTTAATTTAGGCTCTCTTGTCTCTAATAGCAATGTATCTATCTTGTCAAGAAGGAGGCGAGTATCAAATTTAATCCCTAAAGCACTTAGATACTGGCCCTGATACAAAAGTGTTGGAACATAGTATATTCTCTGCCCAAATATTGTGAAAAATGGCTCTAGGTAAGATTTAAAAAGTAGATCCCATTCGATTAGTCCTGTTTTATTACAATCCTTGCAGTATTTCGATGCAATAAACAGTACCTTTGAATATATCCTCTGAAATTCAGGAACACTCATTATATATAGTCCGTATTTATCTAAATAGACGTTGTATAATACAAACGACGTTAAGTGCCCAATAATATCTATAAAATCTGCTTTTTCAATATGGTATATGTATCTCTCAGGTACAAACTTTCCATCATTATGTATTGTTTCCAAAAGAATGAAAAACACAATATCTCCCTTGTTAATGTCTATTAATTCCTCGTCATGTAATACCGTAACTGTGAGATAATGCCACTGAGAAGTCTTGTCGAGATATGGCAATTTTAATTTGACTTCACCAGTTGACCTTAGGAGATCCTTTACTATCCCGATGCTAACACGAGGGTTTATATATGCGTATTCAATCCTCTTTAAGTTGAGATAAACCTTTCTATAATTTGCGGGACTTCTATGGCTAAACAGAGTATCCCCAGTCTCTTTTAGCCATGGAATGTATTTCCACTCGAATATTTTATCCTCCAAATTAAGTTTGATATTTGAAAATCTATACGGATGAATCTCATTTGGAAGCCTAATCCTATAATCTCCTTCAAAATGAATTAAAGGTTGTTTCTGAGCTTCGATTGCCCTGTATATTTTTTCTAGAGTTTCAAATGAATGGCGAGAGTTTTCTGGCCATAAGATGAGTGTTGCAAAATTTTCTAATTCGAGAGCGACTCCAAAATAATGCAGTCTATATAGCTCCAAACTTCTAGAAGTTTGTGGGATAACCGTAGTTCCTGGAAGCTCCTCATTCCAGTTCCACAATCTTAGTGTTAAGGGAAATAAGTTCTCGCCCGAGAGCATGCCATTTTTGTCTGTAGGAATTCCCGATCCTTTTCTGAGGTCATTAATTTTCTTTAAATCTTTCTGGAGGCTTAGAAAGAAATACCTGCCCCTCTGGATTTTTTGGAGTGATTGCGATGGGATAAGTGAAGTGTCCCATATCTCATCCATTATTTTGATTAGTGTCATGGCATTCCCCTCATAGTCTTTTGGATTTTGATATAAGCTCCCTTATTCGTTGTAATGTTCGTTTGGTACATTCCTCATCTTCTGAAATGATATAGAAGTCAACATTCTTCGTTACTTCCGGAGAGAGATTTGCTGAAGTAAACACGACATGTCTAGTACCCTTAAGCGGGTCTATTACTGCGATTTTGGCGTGTATGATGCCCTTAAAGAGAGCATTTTTTGTTTCTTTTTCGTAAATGTATACGTTTACTCCGTTATCCCTTAGCCGTTTTATAGCGTTTTCATGTTTTTCTCCTTTGGGGGGCCTCACGATTAAATTGACATTTACTCCCTTCAGGGCTAATAGTGAGAGGATATCCACCCAACTTTGACGTGTTCCGTCTGGCCAGACTATTTTGTCATCAGTTACATACAGAGAGGTTAGATAAACTTCTTCTGTTGCCGATAATAGGATCTTTTTGAGGCTCATTGGGCCGTCTATTCTATCTGTAATTGTCGTTCTAGCATTTTCACATTGGAATTCCTGTTTCAGTCTAGCCAATTGTTCATCATTGAAAATGTCCTCTATAGGAAACGTTGTTATTCTTGAGAGGGGATCTAAAATCAGAGTCTTGTCAATCTTAGGGATATCCCTCTTTCTCCAATAGGACCATAGGCAGTTAGGACATCCTTTTTCACAATCACAGGTGGAGGCTATCCGATAGGCTTCTTGTAGTATCTCTTCGAATCTTTCGTAGATTTGGTCAGAATATCCTGCACCCCCTTCAACATTATCATAAATTAGGATTTCTCTTTTATTTAAATCAATATCTCCGTCAATTTCCCCATCCTGGGCATACAATATACGCTGAGCGGCATTTAAAAGAGCATTCTTAAAGGTCACTAGGAACTCTTCAATGTTATCGATTTTTTGACCCATGAAGGTGTCTGAAGTGAATTGTATTGAAATGACATTTGTCGGCATTCTGTGGTACAATACAAATTTCCTAAAGTGTCCATTGCATTTTTCATTTGTGCCCAACTTATAGTGGCTCCGTTCTTCTTCTAACCGTTCTAGGACTTTGCCGCATTTTTCACATATCTTTATCTCCCGTTCTTCTTTGTTTATTATAACTCTATCCACAACTTTCACGATTTCACTGTTGATATATCTGGTCAATCTAAGAGAAGAATCAACTTTTGACAGCCTGGTTGTAGTATTGGAAACTTTGGCTAGGTATATTCTGCTGGCCGCTTCTTGGTACTCTCTTAGCTGGAATGAAGACTCTCTTTCTTGCTTGATATAGATTATATTGGGCTCAATTGCAGGTTCAATTGTTGACATTTCCAGTTCGTGTTCTGAAGGTTTATATCTACATACCGGACATCCATAGGTGATTAGCTCCTCTTTGTTTTCAGTTACATATCTGCCACATCTAGGGCAAATGTGGAATACTTTTTCTTTTGGTTTTAAGATCTCCATATCAATACCAATACTCTTGTAGATTTTCTTCTTCATGAAAACCCTCATTAATGGGGCTAATTCTGTTATGGCAATATTTCTTGATCTTCCTTCAAAATCTTCCATTCCATATACATCTCTAATTTCAACGTATGTGCCGGGGAATGCATATCTAGGCAAAACATTGACATCCATTAGATAGGAGATGGTATGGGATCTTTCTAGTTTTTCCACAATCTCTCTAATTTTCTTTGCTTTCTCATAATCCTTTTTCTGGGCGAGTTTTTCTTCGTAAGCTTGATACCACTTAAGTTCGCGTTCGAAGCTTTTAACAGCGTTATTGAGATCCCAAAGAAATACATCTATCATACGATCTATCTCTGCGGTAGACAATGACTCAATGCCTAACGTTCTCGATATGATATCTATAAAGTACTTTCTTTTTCTGCGAACTTTTTCCTGTATATTGTTTAGGGTCCCAGCTTCTGAGAACTCTTTGAACACCATGGGAACTGAGATAGCAAAGCTTTTCATTAGCTCGTACAAAATTATAGCATTCACATGTTTTTGTATAAGATATCTGTTTTCTATGTTGATTTTTGGTGCTTCGAATATTCCTCTAATCAGCTCCTCTGGTTTTTCATAGTAATACCTGTCTAGAGGGGATAGATACAAGAATGTAACATTCAATGACAATTTTTCTTTTCTTCCGGCTCTTCCTACTCTCTGTACATAATTGGCGGGAGAGGGTGGAGCTTTGTATATCCCAACAGAGATTAGGTCACCAATATCAACTCCAAGTTCTAGGGTGGGAGTAGCAACAATAACATCAACTTTTCTTTCTTCAACATCTTTCTTCTTGAATTCCATTTCGAGACTGTGTCTTTCTTTAGATGGAATTGCCCCAGTGTCTTCAGCAGTTATCATTTTTACTGGCTTCTCATTTTGATAGAGGCGGAAATAATAATTGTGAGTTGTCATATATTTCTCGAACTCTCTATAAGGAATAGGTTCGGTGGTTCCGTTGCAGTTGTATGTCATACAAGCACTAGAAGGGGACGTTAAATGCACTCTCTGGCAAGTATTACACTTAAATACGACTTCTGGTTTTTTGATGATAATTCTCTTATCGTTTATTACGTATCCAGTAGCCTTTTCGAGTTTTTTACTGCCACAGCATCTTAGCTCTACTTCCTCTAATATCTTAGCCTTGATTAAAAAGTTAAATGCTAATTCTAAAGCGTCATCGATAGTCTTAGTTTTGCCAAATATCTTCTGAAGTAATAATCTCTGTTTTGTTCGTCCCTTGCTTAAAAATCCTATAACCTTCACATGGCGCTTTTCAATTTTTTGTGCTAATGAGAATCCTATAACTTCAGTTCTCCCCGGAGGATTATTGTGAAGCCCCTTAATGGCTCCTTTTTGTCTAATAATGTCTGCAATAGCTATCAATATTTCCTTCCAAAGATTTGTATCATGCAAACGGAGATCTGAGATTAATGACTCCTCCAACTCTGATATAAACTTCAACCATTCTTGTTTAAATTTTTCTTCATCTTCTAGTCCATAGTATGTAACTTTTATTAGTCCTAGATTTTCTAGAGATCTTTGACGTCCCCTTAGAGAGCATACTTCTTCTAAAATTGCAGTTTCTAACATTTTGCGTCTTCTAAGTTTCTCATATGGCCAAGATATGACAGTATCATAAGCCATGTCAAATAACTTTGAAAGATACACTTTGTTCTCTTGTTTCACAAGGTAGTGCACAAGAACTCTAACAGTATGATCAAAGTGAGTATCTTCCAAATGTTTGGCTAAATACGAAGCGATTTGCCTGTTGTCGGTGAATATTAGGAGTTTTTTATATTCTTCAGGTAATTTTGTATAAACTCTATCAAATACAACCACACTTGCAGTATCCGAGCTCATAGCTACAGGACTTAGGGCGGAGTATCTACCGTATCTATTACCACAGTACGGACATGAAATGGGCCGTGTATCCGTGCCTTCTTTGGGATCTCTTACAAATGCATATGCAGAGTACAACTCTTTAGATCCACATACCGGGCATGTGTCTTCTGTGGGATCTATAATTGAGCCGCATTTACGACACCGTTTTATCTCTATGTATTCGTCGGTTTCTACTGGAGGTTTGTCTGAAATCCAAATTGGAACTGCTTCCTCAGAAAACTCACTTCTATAATCAAGTTTTTTGAGATAGTTTCTTTTCTGCCTTTTTGGAAGTATCTCCAGAATCGGAGAATTGTTCTTTTTGAGTTTTTGTGTTTTCTTTGCAGTTCCGTACCATTCCATAAATTCGTTCTTACTTACATAGACGATATTAAATATGTGACCACAGAATCTACAAACCCCGATTTCATCAACTGCACTTCCATCTTCGTCGCATGTGTCTCTAGGGGAAGTGTATATTCTCCCGCATTCGTTACATTGATATAATCTCTCCACGGTCTTCACAAAAATGTGAAGATTAACATTTATCAGGGGTCTTGATGGGTTATAAGGATCTTTACACTTGCTACCTAGCTTTAAATAGGACCACACAATTTTTTTCAACTCTTCATTCTTGAGTGAGCTAACTAGATTTCCAAAGTTGGGGCTTTTTCTTAGTTCTTGAATGATTTCATCTAAACTTTTTGGAGTTTCGAGCCTAGTTATTAACTCTTGGAAAAATGCATTTCCTAAAAGTGCTCTTCCGATCTCTATGGAAGCAGGAAAACTATGGGATCGTTTGAATGTTGGATTAATTTTCATGAGGAGTTCATCAAGAATTTTTTCATCGGTTGCATCTAAATCGTGAATTGAGTCTAACAATTCTTCGAAATCATCAAGATACGGAGGCATGAATGAATACTCAGGAAATTGGTATTCTTCATACTCGGCCTCAATCACATCTGTTATTGTAAATATATCTCCGAAAATCCTGGAAGCGAATTCTGCAATGGAGTTCTTACGTTCGATGTCATCTTTCTTCTTAGAAATTGTTGCACTGGTTCCGATACATATTGGGTTACTCGAAGCTTCCCTACGGAGACGTCTCATAAGAAGGGCCACATCAACTCCCTTGGATCCAGCATAGGAATGAATTTCATCAAGCACTATAAACCTCAAAGAACCTGTAGCCAACCATTTAAGATCTTCCTTTCTGGACAGTATGTGTTCTAGTTGAACATAGTTTGTTATTATGATGTCAGGAGCCCGATCCTGAATAGATTTTCGAGTCAAGGTTTGATAATCAATAACTACATCCTTATTGAGGGGACAATAAAGAACCTCGTTATCTGCGTCATATTTTAATCGATTTTTCTCACAGTTTTTCGGACATCTAAGTCTATTCATGTCTTCCTCCGAAAGGGGGCATGTTTCGGATATATCCTGATCCTGGAACTCTTCTTTGAGTTTTGTTTTATCCTTGGGGGTGTCTCCAGTGTATATTGCAAAAGTTATTCTCTCTTCTGGAGGTAGTTTCCTGTTGATTCTCCACAATATTTTTCTTAGGCGTTCCACCTGATCTTTTGCCAGAGCATTCATGGGGTAAACTAGGATAGCTTTTGTGCCCTTCTCAGTTCTATGAGTGTAACAATATTGAATAATCGGGATGAGAAAGACTTCAGTCTTTCCGCTACCCGTAGGTACTGCCACTATTGTATTACGCCCATTGAGGATATTACGAATAGCTTCTTCCTGGTGCTTATATAATCGTGTGATATAAGAGAATGCATCTCTTACGTTGTCATCAATCCGATTCTTCTCGAATTCTTTAAACTCTCCACCTAGTTTAGGTTTTGGGGGAATTGCTATGTATGGACCCTTCCAGAGGTAGTCAGTTCTCTTTGGTATCTCTTTTAATCTTTCCATAAACTGGGGATTATTTGGCGAAAACGATGTTAAAAAGAAATTCATATAGTCCTCCTGTATCTCCTCAGTAGTTTCAATCGGGTTGAATTTCACCATATGCTTCCCCCCCACAGGTTAAATTGTAATATGGAGTTTGGATATTTTAATCTTTTGGATGATCTGATTTTACATGAAGTTCATAATGTAACTGGATAATAACTGTGGTAACTAATTACGCTCTTGTTATATTTGTTGAAGTGCCATCCCTGAGTAACTATGTATGACTGCCTATTTACTCAAAGGATTGTATTTAGTTAGTCGATTTTTGAGACTGGAGATCTTTGAAATCTATTTTTTAGCGCATGTAATTGCCGTAAAAATAACTTTAAACTTAGTCATCTATCAATCCCTATATAAAATTAAAAACTTGTACTGGCCTTAAAAATTAACAAAGCTTAGATAATCTAATAACTCCCAATTTGGCCGGTTTATCTTTCTTGTTTTATTTCCTTGTTAGTCAATGGAGGTTTAAAGTGTCAGCAGCCTCTATCAAATTTTCCCATTTTTTGAGAGTGTCAGACAGCATCAAGCGACTACTCGGAAAGAGTTTCTTAAGGAGAAGAAAAAGGAAGGAAACACGTCACCATGATATTGTGACCCTAGAAAAGGTAAAGGGTAAAAGAGGTTACAAAGAAACGACTACTAAGTAGTGATTGAAAGAGCAGAAGGGAAGTTGAGAGTTGGAGGATCACCCAAGTAAGGCGATAATTTTTGCAGGCGTGGTTTGAAGGAAGGAGTCAGTGAACGTAAAGTTATCAGATATGATGGTGGAGAGAACTAGGCTTATGGTCAAATTAAAGTTTCTCTGGAAATTGATAAGGCGCTGCTTTTTGAGGGACTGTTTTTACATCCAATTACCTCACTAACTTCGGCCTTTTCTGGCGTGACTTCTAGAAAGTTGCGGTGCTCAATTTCGAGTAATTCAGAGTTATCAAACTACAATGCTTTCATGGGCTCTCAAAAACTCCTTGGGGATATCCAATGTCTCTGCCAAGTTTTTTCTTTGGAAATCTTAATTAGAGCTTTGGCTCCAGTAATCGAAACGTTGATTTCACTATCACTCATAGGAAGAAGTTGTGCGTTAATTATCAGGCCTTGATTTGTAATCTCATACTAAGAGCCTATGTCCACAAATCGTTTTTTGAATCTCTTCTAGTAATACCAAGTTGTTGTGATGCCTCCAATGCTCCCAATAGCTCCAAGGAGATTAAAAAACAAGATTAGACTCCATAGTGCTCCGCTCCTTCAGCCCCCGCTCAAAACCGGCATCACCTTGATCTCATCGCCGTCTGTAACCTCGGCGTCGCCCCTCGCGGGGTGGCCGTTTACCATGATTATCTTGTCGTGGAACTCGTCGTAGCGCGGAATGACCTCGCGGAGGATCTCATCAACAGTTTTTTTCCCTTCAATCCTGACCTGGAGCTCCCTTGCCTTTGCGAGATGAGCGAACGCACCCATCAGCCTTATCCTGACCACTGCTACCACCACCTGAAAATTGGGGGCTCCACGCTAAAAATCTGTCGAAGAGAATAATAAAAGGGGACTGAATCACTCCAGCCTGGTGACCTGCTCAAGCTCCGGAATGACCTCCTCAAGGCCGAGCTCCTTGAGGGTCTCCTTCTTCGGAACTCCGCGTTCGTCCCAGCCACGAAGCCTGTAGTACTCGCTGAGCAGGGCGTCGTATTTCTCCCTGTCAAGGTGCTGTCCCTTGTACGGCCCGCTCTTGAGGCCCTCGATGAACCACCTCTTCGGCGGGTAGTCCATGTGCCTGCCCCACTTCTCGCCGAGCTCTCTGACCCAGTAGGCCCTGATGAGGGCGTAGACCCTGTCCGCCGCTTTGTACAGGTCGTCCCAGGTGTACTTAACGCCGGTGATGGCTTCGAGAAGCTTCGGATAGTAGTCGAGGCTGAGGCCGACCTCAACCCATGGGAGCCTGCACGCGGTGAGCATCTCGAAGAGACCGCCCCTGAGGCGCTGGAGCTCGATGACCTTGGCGGCCTTCTCCGGGTCGTAGGTGATCTTGTACTCGACCTTCTTGGCCTGCTCTCCCTCGATCGGTGCGGTACCGATCTCCCAGGCGATGACCCAGGCCTCCTTGTGGTGGGCGCCGATGGAGCTGGTGGCGAATGCCAAGGCCATGGCCGGGTATATGTAGCTGTTGTAACCGCTGACCTCAAGTCCCTTGGAGTGCATGGCGAAGCTGTCGTCGCCGAGCTTTTCGGCCATCCTCATGACGCCTTCGGCGGCGAAGTTGCCAAGCTCGCCGCGCCTGAAGGCGATGTCCTCAACGAGCTGCTTCGCACCCTTGAAGTCTCCGAAGGTCGGGCCCTCCTTGAGGAGTCCCCTCTCAACGGCCTCCATCACAAAGCTTATTGAAACACCGAGGGATATTGTGTCAATTCCATACATGTCGGCGAGCCTGTTGAGAACCGAGACCTCGTTGAGCTTTCCAATGCCCAGGTTGGAGCCAAGGAGGGCCACGTTCTCATAGTCAAGCTCGCTCTCCTTTCCTTCAGCGTCGAGGACTACGTTTCCACACGGCATGTTACAGTAGGGACATCCCCTCTGCTTGACCTTCATTCCCTCCAGGGTGTAGCCGTCTATCGAGCGGGCGAACTCAAACGAACCGTCCTGGAAGTTCCTGGTCGGCAGTGCAGAGTTCTCGTTCGTCCACTCAATGGCCGCCATCGTCCCCTGCCTGTGCCAGAACGGATACGCTGGGGAGTTGAGTATTGCCTGGTAGGCTTCCCTTGAGAGCTCGCTCAGCTTCTTCTTGTCCGCGACCGGAATCTCCTTGGTGCCCCTTATGACGACGGCCTTGAGCTTCTTGCTGCCCATGACTGCACCCATACCGGGCCTTCCTGCTGCCCTTCCCTCCTGGGACATAACGACGGCATAGCGAACGAGGTTCTCTCCACCGGGGCCAATGCTGAGGATTCCGACGTTTTTGCCGTGTATCTTCTTGAGCTCCTCCTCGGTCTTGAATGTGTCGAGGCCCCAGAGGCCCTCGGCGCTCAGTATACTGACGTTGTCGTCCTCAATGTAGATGTAGACCGGCTTTTTGGCCCTGCCCTCGACAACTATCGCATCGTATCCGGCCTTCCTCAGGTGGACGGTTGCCATGGTGCCGAGGTTGCCGTCACCGTAGCCGCCGGTGAGTGGACTCTTGGCCGCAACTACGAGCTTGCCTCCGCTAGGGGTCGGGAGGCCGTTGAAAGGCCCGGCAGCAAAGACGAGCTTGTTGTCAGGGCCGAGAGGATCAACACCCTTGGCCTCGTTCCAGAGAATCCAGGCAGCTAAGCCCCTTCCGCCTATGAACTTCTTTGCTATCTCGGGAGAATACTCCTGCACCCGGACCTTATTGTTGGTCAGGTCAATCCTGAGAATCCGTCCCCACCATCCTTTCATTGCCATGTCAGAATCACCTCGAAAGATTTTCGGCTTGAAGGATATAAGGTCTTCGCAAAAGGAAGCGTTTCATACTCGACATGGAGTTAAGTTCATTTGTTAACTGCACTGCTCGCGGCGGTGCAGATATGTCCAAAGATTTATGTGCCCTGCCCTCAAAGATGCACCGGTGGACGGAATGAAAGAGGAGCTGAAGGCCTGCAAAAACTGTCGCTGGTTTGGTGCGATAGATTCGTACTTCCCAACGCAGGGGGTATGCAGAAGGCACATGAAAACTGTCCATATGAACTTTATATGCGACGACTGGGAACCCCTGTGGGGCTGGAGAGGGTAGGAACTTATTTTTTAAAAACCCTCACGTCAACGACGACGTGCCAGACACCGGGAGCGTAGCGCTTGATGACCAGCTCGTTGAGCTTCTCGGCCTCATAGCCGTGCTCTCTGGCTATATCCAGGAACGTCCTGAAAGGCTCATCCGGCATCAGCCTCTCGGGCACGGTGTTGTGGTAGTGGATTACGGCTTCATCCTTCGCTATGCTGAGGGCTTTAGGTATGAACTCGTGGGTTGTAACAACGTAGCCCATCAGAATCCTGTCGGCTATGTTCTCTCCGGGGAAGTCACGGTTGTCAATGTTGTAGGCCGTCATCCTGTCCTGAACCCGGTTCAGCTCAATGTTCTCAACGAGAAAGCGGAAGGTATACGGGCTCTTTTCTATTGCTATCACCCGGGCCTTTCCATGGACGGCTATCGGCAGGCTCAGGTGCCCTATTCCCGCGAACATGTCCACCACAAGTTCCCCTGGCTTCGCGACCTTTGCCATTCTAACGCGCTCCTTGACGTTGGCCGGGGAGAACATTATCCTTGCCACGTCGAGCTTGTATCTGATCCCGTTCTCGATGTGCACTGTTATCGTGTCTTTGCCGTAGAGAACCTCGTAGTTCGTCTCGCGGAACTCGCCACCTATGCGCCCCTTCCTGAGGACGGTCTTGACGCCGAGAACTTCCGCGTAGACCTCCGCTATGCGGTGCTTGTAGGGTTCGAGCTCGGGGCGGATGGGAAGAATCAGCACGTCCCCTATCCGGACCCAGTGCTTTGGGAGTATCTTCACAAGCTCCTCCGGGAGTTCCCTTGAGAGTATCTCCCTGATGCGGGGCTTTATCAGTTGCGTCTTCGTCATCGGGCTTACTCAGGCCGGAAACTTTAAAAAACCTTCTCCGGTCATTTCGGCAAAAAGCGATGAGAAATCCTTAAAAACCCAAAGGACGAATTTAAACCGAGAAATCCTCCGGAGGTCGATGAGGAGTATGGATGAGGAGCCTTCAAGTAGTTGGTTTTCCCGCCTGTTTAAGTCACGTGAAAAACCCGCCCTTCTTGAGCAGAAGCTGAGCCGTGAGGCATACGAGGACTACCGGCAGCTTCTAATGAAAGCCCGCCCAGAGGTGAACGGCTCGAAGCTCACCATCAGGCTCTCAAACGGAACCGTTGAGCTTGAGCATGGTGTCCTGCGCGTTAAAGCCCGGAACAGGAAGACCGCGGAAAAAATACTCCGCAACCTGCACCACTACGAGCAGCCGCCGAGCCTCTGGCCTGCTTACGGTCTGAGCTACTCGCTCAAGAGGAAGAAGGGCACCATACTCTGATTTCGCTCTCTCTATTCCGGCCTTCTTTCCCCAAAGATTTAAATGGTGGGTTAGTCTTAACTCTCCAAGCGGATGACGACCCTTGCCCAGTCTGATGGGTGATGACGTCGGTATTAGCTGACGCAGGGGCGGCGAGGTTCGCGGGCCGATGACCCGCCCCGTCTCTGGAGGGAATGGAATGGCGGCTAATGAGAATCACAACGAAAACGACGGGTTCATCGAGTTTTATGCCAGCGAGGCCTTAACCTGCCAGAGGAGGATATACTTCAGGCTGAAGGGCTATCCCGAGAGATGGCCGGAGTTCGTTAGAGTAAGGCTGAATCAGGGGATAAACACCCACAACGTTCTCGGGGAGATTCTGGAGAGACGGTTCGGTTTTGAGCTTGAGAAGCACATGATACTCCGCTCCAACCGGCTTGGTTTTGAGATACACGGAAGGGTCGATGCCATACGGGACTTCCCCATCGAGATAAAAGGAAAAACAAGCCTCCCGAAGAACCCCTACGACTACCACCTGGCCCAGCTCAACATATACCTCCGCTGGGCCGAGGCGGAGTACGGCTATCTCTACTACATCAAGCTCCACGAGGAGCCCATGAAGGTCATCAGCAGGATAGACTTCTCCCGTTTCCCCATCGTCAAGGGGCCGAACTTCAAGGCGTTTGAGGTTCCCTACGACGGCAAGCTCTTCAGGGAGACGCTGAAGCACTTCTACTCCGTCAAGCGTGCGTACGAGAAAGGAAAGCCCCCTGAGGGATGGAACAACTATACCTGCAGGTTCTGTCCGTACAGGTATCTGTGCTATCCGGATGGAGAGTGAAAGTGCCTGGTGTTGTTAATCACAAACTTTCGGGGAAAGTCTGTGGTTGCTAATCACAAACTTTAAGAAGTTCAAAGCCAAGTTCAAATCATGCGGGTTGAAGAGATTAAGAGAGTGCTGGTTTCTCAGAGGGAGGAGATGGAAGAGTTCATGAGAAGGGAACGGATAGTCCCAAGGGAGCCTGAAAATAGAGTTATAAACCTAATATCCTCAGGTGGAATACTTGCTATCCTGGGCGTCAGACGCTCCGGGAAATCTGTTCTCTCTTGGCGGGCAAGCGGGGAGAAAAAGCTCTACGTGAACTTCTTTGATGAGAGGTTATCCAATTTTAAGGCAAATGATTTTGAAAGGCTCTTGAACGCGGCGAGGCAGCTCTGGGGAGAGCCGGAGTTCATAGTCCTCGACGAGGTGCAGGAGATAACTGGATGGGAACGGTTCGTTTCGAGGTTGGGGCTGAATTATAAAGTCATAGTGACCGGTTCCTCATCGAGGCTCCTCTCGGGAGAGCTGGGAACGTATTTAACTGGGAGACATATTGACTTAACACTCTTTCCTTTCTCCTTCAGGGAGTTCCTGCGCTTCAGAGGCCTTGATCTGGAACCTGAATGGGTCTATTCCGACAGAACTGTATCCAGGGTAATTTCCATGCTCGAGGAGTACCTTGAGACTGGTGGATTCCCTGAGTCTGTCAGATTTGGAAAGGTTTATCTGTCACTTATATACAGGGACATAGTCGAAAGGGATGTGATGCTCAGGCATTCGGTGAGGCACAGAAGTGCCCTTAGGGAGCTGGCCAGATACCTTATGTCAAATTACTCCAGCGAGTTCACGTATTCCAGACTCGGATCATTGGTCGGCATCAGGGATGTCCACACCGTCAGAGATTACGTATCATACCTCGAAGAAGCCTATCTGCTCTTTCAGGTCAGGAGGTTCTCCTTCAAGCCAAAGGCTCAGCTCAATTCCCCCCGTAAAGTCTATCCCGTTGATGTGGGGCTCGCCAGAACTCTATCTATGAAAGCTCATCCGGAAAAGGGCAGGATAATTGAGCTTGCGGTATACCTTGAGCTGATGAGGAGAATGAGTTATTCCTTTACTCCCGGCGAGATTTTCTACTGGAGGGATGAGAAGGGTGAAGTTGACTTTATACTCAAACTCAACGGTGAGCTTCTCCCAATTCAAGTGACGTATCAACTGGATGGAAACACCGATAGGGAGATTGGGAACATAATTCGTGTGGCAAAATTGCTCAGGATCCAGAGAGGTTTGGTGGTCACGTGGGAAGATGAGGAAGAGATAACCTGGGAGGGGGTTAAAATAGACGTGGTCCCCCTCTGGAAGTTCCTCACAGTTTTCAATCCCCTCTAATCCTCCACTTCAGCCCCATATCTATTACCGCTTCTATTCCTTCCTCGTTGTAGAGCTGGGCTATAAAGGCCCTCAGCGGGACGAGGTTCAGTGCAAGCTTCTGGGGGGTGGGTTTCACCCCGTAGTGCTCCATAATCCGGAGGGCCAGCTCGTCGATGCTCATCGGTGTTCTGAGGAGTTCGGGTATGAGGCTCTCCACCTCTTCGACGCGCTCACGGTTGAAGTCGAGCAGTTCAATCGCCTCCTCACCCTTCACGGCCTTTCCATGGGAGGGTATGAGCAGGAAGCCTTTCTCTGCATAATTCTGTAATTCTTTAATTGAAGCTTTAAATAGTTCTGGATCGACGAGGTACGGAAGGCCGACGGCCTCTATCACCCTCTCACCGAAGAAAGAATCTCCCGCGTAGATGATGCCGTTCTCCTCGTCCAGAAAGCCCGTCATTCCCGGGGAGTGGCCGTTTAACTTGATGGCCTTTAAACCAAAGAGCACGTCTCCCCACTCGAAGACTGCGTGAACCTTAACCTCTTCCGAAAACTGGAAGACGAGGAATCCCTCCGGTGCCTTCGAGCCGAAGGTGAGAAGCTCCCTGTTGAGAGGGCTCTCGGCGATGGAGAACTCGAAGCGGTGGATGAAAAGCGGGGCATCTATCCGGGGCGCCACTGCCACATGGTCGGCATGTCCGTGGGTTGCGAGCTGGGCCTTTATCTCAAGCCCGAGCTTTCTGACCTCCCTCTTGAGGTCCTTGTGCCTCCCGCTTCCGTGACCGGGGTCAACGATGACCGCTCCCCCTTCGACCACCCTCACGAGGGTCGAGGGGCTTCCGGGATAAAGATACGCCGAATCACCCAGTTTCCTTAGCCCCATGATACCACCGGAGTGATTAGGGGGAGGAGGATAAAAGAGCATCGGAACCAAAGACTGAAAAAGAAGGGGAGAAATCAGACGTGCCTCGGGTAGAGGGTCTTCTTGCCCTCGTCCTTGGCCCTCTTGACGGCCTTCTCGATGAGAGCCTTGATCTCGGCCTCAAGGGCCTCGTAGAACTCTGGGTTAACCCTCATCTCGGGCTCTATAGCCTTAACGGCCTCCTTAACCTTGGACTTAACTATCAGCTCAGCCATTTCCACACACCTCCATCTCAGGCACCGCCCTCGGGCGGTTGCCAATTATTTTACCCCTCCGGGGTTTATAACCCTTCCTACGGTTGCTTGGGCGATGTCCGTCCCAACCCCTAATTCAGTGGTGCCCATTCGACGATATCTGCAAAAGGTTAAATTCCCTTAGGGAATAGAAGTTAACGGTGGTGTTATGGGAAAGGGAAGGCTCGTCCTGATCGACGGCGAGCATTACCCCGATGTCACCGCTTGGGCGGTGGAAAAGCTGGGTGATGTCTGCTGTGCCGTTTTTCTCGGCGGGAGCGAGAAGATTGGTAGCATTGATGAGATAGAGAGGAAGCTCGGTGTTAGGGTGTACTACGGTCACGATTACATTACGGCCCTGAGAAGGGCCCTGGAGGAGAACGGGATAACAGAGGTGGTGGATTTAAGCGATGAGCCCGTGCTTGACTATGAAGACCGCTTTAGGATAGCGTCTCTCTGCATGCTTTACGGCGTCCCTTACAGGGGGGCAGATTTCTACTTTACTCCCCGCAGGCTCAAAAGGACTCGAAAGCCCAGCCTGGCCGTTATCGGCACGGGAAAGAGAGTTGGAAAAACTGCAGTGAGCGGATTCATAGCGAGGACACTTAAGGAGATAGCCAGACCCGTGATAGTAACCATGGGACGTGGGGGCCCGGCTGAACCGGAGCTGATAGAGGGAGACAAGTTCGAGATAACCCCAGAGTTTCTCCTCAGGCTCGCCGAAAGCGGAAAGCATGCTGCCTCGGATCACTTTGAGGACGCACTAACTGCGAGGGTGACAACCATAGGTTGCCGTCGCTGTGGAGGAGGTATGGCTGGATTTTCCTTCTTTGACGTGATAGATGAGGGAATACGGCTGGCCGAGAGTCTCCCCAACGACCTCATAATCCTTGAGGGCAGCGGGGCAACTTTTCCCGCCTATCGCGCCGATGGCTACATCCTGATAACCAGCGCAAAGGGAAAGCTGGACTTCATCAGGGGCTACTTCGGCCCCTTCAGGGTGAGCCTCGCGGACATAGTGGTTGTCACCATGGCCGATTCGGTGAGCGAGGGACGCCTCAGGGCACTGAAGGAGGCTGTGAGGTCGATAAATCCTGACGCAGACGTTCACCTGACGACCCTGCGTTCGAGGCCCCTGGGAGACGTCTCGGGAAAAAGGCTCGGTCTCGTCATGACCTCCGGCGATGCCCTCCCGCGGGCTGGAGAATGGCTTGAGAAGCTGGGGGCGGAGATAGTGTGTGCCTCGGCCAACCTATCCAGAAGACAATTACTCCTGAAGGATCTGCAGGCCTTCAGAGGGATAGATGCGGTTGCGGTTGAACTCAAAGCTGCAGCCGTTGATGTTGTCACAAAATGGGCCTTGGAGAACGGAATAGAGGTAATCTATCTGGACAACGAGCCCGCTAACGTGGACGGGAAAGACCTGAGGGAGGCCATTCTTAAACTGGGACGTTCGATTCTGGAGGGAGGGAGATGATAATCGTCACCGACCCGGAGAGAAAGATACGTCTGCCCTTTTCGAGGGGCATTCTGACGCGCTCAATAACCCTCGCCGGCGTTGAGGTGGGTATAGCCTACATCATCGCGACGGAGGTTCAGAAGGAGCTCAACGAAGAGAGGCGCAAGCTTGTGACGACCGAGGAAATAAGAGAACTGACGTACAGGAAGCTCCTTGAGCACGGCCTCAGCGAAGCGGCGAAGCGCTACCTCTTCTGGCGCCAGCTCAGGAGGCTTAAGATACCCATAACCATACTCCTCGGAGGCGCAACGGGCGTCGGCAAATCGACGATAGCGACCGAGCTGGCCTTCCGCCTCGGTATAAGGAGCGTTATAGGCACGGATACGATAAGAGAGGTCATGAGGAAGATAATCGCCCCGGAACTGCTGCCCGATTTACATACATCATCGTTCCTTGCATGGAGGACGTTTCACAGCCCCCGGACCGGACGGTCTCCCCTAATAGACGGTTTTGAGAATCAGGTTCGGCACGTTTCGGTCGGCATAGCGGCTGTCCTAGAACGGGCATATAAAGAGGGCTTCAACGCAATAATCGAGGGCATTCACCTTGTCCCGGGCTACGTGGAGCTCAGGGAGAACAGCTTTATGTACGTGATAACGGTCAGCGGGAGAAAGGACTTGGAGGCCAGGTTCTACGAGAGAGCGCGCTATAGCAAGCGTCCGGCTGATTACTACTTGAAACACCTGGACGCGATAATCGAGATACAGGGATTTATCGTGGACAGGGCGAAGGAGCACGGAATCCCCATTATAAACAACGTCGAACTTGAAAAAACTGTCAATGAAATAATGGAGGATATAATGGGACGGCTCATGGAGAGGATGGAGGCGAAGATGAAAATCTAAAGGGTGCCTTTATCTTCCATATCCCCACCAGCCTTCCGGAGCCCCACGTTGCCTGAATCTCGAAGACAACAACCATGTCCCGGTAGACGTCTATCACGTTGAACGTGTTCCCGTACGGATTTCTATGGAGCTCCCAGCTTATGGAACCTGAATTGACGATGGGCGTTTTCTCGACTTTGAGCCCGAAAGAGTTGCCTCCGTGGCCGGTCAGCACGAGGTTCGCTTCCCTCTTTGTAATAACGCGAAGGACATCACCAGCATCCTCCAGGAATCCGACCTCTCTGCTTTTGGGTATGGGGACTATGTTGTGGTGCATGACTACGACGGTAAAGCTCTCCCTGTACTCTTCGAGGCGCACTGCGAGCTTTCTCTGGCCTATCCTTCCCACGACGCCTATGGGCGTCTCGTACTGAGCACTTATGACCGGGATGAACGTGAAGCCGCCCAGCTCCTTTATCTCCGGCTCACCGAAGTACTCAAGGAAGAGGTCGTAGCCCAGATAGGTTATGTCGTTGTGGCCCGGGACGATCAGCTTTTCCGCTTTTACCCTCTCATAGAACTCGTAGGCCTTCTCGTAGTAGCGCTCTATTCCCATATCCACGACGTCGCCACAGTGGATCACAATGTCCGGCTTCAGCTTTTCATTTATCGTCCTGATAGCGTTCTCCAGAACCTTTCTCCTGAAGTATATCCTGTCCGAGACGTTGCTCTCGCTCATCTGGATTATCCTGATGAGCCTTTTACCCTTTGGGACGAAGAGCTTTGGCTTCACGGGCCTGTGCTCTTTTACCACCTGCTCGCCTGTGACGCGCTTTATCCTCACCTCTATCCTTCCGTCATCGTAAAGTGTTATGACGTTGTAGCTGTTGACGTCGCCCTTGCGGGTTTTCCTGCAGGAGGTACAGCCCGCGTTGTCCACCACCATGTCCTCGATGCGGTAGACGTTGGGGACGTGTTTATGTCCGCAGGTGTAGAGGTTAACCTCGTGCCTGAGGAGGAGGTCAAGAACGTCACCTGCATTGAAGAGCACGTTCCTTTCCCTTCCCGTGTCCGGAAGGGGCACGAGGTGATGGTGTGAGGCCACTATCTTAAACTTCCTGTCCGAGTACTCCTCCAGCTTTTTCTTCAGCCATCTGAACTTGTGGCCGCCAACGCGGCCGTCGCTTAAGTCCGGAATCGTGGAGTCGACCCATATCACGACGCCGTCTTTGAACTCAAAGACTCCGTTCAGCGGTCCGATGAACCTTTCAAATAGCGTATAGCCGACGTTCCTGACATCGTGGTTGCCAGGAATGACAACCAGCGGCTTCTGGATTTTTCTGAGTTCATAGGCCGCCCTCTCGTACTCCTCCCTCAGTCCCTGGTTGGTGACATCTCCGGTGTGGATGACGAAGTCGAAGTCGGCCCTGTTTATTTCGTTGACTATGAGGTCGTAGGCGTACCCCTTGTAGGCACTCTCGCCCGTTATGTGGGTGTCGCTTATGTGGGCTATTCTTATCATGGCTATCACTCAGCCGCTATGGCTGTCTCAAGCCTTCTCCTGCTGGCGGTGAGGAGGTCGCTCAGGCTGAATATTCCGACTATCTCCCCATCCTCCTCGATGAGCATGTGCTTGATGCCCTTCTTTGCCATCAAATCCAGGACTTCCCTGAGTGGAGTGTTGGAGTCGACGCTTATCAGCTCCCCGCTCATTATTTCCCTCACGGGGGTTGTGTTGGGGAGCCCGGGGATCACGACCCTCCGTATAACGTCGCTCTTCGTGAAGAAGCCTATGACCTTGCCATTCTCCACGACGACAAGGGAACCTATGTCGAACTCCACCATGACCTCACAGGCCCGCCGTATGCTATCGTTTGGCTCAACGCCGATGAGCTTTCTCGTCATGTAGACTTTAATAGGGGCGTTTGTGTCCATCCCACCACCCAAAATAAAAATGGGGGAACATCGTATATAACGTTTCACAGGTGGACGGTCTCAACCTCAAATGTATCCTCGCGGATGCGCACGCAGAATGCCGTTTCGTTTGGAACCACCTCGTATTCCGCCGGATAGTAGAGCTCCAGGGTTGATGAGACCACCGCGAAGAGGTTCTCCCTTCTCAGGAGCAGAAGCTTGCCGTAGTCGTAGTTCAGGGAGTTCTCCATGTAGCTCTCACTCATCCTTGCCGTAATAAACGCGATGAAGTCTCCCCCCGAGCGGTGGAAGAGGGTCACGGTGTTGAAGAGGGACTTTGTGGTCTCCTCGATTGTCCTGTAGTGGACCAGCAGGTTGCTCAGGGTCGGGCTCTGGAGCCTTCTGCAGAGGTATGCTCCAAAGACGTAGGTGTCCGAGACGTTTTCAAGCTCCTTCTCATCGAGGTCGGCCAGCTCTATGATGCGGGACTTGTCAAGGTCGCCGTTGTGGAGGAGCCAGAATGTAAAGCCGTGCCTTGAGGAGAATGCAAAGGGCTGGACGTTGAAGAGGCTCTTAACGCCCTGAGACGCCGCCCGGGAGTGCACCATAAGCGTCACAAAACCTGTGAGCTCATCCCGCAGGGCCTTCACAGCTTCGGCGTCCTCGAATATGGGCCTCATCGACCGGTAGTGCCTCACGGTTCCATCTTTCAGGAGCACGTAGCCCCAGCCGTCGCGGTGTTGCTTTCCCCTCCCGCGTTTTTCCTTGTACGGGTCATTTTCAGATGCTTTGACTATCGCGTCAAGGAGAGGGACGATTTCTCTACCCTCCCCGGTGGCGAAGAGTATTCGACACATGTTTTTCACCGAGGGTTAATTCTCGGGTGTCCCCAAAAGCTTTTAGGTCTCGGAGAGTAAGAAACCCCATGCTGCTGAGGGAGATTAAACGAAGGGCACTGGATATAATAGACGAGGACTTCCGGTTAATCGACTTCTCCTTTGCACTTCCGTACAGCTACGTTCTCATCGAAGGGAAGCGCGGTTTAGCGCTGGGCGTGGCCATGACACTGCCCGAAGAGGTTGGCAGGTATCAAAACTCAATCAAAGAACCCTCACTGGAGGGATTTATCCACAAGGCAGACAGCCTCAACGTGATCGAAAGGACCCTTGGGGTTGCCGCCATAAACGCCCTTTCCCAGTACCTCCTGAATGTATCAAACGCCCCGAAGGGAGATGTTGTTGAACTTCTGGAGGATGATGTTGAAAAGGTCGCGGTCATTGGAAACATGCCCCCGGTTGTTTCGAGCCTTCGTGAGAGGGGATTCGAGGTTCTGGTTTTTGAGCGGAATCCCAAGCTCTGGGACAGAGAAACATTAAGCGATGCCCTTGAGTACTGGCTCCTTCCGGAGGTGGATGCCCTCATAGTCAGCGGCTCGGCAGTAGTCAACGGAACCCTCGACATGATGCTGGACAGGGCGAAGAGGGCCAAGCTATTTGTCCTTACCGGCCCAAGTGCCCAGCTCCTCCCGGATTTCCTGAGGGGCACAGGAGTAACACACCTTGCATCGATGAACGTTGTGGACGTCAAGTCTGCCCTCGTGAGGCTCAAACTCGGCTCCTTCAGGGGTTTTGAGGCGGGGAGCAGAAAGTACGTTCTGGAGGTATGAGCATGGAGGAGCTCAGGGAAGCCGTGCTCAACGTTCTCAGGAAGGTGCGCGCTCACAGGAGCCTCTACGTCAGGAACGAAGAGGCAGTAAAACAGCACCTCATCGGTGAGATTTTTCAGGCGCTCGGCTGGGACTGGAACAACCCGGAGGAGGTTCGGCCGGAGGAGAGAACCGAGGATGGAAGGGCCGACTACGCCCTTATCCTGGACGGAGAGGTCTTTGCCTACGTCGAGGCAAAGAACATGGGTGTGAACATCTTGAAAAGGGACGAGCCGCTCCGCCAGCTGGCTAGGTACTGCTTCAACTCCGGTGTTGGGTACGGGATTCTCACGAATGGCACGGTCTGGATAGTGGTCAAGGCATTTGAGCAGGGGTCCCGCCTCTGGGACAGGGTTCTGGTTGCTGTAAACATTGAGGAGGAGCCCCCCGAGAGGGCTGTTCTCAAGCTCTCCCTGCTCTCCAAATCAAAGATAAGGAACATTGAGAGGCTTTCTTCCCTGTTCAAGGCGCTGGAGCTGAGCTTTGAGGGGCTGAGGAGGGAGGGTTATTCGGAAAAGACCCTCGTTGAGTATCTGACCTCCCGCGAGGGCTCCACGACGATCCCTGTGGGGGGACTCCGGGGGGACGAAGAGCCCAAGGCGGCTTACGTATATGATAACGGCTGGAAGCTCCTGCCCCTACCAGAGAATAGCATCAAAGGCGTTCTCCTTGCGGTTCTGCTGTACATGGAGAAGAAATCGTCGGGTTACCAGCGGGAGGAGATAAGAAAGGCCTACGAGCACCTCAGAACGCTTAGGCTAGACCCAAAAACGGCCCTGGAGATACTCCGGAAGCTTGAGGAAGAGGAAAGGCTGAGAATAGCCGTGGAGCTTTAGACGACCTTCCAGAGCTCGTCGCTTTCGGGCCTCTCAAGAGGCCTCTCCCTTCCATTCTCGACGATTACCTTTACACCCGGGTCTTCCACGAACTCACCTATGACTGCGGCGTTTATGCCCTTCCTCCTCAGGGCATTGACGACTGCATCGACCCTTTCTTTGGGTGCGGCTATCATCAGGGTTCCGGAGCTTATCAGTGCCAGCGGGTCCAGGTTGTAGAACCCGCATATCTTCAGAGTCTCTTCCCTGATGGGAATCCTCTCCCGGTAAACGCGGAAGCCTATCCCTGCGGCATCCGCCATCTCGTGGAGCCCGTTGGCTATGCCTCCTTCCGTCGGGTCGTGCATGGCATGGACGCCGACCTCGTTGGCCGTGAGTGCATCTTCCACAACGCTTATCATCTCGATGAAAGACCTGGCTTTTTCCACGAACTCCCTACCGAAGGCCCTCTCCAGCTCTCCGCTTCTCTCGCTGGCTATTATCGACGTCCCCTCAAGGCCGGCCCATTTGGTGACGATAATGGCATCCCCCGGCTTGGCTCCATTGGAGGTTACGAGCTTCTCCCTCTCAACCTCCCCGAGCATCGTTCCTACCACTATCGGCCTCTCCAGGCCGGGAGTTACCTCGGTGTGACCGCCGACTATGGCAACCCCGAGCTTCGATGCACTCTCGTGGAGCTCGCGCATTATCTCTGTGAGGAGACTCTCATCGGCGCCCTCTGGGAGGAGTATGCTCACCAGAAACCACTTTGGTTTCGCTCCAAACGTAGCTACGTCGTTGGCGTTAATATGGACTGCGTAGAAGCCTATCCCCTTTTCAGCCCCCGTTATCGGGTCTGTCGATGCCACGAGAATGGAAGAACCGAAATCAATGGCGGCGGCATCTATGCCCAGGTCGGCGCCGATTATAACCCTCTCCCCTCTAGCCCCGAGATGGTTAAAAACCAGCTCCCTGAGCTTCTCCGGAGGGATTTTACCTGGAGGCAGCATTTCAGACTTCCTCAAGCTTCTTCTTGACTTCCTCGGTGTGTCTCTTGGTCTCCTCCAGTGTGTTCCTCAGCTGGGCGAGCTCAAGTTTGAGCTCCCCGAGTGTCTTGTTCATCTGATAGAAGGCGAAGACCATTATTGCGATCAGAATGAGCCCGAGGGTTATGCTTATCCACCCGCTCGGGGTCGATGCGTATGGCATTATCACACCTCCTTAAGGTTCTTTATAGTCTCATTATCAACGACGAACTTAAACGGCTTTGCCCGGTAGTACTTCTTTGCCCTGGGGTCGTTGGGCTCCAGACGGAGCTCGCTCTCGACTAGGTTGGCCTTTTCAAGCTTTTTGAGATGGAGGTAGAGCAACTGGCGGGAAATGCCGAGTGTCTTGGCCAGTTCATAAACGTACCACTCCTTTTCGCAGAGCATTTTGAGTATCTTTACCCTAACAGGGGAACTCAGGGCCTCTGCAATCACTGTTATTTCCTGTATGCTCTCGACCATCTCGCATCACTCTTGGCCTTCCATAGGACAGCGGACTCTTACATAGGTTGGATGGAGAAAATAAAAAGCTTTCGAATCAGCGCTTCAGGAGGGCGTAAAGCAGGGCACCAAGGAGCACGAGGGGGAGCAGCAGTAGAGCAATGCGGGCGAAGAGAATGAATATGGCAAATATTCCAAAGCCCCACCACATCCACCAGAGTCCTCTTCTTCCAAAGCCGGGGCGCGTTATTGGGCCTCCAAACCCTCTTGGCATAGTCATCCCTCCAGGTAGAGCCAGCCAACAACGCTCTCGCCGCAGTCCAGCGTCACCTTTATCCCAAACGGGGTCTGGTAGGCACTCCCAATGGAGAGCTTCTCCAAGGAGCAACCTCCAACAACTTTTCCGATGTAGTTTCCGTGCTCATCAACGAGCTTGAGGACAGTTCCGCGTGATGTCTCGTACCTCTCAACGATCACGCGCCCGAGAAGTTCCAGCGCGTCGTCCCTCACCTCGTCAACATCGATCTCTTCAACGGGAAACTCACCAAACTCAACGAAGTGCCAGGCTTTAGCTTCCATCACCAACCCTCCTCTTTGTAAATAGGAATAAAAAGAAAGCTTCAGATAGGCATTCCAATCCTCTGGGCGAGCCCGTTCATCCACGCCCAGGCGTGCCTGAAGGCGCTGGTTATACCCGCCACAATGCCCCCTTCCTGCATTCCTCCCGCCTGTCCGTGGGCGGCCATCATGCCGTGACCTCCGTATCCGTGACTGGGTGTCGTGCCGATAACGCTCTGGTAGTAGTCCTCACTCACAACCTGCGGCTCGTAGGTCACCCCGTAGGCCTCAAGCTGGCCCGTGAAGGCCCTGAGGTGGTTCTCACTGCCAGCCATGAGGTTCTCATAGACGAGTTTTATGTCCTCGTTGTCGGTCTGGGCTATCCTCTCCTGGAGATCCACTATGTCGGTCTCCTCTATCAGTGCCCCAACCTTGAGGGCATCGACAACGCTCCCGCCCCCCATCTCGATGAGCCGGTCGTAGAGGGCCTGCAGGTCGGGGTTAGTAAAGACCCCTATCTCATCGCTGGCCGGATCGGTGAGGTTGTACTTCTCCAGCAGACTCAGCACGGCGTCCATGTGCTTCTGCTCGCTCTGGGCGATGTTGTAAAACACCTGAAGGCCGTAGGTTTCGTATATCGTTAGGTAGACGTCCCTTGCGAGCTTTTCCTCCTCGCGCATGTAAAGCAGTCCATCAATCTCCTCCTGACTCAGGTCTGAGTAGTAAGTGTCAAGGACACTGTTCGTCGCTGGAGCGGTTGTTTGGGATGCGTACGGGTTCGGCCCTGGAGTTCCCATGTACGCTGAAACCGCCCCAATGGACATTCCCACCAGCAGGGCTATCAGCCCAATTCCAAACCACATCTTTCTCCTGGTCTCAACCTCCTACATGTGTAAGCTCAATATTACATATGTGCGAGGTCTTATAAAGTTTTCGGTTAGAAGAGCCAGAAGGAATTGCCCGATCCAAACTATAAAAAGAAATGAGGAGGGATTTTACGGCCTTCCGTGTCTGCCATGGGCGGGGAACACCATGCGCTCTCTAAACTTGCCCCTGCCGTTGGCATAGAGCTCAAGGAGCTTTTCCCTTATCTGTTGCATTATTGAATCTATGGCATCGTAGTCGCGGTTCTTTATGGCCTCCTTGAGCTGGTCTACCAACGCCTGGAGCTCGGTGGTGTTAAGCCCAGTCTTTTCCATTATCATGATCTGCCTCTCAAGCCTCCAGACGTACATCTCTGCCCTCATAGTCATGTTGGTCTGTATTTCTACGCTCCATCTGTCAGAGGCCATCCTGATGACGAACTCGGCATGGGCCTTCGCCGCTATGGCCTGTCCGTACGCCTTACCATACCTGCCCATCTCGTAGGCATCCTTGGCGTTCTCCAGTTCTTTTTCAGCGAGGTTCAGCATCCTTGTGGCGAGCCGCTCCTCGGGTGGGCTTAGAGTCACATTCTCCAGCATCTCCTTGGCTGTCGCTATTCTCTCCTCACTCGCGTTGATGGCCTCAAGTGCTGTCTCGGCAGTTATGTTGACCTCCATCTCGGTGCAGTTGCAGTTCATCTTTTCCCTCAGCTGTTCCCTTATGTGGAGCATCACTTTGCTCATAACCGGGGTCTGCACGATGGTTACGTTGGCGTTCCTTACCTGAAGCTTCAGCATGAGCTTGGTTATGTTTGAGGTGTCGTTGACGAAGGCTATCATGGCCTTTCTGCGAACTGCCATCCTGAGAGCGGCCCTGATGGCTGCGCTGTCGTTTCCGGGGGCTATTATCACGCTGTTGTTGAACATGAGTTTGAATTTGAGTTTTGCCTGTTCCATTACCATGATGTTGGTTTCGTATCTGTTCTGGCCTCCCCAGCGTTCGACTGTAATCCCAAGCTCTTGAAGGTCAGTCACGTACTGCTCAACCACGGCATCGGGTCCTCCGATTATTATCACCTCATCCGGAGCGTAACTCATGATCTCGGCAGTGACGTTCGGGTCATAGACGCCCCATGTAGTCGTGACTATCACGGCCCCAGTTACGTTAGCCAAATACTCAGCAATGGCGCAGTCAGCCTCGTTGTCGCTCACCAGAATCACAGTCACTGAAGTGCCCTCGGCCGCTACCTTCCCGAAGGACAGTGTGGTTGCCACGAGCATCAAACCAAAGAGCAATGCAACACCTTTTTTCCACATCATGGCCCTTCACCTCAATGTTCTCTATGAGAAAAGCAATATTTAAGCTTTTTTCACGAAATCGTGTGCTTAAATTCATTCTTGTTTACTGAAGCGGCTTTTCCTACCTTTTTTCGATTTTTACCGTTAAACAACGTTATTCACCGTTTATTTGCGTTTAAGGGAGAGTTTGAGGAGAGAATATAAAAAATCGAATTTCCAGAAAAGAATTGTGATTGAATAAAGGGAGATACTCCCTTTACACCTGCTCCAGTATCTTCTCCACATCGCTGGTCTCGTTCATCAGCTCAAGGGCGGTGGCGTTTATCTCCCTCATCTCCCAGAGCAGGGAGTTGAGGCTCTTGGTGAGGCTGTACATCGAGGTGGCCACCACTGCGAGGAGGACGAGCCAGAGGGCTATGCTCAGATATGCCACATATCCCGGTGTCTCGGCGTAGATGTACTGAGAGAAATACGGCCCCATCAGCTTTCACCCCCTTCCGCTGTTTCCGACGTGCTGTTGGCTTCAGCATTGCTTATTCCAAGGAGCTTTTCAATGGCCGAAGCCAGCTCTTCCTTGAAAACCTCGCGATCCAGTCCGTTGTTGGCCTCTATGACCTCAAGCAGCTCGTCGGTCTTGGCCTCAATGCCGTAGTCCTTCTTCAGCACCCCTGCCAGCTCATCGGCCGAGACGCCGTAGATGTCCGCCAGCTGCCGGAGGGTGTACGTCTTCAGCATTGAGCCGGTTATCTCCACGTATGTGTATGTTGTGTCGTTGGTCTCGCTCGGGAGATAGGCGACATAATCGGTGCTCTCCGTTGAGTCTTCCTCCGTGAAGTACGCCTTGTACGCCTGGAATCCGCCGAGGACGAGCCCCATGGTGAGCAGAAAAGCCACCGCTGGCTTCCACCTGCTCTGCCTGAAGCCCATCCTGAGCATGGTGAGCATGCTTCTGAAGCCTATTATCAGGTGCGCCGCTATAAGTCCTATCATGGCAAAGCCCATGTACGTGTGCACGTTTGTCCATGTATCTTTGTCCAGCCCCAGAAACGTCCATCCTATCGTGTCCGCTATCCTCCCCGATGGTGCCAGGTAGAGGGCTATCCCGGACACGGCGAGTATTACAAACACTATGGTGAGGACGAGGTCTATTGTGCCCCTCAGCCATGCTGGAGCCGTCCACCTTCCCATCACCGGCACCTCCCGCGGCATTTTATCCTGTAGAGCTTTCCGGCGATTGCGTCGAACCTAATCACACTATCACCAACATATGTATGTTTTATCTTACATATGCTAGCTTAGCTTAAAAAGATTTCGGATGCACCGGCGCTTACATGAAACTAGGAAAAGACCATCAGAAAAGCGAAAAATATGAAAAATACCACGGGATGCCTCATGCCGAGACGTAGTAGTACTCGCCCCTCTCCTTCTGCTCCCTGTCCTTCACGGAGCCTTCCTTGTTTGCCCTCGGTCTTCCCGTCTCCGGGTCCCTTCTGAAGGTTATTCCAACGGAGGCAAGGAAGCGGTTCATGCCTTCCCTCATCCCCATCGGGGGCAGAGCTTTTCCGCTCCTTCCGGGTTCACCCTCGAAGACTATGAGCCTGTCGCTGAGGTAGTCCACCATCATGACATCGTGCTCGACTATGAGGGCGGTCTTTTCGTTCTTTGCCATGAGTGAGCGTATTGCCTTTGAGACGGCCAGCCTCTGCTCGACGTCGAGGTGTGCTGATGGCTCGTCGAGGAGGTACAGATCAGCGTCGCGAATCAGGCAGGCCGTTATGGCAATGCGCTGGAGCTCTCCACCGCTCAGCTCGTCCAGTTTTTTGTCGTAGAGGTCGGGAATGCCGAGGGGGTTCAGGAGTTCGGTCTTGTAGAAGCTGTTCATCAGCTTCCCCGCGTCTATTTTGCTCAACAGTTCGAAGACCGTTCCCTCGTAGTCCACCTTGATGTACTGGGGCTTGTAGCTTACTGTGAGCGTCCAGTCCACCTCGCCCTCCGTTGGCTTCTCCACCCCGGCGAGCATCTTGACGAAGGTGGTCTTACCTATCCCGTTGGGGCCCACTATGCCAATCACCTCACCGACGTAGAGGGTTCCGCCCTCGGCCTCAAGTCTGAAGCCCCCGTAGTCCTTTACCAGCCTCGGATACTCGACCAGTATCTCGCCATCCTGGCTCTTCCTCTCGCTCTTCTTGGTGAAGCTGACTTCATACGGCCTGAAGCGAACGTTCTCGTCGCGGAGATAGCCGCGCAGGAATTCGTTTATGCCGTTGCGCGTGCTCTTGGGCTGGGAGAATATACCGTACGCTCCGGGCTTGCCGTAGACCACGTGAATTATGTCGCTCATGTAGTCGAGGATCGCTAGGTCGTGCTCAACGGTCAGGACGGCCTTTCCGGAGTCGGCAAGTTTGCGGATTATCCTTGCCACCCTGAGGCGCTGCCTTATGTCGAGGTAGCTTGAGGGCTCGTCGAAGAAGTAGAAATGTGCATCCCTGAGCATCGCGGCCGCAATGGCAACCCTCTGAAGCTCACCACCGGAGAGGTGCCTTATATCCCTGTCAAGGACGTTCTCAAGCTCAAGCTCCTTCACAACTTCCTCAAACCTGCCCGCCTCGTCAGCCTTCTTCAGCAGGTCCCTAACTCTACCCTTGACCGCCTTGGGGATTAAGTCCACGTACTGGGGCTTGACGACGGGCCTTATCTCGCCTTTCTTCAGTCTCTCGAAGTAGTTTTGAAGCTCGTTGCCGCGGAATGTCCTTATGACAGCGTCCCAATCCTCGTTGTCGCCGCAGAGATTCGGGACTATCTGACCCGAAAGAACCTTAACGGCGGTAGTCTTACCCGTTCCGTTCGGCCCAAGGATTCCGACGACCATACCGTCCTTGACGACCGGCAGGCGGTACAGTACAAAGGCGTTGACGCCGTAGCGGTGGACGCAGCCCTCTTCGAGCTCCTCCGGAAGGTTCACAATCGTTATTGCGTTGAATGGGCACTTGTGGACGCAGATTCCACAGCCGGTACAGCTCGCTTCCTGAATTACGGGGCGGTAGTTCTCCTCGTCTATGATTATCGCCTCTCCCCCCATTCGATTGACGGGACAAACGCGCTCACACAGGAAGTGCCCGCACTTATCGGGGTTGCACCTGTCGTAATCGATGACCGCTATCCTCATCACTCACCACCGACTTAGCCTACCGAAAGCCCTTTTAAAGGGTTGCGGGTTGGTTCCTTCTTATCCGGCAGTCCAAGTCGTTCCCCTCGCCATCTCACAGCTCTTCAAAACGTCATGTTTCGACGGCAGGTGCCCGCTACTTTTTTTAGCCATCCAACCGAACTTATCTCCATGTCGCTCTTCGAGACGCTCAAACCCCTCAAGTCGGAGATAGCGAGGGTTCACGTTTTTCCGCCCAAGGAAGGCGAGTTCTCCGATTTTCGGTTCAACAACCCCGAGATAAACGAGCTCCTCAACGAGCTGGGCTTCACCCTCTACCACCATCAGGTTGAGGCGCTGGAGAAGCTCTACTCCGGGAAGAACATCGTTGTAACAACCCCGACCGCCAGCGGCAAGAGCGAGATATTCCGGCTGGCCATTTTCGATTCCTACCTCTCCGACCCCCGCGCGACTTACCTGCTCATATACCCCACGAGGGCCCTCATAAACAACCAGCTTGAAAAGTTCTCCATCCAGAACCTCGTCTTCTACCGCCTCACCGGAAAGCTCGTGAGCGCGAGAATCCTGACAGGCGATGTCCCGTGGGAGGAGAGGAGAACTTTAATCCGCGAGAAGCCGAGGGTTATCTTTACAACGCCGGACATGCTCCACTACAACATTCTGCGTCGCTGGAGGGACTACGAGTGGCTCCTCAGAAACCTCCGCTACCTGGTCGTTGATGAGCTCCACGTTTACAGGGGCGTCTTCGGGAGCAACTTCGCGTACCTCTTCCGCCGCCTTGACTTCAGGCTGAAGAGGCTTGGAGCAAAGCCCCGGATCATAGCGCTCTCGGCAACCCTGAGGAACCCCCGGGAGTTTGCCGAGAATCTCTTCAGGAGGAGGTTCAGTGCAATAAGCCACGCTACCAACCCCTTTCCGAGGAGATACCTCGTCCTCTTCGAGCCGAGGAATCTGGACGAGAGGCAGCTCCTTCGGGCGGCCGTTGAGAGGCTCGCCGGGGAGAAGGTTAAGACGCTGGTCTTCTTCGACAGCCGTAGGGGGGCCGAAAAGCTCCTTCGCTTCCTCCTCGGTTCAAAGGTTTTCTCGAAGGTGACTACCTATAAGGGAACCCTGCCCAAGAACGTCCGCTGGGAGATAGAGCGGGACTTCAAGGAGGGCAAGCTGCTCGTTCTCCTAACGACCAACGCCCTTGAGCTCGGCATAGACATCGGTGACCTCGATGCCGTCATCAACTACGGAATTCCCCCGGACGGGCTCTTCTCGCTGATTCAGCGCTTTGGCCGGGCCGGGAGAAAAACGGAAAGGGAAGCCTTGAACGCCGTAGTCCTCAGGAAGAACGGGCTCGACTACTACTACCGGGAGCACTTTGAGGAGCTCATCGGGAGGCTTGAGCGTGGAATAATCGAGTACATGCCGGTTAACCTGGAGAACGAGCGCATAGCCGAGAAGCACATCCACTACCTTCTCACCGAGCTGGGAATAATCGACTGGGACGAGCTTGACGAGTTCGAGAGGAAGATTGCAGAGAGGCTCGTCATCGAGCGGAAGGCCGACCTCCGGAAGAACCCCATCACAGGGAAGCTGGAGCTCCGCCTCAGGAAGCCGGCCTTCAGCTACTCTTCCCTGAGAACGGCGAGCGACGAGACCTTTTTCCTCGTTAGGGACGAGCCGTGGATGCGGGGCAGGCTGATGGAGAAGTCTTCACTCAGGGAGTTGCTCAACTTCATCAACTGGCTCAAGCTCAAGGGATACATAATCGAGGAGGTAGATTCCGACGAGTACCACCGCTCGCTCCTCCCGGGAATGGCCTACTTCTCACGGGGAGAGCTTTACATGGCCGGGGACAGGCTCTCCCTCGGAAAGTTCCACTTCGTCTTCGCAAGGGGACTTAACCGCTTCTGGGACGTGGAGACCTTCGTGGCCAAGAGGGAGGAAGTCGAGATACTGGAGAGCAGGGAGGAGAAAACCCACCGGGGAGTGGAGATACACCTCGGCAGGCTGAGGGTCAGGCATGTCTATACAGGTTTCGCCGTCAAAGGGGCAGACACCGGGAACTACGTCAAGGAGCTTCTGAAGTTGAGGGAGAGTGAAATCCTCAGGGCCGAGATATACTCCCCGATGACCGGCGAGAGTGTGGATGTGGAGGAGGACTTCTCGATCCTCAACTGGGAGAAGTTCGCGAAGGTGAAGTTCGAGGAGCCCTACGTCCGGGAGTTCGAGACGGAGGGAATATGGCTCGTCTTTCCGGACTCGATAAGGGAAGTTACGAGCGAGGAATTCAGGGAGTTCTTCGAGGTCGCGAGGGAGAAAGGCTTTGAAGACATCGCTTTCACCCTCTACAGCAACCTTGACAGGAGGAAGCTCTTCCCCCTCTACCTAGGGACGACGACCCACATTATAAGGAAAACCATAGGTGATGCCCTCCAGAGGCTCGGAATCAGCGACGGGGAGCTGGCCTTTGCGATAAAGAAGATGGTTGACAGCAAGGACGGAATCGGCTCCGCTTTGCATGCGATAGAGCACAACATGATAAAGATCGCCCCCATCTTCACCTACGTGGATTCAAGGGAGCTAGGCGGCTACAGCTACGCGAGCTTCCCGGGCTTACCCCACGTCGGAAGGCCGGTCGTGTTCATCTACGACGGCAACGAAGGGGGGAGTGGCCTGGCTCCCATACTCTACGAGAACGCCGAAAGGCTGATGAAGAAGAGCCTTGAGTATCTCCGTTCATGCTCCTGTAAGGACGGCTGTCCTGTGTGCACGCTCTCCCCGAAGTGCGGCACCTTCAACGAGTTTTTAGACAAGTGGGCCGCGATAAGGGTCTGGGAGAGGATTTTGGAAGGGTCTCCCTCTGGGAGCAGGGATGACTGACTTGGATTTTTACATGGGATGTAATTTACATGGTATGTAAAAACTCAGAGGCTCCCCTCAAACGAACTCATGAAGAGCCTCCTCAGCCTTATCCTCCCCCTCGTCCTCTCCCTCAAAAGCTCCATCAGATTTTCCGCCTCGCCCTTTCTCGTCTCAACTGTGAAGGTTACCAGCTCGCCGTACTCCTCCCCAACGATCCTCCCTCCGGAATTCTTAACGGTATCTCTGACGAGGTGAAAGAGGCTGTAGGGGAATGTAACCTGGAAGCGCTCCGTCTCGCAAACCTCGACTATACCCGCGTTTTCGATGGCTAAACTTGCCGCATCGCTGTAAGCCTTAACCAGACCGCCGTAGCCCAGCTTTATGCCGCCAAAGTAGCGGGTAACAACGACTACAACGTTGCTCAAACCTTTGTTCTGGATAACCTTGAGCACAGGTTTTCCAGCAGAGCCTTTTGGCTCCCCGTCGTCATCATAGCGAATCGCGAAGTTCTTTCCGTCGTTGATGAGGTAGGCTGAAACGTTGTGGGTCGCGTCGCTGTGATGGGCCTTGATTTTCCCTATGAACTCCTTGGCTTCGTCCTCAGTCTTTGCCGGCGAGGCGTAGCCTATGAAGACGGACTTCTTGATCACCAGCTCCGCCGTTCCGATTTTCTTCAGCGTTTTGTAGTCCATAGCTCACCCTCTGAGCGTCGCTATGAGTTTCTTCTCATCGAGGAGCATCGCCATAACATCCTTAACGTCCCTCACCACCACGTCGCTCGCCAAAAGGGCATCTATGCTCGCTCCCTCCGGCCCTATCACGCAGAAAGCCAGCTCTGCCCCCTCAAGCATTGCCACGTCGTTGTTGCCGTTGCCGACCGCGGCATAGGGTTTGTAGCCCTCGGCTATCCTGGCCTTCTCAGTGCCGCTGGAAACTCTCTCGATCCTCACTGGAAGGCCCCTCAGCTCTTCCTCCAGGGTTCCAAAGGTATCTGCGCTCAGAACGACGACCGTGTATCTGTCTGCAAGCCTTTCAAGGAGATGTTTAACTTCCTCCTCTACTCTTCCGCTCTCCCCTAGGGTTCCGTTGAGGTCAAAGAGAACAGCCTGGAATTCGACCCTGCCGTAGTTTGGTATCTCCATGCTCTCACCGGTGATAATTGGGTGCAAGGTTTTTAAGGGTTGGAGTCCAAGGCGGTAGTGTATCCAAGAGCGAGTAATTAAAGGTTTAACTACTCGGGGGTAAAAGGCATGAACCTGCTTCAGCGCCGTCTCCACGATCCGGAAGTGCTTATCAGGCTCAACGCCTTTTTCCTGAGCTACTTTGGGTGGATAGCCTTCGGAGTTCTGTACGGAATCATTGGTCGCTGGAGCGTTGACGTCACGAACGAGTTTCTGAGACTTCCCCTAACCTCAATGGAATTCGTGGTTGGACTGGTGGAATTTACAAAGAGCATTCCCCTCATGTACTCCTTCTTCACGACTGTTTATTACCTCGGCTTTACTGGATCCATAGCACTGGCCGTTGCGTACCTGCTTCTTTATAAGGGAGACTTGGCGGCATCTGATGAACTGTTCATCCGATATCTGGCGGCCTATATCACAGCCGGTGCCGTATATCTCGTTGTCCACGTATACGCCCCTCACATTGTCTATAACCTTCCAGGTTACAACTCCTCGAACACCCTCCTGACCCGGCAGGAGTTTGTCTTGCCATCTCTCCACAACACCATCGTTACGATAAACATAATTACCGTCTGGAAGTACAGGAAGAATCTCGGAGGAAAAGCGATTATACTCGTGAACACCTTGATACCCTTTGCCACACTCTTTCTCGGCCACCACTGGATCTATGATGTTCTGGCAGGTATAGCTCTCGGCGTTCTCATGTCCAGAGTTACTGAGGGCAAAGGCACCAGGATTCCAGAGACACTCTATAACCTGGAAATTGCCTCCCTGAGGAAGGTAACTGTGGTAAACTTCCTCCTCGCGGTGTTGGTTCTCATAGTTGCCGCCAGTCCGGACAGGTGGCTGGGGATTATAAACGGGCTCCTCCCCGGCCCCTGAGAAAAACTTATAAACTTCCCGTGAACCTTAACATCGGGTGCCGGGGTAGCCTAGCTCGGCAGGGCGGCGGACTCGTAATCCGCAGGTCGCGGGTTCAAATCCCGCTCCCGGCTCCATAATTGTCCCTGTTTTTCTGGCTAGTTCTTGAGTGAAAGCCCCACCAGAACAGCATCTTTGTGAGTGTTTTTTAGGTCATCACAATTAGGGGAATCACCAGAGAACCAGTCCACCCTTCACATGGACGGAGACGGAAACTGGCCCCCCGTTTGACTCGGGAATGATTATCATGTACATGGGTCCCTCCTTGGGGAACCGCCAGATCTTCTCAACGCTGGTCGTGTCGTCCACTTTGAAGAGGCATAGAGCACCATCCCCGGATTTCAGTATTCTAAGCCCAACTTCATCAGTGATGCATACCGTTATGGGTTCGGTTGACTTTATCGAGAATTGAATCACGCTCCACTCGTAGCCCTCAAGTTTGTAAACGTAGTAACCTCCAGGGGATATGACGACGTTTTCCTGAAACCTGTATGAGGCCCCCCATAGGGTGGCGGCTACCAAGATGAGCCCTATAACAAGAATCGTGAACCCCAGGGCTTCAATACGCTTCATCGTGAGTGGGCCCATTGTTATCGCCGCCACCCCCATCCCCAGTTTTAATCTCGTTACTGATGTATTTAAACGTTGTGACTTTAAGTGTTAGTTTTATTCTTTTTTGTTACCACTGTTTCCACAATCTGGAACATACCCACAGTCTTGGACAAAATCCAAGATATGAGAGGCTTACTTTTGCTTCCGGTTGACAGGAAGGCCGTCAGCTCTGAAAAATTTTTCCGTGGATTTTTTAAGATGGAGGGCGAAGGTGAGCATATGAAAAGGGAATCCACGGGAGTACTCTTTGCGATAACCGGGATGTTCATCTACGGCCTTGAGCCCGTGGTAATAAAGTCCAATCCTTCAAATCCAATAAGCTTCGCAGCGTTCTCTGCCCTCGTTGCATCGCTTATCCTCTGGGGTGGTCTTTTCTGGAGGGGGGCATGGAGGGAGGTAAGTAACAATAGGGGTGATCTGAGATGGGCATTTTTAATGGGGTTCTTCGGCACGGCGCTCGCCTATCTGGCGTATTCCTTTGGAGCGCGGATGAGCACGGCCATAAACGCCGCCCTGATAACCCGGAGCGAAGTTCTGTTCTCTTTCATTCTCTCCTGGCTGTTCCTGGGGGAGAAGATAACCCGAAGGCTTATCGCCTACTCCCTCGCAATCATCGTAGGGCTGGCCATCGTAATACTCCAGGGACGCTCTCTCGAACTCCATCTTGGAGATATCCTTCTTCTCCTCGTCCCGCTGTTCTGGCAGCTCGGCCACGTTATAGCCAAAAGGCTGCCTTACAGCCCGCCAACGATAGCGGCCCTTAGGAATACCTTCGGCTTCCTCCTGCTATTCCCGCTGGCGGTTGCCACGGGGCTGGAGGTTTCAGCATTCGTGATTGCAGAGGGCCTCGTCATAGCCCTCGGCCAGCTGGTCTGGTACAGGTCGATAAAGCTCATCAACCTCTCCAAGGCGACCGCAATAATAACGCCTGCCCCTGCGGTTGCGATAGGGCTGGGTGTCCTGCTCGGCGAGAGCTTTACAGTCTACCATTTCCTCGGTTTCCTCCTCATTACCCTGGGAACACTGGGTGCGGTAAAGGTGGAGAGCGAACTCAGAACCGGAGCAAGGCACCAATGAAGCGAAAGACATCCCTTACCCCAAAACGTCCCTCCCTACTGGGGTCGTATATCATGCTCACCGGCACTTCTTTTATTCGGGCCCCCATCTTGGCAGCCTTTATCAGCATCTCGGTTTCGACCTCATAGCGGTCGCTCTCTATCTCCGGAAGAAATTGCCTGCTGAATGCCCTGAAGCCGCTCTGAGTGTCGTAGACGTACTGGCGCAGCTTGAGCCTTATGAGTTTCGTCGTTATTATGTTGCTGAGCCTCCTGTGGAGTGGACGCTGGCTCACATCTCCTCTCCTAGCGCCGATTACCATATCCGCGTTGCCCGAGACTATAGGCTCCACGAGGCTTATTATCTCCTCCGGCTTGTGCTGGCCGTCGGCGTCCATGAAGACCACAACGTCGCCGCTGGAGTGGTTGATCCCCTCACGCATTGCACAGCCTTTGCCGCAGTTTTTCTTCAGCCTGATGGCCTTTATCCTGGAGTCCTTCTCGGAAAATGCTTTGGCCACCTTATACGTTCCATCGCTTGAGCCGTCGTCAACGACTATGACCTCGTCAACGAAGTCGGGGATCCTCTCAAGGACCTTCGGGAGCCTTGTCTCCTCGTTGTAGGCTGGTATTATGACGGTGACCCTTCTGCCCTTCAGCATCTACTCATCCTCTCCGAGCCTTTCGAGGGCCCTCTGGGCTTTTCTCCGGAAGTCGTCCTTATCGAGGAACTCCCAGTAGTGCTCCCTCGCCGGGAACCTGCCCTCTTTTACTTCCTCGCGGTAATTCTCAAGGGCAAGTCTTATCATCCCACCGATGTCGGCGTATTTCTTCACGAATGGGGGCGTGTTTTCATAGATTCCCAGGAGGTCGTGCCAGACGAGAACCTGTCCATCAACGTAGGGCCCGGCACCGATTCCAATGGTAGGAATCGAGACCTCCTCTGTGACGAGCTTGGCCACATCTGCGAGGGTAAACTCAAGGACGACGGCAAAAGCGCCGGCCTTCTCAAGTGCCCGGGCATCGCGGAGGATCTCCTCAATCTCCTCTTCGGTCTCTCCCATCAGCCGGTAGCCGCCGAGGCGGAGGTAGCGCTGCGGCGTAAGCCCCGTGTGCCCCATTACCGGGATGCCCATGCGGACCAGCTTCCTCACGAGCTTCCTGTGGTCGTAACCGCCTTCTATCTTCACCGCATCCGCCCCGGCCTGAATGAGCCTTACGGCGTTTCTAACGCCCTCGTCGGTATCGATCTCGTAGCTGCCGAAGGGCATATCAGCGAGAACGAGCGCCCTCTTTACAGCTTTCGCCACAGCCTTGGTGTGGAATACCATCTGATCCATCGTAACGTTCAGCGTGTTTTCCTCGCCGTAGACGACCATTCCCAGTGAATCGCCGATGAAGATTATGTCCATGCCTGCTTTGTCAGCTATGAGCGCTGAGGGATAATCGTAAGCGGTTATCATTGCTATCCTTTCCTTCCCCTTCATCTCGATTATTTTCCGAGGCGTTATCTCCCTCATTCTCTCACCCCTGGAAGATTAAAGGTTCCCGCCTAATTAACGGTTTCGATAGGGTTATATACCAACGTCGGTAATTACCTACAGGTGGTGACATGGGCAAGGTCAAAACGAGCGTCTATATTGATGAGGAACTATGGAGGGAGTTTAAGGAGCTGGCCCTTAGGGAGGGGAGCGAGGTCAGCAAGTTGCTGGAGGAGGCGCTGATGAACTACCTCATAAACGAGGTTCTGAGGGACATTGACGACTCCGAAATCCCACTGTGGTTCGAGCCCCTCAACGTGGGAGGAGAGAGCAGTGAAAAGCTCCTGAGGGAGATGAGAGATGGCAGGGAAAAGCGTTTACTTGGACAGTAGCGCAATCCTGAAGAGGTACCTGAATGAAGAGGGAAGCGACGTCGTGAGGAAAGCCTTCAGGGACGCCTACAGGGGTGAGGTGAAGCTGGCATTCAGCTTCTGGAACATTGGGGAGGTAATCGGGATACTCGACAAGAAGATGAGGAGGGGTCATCTCAGCTGGGAGGACTTTGACTTTCTGAAGAAGGGTTTTCTGGCTGAGGTAAAGAGGTTCACGAGGTTAGGTGTCCTGGAGGTCGTCCCCGTTCATTCCCTGCTCTTGGCCGATGCGTGGGAGTTGATTGAAAGGCACCACCTGTACCAAGCCGACGCCCTGCAGATAGTGTCCGCAAAGTACGTGGGAGCCGAGAGCTTCTATACCGCAGATAAGAGGCTTCATGAAGCGGCGGTTAAAGAGGGTTTGAACTCAATACTTCTCGTGGGGGTGAGGGCATGAGGAAGTGGGAACACTACGAGCACACGGCTGATGTTGGAATCAGGGGGTACGGTGAGAGCCTTGAGGAGGCCTTCGAGGCCGTTGCGCTGGCGCTCTTTGACGTGATGGTTGATGTGAGAAAGGTCGAGAGCAGAGAATGTCGTGAGGTAGAAGTTGAGGGCGAAGACTTGATGGCGCTCCTCTACAACTTCCTTGAGGAGCTTCTCGTGCTACACGACATGGAGGGACTTGTCTTCGGGGACGTTGACGTTGAGATAGAGAAGACCGGGGAGGGCTACCTGCTCAGGGCGAAGGCCTGCGGCGAGCCCTTGGATTACGAGAAGCACGAGCCGAAGGAAGAGGTGAAGGCGATAACCTACCATGACATGAAAATCGAAATGCTGCCGGATGGCAGGTGGATGGCCCAGCTGGTGCCAGACCTGTGAGGTGGTTCCATGAGCGCGAGGGACAGGATTAGGGAGACCAACCCGGCCTTCTACGAGCGCTATTCGATGCTCGAAGACACCGACGAGTTCTGGGAGTTCATAGTTAGGCCTCTGCGGCAGAGCATAAGGGTCAACACCCTCAAGGCACCGCTTGAAGTGGTGGTTGAGAGACTTAGAGAGGAGTTTGAACTCCAGCAAATTCCCTGGATCCGCGAGGGCTTTTTCATCAACGTTGACAACCTCGCGAAGGTTCCGGAGCACAGCCTCGGCCTCATCTTCGGCCAGGAAGCGAGCTCCATGATACCCCCGGTCGTCCTCGACCCAAAGCCGGGTGAGCTGGTCCTCGACATGGCTGCCGCACCGGGTTCAAAGACCGGCCAGATAGCTCAGTACATGGAGAACGAGGGCTGTATAATAGCCAACGACCCGAAACTCAGCAGGGCCAACGTCCTCATAGCGAACCTCAACAGGATGGGTGTCTTAAACACCCGCGTAACTACGAAGGACGGGGCTTACTTCGGCCGTTTTGAAAATACCTTTGACAGAATTCTCCTCGACGCGCCGTGCTCCTCGGTGGGGATGATACGGAAGAAGTGGAAGTTCCTGGAGAGCTGGCGCCTGAGGGGCGTCATCAAGTACATGAACATCCAGAAGAGGCTCATCCTGGCCGCCTACCGGGCGCTCAAGCCGGGTGGGACTCTGGTTTACTCAACATGCACGATAGACCCCCTGGAGAACGAGGAGGTCGTTGATTACCTCCTGAGGAAGACCGATGCGAGGCTTGAGCAGATAGATCTGCCGGTGAAGACCAGCGAGCCGGTTCTTGAGTGGGAGGGGAGGGAGTACTCTGAGGAACTGAAGAAAGCTCTCCGCATACACCCCAACGACAACGACACCGAGGCCTTTTTCATAGCGAAGATAGTCAAGCCGGAGGGAGGGGCATGAGCGAAAACCCGAGGGATGAGATAGGAAAGACGAGCGACACCGAGCTCGTCAAAAGGCTTCTCCTGGAGAACTACGGATATGCACCGGATCTCCACTATGAGATACGAGGGAGGTACCACAAGGTCTACGCATGGAAGCCCTGCTCCTTCGAAATCAGAGGGCCCGACAGAAACGGGGTGTACTTCGGCAGGGTGGAGAGCGATGGAATAAGGCTGAGCATCGAAGGTTCCTTCCTCGTTGGGCCAAAGGCGACCAAAAACCTCGTCGAGCTGGACGACGAGAGGGCGAGGCTGTACCTGGCGGGTGAGAGCGTCGAGATTGAAGATAAGGACCTCCATGGGTGGGTGATAGTTAAGTGGCGCTCATACTACATCGGCTCGGCCAAGGCTAAAGATGGAAGGCTCATAAACTACGTGCCGAAGGAGAAAAGGCTTAAGCTTGAAGACCCCGCGAAAGCTTAAAATAACGTTAGGGTAATCTAAAACGGAGGTGGGAGGATGGTGCCGCTGAAGAGGATAGATAAAATACGCTGGGAGATACCGAAGTACGACAGGAGAATGCGCGTTCCAGGCAGGGTTTACGCTGACGACCAGCTGATAGAGAAGATGAGGGGAGACAGAACCCTTGAGCAGGCGGCGAACGTTGCGATGCTTCCGGGCATCTACAAGTACTCCATCGTCATGCCCGACGGCCACCAGGGTTACGGCTTTCCGATCGGTGGGGTTGCGGCCTTTGACGTGAAGGAGGGTGTCATAAGTCCCGGAGGAGTCGGCTACGACATCAACTGCGGCGTCCGCCTTATCCGTACGAACCTCACCGAGAAGGAAGTGAGACCGAAGATAAAGGAGCTTGTTGACACCCTCTTCAGGAACGTTCCGAGCGGTCTTGGAAGCAAGGGACGCGTTAGGCTCCACTGGACCCAGCTCGACGATGTATTAGCTGATGGCGCCAAGTGGGCCGTCGACAACGGCTACGGCTGGAAGGAAGACCTTGAGCACCTTGAGGAAGGCGGAAGGATGGAAGGCGCCAATCCCAACGCCGTCAGCCAGAAGGCGAAGCAGAGGGGAGCGCCACAGCTCGGTTCCCTCGGCTCCGGAAACCACTTCCTTGAGGTTCAGGTCGTCGACAAGGTCTTCGACGAGAAGATAGCTAAAGCGTATGGCCTCTTCGAGGGACAGGTCGTTGTGATGGTTCACACAGGTTCGCGCGGTTTGGGCCATCAGGTGGCGAGCGACTACCTCAGGATAATGGAGAAGGCCAACAGGAAGTACGGTGTGCCCTGGCCCGACCGCGAGCTGGTCAGCGTCCCGTTCCAGACGGAGGAGGGACAGAGGTATTTTAGCGCGATGAAGGCCGCTGCCAACTTCGCTTGGGCCAACAGACAGATGATAACCCACTGGGTCAGGGAGAGCTTTGAGGAAGTCTTCAATAGGAAGGCCGAGGACATGGAGATGCACATCGTTTACGACGTCGCTCACAACATAGCGAAGGTCGAGGAGCACGTCGTTGACGGCAGAAAGGTCAAGGTCGTCGTCCACAGGAAGGGAGCCACGAGGGCGTTTCCAGCTGGCCACCCGGACGTTCCAAAAGCTTATCGCGATGTCGGACAGCCGGTTCTGATTCCAGGTTCGATGGGAACCGCGAGCTACGTTCTTGCTGGTGCTGAGGGCTCGATGAGAGAAACGTTTGGTTCGACCTGCCACGGTGCCGGAAGACTGCTCAGCAGGAAGGCCGCCACCAGGCAGTACCGCGGAGACAGGCTTAAGAACGAGCTGGCAAGGCAGGGAATCTACATCCGCGCGGCATCGCTCAGGGTCGTCGCTGAAGAGGCACCCGGTGCCTACAAGAGCGTTGACAACGTCGTCAACGTCGTCCACCAGGCAGGAATAGCGAACCTTGTGGCGAGGATGCGCCCGATGGGCGTTGCCAAGGGATGATTTTGCTCTCTTCTATCTTTTCCATAAAAAGAAAAAGAGTCGTCAGCTGATGTCGCTGGTCATGAACCTAACGTAGGCTATCGCGAAGGGGAGGAACAGCATCACGAGAAGCATGGCCAGGTTGTTAAAGCCGTAGGTGAATGAGTCGCTCACCGGGATGTAGTAGTTGAGGAATCTGTCCCCACTGAAGATGTACTGGACGAGTTGGACGTAGTGGTGTGCCGGGTTGAGGAAGTGCAGCCTTGCCATCCATGTATTTACCGTTTCCTGCCAGACCTCATGGGCACTTGTCCCCCACGGCGGCTCTGGGCCGGCAAGCCTTGGGGCGGCTATGCCAACCACTATGCCGTAGAAGACGGTAAGAAATATGGCCAGACCGACGGCGGCAAGCATCGATGTCTCGGGCTTTTTGAAGAGGGTTGAGAAGAGCACACCAATTGAGAGGAACGTCAGGGTGTAGAGTATCGTGGCGACTATCGCCAGAAAACCCCTGGAAAGTGAATCTCCGTCCAGTGGAATTCCCAGTATCAGCATCACCGCCACTATGGCGACGTAAACAACGAGGTTCGTGAGGACTATCAGCAGTCCCATGCCGAGGAACTTGCCGTTGATAACCTCGTCCCGGTAAACAGGATGCCCCAGGAGAACCTTGGCTGTCCCCGTTTCCACCTCCCTGTTTATCGCATCTGCGCCAAGGGCGGCCCCCAGAACAGCGCCTATGATAGTGATTATCATCATGTTTATCATGAAGAGTGCGGCAAGTGGCGTCATGTAGACCTCGCTGACCGATCCCCACAGGAAAAGCTCGTTGCTTTCCACCCTAGGCGTCCCCATGCGGATCAAATAGTCCTTGATGCCGTAAACCGCAAGGCCAAAAATGAGAAGGTAGAACACCATGATAACCACGAACCTCCTGCTCTTCACTGCCGTGTAAAGCTCTTTGAGTGCTATATTCCATGCCGGGTTCATCTCCTCCCGACCCTCCTCATCAGCCATATCACGATGCCGAAGGCTATCACGAGGAGCAGAATTCCGAGATAGGCGCTGCCCGAGCTCTGGGTCACCCTAACGGTTATTACAGTCTCAGCCTTGCCCTGGTCGCCCGTAGCGGTTACGGTTATGGTGTATGTTCCGGCAGGGGCTGATTTAGGAACCCTGATCCTCAGCTCAACGGTGGTGGGGCCGGGATACACCTGGACGTTTCCCTGCTCCATCACACCAATTCTTGGGATCGTATCCGGGACAACTTTGACGTCCCAGCCTTCTGGAGCTTGAACCGAGAACTTGATATTGGTAACTGTTCCCGAGGCGTCAACCCATATACTGGTGGCCGTTGAGCCTCCTGCTTTTACCGCAAGACTTGGGCTGTCCGGGTTGAGATTGAGGAACGCTGGGTTCTCCACAATAAACGTCAGCGACTTTTCTACCTCCATCCCGCTACCCCTGATTATAAGTCTGGCATTGACCTTCCCTGCGGGGGCGTTGAAGGGAGGAATCACGACTAGGTAAACCCCGGTGCTCCCACCGGGGCCAGCCGTGAGGGTTCCAACCGGAGTTAAGCCCTTTGGGTCACTGCTGACCACGTAGCTCCATCCGGGCTCAAGTCCCTCCAGGGTCACCCTGTACTCATCCTCGTTTGAGCCCAGATTTGTCACCTTTACCTCCGTGCTGGTGCTCTGCCCTGGCTGGACGGTCAGGACATCATTTTGAAGCTCCACCTCAAAGTAATACGGAGCCCTGGTTAAGGCCACCTGGAGGCGCTTCTCCTCCCCATCTCCAAGCTCGATGGTCTCTTCCTTGGGAATCGCCCCGGGAGCGCCGGCGGCAAGTTTGTACTTGCCCGCAGGAAGTTCCAATGTTGCAGCACCGGTCGAAGAGGTCGTAACATTCTTCCCCCCTATGCTCACCCATCCCTTCAGGGGATTTCCGCTCTCATCGCTCAGAACCACGGTCAGCTTTGCCGGCTGTCCGAGGTAAGTCTTGTATATGTGGAGCGTCAAACCGTATTTCTTTCCGTTTACTTCAAAGCTCAACCTGTGGTCCCCGAGGGTGGCATTTCTGGGCACTTCGATGATGAGGTCTGCGTCGAGTCTTCCGGAAACGGTAAAGCCCCTCAGCCTGTACTGGCCGTCGGTCAGGTACATCTTCCAGCCCGTAGGGAGGTTAACCGGCCTAAACTCGACCTTTCCGCTCCCACTGAACGTTATGGGGATCGTGAGAACCTGGCCGGCCTCAACATCGAGTGCAAGGTATGGGATGGAGACCTCGACTCCCGTAGCCTCTATCTCAACACTTCCGGGAAAGTTCCCAACCAAGAACTTGACCGTTCCGCTCCCCGTTGCCTCGACGTGGAGGGTAACCGTGACCGAGCCCATCGGTGGGAGCGTTACCTCCTCTACCTCAATTCCGTTGTACAGGAAGCTCGCCTTCCAGCCCTCGGGAATTGAGGTGACCGTAAGGTTGAGGCCCATCTCTTCGTTGGAGGAGCTCGTTATCGTTATCGGAATATCAACCGGCCCGGAGACCCTTATCTTCCCATAGGGGTAGAACACCGAGTATTCCATGCTGACCGTTTCCGAGGCGGGTTTCGCGGCGTATACCTTTATCTCCTTTCCGTCGTACTCAAGGGCTATCAGGTCAACCACAGCGCTTCCGTTTGTCTCAAGCGTTCTTGCAACGCCGTTAATCGAAACATCGACAGTCTTATTACCAACGGCCGTTACCTCGACGACGTTGCCGTTAAAGATGGCCTTCGCACCAACTTCTGGCTTGATAGAGGTGATGAAATCCGGCTTTACGGACACGACCACAAAACTGCCCTGTGAAGTGTAGCTCCCGAGGAGAATTTTGAGGCCGTCCCTCTCTATCTCCGTTCCAAAGGCGAATGGCTTCAGCTCCAGGATTCTGCTCCCGTTCTTCAGCATTAGATAGTAGCTTCCATCGGCCGCTTGGACAACGGTTACCGTGTAGTTGCCTACCACAAGGCTCTGCCCTGCGGTGATTCTGCCCTCAAACACCGTCACATACGGCTGGGCAACGACGAGAGACGAAAGAAGAACCAAAGAAAGGAGAATTCCTAAAAGCTTCCTCATTTCCCATCCCTCCCGTAAACGGTTTTGAGGAAAACGTCTTCGAGGCTGGGCTCCTCGATATCAAGGCCCAGAATTGTGAGTCCCTTTTCAGAGAGGTATTTTGACAGCTCTTCCCTGATGTCGGTGCGGGCAAATATTATGGCCCGGTTTGGTTCGACCAGCTCGATCCTCGTTATCTCTGGGTGCTCGATAGCCGGCAGGGGCTCCTTGGTCTCCACCTTTATCTCGTAGCCCTCAAGCTCCATGAACTGTCTCTTTATCTCGCCTACGGTCCCCACTGCCTTGAGGTTTCCCCTCACGATGATTCCAACCCTGTCGCTGAGTTCTTCAACCTCGCTGAGCACGTGGGAAGAGAAAAAGACGGTCCTTCCCTCTGAGCGGGCTTCCCTTATCAGCCTCTTAACGAGGTGGGCACCCTCGGGATCGAGGCTGCTCGTAGGCTCATCAAGGATGAGCAGTTCGGGGTCGTTTATGAAGGTCTGGGCTATGAGGAGTCTCTGCTTCATGCCCTTGGAGAAGGTTTTGGCCTTTCTGTAGCGGACTTCCCAGAGGCCGACCATCTTCAGGAGCTTGGTTATCCGCTTTTCCTTTTCAGCGTTTGACATCCTGTAAAAGTTGGCGAAGAACTCAAGGTTCTTCCAGGCCGTCAGCTCACCGTACACCGTGGCGTTTTCTGGAAGGTAGCCGATTCGCTCCTTTATCTTCACGGGTTCCTTGGATATATCCATACCGAGTATCTCGACCCTTCCACTATCTGGTATGACGAGGTTCAGCATGCTCAGAATAGTCGTTGTTTTCCCGGCACCGTTCGGTCCGAGGAATCCGAAGACCTCCCCTTCTTTTACCTCCAGATTCAGGGAGTTAACGGCCTTCAGAGTTCCATACGACTTGGTGAGATTTTCTATGAGTATGGCCGGCGATGGCATGAGTTACCACCCCTGCCGATGGTAAGGAAACCGTAACTTAAAAGGATTACGGACAGAGTTTTAAAGGCGGAGGTCAATAAACGCTGGGGGAGACGCATGAAAGAACTCACGCACGTTGATGAAAGGGGCGTTAAAATGGTCGAAGTTGGTCACAAAGGGGAAGTCTTCAGAAAGGCCGTGGCAAAGGGCAGGATAAGGCTCAGGCCGGAAACTATAGAGCTGATAAAGTCCGGAAAGACAAAGAAGGGCAACGTAATAGCCACCGCCCAGATAGCGGGTATCCTGGCCGTCAAGAGAACGCCAGAGCTAATTCCGCTCTGCCATCCGATACCCCTCACGGGCGTTGACATCACCTTCGAGTTTGGAGAGGACTACATAGAGGCGACATGTGAGGTTCGCGCGTACTACAAGACCGGCGTCGAGATGGAGGCCCTAACAGGCGTGAGCGTCGCCCTGCTGACGATATGGGACATGGTCAAGGCCGTTGAGAAGGACGAGAACGGCCAGTACCCGTTCACGAGGATCGAGGGCATTCACGTGGTCGAGAAGGTAAAGGGGAAAGATCACTCCCTGCAGTAGCCGAGGACAAAGTACTCGAAGGCCTTGGCAAGGTCGTTCAGGAGAAACCCAAGGAAGAACAGCAGGAATGTTCCGAGAGGGTATTCCTCGAAGTAGCTCCAGACGAGCCACCACACGGCTGCCCAGATGATTACTGGAGGTGCCTCTATTATGATCATTGACTTTCTTGAAACCTCCCTTAGGAGAAAACGCTTGAGTCCGTTCTCATCGCGGGCCATGTACTTCGTAGCGTTTGGCCAGTTATCCTCTGATATCCGGTTAGTATGCCTCGCGAGAAACAGTTTACCCTTTGGGAACTTCAGGACATAAACGTATGGGCCGTAGCTTGAGGCTATGAACGACTCTATGGCGAGTTCAATATCGATGTCCCTCTGAAATTCCGAGACGTGGGCACCTTTCCTCCGGAGCGCCTCGACTACGTCCTCGGGCTTAAATTTGTTCATGTTGAGGATTCTGATGCGGTAGCTGGGCTTCAGGAGCCTCTCAACTATCATCTACCTCACCCGAAGGCATTGTTTAGATGTTACTTCACGAGTTTATAAAATTTGCCGTTTCTGGGCTTCAGGTAACTTTTTTAGCCCTTTGGACATTCCCTTAGCGATGGCGCTCAAGCTGAACCCCGAGGCTAAAGCGATATACCGCTCAATCCGGGAGGAAATAAAGAAGCGGTTAGTTCTCCCTGGAAGTTCGACATTTCTTGAGGGATTTGAACCCACCCCAGACCGCGAGGAAATCCTCCGCAGACAGGATTACTTCCGTGAAAACCTCCCAAAAACCCGACCCGAGCTGAGGGAGCAGGTGGCCAAAGTCAAGCCGATAAAGTTCCGGCGCGATTACCTCCACGACAGGATCCTCATAGTTGACGAAAGTGAGCTCGAAAGGGCCCAAAACCTCGGCCTCTGCGAGGTTTCCACAGCCCTCGAAGATGCGGAGGGGTATCCAATTGTCCTGAGCACGCTCGGCTACGGCATAGATGTTGAACTTACCCCACCCCAGATAGCCCCGGAGCTCTACATAATGCCCCTGTGGGAGAACAGAGAAACGCTTGAGGCCCTGGCCAAAATTGGCGAGCTAACAGGGGAAGGAAGCGTTGCCCCGGATATACTCAGCGGGCTGGGCAGACTTGGGGAGGTCATGGAAAAGCGGAAGCTCCTCGACGGCCTTGAGGAGCTGGTCGCGGAGAAAGAACGTGAGCTCAACGAGGAAATAGCCGAGAAACTTGAGAAGTTCAGTCTCACCCTGAGCGGGAAGGAGCTGCTGGACTTCCTCGGAGAGCTCAGGGCCGGCAACTACGAGGCTATATTCAGGCACTTCGGCGAGATTGAAGGGGAGATCCTGAACCTAATAAACGAGGCCGAGAACGAGCTGAGCGAAAAACTTGGCATCACCGTTGAGCTCTTCTCCCGGGAAGAGCTGTACCCGGTCACCGTTCCTCCCGAAAGGGTGGAGATGCTCCGTGAGGAACTCGAAAGAGAACTTAAGGTCGAGCTGTACCTCAGGAGTAGGGAGGTGCTTGAGGGGATAATGCCCCTTCTCCCCAGGCTCAAGGAAGAACTCGGCCGTGTCCATGAGCTTGACTTCCTGCTGGCGGTAAAAGACTTCACTGAGGGGTTTTCCTTCCCGGAGCTCTGGGAGGGCGGAATAGCGTTCGTCAGCGGGAGGCATCTCTTCATAGAAAATCCCCAGCCGGTCAGCTACGTTGTTGGAAAGAGACCAGAGGACTTCGTAGCCCAAGGCTCTGAGAACGTTCGCGGCGAGAGCGTGGTCATCCTCACCGGGGCCAACAGCGGTGGGAAGACCAGCCTCTTGGAACTGATGACGCAGATAACAATTCTCGCTCATATGGGGTTCCCTGTTCCGGCCGAGAAGGCCTGGGTCGAGCCCCTCGATGAGCTCTTCTTCTTCAGGAGGAAGAGGAGCACCTACGGTGCTGGTGCCTTTGAGACGGCCCTGCGCTCCTTTGTCAGGGCCCTTCGCGGGGAGGGCAGAAAGCTCATCCTCATAGACGAGTTCGAGGCCATAACCGAGCCCGGCGCAGCCGTCAAGATAATCGGCGAACTTTTGAAGATAGCCCATGAAAAGGGCTTCTACGTTGTCATAGTGTCACACTTAGGAGAGGACCTTATGAAGGAGCTCCCCTTTGCGAGGGTGGACGGGATAGAGGCGAAAGGTCTGGACGAGAAGCTCAACCTCGTAGTGGACAGGCAACCGGTCTTTGGAAAGCTCGGCAGGAGCACGCCTGAGCTCATCGTTGAAAGACTCGCGCGAAAGAAGCGCGGGAAGGAGAGGGAGATATTCAAGAGGGTTCTCCTGGCATTCAGGCAGGAGTAGTCCTGCATTTTTGTCCTTGCACGGTGACGGAATGCATGCATATCGTCCTCGTGTGAGAACGGGGTTTATAAATGGACTACCCCACCCAGCTCCGCTCCCTGTACCTACCGCGGCTTTCTATCTCCTCGATTTTTACCTCGATTTCTTCCCTAGCCCCTTCACCGCGAATCTCGGCATAGCCCCCCAGAACAGCCTCAAAGCCCCTTTCGAACCAGGTGTAGTGGGTGCTCTCCATTGCTCTTTTAAGGAGGTGCAGGTCAACGCCCCTCGCTTCGAGCGTTGAGTCGAAGTCCGCCAAGCCAAAGTCTATCAGGTAAACCTTCCCGTCTCTGAGTATCATGTTGGAAGTCGTTAGATCGCCGTGTACTATGCCTGCCTCATGGAGCCTTCCAATCTGTCTCCCAATCTCCCTGCACAGCCTAAGCCTTTCCTCCATCGGCAGTCTCTCCAAAAGCTCCTTCAGGCGTTCGCCGTCTATAAACTCCATGGCTATCTTCATCTCCCTCATATCGACCTCGTAGACGTAGGGGCAGTTCACACCGAACTTCTTCGCCCGATGAAGAACCCTGGCCTCCCTGACGGTTCTTTCTTTTCTCAGCTTTGTGTCTATCTCCTTTATGCGGTAGCGTTTCGGAATCCGGTGCTTTATCACAACTTTCTCCCCGGGCAGGAGGTCAACGCCGAAGAACTCCTCAAAGTCCGCCAGGTAGATCTTCGCCTCGGCTCCCTGTTTTATCAGCTCCATGGAATCACCCCTGGTTAAGTGAAAAGTCCTTAATCAGCCTTAGAGCATCTCGGATGGTGATCCGTATATCCACGACATTTTCCACCTTGATAATGAACACGCCTCCGTCTTCTCGGAGGACTAAAACGGCCCTATCAATCTTTCCGCTGTCAAGGATCCTTCGGGCATAGTGGAGTTTCTCCGCGTTGGAATCAAGCATGTTGTCAAATATAGAGGCCGCGTTCTCAACGTCTACCCCCACGATGCCATAGCGCGCTATGGTATCAAAAATATCCAAAGCTTTTTCCGGGTCTATGGAATATATCCCCGCCTTCATTGCTCCCACACTGACCTATCGCCGCTGAAGGTTTTAGCCCTTTCCCCCAGTTGCAACCTTGGTTTCTGTCATTTGTTCAAAGATCTCCATATTTCTTGAAATTTTTGACCCAAAACTTTTTATAGAACGCTGACGAAGCGTTTCTGCAAAAAGGAATCTGATAGGAGGAATGTCAAATGGCACAGCTTAGCGGACAGCCGGTTGTTATTCTGCCTGAGGGAACCCAGAGGTACGTTGGTAGGGACGCGCAGAGGCTTAACATTCTCGCCGCGAGGATCATAGCCGAGACCGTCAGGACCACCCTCGGCCCGAAGGGTATGGATAAAATGCTCGTCGACAGCCTTGGCGACGTCGTTGTCACCAACGATGGAGCCACCATTCTCGACAGGATAGACCTTCAGCACCCTGCTGCCAAGATGATGGTTGAGGTTGCCAAGACCCAGGACAAGGAGGCCGGTGATGGAACCACTACGGCGGTTGTTATTGCTGGCGAGCTTCTCAGGAAGGCTGAAGAGCTCCTCGACCAGAACATCCACCCGAGCATCATCGTTAAGGGTTACACGATGGCAGCCGAGAAAGCTCAGGAAATACTTCAGGAGATCGCCATAGAGGTCACCCCTGACGACGAGGAGACCCTCATGAAGATAGCTATGACCTCAATCACCGGCAAGAACGCCGAGAGCCACAAGGAGCTCTTCGCAAGGCTTGCCGTTGAGGCCGTCAAGCAGGTCGCCGAGAAGAAGGACGGCAGATACACCGTCGACATCGACAACATCAAGATCGAGAAGAAGGCCGGTGAGAGCGTCGAGGAGAGCGAGCTGATAAAGGGTGTCGTCATCGATAAGGAGCGCGTCCACCCGAGGATGCCCCCCAGGATCGAGGGTGCTAAGATAGCGCTCATAAACGAGGCATTGGAGGTCAAAAAGACCGAGACCGACGCCAAGATAAACATCACCAGTCCCGACCAGCTCATGAGCTTCCTCGAGCAGGAGGAGCAGATGATAAGGGACATGGTGGACAAGATCGCCGCCACCGGTGCGAACGTCCTCTTTGTCCAGAAGGGCATTGACGACCTCGCCCAGCACTACCTGGCCAAGTACGGCATCCTCGCAGTCAGGCGCGTCAAGAAGAGCGACATGGAGAAGCTCGCCAAGGCCACCGGCGCAAAGGTCGTTACCAACGTCAAGGACCTCACCAGCGAAGACCTCGGTCACGCCGACATCGTCGAGGAGCGCAAGATCGCTGGCGAGAGCATGATCTTCGTTGAGGGCTGCAAGAACCCGAAGGCCGTCACCATACTCATCAGGGGTGGTACCGAGCACGTCATCGACGAGGTTGAGCGCGCTCTGGAAGACGCCATCAAGGTCGTCAAGGACGTCATGGAGGACGGCTACGTTCTCCCGGCCGGTGGTGCCGGCGAGATAGAGCTCAGCATCAAGCTCGACGAGTACGCCAAGCAGGTCGGCGGCAAGGAGGCCCTCGCTATAGAGAACTTCGCCGAGGCCCTCAAGATAATCCCGAAGACCCTCGCGGAGAACGCCGGTCTCGACACCGTAGAGATGCTCGTCAAGGTTATCAGCGAGCACAAGAACAGGGGCAGGGCCATAGGCATCGACGTCTTTGCCGGCGAACCGGCCGACATGCTCGCCAAGGGCATCATCGAGCCTCTCCGCGTCAAGAAGCAGGCCATCAAGAGCGCCAGCGAGGCTGCGATAATGATCCTCAGGATCGACGACGTCATCGCCGCCAAGATAAGCAAGCCCGAGGGCAGCCAGGGCGGCGGCATGCCCGGCGGCATGGGTGGGATGGGCGGCATGGACATGGGCATGTGATGCCCCTTTTCTACCCTTTCATTTGGATACCAAAATATTTTAATACCAAATCGTTATTTTAACCCCTAGGGGGTGGAAAAATGGGACTGCTAATGTGGCTGAGAACAGGCCTGCTGATGGCCATGCTGACGGGTCTGCTAATGGCTATCGGCTACGTCTTTGGCGGACCCAGGATAGCCTTCATAATGTTCCTGTTCTCCATGGTATTCAACTTCATAACCTACTGGTACAGCGATAAAATCGTGCTGGGATGGTACCGCGCGAGGATAGTTGACGAGTTCGAGGCACCGGAGCTCTATGCCATAGTCAGAAAGCTCGCCGAAAACGCCGGACTGCCGATGCCGAGGGTTGCAATAATCCCGAGCGAGACGCCAAACGCCTTCGCCACGGGAAGAGACCCGGAGCATGCCGTTGTTGCAGTCACGACCGGGCTTCTCAAGCTTCTTGACAGGGATGAGCTTGAGGGCGTCATAGGCCACGAGCTGACTCACATAAAGAACCGCGACATGCTCATCGGAACGTTCGCGGCAGCCATGGCCGGGGCCATAATCCAGCTCGCCTACTGGGCAAGGTGGATAGCCATCTTCGGTGGCTTCGGCAGAGACGAGGACGACGCCGGCAACATCCTCGCCGCGATCCTCATAGCGGTTCTGGCTCCAATAGCGGCGATGCTGATACAGGCCGCGGTGAGCCGCTCTAGGGAGTTCCTCGCCGACGAGGGTGGAGCAAAGATAAGCGGCAAGCCCCATGCCCTGGCGAGCGCGCTGATGAAGATAGAGGGAGCCGTCAGGTACAGGCCAATGCGCAACGGCAATCCTGCAACGGCCCACATGTTCATCGTCAACCCGTTCAGGGGCGCCAGCATAGCGAACCTGTTCTCCACCCACCCACCGACGGAGACAAGGATAGAGAGGCTCAGGAAGATCGCCGAGGAGATGGGCATCTACTTCTGAGGCCCTTTCCTTCTGGTTTTATCTTGCCTTTGCCGATGGGGGGACATTGCAGAGTTATGGGATTATATGATTATTCAATTCTGCAATTACCTCATCGACAGGCATTTAAGCGTTCGGGCGGACTCTTAAGTGGTGACAACCATGAAGGCTGTTAAAGCCACCATTCTCTACGACGGTCTGGGGAACGTTCTCAGGGATGTGTACGTCGTTTTTGATAGGAACATAGTTGATGTAACGAAGGAAAAGCCGAAGGAAGCCGAAGTTATAGCCGAGGGCGTTGTTACACCCGCCTTCATAGACGGCCACAGCCACATAGGAATGGAGCGCTACGGAGAGCCTTATCAGGAGGGCGAAGCAAACGAACAGATGGACGCAGTTCTACCGCTCGTGGATGCTCTCTATTCAATCTACATGGACGACAAGGCCTTCAAGCACTCGATAGAGTTCGGCGTCCTGTACTCGTCCGTCCTCCCGGGAAGCGGAAACATCATAGGAGGAAAGGCGGTCTTCATAAGGAACTACGGCAGGGACATAGAAGATGCCTTCATCCAGTATGCGGGAGTTAAAGCGGCCTTCGGCTACAACCCGCGTTCCACCAAAGAGTGGAAGGGGACGAGGCCGAGCACGAGGATGGGTGCAATAGGGATACTCCTCAGCTGGCTCATAAAGACCAGGAACACCATAGCGCTCCTTGAGAAGGGCAAGAAGGATCCGGAGGAGGTCGAACCTACCGTTGAGGCACTCATACCAGTCCTCAAGGGCGAGGTCCCGCTCCGCGTCCACGTCCACAAGGAAGACGACATAGCGGCCCTGCTCATGATAAAGCGGAAGTTCGGGCTCAAGATAACCATCGAGCACGCCGGCGACGTCCACAGCAGGGAGACCTTCGAGAAGATTAAGGCTGAAGGCGTTCCGGTAATCTACGGTCCCTTCGACAGCCTGCCTTACAAGGTCGAACTCAAGCACGAGGACTGGAAGAACGCGAGGTATTTACTCGAGGTCAAACCGCTCTTCGGCCTCATGAGCGACCATCCGGTCACGCTCCAGGCGAACCTCTACCTCCAGCTCAGGCACTTCATAAGGCTCGGCATGAGCAAGGAAGAGGCGATAAAGGTCATCACTTACAACAACGCGAAAATTTTAGGCGTTGACGACAGGCTCGGGAGCATAGAGAAGGGCAAGTGGGCCTCGCTGGTTGTCTGGAACGGAGATCCATTCCACATGGAGAACTACCCGACGCACGTCTTCGCGGAGGGAGAGCTTATTCATGAGGCAGATCACTGACCTTCCAGCTTTTCATACTTTTCCACGAGCTTTATAACAATCTCGTATAGCTCATCAATTCTACCAAGACCCTCCCTCACAGCATCGAGGTTAAGTCTGTCATACTTATGAACAATGGCATTTCTAAGTCCGTTGTACGCCCTCAAAAGTCCGGCTTCATTTTCGGAGATAACTTTTGCTTTTCTAAGCCGCTCGATGTTTGTATAATCGTCTTCAACGGTCATGCCCAAGTCCTTAACGAGCATTGCAGTAATGTCCATTGCGATATCCACGCAGAGCTGGAGGGAGTAGAAGAGGGCCCTCTGAGTAACATCGTCCTTCATCTCATGGCTCGTTATAAACTCATACTCCTCCTCAAACCGCTCAAGCTTCTCTAAGTACCTCTGCCTTCTCACGGGCACGCCTCCTGAGTCTTATCTTTTCCCTCACGCTCTCAAACTGGTTCTCCCTTATCCTGTGCTCCATGTCCCTCCACAGCTTCCGGAAGCGGTAGAAGTACTCGGAGAGCTCAAGCTCGTCGCCGTATATAACCTTGTGATTTTTGATTACCTCAATCTGAACGTAAAGTGGGAGCTCCTCAAAGACCTTAACATCGTATTTTCCACCGAGCTTTTTGAGGACTTCACGGCATACGCCGGGCTTTGGCTTAACGAGGCAGACGTCAACGTCGCTTCTGTTTGTGGCCTCTCCCTTAGCGTGGGACCCGTAGAGGAGAATCCCCATGCACGAGTCTTTGAACTCTTGGAAGTCCCTGCGGAGCTGTGCCATGAGTTTCATTGAACCACCAGAGAGGTTGGGATGAGGAAAAGATAAGCCTTTCGTCAGCTCACCCTAAACTCAAACCCCCTCGCGAAGGTGTAAGCTTCTCTAAGCTCCGGCCTCTCCTTGAGGAAGCGGAGGATGTACTGGCCACAGTTCGAGCCGATGAGATTCTCTCTCGTGTCGCCGACGGATATGATGACATCGTAGCCGAGCCTTCTGAGGTCATCGACGAACTTCCTGTGCTTCATCGGAAGGCCAGTCTCAAGGTCCACGTCGTTGGTGAGCTTATTCTTTAGCACGCTCACCGTCGGGTTGAGCGGCGTTATCTTGATGAGGAAGTACTCCTTCGGGAAATACTCGGCTATAACACTTGCATCGGCCTCGTTTTCCCTCGCCAAGGCGAAGTTGAGCGTAATCTTCTTGCCGCCCTCGTCGTAGAAGGCCTTTCCGTACTCGGCTATCCTCTCGAAGTCCCACTTCCTGACCGGGATTATCTCGTCCCTCTGCTCCGGGCTGGTCGAGTGTATTGAGAACTGGAGCTGGAAGTTGGTCGGGAAGGTCTCCTTCTTGAGTTCGAGGAGCTTTTCAAAGAACTTATCGGTTCCTATCGGAGCTATCGTTGAGAGCGAGGGATGGAAGTTCTCGTAGCGCTCGCCCAAAAGCCGCATCACCTCTATAACGGCCATGTTGAAGCTCGGCTCGCCCATGCGCGCGAACTGCACCTTGAACTTTCGGGTTTTCGGCTTCCCGTTCCAGCGCTTCTGAACCGGATACTCTATCTGCTCCATCAGTTCATCAAGGCTCAGCCTTCCCTTGTAGAAGAAGCCCGCGTCGCACATCTTACAGCCGATGGGACAGCCGTTGAGTGATGAGACGATGAGCACCCATTTCTCGGCCGGGTTGTAGGTCGGGATCGATTCGACGAACTCGACGATGTTGCCCCTGGAAGTTTTCCCGATGTAAACGACCGCAACGTTGGGGTCGCCAACCTCACTCAGTATCTCCATATCTCTCCCTCCTCCATATCACCATGGCGGTTTTGATTCCATCGGCTATGGCCAGAGCTGTTTGTCTGTAAATTCCGTTCTTAACGTCCCCGACTAGGAAGAGGTTATCGTCCTTAATGCCCTCCACAAGTTCGATGTTCGGCACCCTGCCGATGGCCCCAAGGATCAGGTCAACCTCAAAATCGCCAGCGCTGGTCTTGGCTAAAAGCTTTCCCTTCCCGTTTATGGACTTTATTCCCCACACCTGCCCCATCAGCGTCTTGATGTTTGGCCGGCTCTTCACCAGTTCCTGAAGGTACGGCAGAGCCTTTGGCTCGCTCCTCATAAGGATTATCACATCGTCGCTGGTCTCACTCATCGTTAAAGCGTAGTCAAAGGCCACATCGCCGCCACCAATTATGAGAACCCTTCCGTAGTGCCGCCTCGGGACTTCAGCGACGTGGTAGATTATCCCCTTGAATGGAAGCTTCTTCGGCCTCGTCCCCGTCGCAACCACGAGGTACTTGAAGCGGTGAACCCCGCTCGCGGTTTCGACTTCAAAGGACCCACCGGCCTTTTTCACGGCCTTAACTTCTTCATAAATGATTTTCAGGTCATACCTCCTCACGTACTCCTCAAGGATTTCGACGACTTTCTCGCCCTTTATTCCGTCCGGGAAGAACATCGTGTTCTCGACGGAGTAGGCGTTCCTTATCAGCCCACCTATTCGGTCGCGCTCGAAGATTACGCTTTCAATGCCGTAGCGTGCCAGCTGGACAGCCGTCGCTATGCCGCCGATTCCAGCCCCGATTATTCCGACGAGAGCCATTCCAACACCTCCAAGAGGAGCGGCGTGACCGCGAAGCCGTGGGAGAGGTTTCTGAGCGTAGCCTCGTGGAAGAGCCTGTTTTGTGTCAGCGTCCCATCGACGGGGAAGACGACGTTGAAGCCCCTCACGAAGGCCTCCCGGGCGGTCGTCTCACAGCAGAGGTGGGTCATGACGCCGGTGATGACTACCGTCTCAACGCCGAGCTTTCTGAGTCTCTCCTCGAGGTCAGTGCCATGAAAGGCGTCGTAGGTTCTCTTCTCAATGACGGTTCTGGCAAAGGGCTTGAACTCTTCAAGAAGTTCGTTCAGTGGGTCGTCTCTTGGCATATTGCCATCCCACCAGCGGGTCATTATGTCGCCCCGATGGAAATGGCGGATGAAAATTATCGGAACGCCAAGCTTCTCCACCGCTCTGTAAAACTCTACCAGCCTCGGAACGAAGCGCGGCGCGGAGGGCAGGAACGCCCTGCTCTCGGGTGTGAGGAAATATGCCTGAAGGTCTATCGCGAGAACGGCGACCCTCTTGAAGGGCCGTATCTTCTCCCACTTTCTCCCCCTGAAGTACCGCTCCTTCATCTCCAAGATAAAGTCCTCGGTGAAGTAGTCTTCCTTCATGGGGAGAAGAAGGAAAAATCCGTTTAAAGGCTTATCCCCCTCGTCATTGCGCCGTCTATGACCACCGTCGAGCCGAGCATGTACTCTGCCTCATCGCTCAGGAGAAAAGCTACGAGGGATCCGAGCTCGTCCCATCTGCCAGTCCTGTGGAGGGGCGTTCTGCCCAGCACTTCCCGCTCCCAGGTCTCCTCAAAGGGTTCTCCCCTCGACTCGGCGACTGCCCTAAGGTTCTCCCTCGCGCCTGGCGTATCAAAGCTGCCGAGAAGGACGGAGTATGCCCTTATTCCCCTCTTCCCGTAGGTTCTCGAAACGCTTTTGGCAAGCTGAACGAGGCCGGCCCTCGTAACATCCGCCAGAACCAGCGGCGGCATTGGCTCCTTTATCGAGACCGAGTTGAGGTAAACGAGAACACCCCGATGTTTCTTTTCAAGCCACGTCTGAACGAGGAGGGTCGTCAGGTAGCCTGGGGCGACTGTATGCAGGGCCGAAGCCTCAATCCAGTCGATGTAATCTGCCTCGTGGAGCAGACACGGCTCGCAGGATACGTTGGGGGCGTTCCAGACGAGGGCGTTAACCCCGTTCAAAAGCTCCCAGCTCTCTTTAACTAGGTTCTCCAGTTCGTGCTGGTCAAAAAGGTTGGCCCTAATGGAATAAACTTCGCCGTAGCTCGAAAGCTCATCCAGCGCCTTCTTCAGGTTCTCTTCGCTCCGCGAGCTTATAACGACTCTCGCGTTCCTCTTCAACAGTTCCCGCGCCACGTTGAACCCTATTCCACGTGATGAAGCCGTGATTATCACACCCAAGCCCTTGAGGTCTATCTCAACACTCATGATCGTTTCTTTGTCCGGGGATTAATAAACGTTGGCTGTCATTCTGACGAAGATTACCCGAATTAGGATAACCTAATTTGTCTCGCCGTCAGCACTTCCGGAGAAAACAAATTAAAGTGCAAAACCTTCGGTTTTAAACAGATTTCTTGAAAAATTTTGGGGGTGATGGCGTGAGGTTCTACACATGCAGGGAGGCGCACGAACCGAAGCCGTTTAGAGTGGCCGTCATAGGAGCGGGGCCCGCCGGACTCAGCGCCGCAGGATACCTTGCATGCAGGGGTTACGACGCCCATGTCTACGACAAAATGCCAGAAGGAGGTGGGATGGTGGCCTTTGCAATTCCCGAGTCCAGGATCCCAATAAGGGCCGTCAGAGAGGGCGTTAGGGCCCTTGAGCGGCTTAGCGTCCGCTTCCACTTCAGGACTAAGGTGGTTTATGATTCCCCAAGAGAGTTTGGTGACGAATGGGCCGAACATTTCGTTTCTCTTGAAAAGCTTCTAAGCGAGTTCGATGCCCTTCTGATAGCCACCGGCGCCTGGCGTCCGAGGAAACTGAAGGTTCCTGGTGTTGAGCTCCCCGGAGTTTATGATGCTCTCAGCCTGCTCCACACGGTAAAAATGGCGAGGATAGGTTACCACTCCTGGGAGCACGTCCCTGACCTTGAAGGAAGGAGAGTTGTGATTGTCGGGGCGGGCTACACGGCAGTTGACGTTGCTATCGAGGGCCGTCTTCTGGGTGCGGAAAAAATAACCATGGTCTACCGTCGCTCCCTTGAGCAGAGCTATGCCAGAGCCGAGATAAGGAAGCTCATAGCGGAGGGCGTTGGGTTCGTAGAGTACGCAACCCCCGTCAGGATACTTGGAAAGGGGAAAGTGGAAGGTGTTGAGTTCGCTAAAACAAAGATAATCGGGGGAAACGTCGTGACGACGGACGAGCGCTTTGTCCTTGACGCGGACGCCGTTGTCTATGCCATCGGCCAGCTGCCCACGAGCCCAATAAAGGAGATCGTCTGCGCCAGCGAAAGGGTGCTGGAGGAGGCGGGGATATTCTTCGCCGGTGACGTCATAACCCCAAGGAACATAGGCACCGCCATAAGGGAGGGAAGGGCCGCGGCTGAGAGGATAGAGGAGTGGCTCTTGAGGAAGGCACCGCGCAGGGTCTTTCCCGTTGCCATGACCGGCAGGCTCATAGCGGAGGTCCTCAGCGGTAAGTGTTGAGCAAAGTTTATACGCCCTCCCCTGAACCCACTATCATGACCGAGCCGAAGGAAATAGTCTTAAAGGAGAGCGAAGAGGTTGAGGGGCTCCCTGTAGAGGGGCCCTGGCTGGATGATGTTCCGAGTCTTGAGGAGGTTTTGGATTATTACGAGCGCATAGGCTTTCAGGCAACGCACCTCGGAAGGGCCATCGAGATCTGGAGAAGGGTGGAGGAAAAGCGCGCCAGCGGCGAAGAGGTCAGGGTCTTCCTCGGCTACACCTCCAACATAATCTCCTCCGGCCTGCGCGAGATAATCGCGTGGCTCGTGAAGGAGGGAAAGGTTGACGTCATAGTGACCACCGCCGGCGGAATCGAAGAGGACTTCATAAAGGCTTTGAAACCTTTCATCCTCGGCGACTGGCACGTCAACGACGCGGAGATGAGAGAGAAGGGCATAAACAGAATAGGCAACATCTTCGTGCCCAATGACCGCTACATCGAGTTCGAGAAGTACATGATTCCCTTCTTCGAGCGGGTCCTTGAGGTGGAAAAGGAGCGCGGGAAGCCACTGACGGCGAGCGAATTTATCTACGAGATGGGCCGCTACATGGACGAAAAGCTCGGAAAGGAGAAGGAGAAGAGCGTGATTTACTGGGCCTACAAGAGGAACGTCCCGATATTCTGTCCGGCCATTACCGACGGCTCGATAGGCGACATGCTCTACTTCTTCAAGGAAGAGCGTGGGGACAGGGAGCTTATCATAGACATCGCCAACGACATTGTGAGGCTCAACAATCTAGCTGTTACCGCCAAGGAAACCGCCTCGATAATTCTCGGAGGCTCTCTACCCAAGCACGCGATAATAAACGCCAACCTCTTCAGAGGAGGAACGGACTACGCGATATACATCACCACTGCCATCCCCTGGGACGGCTCACTGAGCGGCGCGCCGCCGAGTGAAGGTGTCAGCTGGGGCAAGATAAGGGCCAAGGCCGACTACGTAGAGATATGGGCCGATGCGACGCTCGTCTTCCCTCTGCTGGTGTGGAAGGTGATGAAGGGGTAGGTTTGCACCCTCAATGCGAACTTTTTAATCTCTTTGCAGTTGTATTGCAAAAGCCTCACTCTTCAATTACTAATCTTTCGAAGTCCCTCAAATCCCACACTAGCCAACCTTCAGCTTTCAACTCTTCTTTTCCTTCCACGCTCTTCGCCACGATTCCATAGTAGTACTCCCATTTTTCCAAACCCACAAGCTCCGCCTTTCTCTCCAAATCCTTCAAAATTCTCCTCGCCTCCCTCTCGCTCAGCTCCTTCCACTTCACCTCGACGAACAAAGCTTTTCTCTCCCTTTCATTCAGCGCCACTAAGTCAATCTTCTCGCCCTTACGCCACCATCTTCCAACCTTTGCTAAGCGGAAGGGGAGCTTTTCAGCTCTGTTCAACTCGATTAGAAACTGTTTGGCGACTTTTTCAAACACTGGGCCAAGGTAGCGGCTGTAATCCCTCTTAATCTCCTCAACGTCAAAGAGACCCTCCTCAATGGCTGAGAGGTTGGGGTAGATGAAACGGAACCAGAAAGCGAGGAAGTTGTCGGCCACGTAGTAGCGGCCCCTCTTTGAGTTCGGCTTTTCAGTTATTGGGACTTCCTTCATAACAAGCCCAGTCTCGATTAAGTTTCTGAGGTAGGGTGTTACGTCCGAGTGTCTCATGCCGATGAAGTCCCTTATCTCCTTTGGCGTCGTTTTGCTAAGGGATATCGCCTCAAGGATTCTCCGGTATGTTCTTGTCTCCGTAAACTCATACCTCAGCAGAAAATCAACCTCATCGCGGAAAAAGCTTACAGGGTTTTTCAGCTCTCTATCAAGCCACTCCCAGAAGGGCAACTTCACCTGCGTTATGTAGAACGGAATTCCATCGGTCATGCCGTAGATCTCTACGAGTTCATCCCAGGGGATACCGGGGAAGAACTCCCTTAGATGGAGAAATTTCAAGGGCTTGAGCTTCAATGAGCCTGTTCTCCTGCCATAGAGAGGACTCTTGTAGCTGAGAACCTTCTCGGTCATTATGCTCACTGAAGAGCCAAGGAGAATTAGCTTCGTGTTTGAATCCGAAAGGTCTGTGTCAATCGCCCTCTGGAAGATGCTCAGAACACCCGGCTTCTCCTTTATGAGGTTGGGAAATTCGTCAATGACGATGATCTTTCCCCTGAGAGCGTGTAGAAGTGCCTCCCAGTCTCTCCGGGCGTATCTAACCTCTGGAAAAACTCTTTTAGCAACTTCTTGGAAGTGCCTAAGGTTATCCCCTTCGACGGCCAGATAGTAGACGTGAGGAACATCTTTCACGGCTTCGATGACAAGACGAGTCTTTCCAACACGTCTCCTTCCGTAGATGACGATTAACTCAAAATTATCGCTTGAGAGCCTTTCCCTCAATGCTTTAAGCTCTTCTCTCCTGTCCACAAAATGATCCATATGATAATCACCATTATGATAATTGCGATTATCATTATTAAACCTTTTGATTGGTGGGTTCAAGAATCTTTTCCTCCCCGCCCGGCAGGACGAGGGGCCTCGACAGGTGCTTCCTCGCATCGGGCGGAACCTCGTAGATTTTCCTCTCCAGCTCGCGCGGGACTTCAACCGGAATGAGCTTCTTCGGCATCTTATGGCCACAGCGCTTGCACTTCAAATAATCCCCCTTGCTCTTCATCGTCCCTCCACAGCGGGGACACTTTGGCTTCTGGTATTCGATTTTCGGGACGAGCTTTACCGGGTAGAACTTCTCAAGGTTGAGCGTCAGAACGCCGTCGTGCTCCTTAACGCCTCCAGCGGCGATAATCTCGTCCCCTGGCAGGAGCTTCCTGACCCAGTTCCGGAACTTCTTCGTCGGCTCGAAGGCTGCCACCCTAATTTTCCCGGTCTCATCCTCCAGCTCGAAGAAGACGTGCCTTCCGCGCTCCCAGTAAGGCCCAGCCACTCTGCCCCTAACAACGGCGCTGTCGTAGAGCCTCAGCTCGCCGATTTTTTTGTATGTAAGGTGGTCGTCCGTGTTCTGGTTCGTCTTGTAGAGCTGGTAAAACGCCACCGGCTCTCCGAACTCGACCCTCTCGAAGGTCTGGATGACCCTTCCCCTGTCAATTCCCCTGATGCCAACCAGAACGGGGTCCTTGCCGTGGGGTGTTATGAGGACACTCCTCTTGTAGGGGTCAACGTTGTCGTAGGTGAAGGGATAGCTCCAGCGATCGGCCAGAAAGACGCTCTCGGAGTTTACCCTCCTCAGCGTCCCCCAGTTTTTGGGCTCCCGGTAGGCCAACAGCTCGTAGGTGAAGCTTTCGAGCGGGTAGCCAATTGAAGCGAGCGCGCCGATTATTCCCCTGCCGAGCTTGAACTTGAAGACCTCTGCCCCAACTTCCCTCGCGACCCTTTCTGCCTCCTCGATCGTAACGTGCTCCCTCAAAGCCCTCAACGAGAACTCACGGAGTTCTTCTGGAATATCACCTTCGAGGAAGACAACGCCGGGATTAGTATTTTCGTGGGTGAAATCTGCCAGCTGGTTCACGTAAAAGAGAACCGTGTTTTTGATTTCCAGAATAAACTCCTCCTCGACCTTGAAGATCATCGCGACCGCTCCGTTGCCGCGGGTTTTGTAGGGAATGTTTGGGTTGAGCCTAATCAAGCGGGGGAGGTCGATGGGCTCCGCTATCCGTGACAGCTCGCGGTAGAGGAGCGCGCCGAGGTAGGTCGTGCACATACCGTTGGGTGAGTCAGTGTCGTCGATTCCGATGTGAAGCCTCATCGTTGAGAGAAAAGGAGGGGGGTTTAAAAATCAACCGGAGACCTGTCAAGGTGGCCCGCTATTCCCTGAACCTCTCATAGCAGAGCACGTCAACGAAGCCCTCCCCCGGGACGTACTGGTGCTTCCTCCAGCGGCCTGCCAATCTGAAACCGTTCTTCTCCAGGACCCGTATGGAGGGCACGTTGGTTTCGAAGACGTGTGCGTAAACCTTCCGGAGGTTTAGCCATTCGAAGGCGTATTCAAGGGCGAGCTTTACCGCCTCGCTGGCGTAGCCGTGGCCCCAGTACTCCCGGGCTAAGAAGTAGCCGAGCTCTGCCCTGCCGTTGTGGTGGTCTATCTTGTGAAGCCCGATAAGTCCAACGGGGGAACGCGAGGAGTTTTCTATAATTGCAAAGACCTTTTCGTGCTTCTTCTCCCGTCTCAGAGCCTCGTACCATTCAAGCTCGTCCTCGTAGAAGAACACTTCCTCTGGATACGACAGATACCTTCTAACTTCCCTGTCGTTGTACCAGACCCAGACGTGCTTCAAATCCTCCCTGAGAAGCACGCCGAGGGAAACGAGGTTGCCCTTGAGGATTATCGGCCTCATGTAAACACCTTAACTTTATTAAGCCCTTTGCGTATTTAAAAATGATGGACAGGGAAAGGCTCATCAGAACGGTTGAGGCGATACTCAGGGGCACGGGATACAAAACGGCACGGATGGACTTCAAGGGCTCGTGCTTCGACATAGTTGCGAGCAGGTTACTTCTACTGCTCTTCGTCAAGGTGGCCACCAACATAGACACGGTTACAGAGGAGCAGGCTGAAGACCTGAAGCGCCTCTCCAAGTTCTTCAAGGCCTCGCCCCTGATAGTGGGGCTGAAGACGAAGAACGCCGAGCTGGAAGAGGGTGTCGTTTACGAGAGGTTCGGGGTATACGCGCTCAGACCCGAGACCCTCTACGATGTCCTCGTCGAGAACGAACTGCCGGCGATATTTGCCGAGCGCGGCGGCTTCTACGTAAGGATAAACGGTGCCCTACTGCGGAAGCTGAGGGAGAAGTACGGCTACTCCGTGAACGAGCTGGCCCAACTCCTGGGAGTTTCTCGCAAGAGCCTGATAAACTACGAGCGCGGCGAGCAGGCGGTCTCCCTTGAGGTCGCTATACGGCTTGAGGAACTGTTTGACGAGCCGCTTGCGGAGCCGATCGACATTCTCCACTCCACTGTGGAGGCGGACCTCAACGTTACCCCCGAAAGTCCGCTTGAGAGGGAGATATTTGAGCGCCTAAAGGGCCTCGGCCTCGGTGTTGTCAAGGTCAAGAAGGCACCGTTCAATGCAGTGTCAAAGGAGGATGAGTTTAACATCCTCACTGGCATAGACGAGAGAAAGACCCGCTCGACTGTGAAGAGGGCCGAGATGGTCACCGAGGTGAGCAAGATAATCAACAGCGACGGGGTTTTCATACTGGAGAAAGCGAGAACCGAGATTATTGGCGACGTCCCCCTAATCCCCAAGGAGCGACTTGAAGAGGTCAGGGACGCTGATGAACTCATAGAGATGATAGAGGAGCTCAAGAAGGAAATAAAGAAGCAGCTCTTCAGCTAAAGATGACTCTTCTCCAGACTTCCCTTACCTTTGGAACGTATTCCTTCGGCGCGGCTATAAGGACTGCCCAGCGTGGCGTCTGTCTCCTTTTGAGGGCGTTGGCAAGTGGGGTGACCTTGGTAAGCGGCTGAAGCTCCCCGTTGCCCAGAAGGACGTTTATTTCAGTCGCCTTGAGCCTCGGCTCGCTGAGCATGAGGTCGGCTATACTGAACTCAAGGATGACCTCTCCCTCCCTCGCACCGACCATCTCCGCGAGGGTTCTCTCTATCTCCTGTCTGCGCTTAACGTTTCTGTAGGCCGTCAGGAGCTCCCTCTTCTCCTCGGCGCTTAGTTCGTCGGCACCCGCCAGAACGGCGGCCTTGTAAAGCTCCCGGTACTTTACCCTCCTCACCATCTCCGCGGGAAGGCCCTCCAGGTCTTCAAGCTCGACAAGGACACGGCAGTCTATCATCCTCCAGAAGTCCCAGAGGTGGCCCTCCTCCAGGGCGAACTCCAGGGCTCTGGTCAGCATCCCCTCGGCTATCTTGACCGTATGGTGGAAGTAGACGCGGGAGTACATGAGCGACCTCGCCACCATCATGCCCTCGACCGCCTCAACACCTTTCTCATCGACCACGAGCTCACCGTCGTGGATCCTCAGAACCTTCATGAGCCTTTCGAGATCTATTATCCCGTGGGCGACCCCCGTGTAGTGGGCGTCCCTCACGAGGTAGTCGAGCTGGTCGACGTCGACGTCGCCGTGGAGCATCTGGCCGAGGTAGCGCTTCTCGTGCTTTCCGAGGATCAGGTCTGCGACGTCTCTGGGGGTGAAGTCGTACTCGTAGCTCTCTATTATCTCCGGGATCATTCCCCCGTTCTCGCTCTCGGTTATGTTTATCCGCCCGAGGATTATATCCTGGCCGAGGCGCATGTGGTCGCGCTCCTTCACGTAGTGCTTGTAGATGCTCTCGAAGGTATGACTGAAGGGCCCGTGGCCAATGTCGTGGAGTAAAGCCCCCACCTGAAGGAGCATGCTTTCGCTCTCCTCCAGGCCAACCTCCTGCGAGAGCCTCCTGGCGAGATGCCACGCTCCGAGGGAGTGCTCAAAGCGAGAGTGGTTAGCACCGGGATAGACGAGGTACGCCAAACCGAGCTGTCTTATGTTCCTGAGCCTCTGAAACTCGGGGGTCTTGACGAGGTCGAGGATGATACCGGTGAGCTTCATGCTGCCATGAACGCCGTCGTGAATGATCTTTCCATCCATTGACACCACCGCTGGAAGTTTGAGAAGAGCCTTATATAAATTTTCGGCATTGTGACAAAATTGGAAGGAAAAGAACGGCAGAATCAGAGATCCTTGCCGACGATGTATATCCTCTTGGTCTTTCCGAGCCTCTTCGGGAGGTCTGCCCTGAGCTTCTCAAGGGGAACCGCTTCGATAATCAGCTCGGCCTGCTTGGACTCCTCCACCTCGTAGCGAACCGGATTGTTGGCCTCGTAGATGAGCTCCCTGACCTCGTCCTCTATTCCGGCCGGCTTTTCACCGCTGTAGGCGACGCGGAGTATGGCCTTCGGCCTGGGGTTCTCAGGTGAGAGCGGGTGGTAGATTATCACAAAGTCGAGGAGGGCTGGATGGTCGTAGACTATCTCCATCACCTGGTCGATGTGGAGCTTGGCCCCCGCGAGTGTTACAACGTCCTTGATGCGGATTATGTTCCTGACCTCGCCGTTCTCGATCCTCGCGAGGTCGCCTATGTCGTAGTTGAAGAGGGGCAGACCGGTAAGCTCCCCTTCCCTCATGACCTTGGTTATGTAGATGCGCTTGTAGTCGTCGTAGCCGTCGCCGTTGTCCTTGAGGACGACTATAGACTCCTCGAAGTTGAACCTTGTAGCTTTCTTCCTCGTGATAACGCGGTAGCCGGTTATAGCGTCCTCAGTCGAGCCGAAGTTGTCTATTATCACGGCGTTCTCAAACAGCTCAAGGGTCGCCCTCGCGAGCTCGGGGGTAAGCGTCTCGCCGCCTACCACTATCGTCTGGATGTCCTTCTTTATGGACTCCGGGAGAACGAGACCGAGGTTGTAGGCAGTCGCCGTCAGGCAGAAGAGTGCTGTGGGCTTGATGTAGTTGAGCTCTTTGAGGAGCATTTCCCTGTCGAGCAGGTACTGGATGGGGACCTGATAGTATGCGGACTTTGCGTTGAGCGCTTCAAAGCTCCCGAATGCAAACATTCCGGATGAAGATGGTAGCGGTGGGAAAAACGAGGCGATTCTATCTCCTTTATCCATGTACTCCCTGATCCATGGTTCTACCTGCCGGGCTGTTCGGAAGCGGTCGTCCCGGGTGTAGGCTATTCTCTTGGGTTTCCCGGTTGTTCCGCTTGTCCGCATCACGGTATAGAATACCTGAGCCCTCTGGATGTAATCGGGCCACACCCTGCCAATATCGTAGAGATCATGGGGCGTTATCGTCACCTTATCAGTAAGGGCAGCAAGGTCATCGAGGGTTATCCCATCGGGATCGATTCCGGAGAACTTCTCCTGCCAGAATTCGGTCGTTTCCAAGCTCTTGCTGAGGGTGTACCTGAAATCCTCGACCCCCTTTTTGTCAGTTCTTCCAACAATCAAGGTCACGGATGCTCACCGAACTAGTAAATCGAGCTAATAATATATAATTGTTGGGGTTTGTCCAACCATCCTTGGATGGATTTCAATAGGAAAGGTTTTTATACCGTCCCAGTTAAATTAACCCCATGAACTATGGGGAAGTGTTGGATAAACTCTATGATGACCCTCTGAGCGTTGACCGCGCTGATTTAGTGGAGTACCTCAGGGAGGTCTTCGAATTTCACCTGCGGACGACCCCTTACTGGAGGAGGATTTCTGAGAAACTGAGGCCTGACCTCGATGAAATCTTTCAAGGCGGACTTGAGGAGGTTTTCGAGAAGATTTTCAATTCTGGATTGATCGTGGACGAGGACTACCTCAGGCACAACTGGCTGGAATTCGTACCTGAGGGGTATCCTGGCAGGATAAGGTTTTACCAGTCCTCCGGAACGACCCGGGAGCGGGCCATCGGGCACTGGGATCGGGAGTATCTCCTAGCAAGCCACCGGTATCTGAGGAAAGCCCTCGACGAGATCTACGGTCTGGACGAGCTTTACAACGATGCCCACCAGATGAGGGCAATAGCCCACGGCCCGTACGGATGGTTCCAGGAGGAAATAAGCGAGCTCGTATGGAGCTACGGAGGTGTTCTGTACTTTATAGGTATGGAAACGGACGGTCTGAAAAAAGTTTATGAAAATCAGGGACTGGAAGCGGTTTTGAAGATACTGAATCCACTCGTGAGATATACCACCCGCATCATGGAGAAGGACAGGATAAACACGGTACGCTCTGCACCCCCGCTCATGGCGCTTTTCGAACCCTACAGCGAGAACATTGAGACGGCAATAATAAGTGGTGTTGGTATAAATCAGTCCTTCTTTGAGATGCTCCGTGAAAAGTTTGAAGGCACAAAGCTTATACCTCTTTATGGGTATTATCTATTTGGGGATCTGGTGGGTATGCACATGGAGGGGGAGTTCTGGTACTATCCCAACTACCCGTTCACAATTATATTCCCCATGAAGCACGGGGACGGGGGATACCGGATAGTCAGGCGTCACGAACGCGGACGGGTTGCAATAATAATAGCCAGACCCGAAGTTTTAGTCGTTAAGTTCGAGGATGAAACGGCATTTAGAACACCCCCCCACGGACCATTTAAATGGGATGGGTTCGGAGACCCCGAAAGGAAAGTGGGGTGAACTGTGTTGGACGGTATTCAGGCAATCGTGTTTGCTGAGGCGTTGATGGTTCTGATAGCTGACTTGGTGGCGGCAGGCTGGATATTCCGTATATATCTCCATAACAGACGGAGATCTGCCCTGGCCTTTTCTCTTGCATGGGTGTTTGACTTTCTAGCGATCCTCTCGACGGTTCTCACGAACCCGACGTTTCAGATGGTGGGCATGCTCCTTCTTCCGACGTTCTCTGCTCTCATCTTTTATGGAGCGGTGAAGTTCCTTGAAGAAGAGTCGATAACCGTCAGGTACAGAACTCTCTCAATGCTTGCGGTGATGCCGGTTGCCTTTATGATATATATGATTGGAGTATACATTTACACCGGGGATGCAGTCTGGTCAGTAACCAGCGCCGCTACCCTTGGCATAACAGGGGTATTCGTAATCGCCGGGGGGCTTTTACTCAGGGAAACCGTGGAAATTTACAAAAGTGCCATCAGATACCTCTATATCAGCATCATACTGTTTGGAGTTCACCTAATCCCGGCGGCACTTTTCGGCAACACCGATTGGTACAAAGCTATAGGATTCACGCTGTCCACGGCCCTCATAATATTCATGGTAGTGGCGATGGTGAAACTAACCTCCTCGGAGTTCTTTATGCCAAAAGAGAGCAGGGCCGCACAGCCTATTGACCTCAAGCCGGGCGTCATGGTAGTTAACGGGAGGGAGTACCTGAAACTCAAGGAGAAACTTAAAGACAGGCCAGTTCTGGCCTTCGTCAGGGACGTCACACAGGTTCCTGAGGGGTGGCAGTACTACTTCGTAACAACCATACCGTTCCAGGGAAGGTTCAAGAACACCATAAATCCGACAAACCTTGCAAGGATGACCGAACTCTCGTACAAGTATCTGGAAGAGTCCGCCCGGATGGGGGAGCAGGGGGTCATTATAATCGACTGCCTCGAGTACTTGACAGTCTACAACTCCTGGGAGAGCCTCATGAAGTTCCTTTCAAAGCTCAGGGACTTTGTTATAGTCAACAAGGGCACCCTGATACTCGTTATTGAGAAGGAAAGCCTTGAAAACAGGCTGTATGCCCAGCTCAGGAAGCTCATGGAGTGAGGACAGCTTTATATACCTCCTCTTTTCTACCATATACTGCCCCTGCGCGAGGACCCCGGGGAGAATGAACCGGGGGGCGATGCGGGGGCTACAGCTCGGCCTCAGCGAGGTCCCCACGGGAGGACCTTCCGCGTTACGGAGCACGATGACCGTGGGAAACCCAGGCCGAGCACAGCTGAGGCCCGCCTGGGTTAACCCGCCCGAGATCGCCGTGAGGCACCGATGGGGGCGGGGGTTACGGGCGGGCCATAGCCAGATTTTGTCAAAACTTCGACAGCCGTGCAGTCAATATGCCGAAAAGATTTATTAAGAACATGGACAAGATTCACACGAGTGGTACCATGATAATCGCAGGAAGAAACAAGTGGGTGATACTCCTCAAGTATTATCCCCCATGGCAGGGCTATCCCCCGAGGAAAAGAAAGAAAAGGAAGACCACGGAAGTCATTGAGGTACTTGAGATGCTCGCAGACCCCGCAGACTTGAGGATATTCCTGAAGACGTCCGCGCCATTCTGAAGTTCGTCCATCTTGAGTCTTTTCTCCAGGAGGCATAGCTCAGTAGAGCACGACTTCCACTGTTTCTCCTTCCAGATGTCCTTCACTATCCTCCGGAATGACTATATAGCCGTTGCTCTCCACGAGGGCGCTTATTATACCGCTCCCCTTCTTTCTGATCGGTCTCGCCTTACCGCTCTCGTACCAGACCTTCACGAACTCGTGTCTCCCGAGCTGGCTTGGAACGCGCTCGGTGAGCCTTGCCAAAACCTTCACCTCGTAGTTTCTAGCCCCCACCAGCTTCGCCAGGGCGTGTTTGACGTAAAGGTGGAACTGGGCGAAGACAGCCGCAGGGTAGCCGCTCATTATGAAGACCCTTTCGCCGTAACCAACTGGCCTTCCGGGCTTTATCGTCGTTCCGTGGAAGAGGAGCTTGACAAAGCGGTGGGCAAAATCCCGGTCGCCGAAGGCCGAACCGCCGGTGACGAGAACGAGGTCGCATTCTTCCTTTGCCTTCCCTATCACCGATTTGATAGCCTCTTCCTTATCGGGGACGACCCCGTAAAAAACCGGTTGCCCAAAGTACTGCCGCCCCAGCCCCATGAGCATAATCGAGTTGCTCTCCATAATCTTTCCTGCCTTCAGCGCCTCCTCATCGAACTCCTCGATTAACTCGTCGCCCGTGACGATTATTCCGACGCGGGGTTTCCTCTTGACCTTAACGGTTTTGAAGCCCACGCTCTTCAGTAGGGCCAGATCCTGCGGCCTTAGAACCTGTCCCTTCCGCAGGATTATCTCCCCCTTCCTTACGTCCTCACCGGCGAAGGCCACGTTTTGTCCGGGAGCAACAGGTCGAAGGACCCTTAGGACGTCCCCATCTCGCTCCGCCATCTCCTGCATGAGGACGGCGTTTGCCCCCTCAGGCATCTTTGAGCCGGTCATGAGCTTTACCGCCGTTCCGGGTTCCACCTTGGCTTTACTCTCCTCGCCGGCTACTATCTCGTCTATAACCCTAAGCTCGACCGGACTGTATTCCCTCGCAGGGAATGTGTCCTCGGCGCGGAGGGCATAGCCGTCCACAGCGGAACGGTCGAAGGGAGGGCTGTCTATGGGAGAAACGATGTCCTCGGCCAGAACCCTGCCGAGGGCCTCGGAGAGGGGAACCTCCTCCACGTCGAGGATCTCCCCGAGGTCGTCCAGCATCATGCGAAAGGCGTCCCTGTACGGTGTCAGCCTCTTGAACTCCCTCACGTCACTCCCTCCCGTGCTTGAGGACGTGGCCAGCCTCGTTCAGAATTATCCTGACCCCAGTTTTCGCCGCGCCCAAACTTCCAGGCAGGCAAAAGATTGCCATCGCCCTTCCGGAGCTCCTGATTATTCCCGCGGTTGCCCTCGTCATGACCGCGGCTGTGCCTATCTCCTCGTAGCTCAGAAGCCTGAAGATTTCTCCGAAGCCCGTCAGCTCCTTATCGAGCAACGGCCTGATGCTTTCTATCGTAACGTCCCTGCTCGCTATTCCCGTTCCACCCGAGGTAACGACAACTTCAGCTCCCCTTTCAAAGGCCTCGACAACGGCGCCAACTATCGCCATCTTCTCGTCGGGGACAACGGCATAGTAAACCTTCTCATGTCCGGCATTCTTTAGCTCCTCGATGAGAAACTTTCCGCTCTTATCCTCCTTCTCCCCCCTGCTGGCCGTGTCACTCACCGTTATGACCGCGAACTTGAACTTCCTTGGGGCCTTCTTCTTGTGTTCTTCCGCTCCCATACCATCACCCGATTAAGCTCGTCCCCGAACTTAATAACCTTTCAGCAAACGGAAGCGTTTAACGGCGCAAGCGTTATATCCCCACCCGCGGATGTGCATACATGAAGTTTGAGCACTTTATACGACACTTCAACGAGCCGATGCTGGCCCTCAGCAACGCGCCCCACCGTGGGGGCCTGGCAAAGGCGAACGGCTTCTTCTTCATGATGGTCCCCAAGGACTACTCTGGAAACTACAGGCGGGACTGTGCGAGATTTGAGGAGGAGCATGGAATCAAAAACTTTGTCGGCTTCATGACCGCCGCTGACATCAAAAAGGTGCTCGCGGTTTCAAGGCGCGGAAGCGTTACTGCCTACGTCACCGCTGGAATCACGAATCCGGCAATAGCCGGTGAAGAGCCACCACCGTGGAAACCCGGAACCATAAACATCGCCCTTGTAATCGAGGAGGGCCTCACCGTCGGTGCGATGGCCAACGCGATAATGACGGCAACGGAGGCAAAGGCATACACTCTCCTCAGCCTCGGTTACAACGCGACGGGAACGACGAGCGACGGCATTGGAGTTTTCGCCTTTGATGGAGAAACGGAGTGGGCGGGAACGGCGACGGAGCTGGGAATAAACATCGGGAAAGCGGTAAGGGAAGCCCTCTCAGAAAGCCTGAGGAAGTGGGAGAGGACGAGAAGTGTTAAATAGTTTCAACCCTTATTAAAGCCGGTGAGAGAATGGAAGACGTGGAGGCTCAGGTTGAAAGGCTCTTCCTTGATGCACAGAATCTCCTGTTGAAGCTCCGGCTGAGGGAACTTCGGAAGGGCAAGGTTACCCTTGAGGAACTAATTCGACTTGCGGAAGAGGAGACGGAGTACACGGAAGAAGTGGAGGACATAACCGAGATGATACGGGAGATGAGGGAGAGGGACTATGACTACTGACCTCGTCCTCGACACGAGTGTCTTCGTGAAGGGCTTTGTCCCACCAAAGCGCAAGAAAAGAGACGAAGTTTACTACTCCCGGCTTGCACTTCACAGAAAAGCAAAGTCCATTCTCGATGAAGTAGCCATGGGTAGAATACTGTTGCACGAACCAGTTGTTATGCTTGTGGAAACAGCTTCTGTTGTCTCACGCCTCTCCAGCAATCCTGCCCTTTCCAGGCTTGCAGTTAGTTTTATTACCGAACATTCCCTGCTGTACTCGGACGTTTATCTCCTTGAAACCGCCATTGACCTTGGAATCATCACAAAAGCGAGTGGCTTTGATGTTCTCTTCCTGGCATGTGCAAAAAGAGCAGACGCCAAACTGATAACCGACGACAGAAAGATGTACGAAAAGGCGGTAAAAGCCGGGATAAAAGCTGAACTGCTCAGGGAGACGACTTCATCTCCATAAGCCTTCCGTAAAGCTCCTCGACCTTTTTGCTCACTTCCTCCGGCGAGAAGCCGGCCTTAACGGCAAGCCACGTTGCGCCCCCAGCTCCAACGCCCTCCTTGACGTAGCCCCTCTCATAGTCTTTAAGGCCCTTGAACTCGCTCTCCGAGAAGTCCAGATCCGCTGCGTACGTCACTACCCCGATTTCCCTCGCCGTTTCGAGGAAGGTCGCGCTCCTGTCGTTTACGACCCACTTTGTTGTGGCGATCATGAACCTATCAAGGCTCTCGCCAAGGGCCTTTAGGAGGGCTGAAAGGGCTAACATCTGCGTTCCTCCAGCCAGGGCGACGTTCTTCCTGAAGCCGAGGGAGATGCCTATCACCGTCGCCAGCATCGGGTCGCCGAACTGTCTGAGGGCCTCAAAAGGGTTGTCCTTCAGCTGACCCTTCTCGATTCCGGCCCTCTTGAAGGCCTCGCTGATTACCTTCTCCTTCAGGCTTTGAGGGTTCTCCGGCGAGGTCGAGCTCGTCTTGGCATCATAACCCAAAGCCCAGAGGACGGCCTGGGCAGTGGTCGTTCCACCCGGTGTTGACTCGCCGATGACGAGCTCCTTTATCGGAGTTTTGTTCAGCTCCTCGCCGAGAAGCTTGGCGCGCTTTATTATCTCCCCGAACTCAGGAAGGGCAGGTTCTTTCCGGAAATCCCTACCAACCGCGTCGCTGATGTGGACGTGAGGGACAAGGGGGGCGAGATAAGTTCCCCCACGAACGACTAGAACCGGGAAGTTCGCAAGCTCCTTCGCCGCTTTGGTGATTATAGCCGGCGTCGGGTGACCCTCGGGCGTCACCGGAATGACGTCAATGGTTAGGGGCTTCTCGTGGAAGAGGTACTCAGCATCGGCCACCGGGGTGAGTCTGGTAAGTTCAGGCGTTGCCCCTGCAACGCTTATTCCCGGGACTGTACTTATCTCTGTGTTCCCCAGAACCAGCAGGAAGAGGCTCTCCATTTCAACCACCGCTGGACTTTTTATCCAAGGGTTTATATGCCCTTCGGCCAACTTCGAACGGTGGGAGAATGGGAAGGGCACTGATGGTACTCGGGACCTCGTCAGGAGCTGGAAAGTCGCTCCTCGTTACGGCCCTGTGCAGGATTTTCTCAAACCTCGGCTACGATGTAGTGCCCTTCAAAAGCCAGAACATGAGCCTGAACTCCGCGCCGAGCATCGAAGGGGGCGAGATAAGCAGGGCGCAGTATTTGCAGGCGATAGCCTGCCGAAAGAGGCCAAGCGTAAAGTTCAACCCGATTCTGCTCAAGCCAGAAGGCAACATGAGAAGCCAGGTCGTCTTCATGGGGGAGCCGATTGGCAGCGTCTCCGCCAAGGACTACATGCTCTCGCGCAAGGAGGAGCTCTTCAGGAAGGCGATGAAAGTTTTGGATGAGTTGAAGGAGAAGCACGACCTCGTTATAATCGAAGGCGCCGGCAGTCCGGTTGAAATTAACCTGAAGGACTACGACATAGCGAACACAAGGGTGATGCTCCACGCAAAGGCAAAGGGAATCCTAGTTACCGACATAGACCGTGGTGGAAGCTTCGCAAGCATAGTCGGCACGATGGAGCTTTTGAAGCCAGAGGAGAGGGAAGCGATAATCGGCTTCGTCTTCAACAAGTTCCGCGGGGACGCTTCCCTACTTCAGCCGGGCTTTGAATACTTAGAAAAACGCTACGGTAAGCCGACCCTCGGTGTTATCCCTCACATCGAACACCGTTTACCTGAGGAGGATTCACTCACGGAATTTCCGAGGGTTATAGGAAAGCTTCACATTCAGATAATCAGGCTCCCCCACATCAGCAACTTCACAGACTTTGAGCCCCTCCACTGGGCGAACGGTGTTGACTACGTGACAAGGCCGGAGGAAATCAAAGGTGACGTGGTGATAATTCCAGGGAGCAAGAACACGGTCAAGGATTTGCTCTGGCTGAGGGAGAACGGAATTGAGGAGGCTATCTTAGAGGCCCACCGTGAAGGCTCTTTCGTCGTCGGAATCTGCGGCGGCTTCCAGATGCTCGGCGAGAAGATAATAGACAGAGTTGAGTCGAAGCGCGGTGAGGTCAGGGGCATCGGCCTACTGCCGGCCAAAACCGTCTTCGAGAGAAGCAAGAGGACGAACCACCTGAGGGCTGAGGTTCTCTGGGAGCAGGCGAGAGGAATGCAGGTCGAGGGCTACGAGATACGCTTCGGCAGGAGCACCTCGGAGAGGCCCTTCTCGGTGATAAAAGCAATAAACGGGGCGAAAACCTTTGAGCCTGAGGGGGCGATTGGAGAGAGGGCCTTCGGCACCTACCTCCACGGCATCTTCCACAACTTCGCCTTCACGGAGGCGTTTCTAAACTTTCTGAGGGCAGAGAAGGGCCTTGAGCCGGTTTCAATTGAGGAGTGGAACATAGAGGAGGAAATTGAGAGGTTCGCAAAGGTCGTTGAGAGGAACCTCGACGTGGAAAGGATTTTAGGGGAGCTGGGGCTCTAAAAGTAGTCCTCCGGCCCCTCAAGCACCTTCGGCGGGTGTCTCTTCGCCCACCAGAGCTTCAAGCGGACGTAGAGGTAGAAGCCGAGGAAAGCGAGCAGACCTATTATAATCAAAACTGCCGCCACAATGAGGAACCCGAAGATGAACAGAAATGCGAAGATCAGCATCCCTGTGAGCAACAGTGCACCTCTAATCTCCCTACCCCTCATCTTCCCACCAGACGGGCTATTCTATTCGCCAGCTTTAACTCTTCCGGTGTGTTCACGTTCAAAGCTAAGAGCGGGTTTCTCAGCTCCAAGAATTCCTCGCCTTCGGTTCCAACGGCGTTGAGGCCAACTATTGCGTAGCCCCTGTAAACGACTGGCTTTAAGCCCTTCGGAACGAGTCTCAAAGGAAGAACGCCCGTTAAGCTAACCTTTCCGTCAAAGGCCTTCTTTACGGCCATCACATCACCCGCCCTCACGAAGGGTAAATCTGCAGAAACGCTGATGAACGGCCCGAATTCCCTGAGAAGGTAAATCAAATCCTCAACGTAGCCCTTTCCAGGCGTTTCAACGAAGGGAATCCCCTCGCGGAGGCAGAGCTCCTTCGTTCTTGGGGTATTTTTGGAGAGGGCAACGAGGGCTTCCCCGGCTTTTTCTGCCTCCCCGTAAACGCGCAGGAGCATCGGCTTTTTGCCAACCTTCAGGACGGGCTTCTCCTGGCCCATCCTGCTCGACCTTCCGCCGGACATGATGAGTATCATGGGAGTTGATAGCCGGCAACGGTTAAAAGGCCTTCCGCTCAACGGCCTCCATGAAACTCCTCGGCATACTCCTCTCGCTCCTCATAGTTTTGGCCTCTGCCTGTCTTTCAAACGCTCCAGCGAGGGAGAAAACCAGCACGACTTCGGTCTCGCCTCCTTCTCAACCCATACCTGAGACGACATCTTCTCCCGCTCCCCCTGTATCGCACACCTCCTTTCCGGTCCCATCGAACGCAACCTCTCCCAAAATAGCTCAGCAAAACGTAACATCAACGACTCAGACCACTCCAAAAGGTGAAGACTCGAACCAAATCCAGGGGCTAAACCTCTCCTCGGTTAGGAGCTGGGTCTACTGGCTCCAGAACGCGAGTCCAGAAGCTATAGCGAAAAGCGGCTTTGAGCTGGTTGTCATGGACTACTCAAGGAACGGGAGCGACGAGAGGGCCTACACGCGGGAGGAAATCGAGATGATTAAAAGGGCCGGGGTAATCCCCATAGCCTACCTCAGCATCGGCGAGGCTGAAGATTATCGCTTCTACTGGAGAGATGGGTGGAAAAAGAACCCTCCCGAGTGGCTCGGGCCGGGGAACCCCGACTGGCCCGGGGATTACGCCGTCAAGTACTGGGAGGAGGGTTGGAAGAAAATAGTCTTTGAGTACCTCGACAGAATCATTGCACAGGGTTTTTCGGGCGTTTACCTTGACAAGGTTGATGAATACTGGTTCTGGGCCGAGAACGGCTACGACGAGAGCTGGACGGCAAAGCAGATGATCGAATTCATAATCCAGATAGCCAACTACACCCGCTCTAAAGCCGGCAAGGACTTCATAATAATCCCCCAGAACGGGGAGTGGCTCCTTGACTACGATAACGGGAGCCTTTTGAGAACAGTCTCCGGCTGGGCGAGTGAAGACGTCTTCTACGACGGCCTTGAGCCAAGTCCCTGGACGGGCGAAAAGGTTCCGCTCCTCGATAGAGTCGTTGAGGCTGGAAAAACCGTTCTAGTTGTTGATTACGTTGACGACGGGACGAGGAGCGATGAAGACCTCGCAAGAATCCTCAACTTTATAGAACAGGCCCGGAAGAGGGGATACGTACCCTACGCGGCCTTGGAGGACAGGGAGCTGGATAGACTCGATGTGATTCCTGGGGTTCAGCCTCCGAAGTAAGCCCAAGCAAACGCCATAACTGCCAACGTCCCGGCCCTCGTTATCTCCGCTATCGCACCAAGGCAATCGCCGTTTATCCCGCCGAAGTTGTCGAGGGCAACTTTGATGGCGTAGCCCCCGAAGGTCAGACCGAGGAGCGAGACCAGGACATTAGGATCATAGACGATTAGGGGGACGAGGAGGATGGCGTAGAAAATGAGCCCGCCGAGGAGCCCTTTCCCAGTCATCCCCTCCATGAAGTACGCCCCAAGGCCCCGACCGAGGGGCTTCTTTGTTGCCAGCGCGAGGAGCATGGCGAGCTTTGAGTTCAGCTCGGCTAAAAAGAGCGCGTAGAAGGGAACGAGCCGAAGGGAGTAAACCTGAAGGAGGAGAACCATCACGACGGCGAAGAGGCCGGCTATACCGGTGTTTAAATCTTTCATCGCCTTTATCTTCCTCTCCCTGTCTCCTGTGACCATTATCCCGTCGGCCCAGTCCGCTAAACCGTCGAGGTGGAGGAGGCCAATGGTGAAGTAGAGCGCGAGAAGGGCAAGGACGTTCGAGAGGGGAAGCCTTAAGTAGAGGACGAGCGTTGGAAGCGCTGAACTCACCAAAGCAACGAGTGGAAAGGCCCAGAGCTCCTCGCGGGCTTTCTCGAAGTCTCCTTCCACTGGAATCCTTGTCAAGAACGGCAGGAGGTCCCTCATGGCCAGTCCGCCTCCGATTCGAAGAGCCTCGTCATGCAGCCGGCTATGAAGCCGCCTATCGCATCGTCAAGAAACGGCGGAAGCTCGGCCAGAATCCCAGGCTTCCTTGTGTCGTAGTAGAAGAAGTTGAAGAGCGCCATCTTCCCGCCTATGTATTCGGCGATGTCTATTCCAATCAGCTCGTCCGCCACTAAATTGACTGGGTCGCCTTCGACCTCGAAGTTCTCCTCAAGCAGGAGCGCCGCCATGAGAAGCGCTTGGATGTTGATGTCGTCGAGATACCTTAGCATCAGCTTTTCGAGCCTCTCGCGGACTTTTTCCCTTCCATCCCCCACGTAAAGCTCCAGAGCCGTGTCGAGCATGGAGTCAAGGGTTATTCCCTTTGATTCGAGTTTTTTGAGGATTTCTCCCGCCCTCATTCTCTCACCAGCCTGAACTTCAACCACCAGTAGGTCTCGCTCTCTCCAACACCCTGCGGTTCCATCTTGAAACTCCCCTCAAACAGCGGGCACTTTAGAACCACCGTGTGGAACTCCCCCATCTCCCCGATCGGGTCAACGTCAGGGTTTGAATCAAGGAAGCGCTCCAAATCCTCAACCGAGCGGAAGGTGTAGCCGAGCCACTCATTGGAGAGCTTCTCCCCCTTCACCGCTATTATCGCGTACTCAAAGCCCGCCTCAAGCATTTCAACGGCGAGTTCCCCCGTGTCCCGTCCCCAGAGGGGTTCAAATGGAGTCACACCGGCCTCACGGGCGAGACGCTCAACCCACCTCAGGTGATCCTCAAGCAGAACGTCCCCCGCTATGAGGTAATCCGTGCCCAGAGAGCCTATGAACTCCGCCAAAGCTTCTCCTCCTTTCCCCATGTCGAAGGTGAGCAGTTCCTTCCCCATTGCTTCGGCGAGTGTTTCTAAGGCTCCGAGATTTTCCCAGTGGGGTGAGAGGCCTATCGTGGTTTTCAGCGTGAGCAGATAGGGGACTTTAATCCCCTTTCTCTCCGCTAAATGGACTGCGTAAAGCCCATCCTTTCCACCGGAAAAGAATGCAACCCCCTTTTCGTGAGGCATCTAACCACCAAACCTATAAAGGGTATGGACTTTTTATCCATTATGCTCTTGCCGTTTGAGAACCTCAAAAAGGCCGGCGGGATCTACGTAAACCCGGTCAATCTTAAGGTAGTCCCGTTAGTCCTCCGCGACTGGAGGGATTTCCTGAGCTTAGACGAGAAAACCTACGGGGTCTACGCGAGGACGATATACAACCCTGATGAGCGCTTCCTCGTCGTGAACGGGGAAGACGGGAGAAAAGCCAGGGAGCTGGAAGCCCTCTACCGTGAGCTCCTCAAAGACCCCCTGAGGTTCTGTCGCGAGGAATACTACCGCTATCAGCTCCGGGTGGGCGAGTTTGGGGGTCTACCCTTCTCCAACGGCTGGCCCGGCTCCGGCGTTGTTCTCGTCGGGGAGGCACCGGGGAGAAAGGGCTGCGGAAAGACTGGAATCTGTTTCTACCGCGACGCCTCGGGAATGCTGCTGAGGAAGACGCTCTTCAGCCTCGGCATCAACCCGGACTTCGTATACATAACCAACGTCGTCAAGTGCAATCCTCCCGACAACAGGCTGAGAGGCTTCGGTGAGGGCGAGCTTGAGCTCCTCGGGAGAGAGCTTGAAGCTGTGAAGCCGGGGGCCATCTTCGCGGTCGGCAGAACCGCCGAAAAGGCTCTGAAACGGCTCGGCTTTGAGTTCACCTACCTCAGACACCCCGCCTGGTACGTGAGGAGGGGGCTGAGGGAGCCAAATGAGGAGATGCTGGAAGAATACTCGGCGATAAGGGAGGCCTTCGGAGAATGGAGGTTCTGACGGTTTTCTTCCTTGCACTGCTCTGGGACCTGCTCTTAGGGGAACCTCCGGCTAAAGTTCACCCCGTCGTGTGGTTCGGTAGGTTAGCTGACCTTTTTGAGGGACGCTGGAGGAGAAGAGACCCCTCCCTCGATTTTCTGGCCGGAACCTCCACGGCCGTGCTCGTCATAATCACCGCCCTTCTGCTCTCACTTCTCCCTTCCTACCTCCCCTTCCCGCTGGACTACGCCCTCGGGGTTTACATCCTCAAGAGCTCCTTCGCGATTAGGAGTTTATACGAGCACGTCGCGAGGACGATAACTGGGAACATCGAGGAAAAGAGGAAGGCCGTTTCGATGATAGTCAGCAGAGATGTTAAAGCCCTCGACGAGGCGCACCTCAACTCGGCAGCTATAGAGAGCCTTGCCGAGAACCTCAACGACTCGGTGATAGCTCCGCTCTTCTACTTCCTCCTCTTCGGCCTTTCCGGGGCTTTAATCTACCGCGCCGTGAACACCTTGGATGCCATGCTCGGCTACAGGAACGAGCGCTACGAGTATTTCGGCAAGTTTTCCGCCAGGTTGGATGACGTTCTCAACTTCATTCCTGCCCGATTGACAGTTCTTCTCTACCTTCCTTTCGGTGGGAGGAATGTTCTCAGTCATTACCGTCTCGCTAGGTTCAAGCTCAACTCCGACAAACCCATCTCGGCGATGTCAGCCGTCCTCGGCGTCTGGCTTGAGAAGCCCGGCCTTTATAGATTTCCAGGGAGGGAACCGGGGAACGAAGACATAGGGAGGGCTTTGAAGATTTACCGGGTGGTTGTTGCGGAGTGGCTTGTTATCGTCTCCCTACTCCTTGCAACGGAGGTGTTCCCATGCTTGAGCCCGTGAAGTTCTCAACCTACCACGGCGGTGCGAGGGAAGAAGGTTTGCTCGACTTCTCGGCATCCCTAAACCCGTATCCCCCGGAATGGCTTGACGAAATGTTTGAGCGCTCCAAAGAGATAAGCGATCGCTATCCATACTACGAGAGGCTTGAGGAGGAATTGAGAGAGCTCATCGACCAACCTGTAACGGTGACCGCTGGAATCACTGAGGCACTCTACCTCCTAGGAATCCTCGCGCTCCGCGGGAGGAAGGTGGTAATCCCCCGCCACACCTACGGCGAGTACGAGAGGGTTGCGCGGATTTTTGGAGCGAAGGTCATCAAAGGCTCCAACGATCCAGAAAGGCTGGCGGAACTCGTCGAGGGAAACTCCGTTGTATTTTTCTGCAACCCCAACAACCCCGACGGCAGTTTCCACCGCGTCAGAGAGCTTAGACCCCTTCTCGATGCTGTGGAGGATAAAAAAGCCCTCCTCGTTCTCGACGAGGCCTTCATAGACTTTGTTGAAAAGCCGGAAAGTCCGGAAGGGGAAAGCATAGTGAAGCTCAGAACCTTCACCAAGAGCTACGGCCTGCCTGGAATAAGGGTCGGCTACGTCATCGGCTTTAAGGAGGCCTTCAGAAGCGTCAGAATGCCCTGGAGCATAGGCTCAACAGGCGTTGCCTTCCTCGAATTCGTGATTGAAGACGGCTTCGAGCACCTGAGGAAGACGATGCCCCTAATCTGGCGGGAAAAGAAGAGGCTGGAAAAGGCGCTAAAGGTTAAAAGCGACGCCAACTTCTTCATCAAGCGCATTGGCAATGCAAAGGAATTCGTTGAGGCCCTCAAGAGGCGTGGAATCCTCGTGAGGGACTGTGAGAGCTTCGGCCTGCCGGAATACGTCCGCTTTTCAGTTAGAAAGCCCGAGGAGAACGAGAGGCTGATTGAGGCCTTCCGAGAGCTGGGAGAAGGGTTTTAAATCTGAAGCCCACTTCATTTTTGGTGGTACCATGCATGAGCTCTACACGGCCCTTGCCGAGTACTACGACGCGATTTATAGGAGAAGGGCCGAACGAATTGGGAAAGAGATAGACTTCGTGGAGGAGCTCTTCCGGAACGAGGCAGAGAGGGAAGTAACGCGGGTTCTCGACCTCGCCTGCGGAACCGGGATTCCAACGCTCGAACTCGCGAGGTGCGGATATCAGGTTACAGGCCTAGACCTCCATGATGAGATGCTGGCCGTTGCGAGAAGAAAAGCCGAAAGGGAAGGGTTTAACATTGAGTTCATCCAGGGAAACGCGCTTGAGATTGATTTTGAGGAGGAGTTTGATGCGGTTACCATGTTCTTCTCCTCAATTATGTATTTCGATGATTCTGCAATTCAACAATTATTTAATTCGGTAAAACGGGTCTTAAAGCCAGGAGGGGTTTTCATCGCCGACTTCCCATGCTGGTTCTACGGCGGGAGGAACGGCCCGATAGTATGGGACGAGCGGAAGGGCGATGAGCGGTTAATCATAACAGACTGGCGCGAGGTCAAGCCGGCGACACAAAAACTCCACTTCAAGCGGCTGGTTCAAATCCTCAAGCCCAACGGGAGCGTTAGGGCCTTCATGGTGGATGACGAGCTCAACATCTACACCCCGAGGGAGATGAATACGAGAAGGCTTGGAACTTCGGAAAGCTCGTGTACGGGTGGAGAAGATGATTTTTTTATTTTATTTTCATTTAAACAATGCGGTAGGTGAATCTAATGAAGTTGGTCCCTGTGAAAGGTATCGTCTTGAACCTTGACGTTCTGGATCTGCCAGAATTTCATGGAGTGCTGGACGAACACTTTGTGCTACTAACAATCCCCTCAGGAATAATCCTCTCGGACATCAGAAACCATGAGGAGTTGCTCCACTCGGAAGTCGTCCGCTCATTCAAGACTAAAGAACCCTTGGAGCTGGCTTTAATGGCCGTTCCGGAGAGTATAATGAGAAATGAAATAGGAATGGAGAGAATCGAATACCGATATTATTACCCTCCAAAAAACAGCAGATGGAAAAGAAAAGTTAAGTGGAAGGAAATGAGAGGTTTTGTGAGGCAGGGAATCACCGTCGAAGGAAGGGTTACTCAAATCAACCAATCGGGGGAAAGAGTACTCATCGAAATCCGTCCCTCAGGAATTCCAATGTATCTAGACCTTCCTTATGAGAAGTTCAGCAGACTGGAAATTCGGACTGGCGACTTCATTACGGCCTCCTTTCCGTGGTTTTATGCGAGGGCCGTTAAAGGAGGGGACATTGATGGGCCAGACCTTTAAGGCCATTGCTAAAGTCGCTTATTTTGATGGCAAAAGGGCGGTTTTCCTCGTCAAGAGGAATCACGGAAGAACCAAACGGGATGCCATTAGAGGCTGGAACCCGTGGATTCCAGTTCCTCATGTTCTTATCCCAGAGGAGTTTAAGAAGCTGGTTGATTCAGCATATCAAAACAAAAAAGAACTTTTCCCGGTTTTTGCCCTCGACGCCAGCGAAATCGAGGCCTCTGATGATGAATGGTACGAATTCAGGGTCTCTCTCTCCAGTGAAGACGTTGTCTATTCGGTGAAGGGCTATCACGCGGGAGAATCACTTGTGGATGTTCTCGGAATACCTTTCAGGATTGAAGGGCTATCCTGGAAGGGATGGATTTCTGCGAGGGGGAAAAGACTCCTACTTGCACAGGTGGATGTAACTCCCCAGGGAAAATAGAGGCAACCACGAGGGCTGTTTCGCATTTTGCAGAAAACTGCCTAAAGTTCAGGGAAAACTCTAACGTGGAGGTGTCTACTGTTGCCGGACGGCACAACTTATATCCTGCTCAGCAGGCTTTTGCTCCTTTCTTTTACCCCATTTAGGGACTACGACGGAGTGGTTCACTCAGGGGAAGCTGAGTTCCTCTTGGAACCTCCGGGTGTTAAAATAAGCGTCTTCATTCCCGTTGGGGAGCAGGCTGAGAAGTTCTCAAAACTCGAAGGCCAGTACATTGATGTGGAAATCGACCCACCGTACTTTGAAGTGTTTAACGTGAAAAACGCTGAAAGACCAATTATCACTCTTCAAAATCTTTGAGCCGGAGTGGGGCATCTTTGAGTGTGGAAACCTGAGGTTTGAAGAGTGCTTTAGCGGAGAGAGTGAGTGGATTGAAGAGATTGGAGCATGGTTCTATGCCTACCTCCCCGAACGCGATTGAGAAGTCCTTTCGCTCTTGACCCCAAACTTTTTAAACCTCGGGCTCATTTCTATACCCTGGTGGTGCCTATCGTCCACCGTAACGCCGATTTCGACCCATGAATTTCACGCGTTCCGCGCTTCTCGGTTAGCCTTTACTCCGGCACCACCGGCGTTGCTAAGATTTTTAAAAGCCTGTTCTGAGGGTAACCCATCTTCAAAAAACCGAAAGGGTGATGTCCATGCTCCCTAAGACCTACGACCCGAACGAGATTGAGCCGAAGTGGCAGAAGTTCTGGCTGGATGAGAAAATCTACAAGTACGAGCTCGACGAGAAGAGGCCGAGCTACGCGATAGACACTCCGCCCCCGTTCACGAGCGGAACGCTCCACCTTGGTCACGTGCTCAGCCACACCTGGATCGACATAATCGCGCGCTACAAGAGGATGACCGGCTACAACGTGCTCTTTCCCCAGGGCTTTGACAACCACGGTCTCCCGACCGAGCTGAAGGTCGAGAAGGAGTTCGGAATAAGCAAGGATCAGCCGGAGAAGTTCCTCCAGAAGTGCGTTGAGTGGACCTGGCAGGCCATCGAGGCGATGAGAAACCAGTTCATAAGGATAGGCTACTCGGCCGACTGGGACCTGGAGTACCACACGATGGACGACTGGTACAAGGCTGCCGTGCAGAAGTCCCTCCTTGAGTTCTACGAGAAGGGCATGCTCTACCGCGACAAGCACCCGGTCTACTGGTGTCCAAGATGCAGGACGAGTCTGGCTAAGGCTGAAGTCGGCTACGTCGAGGAGGACGGCTATCTCTACTACATCAAGCTCCCGCTCGCTGACGGTTCCGGCTACGTGCCCATAGCCACCACGAGGCCCGAGCTGATGCCGGCCTGTGTTGCTGTCTTTGTCCACCCGGACGATGAGAGGTATAAGGACGTCGTGGGCAAGAAGGTGAAGCTCCCGATATTCGAGCGTGAGGTGCCGGTCATAGCCGATGAGGACGTTGACCCCGAGTTCGGAACCGGTGCGGTCTACAACTGTACCTACGGCGACGAGCAGGACGTCGTCTGGCAGAAGCGCTACAACCTGCCGGTTATCATAGCGATCAACGAAGACGGCACGATGAACGAGAACGCCGGCCCCTACGCCGGGCTTAAGACGGAGGAGGTGCGCGAGAGAATAGCTGAGGACCTCGAAAAGATGGGCCTGCTCTATAAGAAGCAGAAGGTCCACCACCGCGTGCTGAGGCACACCGAGAGGAGCTCCTGTATGGCACCCATCGAGCTGCTCCCCAAGACCCAGTGGTTCATCAAGGTGAAGGACTTCACGGACGAGATAGTGAAGGTGGCTAAGGAGATAAACTGGTACCCAGAGGATATGTTCCTCCGCCTGAAGGACTGGGCCGAGAGCATGGACTGGGACTGGGTCATAAGCAGGCAGAGGGTCTTTGGAACGACGCTCCCGTTCTGGGTCTGCAAGAACGGCCACGTTGTTCCGGCTAGGGAAGAAGACCTTCCGGTTGACCCGCGCTTCGACAAGCCGCCCGTGGAGAAGTGCCCGGTCTGCGGTGCCGAGCTTGAGCCCGTTACTGATGTCCTCGACTGCTGGATAGACTCCAGCATAACCCCGCTCATCATAACCCGGTGGCACGAGGCCATCAAGGGCGACGAGGAGGCCAAGCGCTGGTTCGAGCACAACTTCCCGACCGCTCTCAGGCCGCAGGGAACGGACATCATCAGAACGTGGGCATTCTACACGATATTCAGAACCCACGTCCTCACCGGCCAGAAGCCCTGGAAGGACGTTCTCATTAACGGAATGGTGGCCGGCCCGGACGGCAGGAAGATGAGCAAGAGCTACGGCAACGTCGTAGCACCTGACGAGGTCATACCGAAGTACGGCGCCGATGCGCTCCGCCTCTGGACTGCCTTAGCACCGCCCGGAGAGGATCACCCCTTCAAGTGGGAGACCGTTGATTACAACTACCGCTTCCTCCAGAAGGTCTGGAACATCTACCGCTTTGCCGAGAGACACCTGAGCGATTTCGACCCGAAGGAAGCTCCAGAGGAGCTTGAGCCACTCGATCGCTGGATACTCTCAAGGCTGCATCGCGTTATCAAGTTCGCCACCGAGGAGATGGAGCGCTACCGCTTCAACCTGCTCACGAGGGAGCTGATGACCTTCGTCTGGCACGAGGTGGCCGACGACTATATCGAGATGATCAAGTACCGCCTCTACGGCGACGACGAGGAGAGCAAGCTGAAGGCGAAAGCGGCACTCTACGAGCTGCTCTACAACGTCATGCTCCTCCTCGCCCCGCTGGCCCCGCACATAACCGAGGAGCTCTACCAGGAGATGTTCAAGGGCCACGTCGGTGCTAAGAGTGTGCACCTCCTTGAGTGGCCGAAGTACGACGAGGGCAGGATAAGCGAGGAGGCTGAGAAGCTCGGAGAGCTCGCCCGCGAGATAGTCGGCGCCATGAGGCGCTACAAGAACAGCCACGGCCTGGCACTGAACGCCAAGCTCAAACACGTGGCCATCTACGCCACCGATTCCTACGAAGCCCTGAAGGCCATAGAGAAGGACATCGCCGGAACCATGAACATCGAGAGGCTGGAGATAATCCAGGGCGAGCCGGAACTTGAGGAACGCATCACCGAGATAAAGCCCAACTTTAGGACGGTTGGCCCGCGCTACGGCAAGCTCGTGCCGAAGATCACCACCTACCTCAAGGAGAACGCGGAAGAAGTTGCAAGGGCCCTCAAGGAGACCGGAAAGGTTGAGTTTGAGGTCGAAGGCCAGAGGGTCGAGCTGGGCAAAGAGGACATTGTGCTCAGGAAGGCGGTGTTCAGCGAGGGCGAAGAGGTTGAAACGGCCGTAGTGGGAGACGCCGTTGTGGTGTTCTTCTGATTCCAAGTTTTCTTTTTGCTCATCTTCCTTTCTGTTTTCTGGACTCCAAGTGGATTTCAAAAAGGGTGGCATCTCGTTCTTTTACGACTTCGACCCGAACCTCTCCGAATTCCCTTTCCAGCTCATCGACGACCCCCTGAATCATGTCATCCTCAAGAAGGTCCTCGTTCTCGATGAAAAGGGTTTTCCCGGTGTACCAGACGTTATACACAAAGTCGTATCCCGTGAACATCTTGTTTTTGCCTTCACCAAACACGGCGTTTCCGTTTTCCTTTATAATGTCGAGAATAGCCTGTTCCGGGCAGTGGGCCCTTCTGAATCTTGAATACACCCTTGGGATCACATCGCAGGGTGAACCACCCATGATCTGCCGCGTTCCAATCTTGTAATTTCTGAAGAGGATAAGGGTACTGACACCCATGATAACCCCCAGTGCTTGGATTACGGAAGAAGTTTAAATGTCATCTGGTTCATCCGTCTAACAGTTGTAGCACAGCATCGCGGCCTTCTTCAGGAGTATCACCCGATAGGCTTTCCCGTTTATTATCCTCGCGTTGGAGATTTTGTTGAGGTGGTGTATCCTCTTCCTCTCAAGCGCTATCAGGTCGAGTTCCCTCAGCACCTTCACGAAGTCCTCCCAGCGGATTTTGAGCCACTTGGAGTACTCATGGAACAGCTCCTTCTCGACCACCCTGTAGGTCTTGCCGTTCACTTTGTATCTGATCGCGCGCTTGGGGAGTTCCTTTCTCAATCTCCAGCGCGCGTGGAGTGGCTCCTGGAACTCGTAAACCGCTTCATCCATGGACTTCCCTTCCACCATCATCTTGAGAATTATGCCGAGGATGCGGTTTATCCTGTCGGGGACGCCGACAATGTCGCCGCGAAGAACTATCTTCCTCCTGCGGACCTTTATTCCGGCGTTCTCAAGCTCCTCGCCTATTTGGGGCGTGGTTTTCTTCTTGTTCCCGCCGGTGTCAACGATGCCGCCGATTATGAATGCCTTAACGCTAAAGTCTTTCTCGCTCAGGGTTTCCTCCGCCCAGGGATCGAGGAGAACGACTTCATCAATGCCCCTCTCCCTCAAAAACTCCGCCGTTGGGCCTTCGTAGGCGGTTATCCTATCAATCGGGCCGTGGAACATGGATTTAAACTCATCGTTCGCCCACGTTACGGCCAGCTCCTTTCCCGTAAAGTAGTCCCTCAGCAGGCCGTAGCTCTGGCTCACCTGCAGGCAGACCTTGCCCTTCTCTTTCTGGGTGTGCTTGTCCCAGTGGTATAGGTCGATTATGAAGTAGGGCCACTCAGGGAGCTTTGAACGGAGCTCTTCGGGTGTCAGAACAGGCTCGAACTTCTCCTTCATGCACAGGGGGGCATAGGCGTAGTAGGAGCCCTCGACGCGGTTGCCGTTCAGGTCCCACGCAACGGCCGTCTTCTCCGGGACGCGGAATATTGCCCCCTTTCCGTTGATTATCCCCACTGCCACGTCCTGAAGCTTGTTCTTTGACTTTCTGAAGCGCTTTGAGAGCACCCCGAAGCTCTCGATCCCCTTCTCCCTCAGCGCTTCCCTGAAAAGGTCGGCGAGCGTCTTCATGGCCATCGGTTGAGGGTCGGGCGGAGGTTTAAAAAGTTTGCCACCAAACTTTGCGTAGCAAAGTTTGATCAAAAAGTTAATCTTTGTTAAAATGAACAAAGCCAGTTTGCATGTCTTTTCAATATTCCAAGGTTCCAAAGGGGTTCATGTCCACGAGGCTGGCTAAAAGGGTTTCAACTTTTCTTAACGCTCTTTGGGCGTCATTCTTGCAGTGAAACCATCAACAAAACTCTTCAAGGGATGAACCCTCCTAAATCTCAGGGGTTTTAGAAGTGACATGCAAACTTTGATGAAACTTTGTGCAGGCAAAGTTTCTTATGGTGCCCCGGCCGGGATTTGAACCCGGGGCGCGGGCTCGAAAGGCCCGCATGTTTGACCGGGCTACACCACCGGGGCTCGATATTAGGGAAGGGCGAGCGTTTAAAAATCTTTCGTTGGGGAATTCTTTTTAAGTCCGCGTCCAATTTTCTTCCGATGCTCGCGGTCAAAGTTCCCAAACGAGAGGCAGAGAAGGCCAGAAGAAAGCTTATCGAACTCGGCGTCCTGGCGAAAGGATACGCCGTCAGAAGAGAGGGTGAGTCTGTGCTCTTCCCCGTCACAGAGCCAGTTGAGGGCTTTGAGCTCGTTGAGGCCGACTTTGAGAGGGTTGAGAGAAGGCCTCACAGCTACCGCGAGGTCGTTGAGGTTCCGGACGAGGTTAGACCGCTCCTCCCGAGCTCCTTCGACGTAATCGGTGACATAGCGATAATCGAGCTACCGGAAGAGCTGATGTCCTATGGAAAAGCTATCGGAGAGGCCATCCTGAAGGCTCACAGGCACATAAAGTCCGTCTTCGCCAAGGGGAGCAAGGTTTCCGGGGAATACCGTGTAAGGGAGCTCGTTCACCTCGCCGGCGAGAGGAGAACTGAAACGCTCCACCGAGAGAACGGGATAAGGCTGAAGCTCGACGTTGCCAAAGTCTACTTCTCCCCCCGCCTTGCAACCGAGAGGATGAGGATTTTCGAGAAGACCCGGCCGGGGGAGGTTATATTTGATATGTTCGCCGGCGTCGGGCCTTACGCGATGCTTCTAGCTAAGAAAGCAAAGCTCGTCTTCGCCTGCGACATCAACCCATGGGCAATTCGCTACCTTGAGGAAAACATCAGGCTGAACAAAGTTAACAACGTCGTGCCTGTCCTCGGGGACGTGCGGAAGGTTGCCGGACGGCTCAAGGCCGACCGCGTGATAATGAACCTTCCCAAGTTTGCCGACCGCTTTTTGAGGGAGGCCATGCTGAGCGTTAGGGACGGGGGGGTTGTCCACTACTACGGCTTCGGCCCGGAGGAGGACCTGTTCTCAGAGCACGAGGCGAAGATTAAATCCACCGCGAGAGAGCTCGGCTTCACCGTCGAGTTCCTGGAGGAGAGGAAAGTCCGCCCCTACGCCCCGAGGCAGTTCAACATAGCGATCGACTTCAGAGTCATGAAGTAGCGTTTTGCGGAGAGAACAGGCTTTAAAAAGAAGTCGTTTTCCCGATAAAACACCAAAAAGGTTAGAAAAGGGAAAGTCACTTCCCCGCTATCTTCACGTTCTCGAACTTGATGAAGGGCGTTATGATGGTGGTCATGAAGGGCATTACGGTCTGCTCCTTCGTTACCTCGGTGGCGCTCTTCAGCAGTTCGTAGACGTTGCCCGCTATGAGGAAAACGCTGGCACCTTTGACCTCCCCGTCCTCGATGAGGAAGGCAGGGTTTGCCGTTACCGCGAAGTTCCCGTTGTCGGGGTTGCTTGAGTGGGCACCCTGGAAGCCGTCCACGAAGTAGCCGTGCTCGATTTCCGCTATGACCTCCTCCAGCGAGCGCTTCCCGTTCTCGATGACCATGCTGTGGAAGCCTATGTTTATGCCGCCGGTTCTCAGGTCCCTCTTTCCGTTTCCGGTGCTCTCGGTGCCGTGAATCCTGGCCCAGTAGTTGTCCCAGACGAAGCCCTTGAAGGTTCCGTTCTCGATGAGGACGTTCTTCCTCGTCGGCACTCCCTCGCCGTCGGCTATAACGGGCTGTATGGAGAGCTCGTGGAACGGGTCGTCGTATATCGTGAGCACGTCGCTGGCTATATTCTCCCCTACCTTTCCTGCCAGCGGTGTCGTTTCCTTAACCAGACGCTCACCGCTGAAGGCAGGGAATAAGGCGTAGCTGAAGAGACCCGCTATCGCCCACGGGCCGAGGATTATTGGAACCTCCTCGTTCCTGCTGGCCTTGACGTTGTAGGCCCACTTGACCTTCTGGACGGCCCTTTCAACGACCCCGTCAACGTCGAGGTTTAAGTCGCGCTTCGCGTCGAAGTCAAAAATGCCGGGCGTTACAACGTCTCCCTTCCTGCCCACCAGCTCCAGGAACAGGAACGCCGCACCGCCCTCCTGGGAAACATCTACCCCGTGGGAGTTGACAACCTGCCTTTCCTCCCACGAAACGCCGCCCTCTCCGCCTGCAACCACAACGTGCTCGTCCTTCTCGCGGGCGAGCTTTATGCCGCGGACGAGCATTTCAACGAGTTCATCTGGCGAAGCGTCCTTCAGCTCGTAGTTGGGCTTTGGTTTCTCACGGTACTTCCCTGGCTCAGGCAGGGAGACCCACTTCTCGTCGGGGCTGTTGAGCCTTGCCATCTTTGCCGCCTGCTCTATCGCTTCCCTTATCTTGGCCGGCTCGTCGCTGTCGACTATCGCCAGACCGAGGCGCTTGTCCTTGATTCCGCGGATTATCGTCACGGCCCCACTCCTCGTGGAGGCCATTGAAATCTCGTTCAGCTCGACGCTTGCGCTGACGTCCTTGGAGCGGTAAACGGCGATCTCCAGCTCGTCGAAAAACTTCTCACCGTACCTTATTAGTTCCTCCATCTTCACCACCTCACCCGATGAGGATTCCTCCGTCGAAGCGCATGTGCGGGCCTCCTGAGCTGACGAAGGCCGTCTGTCCCTTTCCGCAGAATCCGACCTCAAGGCCGAAGTCCTTTCCTACAGCGCTTATCTTCTTCAGCGCCTCTATGGCAACACCGGTAATTGAGGTGTCCCTTATCGGCTCCGCTATTTCGCCGTTCCTGATGACGTAGCCCTCCTGCACGCCAACCTGGAATGCCGAGTTGAGCTGAGCTTGGCCTCCGCGGAAGTCAACGACGTAGTAGCCGAACTTGATGTCCTCGATGAGCTCCTCGAAGGAGTGGTCGCCGGGTTCAAAAATCGTGTTCCTCATCCTGATTATCGGCGGGTAGCGGTAGCTCTCGGCTCTGGCATGGCCGTTCGGCTCCATGTTCCACTTGTGGGCGTATTCGCGGTTGAGCATTATCTGCTTGAGGATTCCGTTCTCGATGATGCGGATGTCCCTTACAGGAACGCCCTCGTCATCATAGCGGTCGTTCCCAAAGCCGCCCTCAACGTAGCGCTCGCTCATCGTGACGTATTCGGGAGCAATCTGCTTGCCGATGAGGTCCTTGAAGGGCGAGTTTATGGTCAGGTCGGCCTCGGCGAGGTGGCCCAAAGCCTCGTGCGCTATTATGCCAACCACTATCGGGCCGGCCACAATCGGGAACTCGCCGCGCTTCGGGGCAACGCCCTTGAGCTGGCTGTGCATCTTTCTGAGGAGTCTCTCGGTGACCTTTTCATTGGGCTCGTGCTCGGTCATGAGTTCCCAGCCGTAGTCCACCGCACCTATGCTGTCCCTGGCCATGGCCAGCTTTCCGTCCGCCTTTCCGGTGACGTAGGTTCCCTGGTAGAGGTAGTTGTAGTCCCACTCTATGCGTGTTCCCTCACTGGTGAGGAGGATTTTTTGTCCACCGCCGTCCTCGTAGCGGACATTGACGCTCTTGACGGCCTCGTCCTCCTTGAGGAGCCTCTCCAGCTCCCTGAGGTGCGTGACCTTCTCCTCTATGTCAACTTCCGCCGGCTTGACCTTCATCCTGCTCTTCACGAAGTCCTCCACTGGCTTTATCTCGGCCAGCTCTATCTTTTCCGTCTTGGTCTCCGCTGCCGCTTTGGCCAGCTTGTAGGCCTCCTCAATTTTCCTCTCAAGGTTGCTTAAATCACTTGTCGAGGCGAAGCCCCATGCTCCATCGGCCAAGACCCTTATCGCAACGCCCCGGTTCAGCTTTCCAGTAAAACTGGTAAAAACGCCGTCTTTGAGGGCTAGGGTCGTCTTTCTCAGGTTCTCGTAGCGGAGCTCTATGTAGTCCGCTTTCAGGTTTTCCTCCCCCCAGCGGAGGGCTTTCTCCAGCGCTTCCATGGTCACCACCGTTTCTATCTGTTCATTGATGAATCGCCGGTCTGGTATAAAAGTCTTTTGAGCCTTTCGATGAGGGTCGAAAGGAAATTTTGCCAAGATAACTTTATCATATAGTAAATTAAACACAACCATATCTTTTCGAGTTTCTTTCGAGCGAAAATGTTATATAGGATGGGTGAAAATCTTCTAATGCAAAAACCCGTTGGGGGGGTCAATGAGGAGGCGTGCACTGCTGGCCATGTTTGTAGTCTTACTGTTGATTGGAGCCTACGGTGCCTACGTGGTCAGCTACCCCAAGTACCCGGAAGTAAAAGGTTGCGTGAACCCCTTCGCAGTTACAAAGCCGGTAGGCAGGGTTCAGGAGAACTTGGATACCCTGGCCATGGTCTGTCCCATGCTGGCTGGCATGTGCAGGATTCTGCTGTAACTATGTATGCTGTGGTGAGGAGGGCCACAAATGCGAACCGATAACGCCCGGGCCGTAATTAAAGCATATCGCAGGAATTACTCGCCCTCCGTTATGTCTTTCCTTAAACGGCTCACAGGCTACCTTGCAGCGGCGGCAGTCATCTGTCTCTACGGCCAGAGGGAAACAGCACTGCTGGTTCTCCTGATCCTTATTGTGGTGGATGGGCTTCTGACCTTCAGTTTTTCCCGAAGAGGCTAGCAACCTTTTTATCTTCCAGCTCGAATCCACGTTCATGAAGGCCGAAATCAAAAACCTCATAGACAGGGGCACCTATAGAAAGCTCCCGCTCTTCGAGGGTGAGCTTCCAGAGGGAAGCTACGCCCAGATAGTCGAGGTCAAGCCGGGGCAGACTGTTAAGAAGCACTACCACCTCCACCAGTACGAGCTGTTCTACATAATTGACGGCCAGGCAAGGCTCGGCATCGGCGAGACCGAGTACCTCGCAAAACCCGGGGACATCTTCCTCGTCAAGCCGAGGACCGTTCACTGGGTGGTCAACGAGCGTGACGAACCCTTCAGGCTCTTCGTGGTGAAGCTGAACTACCGCGGGGATGACTCCGTTTGGCTTGATTAGTGGTAAGCCCTCTCCCTCGGTCTTAGGTCAGTCACTATTATTATTTTCTCGTCCCAAAAGACGGTGTAGAAAAGACGGTAGTCACCAATCCGGAAGCGATAGGTACTTGTCACTCCCCTCTTAGCTCCTTTAACTGGCTTCACATCGAAGGGTGGCTTTGGAAATGGATTTTCTTCCAGACTTTTAAGAAACTCGGCCGGTTTCCTTCTTTGTCCAGATTTAAGGTACTTCTTTGCGTTTTTAACTACATCTTTGCTGATTATGACCTGATAGCCCCATGCTACCACCGCTTCATTCGGTCAGTTGTTGGAGAGCCTCCTCTAAGGTTAGTCCCTTCTCGGGTTTTTTCTTCGGTTCTTTGGCCTTCCTGAGGAGCTCCGCATACAGCTCATCATCTATAATCTCTGGCTCTTCGCTTTCGATTATAAGCCTCAAAAGTTCTCTCTCCATTTCATCAAGCTTTTTTCTCATTTCCCTTATGTCGTGCAGAAGGACCCTAACGGTATCTGTTTCCATCCTCTCACCGTTTGACATTAATGCGAGAACTTAAAAAGTACTTTGGGAACTGCTGTTGTATAACATCGGGTGTATTGGGTGAAACGAATGACCGAGAGGACCATCGGCATCCTCGGCGGCATGGGGCCCCTGGCAACGGCCGAGCTCTTCAGGCGGATAGTCGAGAAGACTCCTGCAAAGAGGGACCAGGATCATCCAAGGATAATCATCTACAACGATCCTAAAATCCCGGACAGAACGGCCTTCATTCTGGGGAACGGGGAGGATCCGAGGCCGGCCCTGATCAAGGGCGCCAAAAAGCTCGAAAGCTGGGGAGCGGACTTCATAATAATGCCCTGCAACACCGCCCATTTCTTCGCCGACGACATCCAGAGGGCGATAGGAATTCCCCTCGTCAGCATGGTGGAAGCGACCGCCGAGAGGATAGCGGAGATGGGTCTCAGGAAGGTCGGGCTTCTCGCGACGGACGGTACGGTAAAGGGCTTAGTGTACCACCGTCCCCTTCTCAGGAGGGGAATAGGGATCGCGGTCCCCGATGGGAAGGACCAGGAACTCGTCATGAAGGCGATATACGATGGCGTGAAAGCCGGAAAACTGGAGCTTGGAAGGGGGCTCCTTCTTGAGGTGGCGGAGAGGCTCCAGCCCCGGGTTGATGGGATAATAGCCGGCTGCACCGAGGTCAGCGTTGCCCTGAGACCTGGAGACTTAAAGGTGCCCCTGATCGACCCGCTCGACGTGATAGCCGAGAAGGCGGTGAAGCTCGCCCTCGGCCTTGAGGACCTTTAAATCCACCCTTTCCTCCTGAAGTAGGCGAGCATTCCCACGGCTATGGTGAGCATCAGCAGGAGCACGAAGGGATAGCCGTATCTCCAGTAAAGCTCGGGCATGTATCGGAAGTTCATTCCGTAGAGGCCTGTTATGAAGGTCAGCGGGATGAATATCGTTGAGACCACGGTGAGGATTCTGATTATGTCGTTGGTCTTCATCGGGATGGTCGAGTAGTAAAGCTCGACGAGGCTGTTGGCGAGCTCGCGCTGGCCTTCGAGTATCTCCAGAACCTCAAGGACGTGGTCGTGGAGCTCTTCGATGCAGCTCCGGGTTTCCCGCTCAAAGAACTCCTTTGCCTCCAGCTGGAGCCTCCTGAAGGCCTCAAGCAGGGGAAAGATCGTGCGGCGCATGAAGAGGATTTCCCTTCTGAGGCCGTGTATCTCTCGGAGAACGCTTTCGTCCCCCCTAGAGAGTATCTGTGCCTCAAGCTCTTCCATTCTGGAGCTTATGCGCTCGATTATCGGCACATAGTTTTCCACTATTGCCTCAAGGAGAGCGAACAGCAGGTAATCTGCTCCCCGATCCCGCAGGAGGCCTTCACCTTCCCTTATGCTTTCCCTGACCGGGTCGAAAACATCGCCCCGCCTCTCCTGAACGGTCACCACCAGGTTGTCCTTCAGCAGAAGGCCTATCCGCTCCCTCTTCAGCCCACCCCCTATCTCGTACACCTGATGGAGAAGAAGGAAGAGGTAGTCCGGAAACACGAAGACCCTGGCACGGGAGCTTGCCCGCCTGAGGCTCTTCATCGGGCGCTCGTGAATTCCCAGGGCATCCATCACCTCGGGAACAAGCGACGGCGTGTCAACGTTCACCCAGATGACGTTGTATCCTTCAACGCTCAGAGCTTCCTCTACGCTGGAGACCTTCATGCTGACGAATCTGTCCTTTGAATAGGCGATGACGGTTATTCTGGGGGCATCGGAGTCATCGGTCATTCTACCACCTCACCCTCCAGCGAGAAGGGCCGTCGATGTTGGAAGGGATTCCCATGGGCTTCACCCAAAAGAGATAGGGCGGTTGGTGAGTTATAGTTTTCGGAAACCGCAACCCCTTAAAACCCTCCCGCGAATTTAATCCGGTGGTGAGCATGGAGATAGGCCTCGTTGGAAAGCCAAACGTCGGAAAGTCAACTTTCTTCTCGGCGGCAACCCTTGTCGATGTCCAGATTGCCAATTATCCCTTCACAACGATAAACGCTAACGTCGGTGTTACCTACGCCATAGCGGAGCATCCCTGCAGGGAACTTGGCTGCACGCCGAACCCTCGGAACTACGAATACAGGGACGGAAAGGCACTGATACCGATAAAGATGATAGACGTTGCCGGTCTCGTTCCGGGAGCGCATGAGGGACGTGGGCTGGGCAACAAGTTCCTCGACGACCTGAGGATGGCCTCCGCTCTGATACACGTGGTTGACGCCACCGGAAAGACCGACGCCGAAGGACAGCCCACCGACCACCACGACCCCGTTGAGGACATCGAGTTCCTTGAGAGGGAGATAGACTACTGGATTTACGGCATTCTCAGGAAGAACTGGGAGAAGTTCGCGAAGAGGATAAAGCTCCAGCACCTCAAGCTCGCCCAGGCGATAGCCGACCAGCTGACTGGAATAGGAGTTACTGAGGAGGACGCCTTCGAGGCCATCCACAAGCTCGGCCTAGACAACGACCCGACAAAGTGGAGTGATGAGGACCTCTTCGCCTTCGTCCGCGAGCTGAGAAAGATAAACAAGCCGATTATCATAGCGGCCAACAAGGCCGACTCTGCTGCTGACGCCCAGATAGAGCGTCTGATAAGGAAGGGCAGGAGCAGGGGATATATAGTCATCCCCACGAGCGCAGCGGCGGAGCTTACCCTGAGAAAGGCTGCCAAGGCGGGCTTCATAGACTACGTCCCCGGTTCGAGCGACTTCAAAATCCTCAAGCCGATGAGCCCCAAGCAGGAGAAGGCCCTTCAGCTGATAAAGGAGAAGGTTCTCGACCGCTTTGGCTCCACGGGTGTTCAGGAGGTCATAAACAGGGCAACATTTGAGCTGCTCAACCTAGTCCCTGTTTACCCGGTCGAGGACGAGCACAAGCTAACTGACGGGTTTGGCAACGTTCTGCCCCACGTCCACCTGCTCCCAAGGGGGTCAACGCCCCGCGATCTGGCCTACAAGGTGCACACCGACCTGGGGAAAACCTTCCTCTACGCAGTCAACGCGAGAACCCACAGGCGCGTCGGGGACGACTACGAGCTGGAGTTCAACGACATAATCAAGATAGTCGCGACGGCTCGCTGAGCGTCATTTCCTTTTCTCAAGTTCTTTAAGGAGCTCCTGATAGAGCCTGGGCTCAACGTCGTCCTCACTCAGTCCCATTCTCCCCGCCATCTCCCAGATTTTCCGCTTCGCTTCATCCACGTCGTCGGAAATGACCTCAATGTCAAGAAACGCTCCAAGGCCTTCGACCTCGCTAAGTTCAAAGGTAACCCCGTCCAGGCGGTACACCAGGCGTCTCTTCCTGACCCACACGTCCTCCTTAAAGCCGAGACGCTTCAGAATCTGAAGGGTTTTCTCAAAATCGGAAACCTCCACCTCTATCTCGTCAAACTCCTCGTTCCTGCCGGGATCTGCTATGCGTTTATACGTCAGAAAAGAGCGGTTGAGGTTGCTTATCCGTCTTACCCTGAGGAGTTCGGGGAGGGGAACGGAGAGGTAAACATCCTCCTGTATCTCTTCCCTCACAAACCTAGCTCCGATGGATTCTATAGCCCTTTTGACCCTTTCAAAGTCAACGCGGAACTTGACCTCTATCTCCATTTAAACACCCACGAGGAAGCCCACGAGACCGTCGCCCTTGCTGAACTCATCCAGTATGAAAACATCGACCCGTTTGAGAGTTGGAAGAACCCTGATCGTCTCGTCAACGAAGCGGTTGAGCTTTTCGGGAGTATCTTCACCGATGAGAGCCACTACCCCGTCCTTTCCGCTCCTGGCAACGGCCAAGACGTTGGGGAGCAGTGAGAGTGTCTTCATTATGTGGCGGATGTACCTCTCAAGGAAGTCCTCGATTATCGGGGTCTCAGCCTGGATGTAAACTATGGCGAGGCTCTTTGGCTGAAGGCTCTCGCCCAGAACGATGGTGTATTTATCGATTATGTTTCGCTCCTGGAGCTTTTTAATCCTGAAGTGGATTGTAGATTCAGGCCGGTTTAGCCTATCGGCGATTTCTGAGATGGTTAATCTAGCGTCCTCCTTCAGGATGCGGAGGATAGCCCTATCAAGGTCATCGAGCTGAACCATGTTAACTCCTCCATCGGGGGTATATCTCGTTCTCAATACCAAGAAGGTCTAAGATTTTTCCAATTATAAAGTTTACCATATCGTCCAAAGTTTTGGGCTTTGTGTAAAATCCTGGGGAAGCTGGCATAATTATTCCCCCAGCTTGTGTAACCCTTACCATGTTTTGAAGATGTATCAAGTTCAACGGCGTCTCTCTGACGAGCAAAATTAGCTTCCTGCGCTCTTTCAGTGCCACGTCGGCCGTTCTCGCTATCAGGTTGTCGGCGTATCCGTTGGCTATCGCGGAGAGCGTCTTCATTGAGCAAGGGGCTACGATCATGGCATCGAAGGGATTCGAGCCTGAAGCAATGGGGGCAAAGAGGTCTTCCTCCATGTAGTCCGGCCGAAAATCTACCCCTGTCTCATGCCTCATGACGGCGAGGCCCGTCCTGGAGGCTATCGTGATGACCTCATGACCAAGCTCCCTGAGAACCTGCACCAGCCGAAGACCGTAGATGGAACCGCTCGCACCGGTGATTGCGACGACTATCCTCATCCCTCACACCAAAAAGCCTACGGCGGGTTATGTTTTAACATTTTCTAAGGACGGTAGGTTTTTATACCCGCTGGAGTTATTTTGTTAATGGTTGGTGGATATGGGCAAGGAGGTTCCCGATGTTCTGATAAAGAGCGCCGTGGATGTCGTGAGGGCACTCGATGGCAAGGCCCTCGTTATTCTGGAGGATATTGAACCTGAGAGCGTCCCCGATGTGGACGTCACCGTTGTAATCGTCAGTTCTTCTTTTGATGTGGAGAGTGAGAGGGTAAAGAGGGTCTCGATTCCACAGAACCTCGACATAAACAACGTTCTCAACCTAATCTCCGCTTTTCTCCTTGAGCACGATATACTCAGGGAGGGTGACTCCTTCGTTTACGTTACCCCTGAGCTGATCGGGATTAAGACCGTTAAAAAGAGCATATCGGCCATGAGAGGATTCTTCGCCCAGAACCAGAACGTCCTCCAGAGGCTTCTTGAGATAACGATAGAACTGAGCATCGAGGGCAGGGAGGGTGTTCCGGTTGGAACTATCTTCGTCATAGGCGACACAAGGCGGGTTCTCAGGCACTCCCATCAGCTCATACCCAACCCCTTCAAGGGCCACAAGGTAAACGTTCTCGACAGGAACAGCAAGGAGATAATAAAGGAGTTCGCCCAGCTGGATGGGGCGTTCATTGTCCGGGACGACGGTAGAATAGCGGTGGCGGGCCGGTACCTTGAGGTCGAGCCGAAGGTAATAGACCTCATGCTTCCCCCTGGCCTTGGGAGCAGGCACATAGCCGCGGCAGGAATAACACGGCTCACCAAAGCGATAGCTATAACCCTCTCGGAGAGCGGCACTATAAGGATATTCAAAAACGGGCTCATGCTCCTGGAGTACAACCCAAGAATAAAATACTGAGGGCTCAGAAGAGCCACTGATTCTCTATGCACTCGTCACATGGCGGCTTTTCGCCGGCTATCGCCTTGAACTTGGTGTAGATGCACTCCGGCAGGCCGAGTGGACAGCGCTCTGGCGTGATACCTGGCCTGACCTTCGTCGGGTCGAGCTTTATCTTGAGGTACGCCTCGTACTCCTCGACCTTCTTCCACGGTAGTACCTTTGCCCCGTAGATGACCAGGTTGTCGTATATCCTTGCGTAGTCGCCGACGACGGCGTTCTCCTTGAGGATAACGTTCTTTCCAACGACGACGCCCTCTCCGAGGATGCTGTCCTTTATCTCGGCGCGCTCCTTGACGATGTCGCTGCCAATGAGTATGGCGCGCTTGAGGTATGCCTTCTCCTCGACAACCGTGTTCGGGCCGATGTAGGTGTAGGCCTTTATCTTAACGCCGTGCCCGATCTTTGCCCCCTCGTCTATGTATGCCGGTCCCTGAATCTCGACATCCTCTGGAACTTCGGCTCCCTCCTTGATTGTGTAGTAGCCGTTCTGTTTGGTTATCTCATCCATGGCAAGCTGGTGGGCGTAGAACAGGTCGTCGGGCGTTCCGAGGTCAATCCAGTAGGACTCCCGGGGTATCTTGTGGGCATAAACGGCACCCTGGCTCACGAACTTGGGAAGCACTTCCCTCTCGAAATAGACCTCCTTCCCGCGGGGTATGGCCTCCAGCACTTTCCTGTTGACAACGTATATTCCCGCATCAACGAGGTTCGTCTTGGGCCTCTTGGGCTTTTCTTCGAAGTGGGTTACCTTGTTCTCCTCGTCCACTTCGACGACTCCATACTTTTCGGGGTCATATACCTTGGTCACGGCAACAGTTATCATGCCGTCGTTCTCTTTGTGGGCCTCTATCAGTTCCTCGAAGTTGAAGTTCGTGAATACGTCTCCGTAGATAACCAGAAAGTCATCGCTCACATACTCCTCGACGTTTTTGAGGGCACCGCCAGTCTCAAGGGGCATGGGATCGTTGACGAACTTGATGCCCTTGGGATAGTCGGCCATCCTCTCGTCTATGAACTCCCTTATCTCACCGCGCATGTAGTGAACCGAGAGGATTACCTCATCGATTTCCGGTATCTTCTCCAGGCTCTCAAGGAGGTACTGGAGGTTGGGTTTTCCAAGAACTGGGATCATGGGCTTTGGTCTGGTCGATGAGAGCGGCCTTAACCGGGTCCCAAAACCGCCAGCAAGAATAACAGCTTTCATGGTATCACCATTTAACATTCCGGGGGGAAACTTATATATTTTACGGCCATTAAATATGCCCAGTAATGAACTGGAAGGGCTGGAGGTTCATCTCTGTCCACTAATCCGAAAGTCAGTCACGGTGTATACCTTCCCCTTGAACCTGAAACACGAACCCGGACAGACACTGCTGAGGGGACAGCTCTCGCAGGCCGAGCTTCCGGATTCAACCCTCTCGATATAGCCAAGGCTCTCCAGGATCTTCAGGGCACCCTCCACCTCCTCCAGAGGCATTGAGAGTTCATCGGATATCTCGTCGATGCTCTTTCCGGCCTTTATGAGTTCCAGTATCTTCTCAAGCATATCTCCACCTCAGTACCCCAGTGCCGTGCCAACGTTCCAGACCAGGATTCCCACGATGCTTGCCAGGGCTATCATATAAATCACGGTAAACGCCGCCCACTTCCAGTTGCTCTCGGCCCTTATGGCCCCTATTGTTGCTATGCAAGGTATGTAAAGGGTCGTGACGAGCGCCAGCACAAACGCCTGGAGGGGCGTCATGGCATTTACTATCTCGTCAACGCTGCCGTAGATTATGCCGTAGGTCGAGATGACGTTCTCCTTGGCGATGATTCCAAAGAGCAGGCTAACAGCCGCCTTCCAGTCCAGCCCCATGAGCCCCATGTACGGTTCAAAGAGGGTTCCCAGCCTCTCGGCGTAGCTTCCCCCGGTTCCTATCTCAACGGGGTAAGCACTAAGGTACCAGATGGCAATCGATCCGAGCAGGATAATCGTCCCGGCTTTCTTGATGAACTCCTTGCTCCTCTCCCAGGAGTGAAGCGTCACAGTCCTCCACGAGGGTATCAGGTACTCCGGCAGTTCGATTATGAACGGACTCTCTTCACCTTTCACAACGAACCTGCTGAGTATCCATGCCACGACCAGCGCAAGGAGGATTGCAGTGGCATATATGCTCACCGCAACGAGCGCCTGGTTGCTGGCAAAGAACGCCCCGGCAAGGAAGCTTATGACGCTCAGCCTGGCGCTACATGGAACTAGGGGATTTACCAGCATGGTCACTATCCTGTCCCTCTCATCGTCGAGGGTTCTCGTTGACATAACAGCGGGGACGTTGCAGCCGAAGGCGAGCACTAACGGTATAAAGCTCTTTCCGGGAAGGCCGAACTTCCTCATGATGCGCTCCATGACCACAGCCGCTCTAGCCATGTATCCAACGTCTTCCAGGATGGACATGGAGAGGAACAGCAGGAAGACGAGCGGGAAAAAGCTGAGAACGGAGCCAACGCCGGCTATTATCCCGTCGACTATCAGACCGCGCAGTGCTTCGTTGGTGATATGGGGCGCCAGCCATTGGCCAAAAGCCACGAAACCGTCATCCAGCATGCCCTGGAGGGGCAGTCCGATCGCAAAGACGAACTTGAAAATAACGTAGAACACCCCGAACAGTGCGAAGAGACCGTAGACCGGGTGGGTCAGAAACCTGTCGAGCTGATCACTGAAGGTCTCGCCCCCTTCGTGGGAGTACCTGACGAATCTGTGCATGAGCCTGTCTATGAACTCGTACTTCTGGCTGGCTATTATGAGGTCCATTGCCCTCTTGTATCTCTCCTCGACCTCAGATATATGTCCCATGATCTCGTCGAGCTTCTCCTTTCCAAGATGGCGGAGGACGAGCTTTATGACGCCGTCGTCCCTCTGGAGGAGCTTCACCGCCAGCCAGCGGAGATTGTAATGGTCGGCCAGTTTTGTGTCCCTGAGAACGGTGGTTATGTGCTCGATTTCCCTCTCGACATCTCCGTCGTATTTCGGCACGACTGGATTTGTCCGAAGCTCCCCGGCGGCCATTTTAGAAACAGCCTCTTTAAGCTGATCCAGGCCGACTCCTCCCTTTGCGTTCAGTGGGACAACCGGAACCCCAAGGAGCTCTTCCATCCTCCTTACGTTTATCTCAATGCCCCTCTTCTCAGCCAGGTCAATCTTGTTCAGGGCAATGATGACGTTCTTCAGCCCCATCTCAAGAATCTCCATCGTCAGAAAGAGGTTCCTCATTAAGGCAGTGGCATCGACGACGTTAACAACCACGTCGGCGCTTCCCTTGAGGAGGAAATCCCTTGCGACAAGCTCGTCAACGGAGTGCGCGGTGAGCGAGTATATCCCCGGCAGGTCGATCACCAGGAACTTCTCTCCCCCATACTCAAGTATTCCCTCCTTCTTCTCCACAGTCACTCCGGGCCAGTTGCCCACGTGCTGCCTCATTCCCGTCAGAGAGTTGAAGATTGTCGTCTTTCCGACGTTAGGGTTTCCAGCAAGAGCCACGACCTTCATCATGAAGAACACCTCAGAGCTTCCTCACCATGACCTTGCCCGCAAGACCCTTACCTATGGCGAACCTCACTCCACCGACGGAGATTATTATTGGCCCCATGGGGTGAGATTCGAGCACCTGAATCGTTGCCCCTGGGGTTAAGCCCATGGAGACAAGCTTCTGCCGGGCGTTGTGCCCTCCGAGGATATTGACAACGATTCCCCTCTCACCGGGGCCCATCTCACTTAAAGGTACAACCATGAGCATCACCGTTAGGCTCTCCTAATTCGATATTCCAATCCCTCGACAACCTTAAAAAGCTTTGGTGAGCCTAACAAAACTCAGGGGTTCGAAATCAGAAAGTTTCCGGTTCAGAGAATTTCCGTTCTGCTCCCAAAGGGACGCCTTAAAACTTTGGAAAGGTATTTAAGGAGTTGGGTAAAATACAATTAATTGAGTTTCGGAGGTGTGTTTGCAATGGAGGAGATTCCACCGGAAGAGCCCAAAAAGACCTCCCTCGGGATGGAGGAGAACATTGAAGGGCTCATAGCATATCTGCTCGGCCCCATAACGGGGATTATCCTTCTGCTGCTTGAGAAGGAGAGCGACTTCGTCCGTTTCCACGCGATGCAGTCAACGATAACCTTCATCAGCATATGGGTTCTGCAGATAATCTTCAGGTTCATCCCCCTGCTGGGAATGTTGCTCGGCATGTTGCTGTCCCTCCTTGCGCTGGTGTTCTGGATACTCGGAATGCTCAAGGCCTACCAAGGCGAGCGTTACAAGTTCCCGATATTCGGTGACCTGGCGGAGCAGTGGGTCGGTAAGGTCAACGTATGAGGCTTAGATTTTTAAGCCTCCCCGGCTACTTTTTCCCATGATTGAGAGAGCCGTCGAGGACATCAGAGAATTCTCAGAGGAGAATGCTCTCTATGGAAGACGAATCCTCGTTCTCTTTTCCGGCGGAAAGGACAGTTCGCTCGCCTTATACCTGCTGAAGGAAGCCGGTCTGGACGTTTCAGCCCTCACATTCTTCCACCGCTGGAGTTGGAGGGAGACGCTGAACTGGACTATGGGCTTCACCAAGAGGCTCGGCGTCGAGCACTTCCTGGTGGACGTAACCGACGGCCTTCTGCGCGAAGCGGTGGGGAGAAAGGGGCCGATATGCATCAACTGCAAGAAGGTCATGCTCTGGAACGCCAAGTGGTTCGCCCTCAACAACGGCTTTGACGTCCTAGCTAAAGGCGACAACGCCAACGACAAAATCATCGGGGCCTTGCTGGACCAGTGTGAGGGTGATATAAGGCTGTGTGGAATTCCGAGGATAGGGGTTCCTTTCTTCAGGCCCCTCATAAAGTACACCGCCGAGGAAGTTGAGGCACTCGCGGACGAGGCCGGAATAAAGCCCTACCGCATGTACGAGCACGCCCGGAGGAGGCAGTGGCGCGAGGGCTGCCCGCTCCAGTATATAGATCGGGAGGAGAGGGTAACCCCAGAGCTGATGGACTTGGCTTACAGGACCAACTACGAGATAAGCAAAGTCGCCCGGCGGAGGAAAGTCCGCATGAGCGTCCGAGTGCCAAGCTTTGAGATAATGTGCTGGGACTGCGATGAGAAGACGCTGAGCGAGGCGAGGGAAGTTATTTCAAGGTTCATGGAGGGCAAAGAATGAGGCTCCCGCCCGGAAAGCTGAGGAATGACGTCCTGAGGGACGTCGTGTTTCCCAACCTCGGAATAGATGACATGAGGGTTGTCTACGGCCCAAGGGAGGGCTTTGATGCGGCAGTCCTTGAATACGGCCGCGACCACTACCTGATCGTCGCCACGGATCCTGTTCTGGGCGTCCCGGAGGAGACCTTCGGGTTCTTTGCGTACCACTTCGCCGGGAGCGATGTTGCAGTTTTCGGGGCAAGACCGAGGTGGCTCGTTGTTGATATCCTCCTTCCGCCCGGAAGCGAAAAGGAATTTCTCGAAAAGGCGATGCGTGACCTGAACGCCGAATGCAGGAAGTACGGGAGTTCGGTAATCGGCGGCCATACGGGCGCTTATCCAGGTGTGGCCGAGCCAATCGCTACCACCACCGCGATGGGGCTCGTTAGGAAGGACGAACTGAAGCTCCCACTTGCAAAGCCCGGCGATAAAATAGTCGTGACCGGCAAAGTCGGCCTGGAGTTCGCGGTCTCGGCGGCATATTTCCGCGAGAGGGAGCTTAGAAAGCTCCTGTCCTTCAGGGAAATATCCAGGCTTAAGACGTCTTTCAGATTTGAAACCACCGTTCCTGACGCTTTAACAGCCAAACCTTTTGTCCGCGGCATGCACGATGCCACAGAAGGGGGTTTAACTGCCCTCCACGAGATAGCCGACAACTCCGGGACGGGTTTTGTAGTCCATGCTGAAAAACTCAGGCTCGACCCGATGGTGCAAAAAGTCCTCGACTTTTACGGCGTTGACCCATGGAGCGTCTCCTCCACCGGTACGCTGATAGCGATAACCCCACCAGAAAAATCCGATTCCTTAATTACAGAATTACAGAAAAATGGGATTATTGCATTTGAGCTCGGGGAGTTCACCGCGGATAAAAAGCGGGTTTTAATCGAAAACGGGGAAGAGAAGGCGTTTCCGACGTTTAAGAGCGACCCCTACGTGGCGCTGTACAGCAAAAGATAAATACCAAGAGGGGGTATTACAGACCATGAGTCGGGAGATTATCCGGGATGTGATTCTTAGGGTATCGCGAGAGCTTGGTCTTGATGTCGATGATATAATCCTCTTCGGTTCCCGGCTTAGGGGCGATTTTAGGAACGATAGTGATTGGGATGTTCTGGTTGTGCTATCAGAACCAATCGAGAGAAAGATAGAGCTGGAAGCGTACAAAAGGGTACACAGGGAACTTCTGTTAAAAGGAATCAAAGTAGACGTCCTCTTTATATCAAGTGATGAGCTTGAAAAGGTCAAGGATGATACAGGTTTTGTTTATTACTACGCCCTTCGGGAGGGTGTGAAAATTTGAGCTTTAGAGAATGGCTCAAAAAGGCTGAAAAAGACCTTGTGCTTGCCAAAAACAGTCTCTCCCTTGACTTCTACGACTATGCAACTTCCACGCTCAGCAGTGCGCTGAAAAGGCTTTGAAGGCGTTTTTGATATCAAAGGGAAAACCCATCAAACGGACCCACGACATCGGGGAGCTCATACTCCTGTGCGCGGAGGTGGATTCTGAATTCTTGAAACTCTTCGATAATGATGTGGATCTTCTAACCGCCTATGCCGTCGAGGCGAGATACCCTACCATTCACGAACCGGACAAAGAAGAGGCAGAAAATGCGATAAAGCTGGCCGAGCTCGTCCTTGAATTTGTGGGTTCCAGACTCACCTAATCCTGAACCTCAGCAGTGCCGCCAGGCCGCCAAGGGCCTTCAGCTTGTCGCCGCCCTCGTGCTCCGAGCTGACGACCACGACCTCACCCCTCGAATACCTCACCGCGTCCATTAGCTCCTCGATCTTCTCCCTGTGCTCTCCCTTGAGGAGCTCGTCGAGAACCAAGAGCGTCTCAACCGCGCCGTAATTGACGGCCTCCTCTACCTCTCTGAAACCGTAAGCTGCCAGACCATTGTTCTTAGCTATATTTTCGAGCACCTTCTCGACGAGCTGGACCTCCTTGGCGACGCGGTTCTCGTGGTAGACCTTATCGACCGTTCCGCGCCTTATGACCTCGTAGATGCCGGTCCTTCCGGTCACGCTCGTATCTTCGATGACCACCTTCTTCGCCAGCTCGGGATAATTCTCGCGCAGGAACTTGTAGAAATCCTCCTTGACGAAGCCGGGACCGGCTACTATGGCCCTCTCTATGCCCTCCCTGCTTATTATCTCCTCCATGCTCTTAGCGACATCGTGGAAGAACTTCTTCTCCTCGCTCTCGCGGTTTGTGTTGTACCTCTTTCCGCCGAGGTTGTAGCGTATCCCCTTGAGTATCTCGACGCCGTACTCCCTGATTATCGCCATATCGGCTTCCCCGTCGTCTATGACGACTATCATGACACGGGCGCGCTTTGAAGCTTCCACGGCCTCCTTAAGGCGCTCGATGTGGTGCTCCTTCCAGCGGGGCTTCTGTAGGGTAACGACCGTGCCTTCCTCTATGGCTATCGTGTGGTACTTGCCGAGGGGGACGTCGTCCCTGCTGGCGTAGACTATCGGCCCGGTGACGCGGACCTGGTTGGCGAACTTGTGAAAGTTTATCTTTTCAGCCCTAACTCCGAGGAAGACTGGAATGACCTCGACCTTCTCGGCTCTGAGCGAATCGCTCCTCTGACTCTGCTTCCTGAGCGTTTTGGCATAAACAACGTCGCCCGGGTCTATGATGTGATAGAGGTGCCAGAGGTCGTCGAGCGTCTCGGCCTTGACCTTTATCTTGCCCTCCTTGACGTCCTGGTGGATTATCTGCACCCTCTCACCTCCCAAAAAGAGTTGGCGTTTAGGTTTAAAAAGTTGCCAAAGGGGGAGAAATCAGATAAGCTCCCTCTCGGTCTTTGTAAGCCTCCTCGCTCCGTTCTCGGTTATGACGACGGTGTCCTCTATCCTAACTCCGCCGAACTTGGGAATGTAAATGCCTGGCTCGATTGTTATGACCATCCCCGGCTTGAGAACGGTCTCGTCCTGCTGGCTCACGCGCGGCCACTCGTGTATCTGAAGTCCTACGCCGTGTCCTGTGGAGTGTATGAAGTTGTCTCCGTAGCCGTACTCCTTGATGACGTCCCTGACGATTGTATCGAGCTCTTTGGCCGTTATGCCAGGCCTGGCCGCTTCAACGCCCTTTCTCTGGGCCTCAAGGACGGCGTAGTAGATGTCCTTCTGCTTCTCGTTGGGGCTTCCCACGACTATGGTCCGGGTCGTGTCCGAGTGGTAGTGCTGGTATAAAGCCCCCTCGTCGATGACGACCAGATCACTCTTCTCTATCCTCTTGTCGCTGGCGACCCCGTGGGGCAGGGCAGAACGCCATCCGCTGGCTATTATCGTGTCGAAGGCCGGCTTCTCTGCCCCATTCATCTTCATGACGTACTCCATCTTCGCCGCTATCTCCCTCTCGCGCTTGCCCTCGCTTATTTCCTCAAGGGCAGCCATCATGGCCATGTCCGCTATTTCGCAGGCGGCCTTTATGGCCTCAATCTCTTCGGGCGTCTTGATAATCCTTAGCTCTTTGATGACGTCATCAACCACAACGAAGTCCTCCACCCCGGCCTTTTCTTTGAGGGACTGAACCGTTGAGAAGCTGGTCTTCCCCTCGATGCCAAGCTTTGTGGGTTTAAATCCTTTAAGTTTCTCGTAAAGTTCTTTACCTGTCTTGAATTTATCCACGGGTACCTTCGAGGTCTCCCTTGCCTCCTCATATTCAAGCTCGGGGACTATGAAAAGGACATCGTCAGGAGTAACAACGAGGTAACCACCTAAAACAGGGGAACTTCCTGTGAAGTAGAAGAGGTTTTCTTTTGCTGTTATCAAAGCGGCATCAAGTTCCTTCTCCACAATGAATTCCTGGAGCCTTTTAATCCTCATCTGGCAACCACCGGGTCTCTTTAACTGTACCACCAATAAAACCCTTTCGGAGAGCATCCTGCATGCCCGCGGAGAAACCGAAAGGAGTTATAAACCCTGAGAGGAAACTATCCAGGGGATCAAAGTGACGGTGTACCTGTTTGACTTCGACGGCACCCTTGTGGACAGCACCGGGGCGGTCGAAAAGGCCCTCAGAATCGCTATCGAGAAGACAATTCCAGCGGTAATAGAGAGCGACCTCTACGAGGACTACTACAAGGCGCTTTTCCTCTTCATCAAGGGCAAGCTCACCTACCAGTACCTTGGAGTCATCCACGAGCTCGTTGCCCAGGGCACGATACACGAGTACTACAAGCTCATGCCCCGGTACATCAAAGACTTTCCGTTCGCCAGGGAGGTCGTCAGGGAGCTCAGGATGCGGGGAAGGAAGGTAATAAGCTTTTCTGGGGAGCATACGTACCCCGGAGGGAAGGTCATTTTCATGAAAAAGACGGGATGGTACGACGAGTTCGACGAGGTCATAACGTTTAAAGGGACTAGGGACATGCTCAAGAAGTTTGAGACACTGCGGGAGCTCTACCCAGAGGAGCCGTTTGTCTGGGTTGACGACAGTCCCAGCAGGTTCACGTACGTTCTGGACGATAACACTCTCTTTGTCCAGAAGTTCTCCCCCTACAAGAGCGATGTGGCACTGCTGTTTGACAGGGAAAACTTCATCAAGATCAAGAGCATACGGGAAGTCCTCAACATAGACGACGGACTGGCAGGTTTTGAGGATAAACCTTAAAAGTCTCCCACGCAACCCCGAATCGGTAGGAGTCGGTGGGGGTGAGGGCGATGGCCAGGGGGAAGGCTCTCGTCCTTGCCTACGCCGGGACCCACGAACATCAGGACAACCACCACATGATTCTGAAACCTCTCGGCATCGACGACAGGAACGCGGCTTCAAGGCTCATAGGCAGGAAGGTCGTCTGGACGACTCCAACCGGCAGGAAGATGTACGGTAAAATCCTCAAGACCCACGGCAACAGGGGCGAAGTAAAGGCATACTTCAAGCCGGGCCTACCAGGTCAGGCCCTCGGCGACTACGTCGAAATCCTTTAGAGAAACCCTTTAAACCTCCCAACCTTTTCTTTCTCCGGTGGGAGAATGGGGTTCATTGAGGTGCGTGAGGGCCTTGCAAAAATCCTTGTCCCAAAGGCGGAGAGGATATACGACGCCCCCGTCTTCTACAACCCTGTCATGGCATTAAACCGCGATATAAGCGTCCTGGCCGTGGGGATATTCAAACCAAAGAGGGTTCTCGATGCCCTCTCCGCGACCGGAATAAGGGGCATCCGCTACGCCCTCGAAACTCCGGCCGAAGAAGTCTGGCTCAACGACATAAATCCCGATGCCTTCAACCTGATCCTGAAAAACGTCCGGCTGAACCTCGGCGTTGAGGGGGAGTGGATAAGTGAGAAAAGTATCGCTTTTCAGGGAAAGAAGGAGATGGTGGCCAACCTCGACGACGCCAACAGGCTTATGGCTGAAAAGTTCCGGTACTTTGATTTCTTGGACTTGGATCCCTTCGGCTCACCGGTTGAGTTCCTGGACACGGCCCTGAGGAGCGTCAGGAGAAGGGGTGTTCTTGCCATTACCGCCACCGACACCGGCGTCCTCTGCGGGGCCTACCGACATGCCTGCCGCAGGAAATACCTCGCCGAGCCCATACGGGGCGAGCTCTGCCACGAGGCCGGACTGAGAATCCTCATCGGAACGGTTGTTAGATACGCCGCCAAGTACGACCTCGGTGTGGATGTCCTGTTGGCATACTACCGCGACCACTACTTCCGTGCATTCCTGAGGCTGAAGAGTGGCGCGAGGAAGGCCGACGGGAGCCTTTCAAACCTTGGCTACCTCCGGCAAGAACCCAACGGCCGCTTCGAGTATGAGAAGGCGTTCATCCCGGAGGGGCTTCCGGCCCACGGCCCGCTGTGGCTCGGCCCCCTCAAGACCCAGGAATTCGTCGATGAAATGCTGAGCCTGGCAGGTACTCATTCCCTCGCCCACAAAAAGACGCTCCAATTCATCAAAACACTCGCAGGGGAACTGGACGTTCCGTTCCACTACGACACCCACGCTCTGGCTAGGAGGAACAACATTCAGGTCGGAAAGCTCGTGGATATAATCGGGGCCCTCCGCGAGAAAGGTTATCGCGCCACGAGAACGCACTTCTCGCCGGTGGCGCTGAAAACCGACGCACCCTTTGAGGAAGTCCTGGAGGTTCTGAAATCCATTCAATGAGTTCAGGTTCTGAACTTTTCGATATGTATTTAACCTGTCCCGGTATGATTTTTAGGGGGTGAGCCAATGGACGAGATGATCGAGCTTGCCAGGGAGTTTTATACAGATGAGTACGCCGACTCGGTTCTATACGCTCAGCTTGCGAGGATCGAAAAAGATGAGGAGATAAAGAAGGAATTTCTGAGGCTCTCAAACATCGAATCAAAGCACGCCAAGTTCTGGCACGACTTCATAAAGCGGCACGGTGGGGAAGTTCCAAAGCCTTCCGTGAAGAGGCTCACAATCTTCAGCGTCAAACTCCTTCGGAGGATTCTCGGGCCGGGCTCGGTAGCTTCCCTTCTCGAAATGGGCGAGAACAGTGCGATAGGAAAGTACTTCAAATACCTGACCACCTACGCCGAGGGGTTCAGCGAGGAGGAGATGAGGGAGATAAAGGAGGTCATACTCGACGAGCTTGAGCACGAGAAGTTCTTTTACGAGAGCAAGAAGCGCTTCCACGTCGAGAACACACGAGACCTCGTTCTTGGCATGAACGACGGGCTGGTTGAAATCCTCGGTGCCGTTACGGGTCTGTCTGCAGTTTATCCAAACAACCCACAGCTCGTTGGAATAAGCGGTCTGATAGTCGGCGTCGCCGGGGCCCTCTCCATGGCGATAGGCACCTTCGTCTCCGTCCGCTCTCAAAGACAGGTGAAGGAATCCATCCGCGACAGAATGGAGGTCCTCTTCAGAGTCTCGCCCGAAAGAGCCGCTGAGGAGTTGGTGGAGAAGCTCGTCGAGGGAGGAATGCCCGAAGAGGTCGCGAAGGAAGTTGCGAGAGAGCTCGCCGACAACAGCGAGGCGATTATGCAGCTCCTCCTTCCTGAGGCTGAGGAAAACGAGATAAGGGCGGCGCTCTACACCGGTCTTTCTTATCTGGTCGGTGTTGCCTTTCCGGTTACACCCTACTTCCTCGCCTCCAGCTCATTAACCGCACTCCCGTTCTCAATACTCTTAGCGGGATCCGCCCTGGCGATAGTGGCCACGCTGATCTCCCTGCTCTCGGGAATATCCATCAGGAAGAAGGTTGCGGAGATGGTGGCGACGGGACTGGGCGCGGCGTTCCTGAGCTATCTCTTCGGCCGGCTGATGGAGGCCCTCTTCAACGTCTCGGCGCTTTAGAGGTAGAACACCTCGATGCCGAGTTTTTTTGCTATTTCTCCCTGCTTTTCATCGCTCGTGGCGAGCTTTCCGTATTTGAGTGCCTGGGCGATGTAGAGGGCGTCATAAACCGTGATTTTGTGCTCCAGAGCTATACCCCTCGCAGGTGGAAGATACTCAACTCCGTTTTCCAGAACAACCACATTGGGGATCGCGTCAATCACGCGGGACCTTCTCTCAAACTCCTCCCGTGAGATTCTTCCGTAGAGGACGTGATGCTTCCAGAGGGCGTTTGAGACCTCTACCAAGGCGTAGTCAAGCGAGATAACGTCTTTTAGGAGCAGTTCCTCCACCTGTTCCCAGCCGGGTTCGAGGAGGATGTACTTCGCAAGGACGGAGGCGTCAATTGCTATCACGATCCTCCCTCACATATCTTTTTGCGGTCCCTTCCCTGGTGGGGGTTCCTCCGGCAAGCAATTCGTGCATCCTCTCAAGGGTTCTTTTCTTTTCCTCTTTGCTTATCCTCAAAGCTATGAACCTCCTTATCTCCTCGCTCCAGTTAATGTCGTACTTCTTCATCTTCTCCTTTAGCTCGTCCGGAACGCGGACGCTTATGACGGCCATATAATCACCGTTTACAAAAACGCATTACAAAGATATAAACGTTGCTGTCATACCCTCACATATTTCCATTTTCCTCTCTTGAACGCCCACCAGAAGAGGGCCGCCGTCGTGAAGGTCTCCAAGCTCATGGCTATCCATGCCGCTATGACACCGAGTCCCTCGAAAGTAAACCCCGGGAAGGTTATACCGAGCACATCAAACGACGGAATAGAGAAGCCAAAGCCGAGTAAATATGCCGGAATTATCCGGAAGAGAAGCTTGCTGGTGGCGGTTATGTACATCGGAGTCTTGGTGTCTCCCGCTCCTCTCAGTGCACCGCCGAGGACGAAGAGCCAGCCGAGGGGAATCTCGCTTATACCGACGATTATCAGGTATATGCTGGCTAGGTGAAGTACTTCGCCGTAGTTGGGGTCGCTCGGATTTATGAAGGGCATAACTAGGTAGCGCGGGAATATTATCAGGATAGCCGCCATGACGCTCATGAAGATGCCAACCATTTTCAGTGCCTCGTAGACAGTCTTCTCTGCCTTCTCTGGGTTTTCCTCGCCGAGGCTCTGACCGACTAGGGCCGAGGTGGCCACGTTGAAGCCAAACGCCGGCATGTATGCGATGCTCTCAACGCGCAGGCCCACCTGATGGGCGGCTAACGCAACGGTTCCGAAGCGAGTGACTATGCTCATGTAGAGGAAGTTGTAGAAGCTGAATATTCCGCGTTCGATCATCGTGGGGATGCCTATGCGGAGGATCCTCCCGGCCATGTCGGGATGGAAGCTCCAGCTCGGTTTAAAGTGGAGTATAAGCTTCCCGCTCCAGAGGAGGTAGAGGCCGATTAGGAACGAGGTCGTTATCCCTATTCCCGATGCCCAGGCGGCACCGACAGGACCGAGCCGCGGAAAGCCAAACTTTCCGAAGATGAGGAGATAATCAAAGACTGCGTTGATTATGTTCATCAAAATACCGAGCTTCATAGGTGTTTTGGTGTCTCCCGCACCCCTGAGGGCAGCAAAGGCGGTAAATCCTGCGAATCGTATTGGGTAGAACGCAAAAAGGACTTTGATGTACTCATATCCGAGTTGGATGACATCCGGCCTGGCGCCCATCACCCTGAGTATATCATCCCCCAGAAACCAGCCGAAGAGCATGACCGGAATCCCGAGAAGGAAAGCAAGGTAAAGGCTCTGCTCCAGAGCGAGGGTCGCGTTAACATCGTCCTTTGCTCCAGCGAACCTCGCAACGAGGGCGAGTGTTCCCGTAGCAATGGCCGCCATTATCGGCATCATGAACCAGCTGACCTGTCCACCGAGGCCAACGGCGGCCAGAGCTAAAGCACCCAGCTGGCCGACCATCATCATATCCACTAGGTTGAGAAGCGTCTGGGATATGTTGCCCATTATCGCGGGCCAGGCGAGGTTCCAGAGACGGCGCTGGTCTTCGTTGAGGCGGATCATTAAGACGTCCCTCTAAACGATAAAGCAGATATAGAAGTTAATAAGGGTTGTGGTGATAGTGGGATATTACAACTCGGAAGGAACGTCCAAAAGAGAAAATAAAAGGGCTCAGTAGGGGAGGTTCCTCTTCTTCCTCCACTTGTGGGACCAGCTGTACTTCCTCATGCGCCTACTCCTGCCGAAGCCGCACGAGGCGCAGTAGCCCTTCTTGATGTTGTAGGCGCGCTTTCCACAGCGCCTGCACTTAATGTGAGTTGGAGTGTGGTTCCTCCTGCCCTTCGGTGCAGTCCCGCTTCCCATGCTATCACCCCACTAAGGTCTCACTTCACTCAATCTCGACAGGGGAAATGGCCAGAACGTTGTCTCCCCTGATGACGATTTTACCGTACTTCTTCACGACCTCGCCGTCCTGAATGAGGGCAGCATCGGCGAGGACAACGTTCAGGTGGATGTCGTAACCGATGAGCCTGCCCCTGAACTCGGAACCCCTCTTCAGGAGCACGAGCACGTCCTTATCGAGCGACCTGTGGATAACATCGAGTGGTCTTTCCGCCATTTTCACGCACCTCCAAATAATCAAAGCTCGTAACGATAACGAGGGAAACGGTTTATAACTCTTTCCCCGTGCTTTTTGCCGGGGTTCCAGGAACACACCTCCTGGGAAAACCATATAACTATGTATCACCAAGGGTGACTATGGTGGTTCCATGAAAAAAGGTGGTCTGCCTCTGATTCTCATACTCCTAACCGCCATAGTGAGCGGGTGCATCTCGGGTGGAACCCAGAACCAAACGGGCACGACTTCAAGCGTGGTTCCCACGACAGCCACTTCCCCTGTGCCTACATCGACATCAACCTATACCCCTCCCCAGGAGGAGTTCGGACTGCCGGAGGGCAACTACACAGCGATCTACACCGGCTTTGGCAGGACGTGTCCAACCGGGAGGGTTCCCGTCAGGTTTGCCTACTACCCGGGAAACGAGACGGTAAAGTCGGTAAGTCTGCGCGGGAGTTTCAACAACTGGGCCGAGTGGCCAATGAAAGAGGAGAACGGGACCTGGAGCACAACGGTCTGCCTCAGGCCCGGGAGGTACGAGTACAAGTACTTCATCAACGGCCAGTGGGTCAAGGACATGTCGAATGACGGCACCGGAAAACCCTACGACCCCGACGCCGATGGATATGCCGATGACGGCTACGGTGGGAAGAACGCGGTCAGGCTTGTTGAAGGAAAGGCGGGCTTTTACGTGGAGTTCGACCCTGGGGACCCGGCCTATCTGAGCGTTGCCGACAACCGGACGGTTGTGAGGTTCGAGGCAAAGAGGAAGGCCGTAAGCTCGGCCGTCCTTGTAACCGAGGGAGGAAACTACACCATGAAGCTCCAGGTATGGTGGGACTCGGGGGAGGTGTGGCGCGCCGAGGTGCCATTCGTTGGACCTATGAGCTACTACATCGTTATAAACTCTGCCGACGGGGGAAGGTTTCTCGTCCTTAACACAAGCGAGAGCCCGTTCTTCAGCTTCGACGGCGTTGATAAGTTCCCCCAGCTGGAATGGGTGAGCAACGGGATAGCCTACCAGATATTCCCTGACAGGTTCAACAACGGGAACGAAAGCAACGACGCCCTGGCGTTGGACCACGACGAGCTTCTCCTCAACCAGGTCAACCCGGGAAGGCCCCTACTCTCCAACTGGGGCGACCCGATAACTCCCCTCCACTGCTGCCACCAGTACTTCGGCGGGGACATAAGGGGAATAACCGAGAAGCTCGACTACCTCCGGAGCTTGGGCGTCACGATAATCTACCTCAATCCCATCTTTCTCTCAGGGAGCGCCCACGGCTATGACACCTACGACTACTACAGACTGGATCCGAAGTTCGGGACGGAGAAAGACCTCAGGGAGTTCCTTGATGAGGCCCACAAGCGCGGCATAAGGGTCATCTTCGACTTCGTGCCCAACCACTGCGGGATTGGCAACCCTGCATTCCTCGATGCCTGGAAGAACGGAAAGCAAAGTCCCTACTGGGACTGGTTCTTCATCGAGAAATGGCCATTCAAGCTGGGCGATGGAGGAGCATACGTCGGCTGGTGGGGAATTGGCAGTTTGCCAAAGCTCAACACAGGGAATCCGGAGGTCAGGGAGTATCTCATTGGTGCCGCCCTCTACTGGCTCGACTTCGGCTTTGATGGGCTGAGGGTGGACGTGCCGAACGAGGTTCTCGACCCGGCGACGTTCTTCTCCGAGCTGAGAGAGAGGGTAAAAGAGAAACATCCCGACGCCTACCTCATCGGCGAGATATGGACGCTCTCGCCGGAGTGGGTTAAGGGCGACCGCTTTGACTCGCTCATGAACTACGCCCTCGGAAGGGATATACTCCTGAACTACGCAAGGGGCTACCTAAGCGGCGAAGCCGCAATGAAGATGATGGGCAGGTACTACGCCTCCTACGGTGAGAACGTTGTTGCAATGGGCTTCAATCTCGTTGACTCCCACGACACATCGAGGGTTCTCACCGACCTCGGCGGCGGGAGCCTTGGAGATGAACCTACCAACGAATCTATCCAGCGGCTCAAACTGCTTTCAGCCATCCTCTACTCGCTTCCCGGGACTCCAGTAACCTTCCAGGGTGACGAGTGGGGTCTGCTGGGCGACAAGAACCACTACGACGAGCAGCGCTACCCGATACAGTGGGATCAGGTAAACGAGGACGTGCTGAACCACTACAGGGCGCTGGCAAAGCTCAGGAAGAGCGTTCCCGCGCTGAGGAGCAGCGCCATAAGGTTCTACACCGCGAAGAACGGCATGATGGCCTTCTTCAGGGGGCACAACGATGAAGTTCTCGTTGTGGCAAACAGCTGGAAGAAGCCTGCCGAGCTCCAGCTTCCGTCCGGGGAGTGGAGGATCCTCTGGCCCGAGGACCACATGGGGGTTACCGTGTCGGGAAGCATCGAGGTGCCCGGAGTCAGTGTCCTCATACTGGAGAGGGGTTGACCCCTGGCAGTCTTTTTTCATTGCCACTCTGACGATTCCCGCCCCAAAAGCTTTTTATGAAATGTCCTTACTCCAGTTTCAGGTGGTGAGTGATGGGAGAGAAGCCCGACAAGTACGAGGTTCTTCAGGATTTGATGAGGAGGAGAGGCTTTGCCTGGGGCAGTTTTGAAATCTACGGCGGCGCGAGGGGTTTTTACGATTACGGTCCTCTTGGGGCGACGATAAAAAGGAAAATCGAGCAGAAGATACGCGAGGCCTTTCAAAGGGAGGGCTTCTTCGAGCTTGAAACGCCGGACATCACGCCGGAGAAGGTCTTCATAGCGAGCGGTCACGTTGATAAGTTCGTTGACCCGCTGGTCGAGTGTAAGAAGTGCGGGGCAAGGTTTAGGGCCGACCACATAGTGGAAGAGGTTCTCGACATCGACACTGAGGGCATGAGCGCCGAGCACCTCACCCAGCTCATCCGCGAGCACGACATCCGCTGTCCGGAGTGCGGCGGCGAGCTTTCCGATGTCTGGTACTTCAACCTCATGTTCGAGACCAAAATCGGCCCCTACGGCGACCAGAAGGGCTACCTGAGGCCCGAAACGGCCCAGGGCATCTTCGTAAACTTCAGGCGCCTCAACGCTTTCGCGAGAAACAAGCTTCCCTTCGGCGTTTTCCAGATCGGCAAGGCCTACAGAAACGAGATTTCACCGAGACAGGGAATGCTCCGCCTGAGGGAGTTCACGCAGGCTGAGGCCGAGATATTCTTCAACCCCAAGGAAACCGAGCATCCGCACTTCGATGAGGTTAAGGACGAGGTTCTCCGGCTCTATCCGATAGAGAACCAGCTCAAGAACCTCGGAATGATTGAAATAACCGCCGAGGATGCCGTCAAGAAGGGCTACATCATGAACACCTTCTTTGCCTACTACATGGTCATGGTCAAGAGGACGCTCCTCGACATCGGCATCCCCGAGAAGGCTATACGCTTCCGCCAGCAGTTGCCCGAGGAAAGGGCACACTACTCAAGCGACACCTGGGACGTTGAGATACACAGCGAGCGCTTCGGATGGGTGGAGTGCGTCGGCATGGCCTACCGCGGCGACTACGACCTCAGCAAGCACATGAAGATGAGCGGGGCGGATTTAACCGTCCTCATACACTACGACGAGCCGAAGGTTGTGAAGCGCCTCAAAGTGAGCCTCAACATGAAGCGCGTTGGACCTAAGCTGAAGAAGGACGCCAAGAGGATAAACGAGCTCATCCAGAGCTGGGACGAGGAGAAGCTGAGGAACCTGGTTGAAGTTCTTGAGAAGGACGGCAGGATAACCATCGAGGGCTACGAGCTGGAGAAGGACGACTTCATAATCAAAGAGGTTGAGGAGAAGATCACCGGAGAAAAGATAGTGCCCCATGTTTTAGAGCCGAGTTTCGGAATAGACAGACCCTTCTACCTGCTCCTTGAGAACAGCCTCGTCATCGAGGAGGACAGGACTTACCTCAGGCTCAAGAAGGACATGGCGCCGATTGAGGTTGCCGTTCTCCCGCTCGTTGCGAAGGAACCTCTCAAGAGCATCGCCTACGATGTCTTCAGAAAGCTCCAGAAGGCGGGCTTCATAGCAGTCTACGACGAGAAGGACACCATCGGGAGGAGATATCTCCGCTACGACGAGATTGGAACGCCCTACTGCGTTACCATCGACAACCAGACACCGGAAGACAGCACTGTGACGATACGTGACCGCGACACGAGGGAGCAGGTGAGGGTGAAGATCGAGGAGCTACCCGAGAAGCTGAAGGATCTGATTTTCGGGGAGTGAGTTTAGCAGAATTCTTCTACCATTTTCTCCACGCTTTCTTTCAGTTCAGGTAACTGAAAGCGGATTATCCTCCAGACAATATTTAGGTCAACGCCGAAATAGTGGTGAATCACGACGTTTCTAAGTCCTATAATGCGCCTCCACGGAATGTCGCTATATTCCTCCTTAATTTCCTCTGGCACGTATCTGGCGGCTTCCCCTATTATTTCAAGGTTCCTGAGGACTGCATCAACGGTTTTCCTATCCCTTATGAAGTCCTCGAACTCATAAACCTCCGTGTACTCTTCGATTCTGTTGATTGCCTCAAGCATGTCGCCCAAAAACAGACAGGGGTCTCGCTTAGACATAGACGAGATCCCTCCTTATATGCTCCCAGAAGTTTCTCCTGCTCATGGCGGCGTTTTTCGTGACCAAATCCACCTTGATTCCAAGCAGGGATTCGAGGTAGTCCTTGAGGTCGACTATCTCCCATCCGATGGGCCGTTCGAACTCGACGAGTATATCCACGTCGCTAAGCTCGGTCTCCTCGCCCCTCGCATAGGAGCCGAATATAGCAATCGAGCTAACCCCGAACTTCTTGCGGAGCTCCTCTTTGTGTGCCCTGAGGACATTCTCAACTTCGGAAAGGGTAATTCCTGTCATCAATAAACACTGAAGTTGTGAAAATATAAAAAGGTTCAGTCCTACCCTCCCTGAGGCATCATGTCCGGGAAAATCCACCTCCTCTACCGCCGCCTTCCGAACAGGCTTCTTGAGCGTGATGATGAGGTAGTCGCTGATTTAGGCGATGTCATAGTCGCCAAATCCCGCTTCGAAGGTATGCTCGCTCCCCTGAGAGTGAACGGCGTCGAGGTCATAAAAAACGGCTACACCATGATCTACTTTGCCTTTGTCGGGGAAAACTACGACATCCTGAAGGTCTACGACGAGAAGGGAAACTTCAAAGGCCTCTACATCGACGTCTTGGCTTACACGAAGAGGGAAGGAAACACCCTTGAGATGCTCGACCTCTTCCTCGACATCTTCCTCTCTCCTAGCGGGCAGGCATTCCTCCTCGACGAGGAGGAGCTTGAGATGGCACTCAACTACGGCGTGATTGACAGGGAAACCTTCGACTTCGCCTACCGCGTTGCGAGGGAAATCCTCGGAAAGATTAAACGGAAGGAGTTCCCGCCCGATATCGTGTGGAAGTACAGCCTTCAGGGGACGCCGAGCGAGTCGAGGGTTATGTTCATGAAGGAAACGACGTGGGAAGCCAGGTAGCTCTTCGGCCCGACACTCACCCTCTCCGCTATTCCGTCGAGGAAGGCCTCGTCTTCCCTGCTCAGCCCTTTGTGGTCGCCGAGGACGAAAGCGACATTTTTTCCGAAGTCCACCTTTCCAATGGGTCCGCCCTCCTCGTGGAGGTAGTAGAGCTCAGAGCCCTTCAGTGTTCTTCTTATAACGTCCTCAAAAGTCAGATTGCTAACGTAGATTCCCGGCAGAACCTCAAGCTCCTTCGAGGGTTCTCTAAGCCTTTCACCTGCCTTTAAGGCCTTCACTATGAGCTTCGCTGTGCTCAGCTCGTCGGGGTTGAGCCTGACCCTCAGCCCTGGCCCTTCGAAGCGTATCGACTTCGACGGTTTAGGCGGGCCGTAAAGGAGGAGCCAGACCCTCACGTTCTTCCTTATGCCGTGTGAGAGCAGGAAAGCGCTGTTGAGAAACCGGCAGAGCAGATTTATCCTCCCGCTTGTGCCGGGTAAGTCCTTCAGACTGAAATCGTAGGCAGTGTGGGCCTCGTTTGCCTTGACTATGAAGATTCTCATGTGCCCTGGTAGGGGGTTAGAGTTTAAAAGTCTGCACCCCTAATCCCCCCGGTAGTGATATGAAGTTCCTGAAGGAGACGAGGGACGGAACTATCATCCTCATCCATGTGCAGCCGAAGGCAAAGAAGAGTTCCATCGAGGGTGTCGATGAGTGGCGCGGACGACTGAAGGTTAGGATAGCGGCGCCACCAGTGGAGGGGAAGGCGAACAAGGAGGTCGTCAGGTTTTTCTCGAAGCTCTTCGGGGCCGAGGTCGCGATAGTCAGGGGGGACACCAGCAGGGAGAAGGACCTGCTCGTGAAGGGGCTCAGCGCGGAAGAGGTTCTGAAAAAACTTGAGCTCTGATGTTCACGGTTGTCCTGGGCTCTTTCCTTTGTTTCACAGAGGAACATCCTTTTTCAGGCAAAGCTTAAATCTATGAACCTTTCTTCAACCATCGGTGGTGGTCGTGAAGAGGCTCACTCTGGCTGAGGCAAGTGCGATTCTTATTGGGACTCAAATCGGCGCGGGCGTTCTGGGTCTGCCCTATGCGTTCAGGGAGGCGGGCTTTGCAGGGATCGCTGTCATAATGGCTGTCGGGTTCCTCACTCTGTTAACTGCTCTCTTCGTCCTCGAACTGGCCGCCCACAGGGGCGGTACGATGACCTCTCTGGCGAGGGAGACCCTTGGAAACGCCGGCGGCTGGCTCATGCTGGCGAGCATCTCCGTCCTCAGCTACGGTGCGCTCATAGCCTATATAGCCGGGAGCGGGGACATAATCTCGTCTCTCACAGGCATCAGAGGGACAGCATCATCAATAATCTTCTGGCTCGTGATGAGCGGGATAGTTCTCATGGGGCTCAAGGCCTCGGGCAAGGCGGAACTGGTGCTCAACTTCCTCCTGCTGGGTGCGCTGACGATTGCGGTTGCCCTGATGCTCCCAAAGGTCGAGCCGGCAAACATGTCCCCAACAAACACCGGCGCGGTGGTTTCAGGGATAGGTGTGGCGATATTCGCCTACGTCAGCCACATGGTCGTCCCCGAAATGTACAAGGGGCTTGGAAGCGCGGAGAAGACGAAAAAAGCCGTCCTGATAGGCTACCTTGTGCCGATGGGCTTCTACGCCCTCTTTGTACTTGCCTTCGTCGGTGCCCTTGGAGTGGACACACCGCAACTGGCAACTTCGGCCCTGGAAAGCTACTACGGTTCCCTTGGGAAGATTCTCGGGCTCCTCCTTCCGCTGGCGGCGATAAGCACGAGCTACATAGGGATCGGCTTTGCCCAGATGGACAACCTCCGCGAGGCGTTTAATCTCGACAAGAGAACTGCATGGCTGCTTACGGTTATCCCGCCCCTGATGATATACTTCGCCGGGCTCAAGAGCTTCATCAGCGCCCTATGGCTCGCCGGAACCTTTGGAGGACTGCTCTACGCCGGAATCCTGCCGGTGGCGATGTACCTCAGGACGAGGGACGTCCACTCCCCGAAGTGTGTGAAGGTTCCGCACGGCGTTGCCTACCTAGTCGGGGCGGTGTTTTTCCTCGTGTTCGTCTATTCAGTGGCCTCTTTGGTCTGATTTCCTTTTTTGCGGAGAAGCATAAAACGTTGGCAAGAAATTGGGGGATAACAGGAAGACTATTTCAGAATCCCCAGACTCTCGTTCGTCTTCTTTATGCTCTCCCACTTGTCGGCGAGCTCGAACATCGCCCTTATCGCGTCGATGTTCTCAGGAACCACGTCACTCTCCTGGTGGACGGCCTGAATGTAGAACAGCCTGTTCCCCCTCACGCTGATGCTCTCCTTCCAGACGGCTATCTCGTAGAGGTTGTTCCACTCGCGGTGCAGGTCGCGGGCGAACTCTATGAGCTGCGCGGTGCTCTCGAAGCCCTTCTCCTTCTCGAAGAGGAGGACGCGGGTTGTGTTCTCAAAGATGTCAACGACGTCCTTGGCTTCGAGCGGCTTCTTCAGCTCGACCATTATGCTGTGGACGTGCATGAGCGTCGTCGGCACGACGAAGGCTGAAGTCTCAATGTTTATCGGGATGACCGTTTGAACATCCGGCCCGTGGTGTGAAGGGACCGTCACGCTCGGCTTTATCGCGTTGACCGGACCGCGTCTGGCGTCGTTCGGGTCGGTAGCGCGGCGAATCATGACTGCGTAAACGTAGTCGATGTACTCCTGAATGGCTGAGAGCGTTCTCGTTAATCCGGTCGTGTTGCAGGAGACGACGCGGACGTAGTCTTTTCCGAGAGCCTTCTCGTAGTTGGCCTGGGCCACGAAGGAGACCTCAGCGGTGCCAGCTTTCTCACCGCCTTGGAAGATTGCTTTTACACCAGCCTTCTCGTAGAGGGCCCTGTTCTTTGCCCCCATCCCTCCAGGGGTGGCGTCGACTATGACATCAACCTTTTCGAGCAGATCTCCGAGCGTCCCGGCAACCTCGAAGTTAGCTTTCTCGAACCTGGAGAGAAACTCCTCGCTCGCGGCATAGACCGGAATCCCCAGCTCCCTGGCGCGGTAGGCCTCGAAATCCGGCTTCGTCTTGGTGACGCCGATGAGCTCCATATCATCCTGCTTCGTGACCGCGTAGGCGACGCGCTTGCCTATCGTCCCATAACCGTTAATGCCGACCTTCACTTTCATGCTACCACCAGAGAATTTTATAGCGATAAAATACTTAAGTCTTGTTTTCACTCGTGGTGAAAAGTGCACTCGACTGGGTCCTGTTTTTACATTTGTCTGCAAAACCGCTCCGCTTTTTGACCGGGGGAGTTATAAATTTCCCCACCCAAAAAACCTTCGGTGGTTGGAATGTTTGCCGAGATGCTGACTATTGGCGATGAACTGCTCACCGGAAATACCGTTGACAGCAACTCCGCCTTTATTGCTCAGAAGCTCACCGAGAAGGGCTACTGGGTGAGGCGGAAGACAACTGTCGGAGATGATGTTGGGGAGATAAAGAAAGTTATCCGTGAGATTCTAAATAGGAAGCCCGAAGTCCTCATCATCAGCGGCGGTCTGGGGCCGACCCACGACGACGTTACGATGCTGGCCGTTGCCGAGGCACTTAACAGAGAACTCGTTCTCTGCGAAGAGTGTCTCGAACGAATCAGGGAGTTCTACCGCGAGCTCTACGAGAAAGGCCTGATAGACGACCCCGAGCTCAACGAGGGGAGGAAAAAGATGGCTTATCTTCCGGAGGGTGCAGAGCCCCTTAAGAACACCGAGGGGGCCGCCCCGGGTGCCTACATCGAACACGAAGGGGTCAGGATATTCATCCTCCCAGGAATGCCTCGCGAGATGAAGGCCATGCTTGAGAAGGAAGTCCTGCCGAGGCTTGGGGAGAGGAAGTTCATCCAGAGAAAGCTGCTGGCCGAGATAACCGATGAGAGCAAGCTCGCACCCCTTCTGATTGAGGCTCTGGAAAGGTTCGACGTCAGGATACACTCCTCTCCAAAGGGCTTCGGGAAGTACATTGGCATAATCATATTTGGAGAGAGTGAGGGGGAGATAGAGCGCGCGAAGGCCTTCCTTGAAGAGAAGGGGGTTAGGTTTGAGGAAGGCTGGTAACGAAAGGGTGATAAAGACCAATACATAACCAGAAATGGTGGAAACATGCCCGTGAAAATAGACGTTCCCAGAGAGATAGAACCCATTGTGAGGGAGATACTCAAGGCAGTGCGAGAGGAGCGAAGGAAGGGCGTCCTAAAGGAGTTAGAAGATGTTATCAGGACAATAAATAAAGAAGTTCCCGATGAAATTCCCGATACCATTGAGCTGTTAGAGGAGCTGAGGGAGAGATGATAGTGGCGGATGCCTCTTTTATAGTAGATGCCCTCATCGTTCCAAGGAGAAGAAAAAAAGACGAGCTGTATTTTAAGCAATTGAAACGACACCAGAGGGCTAAAGAGTTGCTCTCCATCTTCTTAGAGGAAGGATTTCAGATTTACATGCCTTTTTTGGGTCTCGTGGAGGTTTCTTCCCTACTCACAAGAAAACTCGGAAAGGACGCCAATGCTGATACTGTTTTGAGTTTTCTGGAGAAATACATCCTTATTGTTTCTGAAGAGGAACTGAAGAGAACCCTTCTGACATTGGCGAAAGAAACGGGTTCCAGAGCCGCGGATATTTATTATATCTCGGTTGCAAAATCAAAGGGCGCGGTTCTGGTTACCGCCGACAGGAAAATGGCAGATGTCTCAAAAGAACTTGGAGTTAAAGTGGTTTTACTGGAGTGATGACGAATGCTCCCGCAGGAAGTTCGCTCGATACTTGAGGAGATGCGCGCCGAGCGCATAAGGGGTGCCAGCTGGCTCGCAATGAGGGGTGCGGAGGCATACATGACACTCGCGGGCCTGCTTGAGGGAGATGAGCTCAAGAGGGCGCTTGAGGACATGAGGCAGGAAATTCCAGCCATCAACAGGACAATGGCGTCGCTCTACAACCTCTCACGCTTCATACCCATAACTGGCAACCCTGAAGTGGTGCGGACAAAGGCCGAGGAGTTCGTCCGCCTCGCAGGGGAGGCTAAGCGCGAGATAGGCAACATCGGCAGTGAGCTGATAGACGAGAACGAGGTAATAATCACCCACTCGTTTTCCTCGGCAGTTCTGGAGATATTCAAGGCGGCGGTAAGAAAGGGCAAGCGCTTCAGGGTCGTCCTCACGGAGAGCGCGCCTGACTATGAGGGAGTAGCCCTTGCGAGGGAGCTCGATTCCCTCGGGGTCCCGTTTGAAGTTATAACCGACGCACAGCTGGGTCTTTTCGCTAGGAAGGCCACTCTCGCGCTGGTCGGGGCGGACAACGTTACGCGCGACGGGGCCGTTGTTAACAAGGCAGGTACTTACCTCCTCGCTTTAGCGTGCCACGACAATGGCGTGCCCTTCTACGTTGCCGCGGAGAGCTTCAAGCTCCACCCCGAACTGAGCTCCGAGGATGTCGAGATTGTGGAGAGGCCCTATGCAAGACAGGGTTACCGGGTGAGAAACCTCCTCTTCGACGTTACCCCTTGGCGGTACATCAGGGGGATTATAACCGAGTTCGGGATTCTTGTGCCCCCTAAGGAAATCTGACCCCCGACACAAAACTGAGAAAGAGGAGAAAAGAAAGGCCTCACTCCTGGTGGGCAAGCCAGAGGAGGACCCCCTTGACGAAGGGCCAGTTGGTGTTGATGTAGTGGCCATAATAGGCATCGCTTATGGCCCTGCTTGAACCATAGGCGACTATCCTGCCCTGCCCTGCCTCCACTGCGGCGGCTATAACGGGCTTGGAGCCCTTCTCATAGATTATATTGCCGTCCCTGTCTTCGGAATATGCAGTCTCATAGCCCTTAACGAGCCAGGCCACGCTTCCACTCACAGTGAGGGTGTCACCGTTATAGTACATCTGGTGGTCGGCGGAGAGGAACCTCATGGCCGGATGGTCGAGGTTGTAGATTCCAACGAGCGGGAACCACTTTCTGCCGGTGTTCATGTCATCGTCCATGAGTTCGTCGTTGTTGAACTGAATTCCGTACTTGCCGACGACCTTGTTGAGGCTCTTGTAGTAGACGTGGCCGTAGTAGCTCTCGCCGAGTATGAACAGACCGCCTCCATTCTCCACGAACTCCTGTATCGCCTGCGCTTCCTCATCGGTTATATCCTGACTCGGATTGGTGATTATGAGCACGTCGTAATCCTTGAGCTTCTCGTAGGTTATCGGTTCCGTGTTTATATCAACTATCCAGCCCAGCTCGTTCTTTATGTTCTCTATGAGCGTTGCCATGCCGTTCTGGTCGGTCTTGGTCGGGTTGTAGTACTGACCGTGGGACGCATCGATAAGAACCTTGGTTATCTTGATAGTCACGTTGGTCGATGGAGTAACGTTGGTCTGGTTCGCGGGGGTCTCATTACCCGGTGCAGGTGCGGGCGCGTGACAGATGGGTTTTACCTGTTCATACGTGCTGTGAAGTATCGGAAGCACGAACTCAAGCTCTTTCATCACGTCCCTGCTCATCATTGCGGCCTTTCTTATGTGGACCATAACGGGGTAATAGTAGGCGTTCCTGTAGGGGTTCTGCTGGATGAGGAGTCCCTTGAGTGTGTTGTACAGGGAGTACTCCTTCTGTATCTCTTCCATGGTGCCGTTGATCCACTGGATTCTGGATTCGAGGTCTCCGAGGCTGACGCCGCAGGATGTGAGCTCACCGACCACCCAGGTGAGGTTTTCGTAGAGCGGAGTCACGTTGACCATTTCCTTGTTGTAAAGTCTCTCGTAGTAGGGTGTGAGGCCGTAGGAGAGCTGATACGGGTTGGAATGACGTTGACCGGAACTATCTTTTCACTCTCCTCGGCGATTATTGTTAATGTATAGCTTCCCGTGGATTGGGGAACCACATAGAACTCGACAACTTTGCTCTCACCGGGTAGCAGGGTGAACTCTGTAGAGTACACCTGAACTCCATCGAATGTGGCTGAAAAGCTTACGTTACTTGCGGTACTACCACTGTTGAACACAGTCGCACGAACCCTTGTGGGGACTTCCTCCATGAACGCATAGTACTCGACGTCCGTTACCTTGACTGCAGGGTTGTATAGCTGATACTCAACTGGAAGAACTTCATAAGAGTTTCTGTAAATATAGACAACGCCAACGAAGTATTTGAACTTTGCCCCAGGCTCCAGTGTGCTGGGAAGGCTTGAACTGGAGAATATATACGCTTCACCGCTTCCGTCGTCTATCCACAGCTTGGTGTACCAGCTGTCATACCTCCCGGTTATCTTCGCATCAACGAACTTGACGAGAACGCTCTGGTATTCGGGCCTGTCGTAGTCCGCGGTTGGTATCACCGCGGGCTGGGGCACTTCCGCAGTCCCGACGACGGAATAGTATTCCCCGTAGCTGGGGCTGACCGAGAGTTCCCTGAGACCGTTGTAGTACTTGGGATACCCGTAGACCTCAACGACATCCCCCGGCTGAACCGACGGGTACGACTTGTAACCCGTGTAAACGTATATGCCCGTATACGCCCCAGTGCCGTTCTGGATCATAAAGCCGTTGCTGTCCACATATGTTACGATTCCTCTCGTGAGAACGTCGCCTCCGTATGCATAACTGTCGAAGTTCTGGTTGAGCTCTACCAACGGAATATAAGTTGCTGCCGCTACTGGCTTTAGACTCCACACAGGCATCAAACTCAAAACCAAAATCAGGGCCATTATCAGCGCTGATTTCCTCATAGGCACCACCCAAAAAAGAAGGCCGCCAATGTATAAATAAGTTTCCCCAATGTTTTATTTCAGCCATTTATCACTGGTAGTGTATCATCTTGTCCAAAAAGAATAAAACCTCGGGCTTCGAAACGTTTCCGGTGATGGTATGCCGATAACGACCAAAACGGGTGATAGGGGTTTGACCGGCCTCTTCACCGGCGACCGCGTTGCGAAGTTCTCTCCCATCATGGACGCCAACGGCACAATAGACGAGCTGGACAGCTTTCTCGGTGAGGCCAAGCACTACGTCCCCGAAGAGATGGCAGAGATCCTCGAAAAAATCCAGGTTCAGCTCTACGACCTTATGGCGGAGCTGGCGAGCAAGGGAAAACACGCAAAAGTCAATGAAGAGGACGTTAGGTGGCTCGAAGGGCTTATCCATAGATACGAAAAGGAAGTTCAGCTTAAGGTCTTCGTCCTTCCGGGCTCTACCGTCGCCAGTGCCAAGCTGGACATCTGCAGAACAATAGCAAGAAGGGCCGAGAGAAAGGTCGCAAAGCTTGTCCTTGACTACGGCTTTGGGAATAACGCCCTCGTCTACCTCAACAGGCTCAGCGACCTTCTCTTCATAATGGCCAGAACGATAGAGAAGAGGGAAGGCAAGCTGAAGGAGGTCAGGTAACCTTCCCCTATTTTCTCCCGTTCATCGCCTGGCAAGTCCTGTCGGGGCTCATCCCACCACCTCATCGGGGCCTTTTTCAAAGCCAATGCCCAGCAGGAGTTCCTTAAAGCGAAGGTAGTACAGGGAAACCAGCATGCTCGGCACCACCGTGGCGACTATCAGCGGGACGGGCCCAATCCTATCCAGGAGGGGGCCGGCTATGGCCATCCCCAGGGGCGTCGTTGCCATTACCGCGGTCTCAAAGGCCGAAAACACCCTTGAGCGCAGCTCCCCCGGGACGGCCTTCTGGAGCTTCGTGAACAGGGGAACATTGACGAGGACATTGCACAGGCCGGCCATGGACAGCAGGACGAGGAGGAGTGGATAAGCGGCATCTCCCAGGGACGGGAGGACGGCTAAGAGGAGCATGAGTGTGAGCTGTCCGAACATCGCCTTGAAGAGAAGGTTCTCGGAGCGCTCCTTGAGCTTCCCGGCTATGAGGAGGTTCCCTGCCAGAGCCCCTACCGTCGCTGCGGTTCCAACGCTCCCGAACTGAACGGCCGAAAGCCCGAGGACGACCCTGGTCATGTACGGGATGAGCAAAGTGAAAACGGGATTCAGTAGGGTGTTGAGTATTATGGCGTAGACCATCAGGAGAACAACCGGCCTGGAGGCCTTTATAAACCGGAACCCCTCGGCCATGTCCTCCCAGACCTCACGGATGCTTGAGATGCTCCGCGTTTCCCAGGGATATTCAATCAGGACATCAAACAGTCCCGAACCAAAGAAGCTGGCCGCGTTTATGAGGAGGGCAAGTTTAATCCCACCAAACGCGTAGATTACTCCTCCCACTATTGGGCCGACTATCCTCAGAACCTGTCCGCCCATCTGGAGTACTGAGTTCGCCTGGGCCAGCCTCTCCTTTTCGACCAAGTCCGGGAACATCCCGGTTATGCCTGCAGAAAAGAACGTCCCCATCACGCTCATCAGCACCTGGACTATGAGCAGGCTCCCCAAGTCAAGCATACCGAGGGCTATAACCCCAAAGAGGAGGATTCCCCTCGCGAGGTCAAACCCCACCATCAGGTGTTTTCTGTTGTAGCGGTCCCCTATAACCCCGGCTATTGGATTCAGCAGGAGCCTCGGTATCAGCTCGGCCATTATGAAGACGCTCATCATCGCTCCGCTGCCGGTCTGATCGAGCACGTACAGCGGAACGGCGACATCCTGGATAACCCAGCCGGCCTGAGATATCCACCGACCCACGGTATAGAGCCAGAAGTTCCGGCCCAGTCCTGTGTCGAGCATTACCCCTAACCCCCAACTTCCACATCCGGATCTGTTATTTGGTTGCAGAATTAAAGAATCAAAGAATTAAACAAAACATCAAATGAGCTCAACCCTTACCCCGCCGTTCACGGTGCTCGCCTTTACCCTGTACGTTCCGGCACCGACTACAGGGTCATCGGGGTCAATACCAACGAGCCTCACTTCCCCGTTGACCCTGCTGGCGACTATCCTCGCATCACAGAAGTCGGAGAGCCGAATCATCACGTCCCCGTTGACGGCACTGACCTCGATGTCGTCCTCAAGCTCCTCGATGGTCAGGGATATTTTTCCGTTCACCGTTGAGGCCCTGAGAGGGCCAGCTGTTACCAGGTGGGCATTTATTCCACCGTTTACGGACTTCAGAAACTCCGCCTCGCATTCTTCAAGCTCAACCGTTCCGTTGACCGTTGTGGCTTCGGTCAGCCGAACACCGCGGGCGGTTATCTCTCCGTTCACGTTCCTGGCCTTCACAACCACGCCCTTGGGAACCCTGACCCCTATCTCGGCCCATCCAGAATTCCTAACTAGGTTGAAGAACTTCTTTTTCTGTTCTTCCCTTATGATGAGCCTGCTCCCCCTCTGCTCAACGCTCACGTTAACTTCCCCGTGGAGGACGTAGTTCACTTCCACGTAATTGTTTTCCCACCCTTCAATCTTCACCTGGGCACCAACGGTGTTCAGTTCAACTTCCCGGACGTTTTCAAATATCATCTTCACCACCTTCCCAGATGGACAACTCCAGTATTCCCCCAATCTCCGCCCTGAGCGTTACCGTGTTCCTCCCATCGCCGAGGACGGGGTCTTTCGGGTCGATACCCTCCAGCTTAACGACCCCCCGTTGTCCTCAATTTTTATCGAGGCGTCGGAGTCAATCGGGATAGTCAGCTTTAGTATCCCCATGTTGCTGACCGCCTCGATGTCTCCATCGAGTTCCTTAACCTTCAGGGTGACCCTCCCGGCTATGGCCATTACGGACGCCTTTTCCTTCACCACAACTGATCCGCTGAGTGTGGAGACGGCAGAGATTAGGTCTCCAATGATGCATCCTTTTAGCGAGGTTTTGCACTCGCCGACCGAAAGGCTCTCAAAGTGCACGCCCTCTGCCGTAACCTGCCCCCTCTTGATTCCCACAGAAACCGGAACCCCGAAAGGGACGCGGAGTTCAAGGGGTTCCAGGCTCCTGTCCCGCTTTATGGTCTTTTCAAGTTTCCATAGGGCCTTATAGTCCACCGAAAGCCTGCCGTCTTTGACCCGGACTTTGATGCCCTTCTCCGAGCGGGGGTTAAGCTCCACGCAGTCCCTGTTCCAGGCGGATATTTTGAGGTCAACGTCGACGAGCTTCATCCAGATCTCCTCGATGCCTTCAAACCTCACAGCCATCCCTCTGGGAGGGAATCAAAAAGGGGCCTCTCGTGCCCCGATGCTTTTTTGAGCCCTTCATCTCCGTTTTTACCAGCGGAATCCTTCTGCGGGAGCCTCTGGAAGGTGGTGGATCCCATTTAGCTCACCCAATATAGCCCATTAGCTCGTCAAGAAGCTCCTTCACCCTCTTATTGAGGAGCGCCCTGTCTATCCCGAGCCCCTCTATCAGCTCGGCGCTCTGCTCCTCGACTATCTCCTTCGCTTTCTTCCTGACGAGCCTGTACGCATCGGGGTCTTCCACAGTGTAAGTCCTTCCGCCGGCCCTTATCCTGACCCTGCCCTCTCTGGCGGAAATGATGACGTCCTCGATGCGTATCTTGGCCCTTCCCCTGCCAACGCTGACCGAGACGTCGCCCGAGCGGAGCGAGACGGTCTCACCAAGGCTCAGCACTTCGTTTCCGCTCCTGTATGTCACCCTCTCACCGTCAACTTCGATGGAATACTCGTCCGTCTGGATCCTCAGCCTGTCCCCAACCCTGGTCAGCTGGAAGCCGTTGCGGAGCTCTCTGATGGTGAGCATGTCCCCGGGAGGCATCTCCGGGTTGCCCTCCCTGAAGCGCATGGGCCCTATCCTGACCTCCTCACCGCCCGGCGTCTCTATGACCTCGATGAAGGGCAGCTTGACGTACTCAAAGCCCTCACCCTCGTAGACTTTGAGGAAGCCGAGGTCGACAACACTGGCCCTCTTTTTATCCCTGTACAGCCGGTCTGGGTTTACGAGTCCACTGACCCTCCTGACGAAATCAGGATCGGCGGGAACTTTCCTTCCGGCTATGTCCTCCTCGGTCCATACAATCACAGGGCTCAGAAGTTTCTTTGTTATCTTTCCAAGGGGCGTGCCTGCCCTCACCGTGACCTCGCCGTCTATGACCCAGCCGACTTTTCTTCGTCCAAACTTCACGGGATAGGCCTTGCCATTCCCCTCCAGCTTCACCCCATCGAAATCCGCTCCGTTGAACTCGTAGGCCTTGCCCTCCACTTTGACGTCGAGTCTCCTCTCGTCAAACTTCGCCAGCAGAAGCCCCGCTATAACCAGGACCACCGCGTATGCGAAGGCCGTTCCCGCGTAGTCGTGGAGGTTTTTGCTCATTCCCAGCCACTGGCCGAAGAACAGGAAAATGCTCGTCCAGAAGAAGCCCTTGGCCAGGGCAAAGACTACCCCGCTTACCGTCACTCCGAACCACTTGCCGACCGAGAGCACCTCAAAGGCAAACAGGAGCGCCACTATGGCGTACACCAGCTGGTCGTTGTATGCATCAAGCCTCAGTGGTCCCTTGAACAGCCATGCAATGAGCAGTATTGCCGTGAGGGCTTTGAGGTACTCCGCCAGCTTAAACCTCGGGCCTTCGTGAGTAGCTTGGTACTTCCATCCAAAACTCATTCTTCCACCTCCTCAAGGGCGGTTATTATCTCAAGCAAGCGCAAAAACAAACGTCCGTCAGGCGATATCTCGTACTTGTCCGCCCGCCTCACCATCCGGGTTCTCACGAGGAGTTTCAGGTGGTGGGAAACGGTGGGGCTTTCCACCCCGAGCGCTTCCTTTATCTCCTTGAAGCCCATGGGCCTCTCGGAGAGCATCTTGAGTATCCTTATCCTGTCGGGATTGGCGAGGGCCTTGAGGGTCTTCGCGGCCTTCTCTTCATCAATCTCCGGCAGGGCTCCCCCCTCAAGTTTTCGCCGGAGGCGCATCTTTATGGAGAGCATGACCTCATCCACCGGGTCAATGCTCTCCTCCAGCACCTCCAGCCTTTTCTTCAGCTCTTCGAGCTGAACTCTGAGATCCTCCATGCTACCACCAGGTACATATTTTTGTAGTACAATTTTCTGTACTTAACTAGTGCACTAGGTATATAAAAGTTTACCTAAAACACACTTTCAAAATCGTGTATTCTCTGTTTAAGTATCAATGATGAAATCCATATTAGATTATGTCTTGGGTTTTGATCTCGTATAAGAGAGCCTTGATTAATTTATCCTTTTCCATGTTGCTTTTTATACCAATATCCAATTTTTTAGCTACTTTCAGGAGATCATCCTTAGTGAAATAATTTAAGATAGTTTTGACCTTATTATACCCCTGATCATATTTTTGCAATATGTAAATTACTTTAGCAATCTCTTTTTCAGATAAACTGTGATAAACTAATTTCCAGAATTTTGAACGTACGATTGTATAGTTTTTTGTGAGTATGTTACTTTTGAGTTCACCTTTTGAAGTAATATTTTTTCCATGTAGTCTTTTAAATCCGAGGAATAAATTATAAAAACAGGCACACTTGGAAATAAATAAGCGTCCCCTATCATATAGCCATTAATTTCAGAGAGTTTCTTGTCTATGCTATCTTTATTAGTTGTTCTCCCATATCCGACATCCTTGCTTGGAGAGAAATACACTCGTTCAGTTAGTGTCCGGACTTCCCATTTTCCCTGTAATTCTCCCGATTCTACAATGAGGTCATAACCTTTATTTGGATGCGCTAACTTAGCGTTTAATATCCTAGCTAGACGTATCTCCAACAAGAAAGATAATCTCCTTCCGTCAGAGAAATATCCATAAACATCGTTTTCACTTCTAAATTCAAGGCAATCTTTGAGCTTTTTGGTATCAAATATTAGAATGTCGAGAAATTTGACTTTAAGATCTCCTCTCTTCATGGAGATCCCCTCACAATCTGGGGCAATTTGTTATTATACCATGATAGTCGGTGTTAAATTCTACTTTTGTTTTCAATTTTAGTGAATACAGGTCATGGATACCAAATTCTTTTATTTTCCAGCATTTGCACTCGTACGGCATACTTTTCGGCAAATCACAATCTCGAAGTTGGTAAATCTTAACTAGAACCATTATATGTGGGGCATCTCCATGTATTTTGTAGCTAGTTAATCTGGGTAAAACCTGGATGTGAAAGTGAATCCCCTCGCCAGAGTCTCTGTTCGAGTTAACGGAAATAACCTTGCCAGGACTAACATAAAAATCTCTGGGAGAATGCATATTTCTTCTAGCAGTAGCCTTTACTTCAACGTAACCCACCGGAGTATCGGTGGAAACATCCACAATTTCAATATCTGGGTATCCTGACCCCGACAACCAGTTAGCACGCAATCCCTCGGAGAGTACATTGAACTCATTAACAATCGTTTCCTCCAGACAGGGGGTATTCGAGCAAGTATTATTACTGACATCATTAGGACGTTTAGCATAGAATATCATGTTTTGGAGGTTGTTCAAGCTTTGCTTGAGATACCGTACCATATTACGATGAACAGGGTTGTTCTGAGTATCTATCGGAATAATTTTATGGCCTGTTATACTATAGATTACATCCCGTAGATACATATGGATATCACCCGTTGTAATGATGACTACCACTGACTTTTAAGATATTCTGAAGATTTTTAGAAAAATTTAAATATCTTGAAAATCCTGGATATTCGGGTGATAGCATGGGAGAGATTTTGGGAGTTTCAGTTCTCTCAAGTAAGGGGACTGTAACGATTCCTAAAAAAGTTAGAGACCTTCTAAGATTATCCAGGGGAGATTTAATTATCTTCAAGTTAACAGATAATGGTGATATTGTAATAAAAAGGGGTGATGAGATTGAGTAAAAAATACAACAAAATATATCACATGGACTGTCTTAAAGGAATGCGCGAATTGCTGGATGACGGAGAAGTCGATGTTGTCGTGACATCACCTCCGTATAACCTAGGGATTAAGTACAACAAATATGAAGACAATCTCCCACGAGAGAAATACTTAAAATGGATGGAAGATGTTGGAAAGGAGATAAAAAGGGTCCTAAAGGATGAGGGCTCATTCTTTTTGAACATAGGATATACAAACAAGGATCCGTGGATTGCGTGGGAAGTGGCATTTAGACTAAAAAAGCATTTTGTCTTACAAAATGTTATTCATTGGGTAAAGTCTATTGCCATCCAAAAAGAAGATGTTGGAAACTATCCTAATATTCTTGGCGATATTGCAGTTGGTCATTACAAACCGGTCAACAGCAAGAGATACTTGAGTATTATGCACGAATATATATTCCATTTTACAAAGAAAGGTAATGTTGAATTAGATAAACTTGCGATTGGTGTTCCATATCAAGATAAAAGCAACATTAAAAGATGGAAGAGTGCTAAAGCCGATTTAAGAGACCGAGGAAATGTCTGGTTTATTCCGTATGAAACAATTAAATCCCGAGAAAAACAAAGACCTCACCCTGCTACATTTCCCACAAAACTTCCCGAAATGTGTATAAAACTTCATGGGCTTAGTCGAACAAAGTTAGTCCTTGATCCCTTTATGGGGTTAGGTAGTACTGCTGTTGCGGCAGTAAGGCTGGGAGTGAACTATATTGGCTTTGAAATCGATGACTATTATATCAAAGTTGCTGAAGAGAGAGTAGCAAAAGAGAAGCAACTGCTTCAAAATAAATCCCAAGTTAAATATCAAAAAACGGAAAAATCTTCAAAAACAAAAACAATTACGGAGTTCATATAACTCAACCAAGCTTTGACTCTATCGTCCTTATCTCCTCATCCAGTATGTCGCGTATCCTCTTGAGAAGCTCCAGGTAGGTCTTGACGGTCTCCCTGTCCATCGGCATCTTAAGCTCCATCTCCTCGAGCTTCTTCTTCAGAGCCTCATGGTAGTTCACGGAGGTGTACAGAACCCTCAAGGCGAGGTCGTTGGAGGTTTTCAGGTAGTCCCAGCCCTTCTCGGTGAGGCTGTACTTTACCCGCCTGACCCTCCCGCGATACTCCTCCCTCGGCTCCAAAAGCCCGTCTTCGACCATCTTGTTGAGGAGAGTGTACAGATTGCTGTGACTGGGCTTCCAGAGCCCGATGGCGAACTTCTCAAGCTCCTTGAGAATCTCATAGCCATGAGCTTCTCCCTTCAGGCCGACGATGACAAGTATGATGTTCTTCAGCGGAACCGTGAAGAGCCCCTTGATTATCCTCCGCTCCACGTCTTCCCCCATCTCGACCACCCATGGTCGAAGGTTGAACCACAACCCTTATAAACGCTTCTCTCAACGACATGTCGAATTTCGACATGTTTGAATTCATCATGTTGATAAGCGACAATGGTGGTGGGGATGGCGTGGAACGACTGGATCGTTAAGCATGCAAAGGCCATTGTGGCCCTCTGGATAATAGCAGTTATAGCCGCGATGCCCCTGGCTGCAAAGCTAGCCGACGTGACCAACTACAGCATGGATCAGTTCCTCCCGAAGGACGTGGAGTCCGTCAAGGTTCAGGACACCCTGGCAAAGGAGTTCCCCGAGTTCTCGACCAGCGACAACCAGACCTACATGATAGTGAGTGGAGTGGACGTGAACGACCCCGCGACGAGAGAAGCCTACGAGCGCTTCAAGGCCGAAGCAAATTCCTACGGCTCGGATTTCACTTCCTACTACGATGCCGTTGATATGCTTCACAACAGATCCTATGAGATAGCGCTCAACCTCACCAAAACGGCTGCCAACTTGACCGGGCTCTTGTATATATCCGCCATAAACGCCAGCAACGCCTACGGGGCCCTTCTCTCCCAGGTTGAGAACCTCAGCGAGCAGGTCAAGACCCTCAATGGAACCGTCCCCCAGCTGGCCAGAGCCTACCTGGCGCTTGAGGCCAACCTGACGGTTCTCTACAACCAGAGTCTCGCCCTCAGGAGTGCCATCAACGAGACCGATAAGGCCTACGTGGCTCTCCACGAGAACCTCACCGGGGCCAGCGAACAGCTGAAAGCGCTGAACTCCACGATAGCCGGGCTAAACGTCGGCCTCTACAACCTGAGCGATAACTACGCGGGAACTTACCTCGGAACGATAGGAGCCTACGACGCCCTCGTCCAGGCGGGGGCCTACGGGAGGGGCCTTGATCAGGCAACGGCGCAGGCCATAGCTGAAAAGCTCGGCGTTCCAGTTGAGTTCGTTTACGCGGTTTACAACTCCACCTACCCGGCCTACTCCACCTACGGGGCCGGCGCGATAACCGACGGTTTCCTGGCCAACGTTACCAAGGCGATGGTTCTTGGCCATGTTGGCGACCCGATGGATAAGCAGCTCGCAGAGGCTTACTCCATTGCCTTTTATCAGGGCGTCGTGGCATTCGACGGCAAAGCTGGAAGCGACTATGCTCTAATCAACCTTGGCAAGAACGCGGCCAAGCCCGTCGAAGAAATAGCGGGTGAGGCCCTCAATAATCTCCCCGGTATCATCGGAAAGGCCGGCGGAAGCTACGAAGTTCCAGGCTTCGGAGAGGTTCCGGCGGAGACTTTGGCCTACATCGTGAACGTCTCGATAAGTCTTGGAAGAAACCCAGCACCGCCAGCCATTGAGAACGCGACTATCGAGGTTGCCAAGGCCATTATGGCCGGAAGCCCTCTTCTGGAGATGCCAAACCCAGACGAGGTACTCAGGACGCTCCTCGTCTACGGACCGACCATGGAGCTTGAAGAGAGCCTGCTCGTTGGTGCCCTGAAGGACAAGCTTCCTGTGGAGCAGAGAGCTTTAGCAGAACCAATGGCCAGGATCGTTGTGAGCTTCGACGCCAACGCCACCGGCGTTCTGGCCGAGAACCCTGCCCTGCTGAAGAAGGGCACAGTCTCCCTGCTCGCGGAGGTACTGAAGGAGAGTGGCGTTGGGCTCCCGGAGAGCGTTATTGGCAAGGTCTACGACTCCAGCGGGAACGTCAGGCCAGTAGCGAGGGAGCTTTTAATCCCGGAGACAGCGGAAAGAGTCGGAGACGAGGAAACCGCCAGAGTTATCGTCGACGCCGTTCTCAAGAACCCGAGGGAGCTGGCGGGGGGTGTTGGCGTTAAGGAGACGGTCAGGGAGATAATTACGGCGCTGGCAGGAGATGTCCCGGTGGACATAGGAAAGGCCGTGGACGGGGTTTACGCCGGCAAGAGTCCGGAGGAGATAGCCTACACCCTGTTCGAACAGGGCGTTGATGAGAAGCTCGCCAGCGTCAGCGCACCCGAGGAAGTGAAGGAGACGCTGAGGGAGATAATGCTGACCGTTGCCAGGGACTACCCGATGAGCGACTCCCGGATTGAGGCCCTGGTCAGGGAGGAGGCCGTTAAGCTCGTCGAGAAACTCATCAGGGAGATTGACCTCGGAGTTCCGCTCCACATCAACGCGACCAGGCTTGTGGAGATCGCTTTCAAATTCAGGGACGATCCAGGAGCAATTACCAGGGAGGACGTCAAGCCCATTGAAGAGCAGGTCTACCCGTCCATTTACAGCCTCGCAGAGAGTTACATCGGCATGCTCAAGAGTCCGGACAACAGGACGATGCTGATACTCTTCGTCCCCAAGGGTCTCGAGGGAGTCAGCGACCTGGAGAAGCAGAGCAAAGCGCAGTACGAGAGCTCTCTGGAGGCAAAGGGGATTGCGCTGAGGGAGTTTGGGAAGGTCTCACCGGAGGTTAAGGCCTACGTCACCGGAACCCCCATCCAGACCTACGAGGCCATCAAGTACGGCAAGGAGGACAACGACAAGACCACCAAGTTCAGCATAGCGGGGGCACTGCTCGTGCTCCTGGTACTCATGGGTGCGGCTCTGCTGGCGACGCTCCTCCCCTTCACCGGCGTGGCAACGGCAACGCTCACCGCTCTGGGAATCCTGTACCTGCTCGCGAAGGGAGACTACCTCGACGTCGGGAGCTGGGCCCAGATGCTGACCGTCACGACGGCGCTCGGACTGGGGATAGACTACTCCACCTACTACCTGCACAGGTTTAGAGAGTACCTCGCTGAAGGCTACGACCACAGCAAGGCCGCGAGCGAGGCGTTAAAGAGGGCGAAAGATGCCGTCCTCGCGAGCGCCTCAACGGACATCATAGCCTTCGCGAGCTTTATCCTGGCCTGGGAGTTCCCGATATTCAAGACCATGGGCATCATAGCGCCCCTCGCCGTCGTTATAGTCCTCCTCGCCAGCCTGACCTTTATTCCAGCGATAACGGTCCTCATAGGCGACAAGCCGGCCTTCTGGTGGCCGAGGCACATCGAGCACCACCTCAGCAACGTAAACCTCCACGAGAGGAGCAGGATCGCGGAGTGGGCCGTTAAGCACGCCAAGATAGTGGTGGTCATTGCTTTGCTCCTGGCCGTTCCCGCGGCCTACAACTTCGCCAACTTCAACGGAACCCACGACATAAAGCTCTTCATTCCCAAGGACAGCGAGACATACAACTTCCTCCAGCTCAGCGAGAGCACGGTTGGTGCGGGCGTTACTTCACCGACTTACGTCGTCATAGACCTGGGCCACCCGCTGAGCGATGGCGACCTCAAGACCATCGAGGCGCTCGCGGGAAGGATTTCAAAGGTGGAGGGCGTCGAGTACGTCTACACCGTGACCCAGCCCTACGGGAGGCCCGTGAACGTCAGTGTGAAGGAGCTGAAGTCCATTGGCGGCGACCGCTATCTGTCCAGGGACGGCACCAAAGTGCTGATTCAGGTAACCGGGAAGTACGAGGCCACCGATGACCGCTCTAAGGACATGGTGAGGGAGATAAGGGGGATAGTGAAGGGCGAGGAAGAGTCGGGGGTAATAAAGTCCGGGATGGTCGGGGGCAATACCGCTTTAGCCCTCGACCTCAGTGACCTTATCAACGACGTCTTCTGGCACAGGATCTTCCCGGTGGCACTGCTGCTGATGTTCCTCTCGTTGATACCGACCCTCAAGGGACTGCCAGCGGTTATAACCACCATAGGCACCATAGCAGTCGGCGTGCTCCTCAGCATAACGGTCTCCAGCTGGCTCTTCGAGAGGGTCTTTGGCCAGCAGGTCATGTGGTTCCTGCCCATGATGGTCTTCGTGGTGCTCATGGGCGTTGGCATAGACTACAATAGCTTCTATCTCGTCAAAGCAAGGGACGAGTTCGAGCGCAGGAGCGCGAGGGACGCGCTGGTGGTCGCTGCCGGAACGATGGACACCCTCGTCGTCGGCCTCGCGGCGGTGCTGGCGGTGACCTACGGCTCGCTGATGACTGGGGCGACCTGGGGCATCAGGGAGATAGGCTTCGCCCTGGCCGTTGGAGTCCTGCTAACTGCCACAGCGGCAGTTTACCTCATCGGCCCGGCCACGATGGCGCTCTTCGGAGAAAAGGCCTGGTGGCCACTGCACAAAGGAAGGAAAGAGTAGTCCCGCTCTGTTTTTATTTTTGTTCGTTCCTTCGCCCCAACCCCTTCCATTTTTATGTTCGACATACTTTTAAACGCTAAGTCCGAGCTTTTAGCATGGATGTCTATCAGATGCTCGCCCTCATAGCCCTCGGATACGTCCTGAAGCGCTTAATTAAGGACGAGAGGCCATTCTATTGGCTCAACCTCTTCTCCACCCGCATTCTCCTGACGCTCTTCGTCTTCGGCAACGTCGCGAGCAAGGACCTGGGCTACCTCCTGAGCATAAAGCTGGTTTTCATCTATGTCCTCCTCATCATTGCCCTCAGTCTGGGCCTCTCGTACCTCTACACGCGGTATTTCGTTAAAGACGAGGACTGGCGCGGGGCGCTCATGATACTCTCGACCTACCCAAACACCGCGGCGATGGGCTTTCCCATAGCGAGCCTTTTTCTCGACGACATAACCCCTGCGATACTCTACTCGACCACCAACAGCCTCATCGTTCTCCCGCTGGTGACTTTTATAGCGGCCCACTACTCGAGCGGAAAGGCGTCAATCAAGGACAGCCTCGTCAAAGCCCTCAAGTTTCCTCCGACGGCGGCAAACCTTCTGGCCCTCTTCATAGTCCTGACGAGGGTCAAACTGCCCTCCTGGCTCCTCGAACCGGCGAGATCAATAGGCTGGTGGAGTATACCTCTCCTGCTGGTCTACTTCGGCTCGATAATAAACCTCCGCGAGTTCAGACTGAGGCACCTGGCTGAAGTCGGTCTCTTCAGGAGCGTGATTCCCTTCCTCTTCGTCCTCCTGACGCTGAGGGGGGCCGGGGACATATACTACGCCGTCCTCGTCGAGGCCTCGATGCCCCCGGCCATAATGGCCAACGTAGTCTTGGCCCACTACAAGCTGAAGGCCGAGGAGGGAATAGGCGTCACGGTGGTGCTGACGCTCATAACCCTTCTTTTCTTCATGGCCATCAAAGCCTTAGGGGCATGAAACCGATGCCCTTTTCAAACCTTCGAGCGATTTCTTAACGGTGATCCACATGGAACGCATCGTTGAAATTCTGAGGAAAATCCTTGAGATTCCTTCCCCGACAGGATACACGAAGGAGGTTACAGCCTACATCGCCCAACTCCTAAACGAGAACGGAATTAAAACGTACTACACGAACAAAGGGGCGCTTGTGGCGGGCAACCACCCCAAGCCAGAGCTGGTAATAGCGGCTCACGTTGACACCCTCGGTGCAATGGTAAGGGGAATCCGGCCCGACGGGCACCTTACCTTCACGAGGATTGGCGGCCTCCACCTGCCTGCCTTCGAGGGCGAGTACTGCACGATAATCACCCGCTCGGGCAAGCGCTACCGCGGGACGCTCCTCCTCAAGAACCCGAGCGTCCACGTGAACAAAGAGGCCGGTAAGAAGGAGAGGAAAGAGGAGAATATGTACATCCGCCTGGACGAGCTCGTTGAGAAGAAAGAGGACACGGAGAAGCTCGGCATAAGGCCCGGGGACTTCATAGCCTTCGACCCGAAGTTTGAGTACGTTAACGGCTTTGTCAAGGCCCACTTCCTCGACGACAAGGCGAGCGTTGCAGTCCTCATTGACCTGATGCTCGACCTCGGTGCTGAAACTCTGGAAAAGCTCCCGGTGGCTTTCTTCTTCTCGCCCTACGAGGAGGTCGGACATGGAGGTTCGAGCGGCTATCCACCGAGCATGAGGGAGCTCCTCGTCGTTGACATGGGCGTCGTTGGCGATGGTGTCGCCGGCAAGGAGACAGCTGTATCGATAGCGGCCAAAGACTCGAGCGGCCCTTACGACTACGAGATGACGACGAAGCTCATTGAGCTTGCCGAAAAGAGGGATATCCCGCACATGGTCGATGTCTTCCCTTATTACGGCTCCGACGGGAGTGCAGCTGTCAGGGCTGGCTGGGACGTCAGGGTAGCCCTCATCGGCCCTGGCGTTCACGCGAGCCACGGCATGGAGAGGACGCACGTCAAGGGGCTGCTCGCGACGAAGGAGCTGATAAGGGCCTACATTGAGGAGGGGTTTGGAGTTTAAGCTCTCTCTTTTTCTCTTGGTTTTGAACCTGAAAAAGATAGGAAAGTCAACTAGCTATGTTGCCCCTCAGGCTTCATCTTTTCCAGCCCATGAGGAGCACCAGCACCAGTGTCAAAAGGCCCGCCAGGCCAATTGCATATATGAGCGAGGTGTTGGTGGCTGTTTGGTGGTCATCTGACCCGTTAGTTGGTGTTGGGGACTCGCTTTGAGAGGATGAAGTCGAGACCTGGGACATCGTGGGGGTCGTTGCTGGGGAGGGAATCGGAGATACTCCTCTAAACGCCCTCAGCTCCATGAACAGGTTCTCCGGGACGTTCTTCTCGATGTAGAAGGAGCCGTCGCTTACGACCGCGTGGTGAAAGGTGTCTATCCATCCAATGAGCCTCGCGTAGCCCTCCTCAGGATCGCTCACGTCGTCTGCTATCGCAGGTGGGATCGCTCTTTTCTCCATCAGATGTACCAGTACCTTCCTCAGGTCAGCAACGTGTTCCCTGGTCAAGAGGTTGAGGCACTCTATCTTTCCCTCGGCGTTGCCAAGGGAGTACCTCTCGTAAACGCCGTAGGAATCTCCGTTAGCCACGAGCTCGCCCATCGCGTAGTAGAGCTCCCAGGGGGACTTTGGGTAGAAGACGTAGTCCTTTGCCGTGAGATCGTCGGCGATTGGATGGGCATAGTTGCCGTAGACAACGTAACCGTTCTCCGTGAACTCAAAACCGAGAACGTTCCCCAGCAAAGTGGCAGTCTCGGAGAGGTCGTCCTCGTAGTAAGGGTCATTGGGGATATCCTTATAGGCCCAGATGTAGAGGAAGGCTATGTAGTACTTGATGTCAGTTTCTCCCATCCTAACGCCATTCTGCCACTCGTCGAGGTCGCAGGAGACGCTTACCCTAACCTTGGCCCTCTCACCCGCGTGGGGGGTTATCCAGCCAGAGGTCTGGTTGTAGATGACGGCATCGTTTGGAACCGTGAAGTTTCCCCTCTCAACGTTCCACCTGCACCTATAAGGTGTGTAGAGGCCGTTCTGATCAGTATACCCCGCAGGATCGTGGAGGAGATCCCAGATGTCTATTGGAAAGACATGGTATTCGGACTCAACCGCGGGGTTGAAGGGGAGGCAGAAACAGCAGCATGTGAGAACGAAGTGAGCAACCCTCAGAACTCCATCGGGCGTTTCCGCGCTCAGGAGGCTCCACCTGTTGAAAAGACCCACGTTCGGATCCGCCTTTATCTCCGAAACCCTCACCCCGTTGACGGGGGAAAGCTCCCAGACCTCGGTGAGGAATATCCTAACACCCTCCATTATGCCCAGTCCCATAGATATCTTCTGCAGGTCCCAGTACTGGTCGGCGCTTTGGATGGTGTAGTTCTCGCCATTTACTTGAAGGCTGAAGTGGACGAGCAGTCTCGTCAGCTCTTCTTCCGTCCAGTTGAGAATCTCCCCAAGCTCGGAGGCGCTTTTGTAGTACTCTGCCCGAATAACCCTGAGTCCCTCGTCTGCATCGCCGTTTCCCACGTACCTGAGGAACTGGCCCACGGTAACGATGTTCCGGTGTTTGGGTTCAACCTTGCTGGGCAGGTAACCGTACCAAGCTGAATAGAACCAGGCAGTGTAGTCATCAATCCAGACGCTCGGAACCCCACTCTCGACCTTCCAGCCTCCGGTGTAGACGTTCCACTCGTATTCGCTCGGAGGGGTTGCGAAGACCACCTGTCCGGCTTTCTGCCTGTCCCACTCAAGGCGCTCAACCTTAAACCCAAAGTACTCTTCAATCAGATCCGCAACGTAGCGGCCGATTTTCTGCCTCTCGTCCTCGATGCGGATAACGAACTTGATGGTCACGGGCTTCCCGTCGAAGTACCACGTGCCGTTGACCTCCTCGAGGGTGTGGTTGTAAACAGCGACCTGCCTAACGGCCATCTCCATGCCCTCGTTGAAGAGCTCCATGGCGTACTCAACGTTCTGGGAGGCGGAGAGGTTAAGGGCGCTATAGACTGGCTCGAAGTACTTGTTGGCCGGGTGGCTGGGCCTTATACAGCCGAGCATTGGGGCGCCACTACCCTGGTAGATGTTCTGGACGATGTAGTCCCTGCTGACGAGGAAGTTCATTGCAAACCTGACTTCCCTGATGGCGAACGGGTTGAAGTAGACCTGGTCACCAACGGTAACCAGTGGAGCATCCTTGTCCTGATCATGGTAAGTGTTGAAGGTCAGCTCATTGTAGGAGACGACGGTCTTGTAGAGTTCGAGGTTTTTGAGAAGGTCTTCATCAAGACGGCGGTATTCATCGGCCGGAAGGGAGAAGAGCCCGACGTCGTATTCGCCCTTAGCTATCTGGCGGAGAACCCCCTCGGGATTCTGGACTCCCTGGAACTTGATCACCTCAACGGGAGACCACTCACCGGCTCCCGCTAATGGTGCCAGGAGAACGAGCAGGAGCAGAGAAAGGGCCATTGCCGACCTCATAAACCATCACCGCGACGTTACCATGTGAGGTAAAGCCGACAGAACAATATACCCTTTGTAACTATATAAACCTTACCACTGCAAAGGAAAAAGAAAAGGAACTCACTCAATCTTGGCCCCACAGACGGGACAGAACTTTGCTCCCTCCGGAACTATGTGGCCGTTGGGACAGCGGTGTATCTGATGTCCGCAGTATGGACAGAAGCGCGCTCCCGGCGGTATCGGCTTGCCGCAGTAGGGGCATATCTCCTGTTGTTGTGTCGGTTGAGCCGGTGCCCCAGGCTGGGCCGCCCCCTGATAGCCAGCGGGAGGAACGCCTCCACCGGCGTAGGGTTGTGCCGGCTGGGCTGGCTGAGCCGGCTGCTGAAGGAGCTGAGGCATTATGACCATACCCGTTCCTATCGCGGCACCCTCGCTCTTTCCAAGTTCCGCTGCCACCTGCTTGGCCGTGTCCATCTGCATAACGGCTTGAGCGTTGCCGGTCTGCATTATCCAGAAGAGCCTCTGGCGCCACTCGTCGGTGGTGTTCACGCCCTCAATCTTGACGTCGACCAGCTCAAGGCCGAGCCTGCGGAAGTCCTCGATGAGCTTGACCTTGACCTGCGTGCTGACCATGTCGAGGTTCTGGAAGAGGTCAACGATGGAGTAAGTACTGAGATGCTTCATCATGCCCTCGTTGAAGTAGGCGCGGATGAACTTGGTGACGTCGCTGGTATCATACAAACTCTGGCCGCCGACGACCTCGGTGATGAAGAGAACCGGGTCAGCAACTTTGAACCAGTAGACGCCGTAGTACTTTACTGGGGCAAGTTCTCTCGTTTGCGTTTCTCCGCCGTAGCGTCCCTGGAACTGCTTCATGCTGACGAATATCACCGTCGCCTTGAAGGGGCTGTTTGAACCGCCGACGAGCTTGTAGAGGAGCGGTAAGTTCTGCGTCGTCAGCGTGTGCCTTCCGGGGCCGAGAACGTCGTAGATCTTGCCGTCGCGCATGAAGACGGCCACTTCGTACTCGTGGACTATTAACTGAGCACCCCACTTAATGACCTCGTTTGGATACCTCCAGATTATCTCGTCCTCTCCGGGGTTCACCCATTCTATTACTTGCACCATCTCACTCACCCGCCGCGAAGCTCATCCTTCCGTTGAGGACTTCCTCGAAGTTTATCAGCTTGTCATCTAGGTTCAGAACTGCCATGCCCAAAGCTTGAGGGTTCGCTATCTGCCCGTTCAGGGCTTTAACCTCGTTCAGTATCTCCTCCGCAAGCTCTACCATCTTGGCGTCGTATTCCAGTAGCCTGTTGAGCTCCTTCTCCTTGAACTTCACCCTGTCGAAGTAGCCGCGGTAGCCGGCCTCCGCGTGCCTCACCCTGCTCTCAAGGGCCATGAGCTTCTTCCTCAGGTTGTCTATGGCAACCATCTGGGCACAGCTCACCATGGCGCACCTCTGAAGGGCGCGCTCCATTTCCCTCCGAGCCTGGGCAAGGATATCGGCCACTTTGCCCCGGACGAGCCTATCGTCCTCTCTTATGAGCTCCTTCTTCTTATAGCCGTGGAAGCCTGGAATTACGAGCTCAAGCTTCTCAACTATCGAAGTTTCCTTTCCCATAAGCAACACCTCACATAGGCTTGAAATACAGGTTACCCCTGTTGACTCTAGTGACCTCACTCACCTTCCTTTTCTTCACGGCGCCTTTCCGGAATATGCCAAAGGCCCCGGCGCCTCCGGGGATGAGCCCGCCTATGAGCCCCCAGGCGCTTCCGTATGCGCCGGCCGTGATTATACCGATTATCAGCCCGGCTGCCAGAACACCTGTTCCCAGGAGGCTGGCCTTCTTCCTGGCACCGCTCATGAGCGGGTACTCCGCCTGAACAACCCTCCCGTCTGTTCCATCGATGTATCCCACGAAGTTTTGACCTCCGTATTCGTAGTGAACCTCCCAGAGGGGATAGTGCACCAGTCCCAGGTAATTCACCTCCACCTCAAAATCTCCCAGGGACTTGTCCTCCTGGCTGGCTTCGCTCCTCAGGGCGCCCTCCATGAGCTTCCTCGCTATGGCCTCAGCCTCTTCCTTTGACATCTTCGGCTCATAGTACCTGCCCTTCTTGACCACGGATTCGTCGAAGAAGCGCTTGCCCCTTATCGGGAAGGGGTAATCCTTCAGCAAACCCTGGAAGGGTGAGCCTGCGGGGATTCCAACGAAGCGAACCTCCTCTATCGTCGACCATCTCTTGCTCCTCCCGTGGAGGTAGAAGAAGTAAACCGGCACCCAATGGAGCTCTTTTTTCGTTACCTTTGCCCCCGTTATGTCGGCCGGGGCACCGTACTGCCTGGAGAGGAACTTGAGCAGAACTCCTCCGGCGTCCTTTCTCATCGGCGGGAAGAAGAAGTGCTCCTCCGGGCTCTCTTCGCCGGTGTGAACGTGGAAGGTCGTTCCGCAGTATGGGCAGGTGGCTATACTTACCGTGTCGGGAACCTTAAACTTGGCCGAGCAGGTTGGGCACTGGACTTCCATGGCGATCACCTCCTGAGACCTCCCCTAAAGCTCCCCATGATACCGGTGCTCCTCTCCGTCCTCTGCCCCTCAAGAACCAGCGAGCCAAAGTAACCGCTGGCGCCGGCCCCGAGTATCAGCGAGAGCACCGAAACCAGAGCCGAACCGTTTGCACTGCCGTAGGCCGCTCCGGCGGCACCTATGACTATTCCCAAAACGACGCCGGCCATGTACTGGGCGCGTCTCCAGAGGAGCATAGGCTCGGTGGCTGCAACGTCCCTTCCGTCCCAGCCGGCGAAGACGGCGTGGTATATCGAGTTCTCGTGCTTGTAGTAGACAGTCCACATGGGCAGGAGAACCAGGGAAACGTTCTGGGGTTCATCGGCAGTTATATCAAAGCGCTCTATCCTGTCTGCCTTGGCTGAATAGCGGCTCCTTATAACGTCTATCGCGTCCTCGCGCATTATCATCTTCGCCTGGGTCTCGTCTATTTCAGTGTTGAGTATCTCCAGCTTTATCTTTCCCCACTGCTCCTCGTCCAGCTCAAGGAGCTTTTTTCCTTTGGGTCTTGCCCTCGAGTAGTGGACGATGATGTCATCAACGCCGAAGCTCTTTACCTGCCTCCTCGCGGAGCCAATAAGGCTCAAAACCTCGTCAACGTAGTCGTGGTAGTGCCTCTCGACGGTGTGGCAGTGGGTTTCGCCCTCCGAGTCGGTGTGACACTCCTCCTCACGCACCATGTATTCGACGTCGCCCTCGACGTGAACGTTGCCCACCCAGTAAGGTGCGTAGTGGCCTTCTATGTCGACTACCTCTATTTGGTCCTTCATCCTCTTCAGGTCAAAATCCCTGTTGACACGGTCCCAGAAGGCTTTGGCTATGGCGTTTTTGTCGATTGTCGGGACGATGTAGATGTTTTCCGTCTTCAGGTTTCCGCTTATATGGTTCGGAAAACCGCAGTACGGGCAGATGGAGACTATAGTTTCGGGGGATACATCCAGAGGCGCACCGCACCTCTCACATTTGAATCCAACGGCCTCCATAGCCATCACGTCCTGGTTATTTCAGGACTCCCTGTATTTAAGGGTAGTGCATTCCTCCAGGCCAGGTTTGAATTCCAAATGAGGGAAAAATTAAAAGTAGAGATTTCGAAATTTGAAATCTGTCTGTTATGAAATTGAAACCAAAGGTTTAAAATACAAACCAGCTGATTTGATCTAAAACACAAGAGGCTGGAGATCATGCAAAGGTGGGTAAAATGATATCAGAGACAAAGAATCTAGTTAGACCAACTCTTATCTGGACCGTTAATCCCTTTGAGTATCTCTACATGCTGTGGGGATACCTGAGCAAACCTCCTGAGAACGCGATTCCCCATATCGTTGGGACGCTCGAAGTCATCGGGGACAGGATAACTGAAATGGAGATCGAAGCAGTGTTCCACGACAGGGAAAGACAGTTGGTCCTCAAGGATGGCTACAGGGTATACTTTCTTGTGCCTGTGAATCCTTTGGAGGGTGTGGAAGGTGCCTACCTTCGCCTCCAGGAAATCTTGGGTGAGGCCCTATGAAGCGCAGGAACACATCTGTGGAGATAAACGCCCCTCGGGAGAACGTTGAAAAGATACTGGAAGATGCCCCGCAGTTCATCACCAACTGGCCGTATGTTGTCAGGGTAAACACCCGAAACGGCGTTCAGGCAGAGATACTACTTCCGAGGTTCGTCTTCAAGTTCGGGGACACATACACATTTACCGTGATGAACGACAGTAGCAGCTACATCTACGACGGGATTGGGGAGAAGAGCCATCTCACAGTTACAATTGGGATGAAAGAGTGGCAGAAGAGCGTTACTGCGGACATCGAGCTCTCCTACCAGGGGCGCGGTGAATTTCTGCTCGGAAAAACCCTTGAGGTACTCGTAAGTGGAATCGCCAGGAGCCTGAAAGAGCTGGCTGAGAACCTTGATACGGTTCCACCGCTATCGGCCTCGGCAGGTATCGTTGATAATGTGGACTTTTCAGACCCTATGAGTGTGGTGTCTTTCCTTTCCAAATCAAAGATGGTCCACAGCGGACTCCACATAATCCAAAAGGGCGGTCTCTTCGACGTCATTATGGAGATGCGTGGAAAGCTGAGCTATAGTACCCTCTACGTGTCGGGGATAACCCAAGACGGAATGAAGGCATTTAAACTTCTTATCAAGGGAAGTCAGGTACTCGCGGTCGAGTACAGGAACCAGAACGGCACTCAGGTGGTGAAGGTTGAGGACGATGAAACAGCCAGAAAAGCCCTTGAAATAGTCTCCGGGATCGAGGGCGCTTATATGGTCAATGTCTGGGTTCCCGTGGGAGGTGTTTGAAATGATAAGGAATATGAACAGCTATCCCCTCTACGATGACGGAGAACATAGGGTTTACTGGCTCGGTATTGAGGAGGCCGAAGACGAAAAGGGCATCCTCACGAATCAATATCTTGTTATAGACGGGAACGAGGGAGCTTTGATAGAGCCAGGTGGTTTCTTTGTCTTCTCGCGAGTGCTCAAGAACGTCTCGGCACTGATTCCACCGACGCAGATAAAGTACCTTATGTACTCCCATCAGGACCCAGATGTTGTTGCGGGCCTGAACCTCTGGTTTGAGTACGCTCCGCTTGCAAAGGTCGCCATTTCAGAGCTCTGGGTTCGCTTCATTCCCCACATGGCGGTGCTGAGCGCAGGGAGAACCATTGGAATTCCCGATAAGGGGGCCGAGCTTAAACTTGGAAACTCGGTGATAAGGGCAATCCCCTCCCATTACCTGCACAGTCCTGGCAACTTCTCGTTCTACGATGAGAAGAGCGGGATACTCTTCAGTACAGACATAGGGGCGGCCGCCTTCCCCAAGGGCGAGTGGTACCTCTTCGTTGAAGACTTCGAAAAACACGTCAAACTCATGGAAGGCTTTCACAGGAGATATATGAGCTCGACGAAGGGCCTGAAGGCGTGGGTTCGCTCAGTTAGAAGGCTGAACCCAAAGACCATAGCTCCCCAGCACGGTGCGATATTCAGGGACGAGAACGTTGGCAAATTCCTTGACTGGCTCGAAAGCCTAGAAGTTGGAATAGACGTCTTTGAAAAGGAATTCTACGGGGACTGAGTCCCTAGACTTTTTCTTACCAGTTCCACAAGCTCCCAGAGATCCTTCACGTAGTAGTCAGCACCCTCGATTTCACCAAAGCGCGTAACGTTGACCACTTTCATTCCAGCGCGCTTTCCGGCGAGCACATCGTGGCGGCTGTCGCCAACCATCAGTGCTTCCTTCGGCCTAAGCCCGAGTGCCCTCAAGGCTTTTTCAACGAGGTAGGGGTTTGGCTTGACGCCGTCGAGGTTGGAGTAGTCCTTCCCGTAAACAACCTTGAAGTGCTTCCTCAGACCGAAGAGGTTCAGAACGAACTCCGTGCACTCCTGGGAGGCGTTGCTCACCGCGGCGAGCCTCAGGCCCATAGCTTTCAGCTCTCTAAGGGCATCAACGTCTGGAAATGCCCGTATCTTTCCCCGTTCGGCCATCCACCGGCGGTACTGGAGGTTCACACCGTCAACGATTTTCCAGAACTCCACGTGGTCTATGCCAAAGCGCTCGACGTAGCTCCTCGGAAGTTCGCCGGTCACCGTCTTTCTGTAGGTCTCGTAGTCCAGCTCGATGCCGCGCTCCCGGAGGGCCGGCATAACCCACCTCTCATACCATTCCCTGTGATTGTAACCCTCATAGTAAACCAGGGTTTCATCAACGTCGAATATCAATCCTTTGAGCATGCCTCGGCCTCCTGGACTGGTCATCATCCTTCAGCCGGTTGATCCTTCGTCATCGGCGTAGAAAGTAGGAAAAGGGAGTTAAAAACCTTCAGAACAGCTCCTCAAGCTTGACGTCAATCTTGTCCGGGTTGAAGGGCAGGACGTGCCTGGTGGTCTTCGGGGAATAGACCTCGCCGCGCTTGACGAGCTCCATAACCTCCTCCTTGCTCGGGGCCTTCCTGATGAAGACGTAGTCGATCTCACCCCTGCCCATGTCTTCCCTGGCGTCCTCCTTGAGGCCGTAGTAGATGAGCTCGATTTTACCCTCAACGCTCATCTCGTCGAGGACCTTGCTGACCTTCTTCTGCTCCTCAAGGCCGCCGGGGATGGAGAAGCTCTTCTCGCCGACGAGGGCAAAGGCTATCTCACCGCGCTCGGCCTTCTCCTCGGCATTGGGGTCCTCGATGACTTCGAGGCCTTCCTCCTTGAGTCTCTCAAGGACTTCCTCAAGGCTTCCCTTGAAGGCCGGATACCAGGTGTAGACCTTGACATCATCGCTGAAGTAGTCGAGTATAACCGATGGAGCCCTCTTGGCACCGAGCTTCTGGAGGCCGGCCCAGCGGTGGTGACCGTCGACGATGAGGTAGGTGTCCTCACCGGGAACCTTGGCGAGGAGCATGGGCTTCCAGAAGATTCCACTACCGGTAACGCTCTCGATGAAGGCCTCAAGCTCCTTCTGAACGAGCTGCTCGTGGGGCTTCATCTTGTCGAGCTCGATAAAAACGTAGTCAACCTTCTTGGTCGGAATGTCGTACTTCGGAACCTTTTCAACTCCCATGAGCATACCTCCCGTGGATTTACGATGGAGTAAACGTGCCGGGGGATAAAAAGGTTGTGGCAAAGGTTAAATCGTTTTGATACGAGGGGGTTGTGATGAGGAACATCGCCGATTTACCCCTTCACGGGGGCCATGTTCCGGCGTGGCTGGCGCAGAGGATGAGGAAGCTCACGAGGTTAGTGCTGGTTCTCGCTGTCGAGGAGTACGGCACCAAGGGACTCTTAGAGAGGCTCTCCGACCCGGTCTGGTTCCAGGCCTTCAACAACGTCATCGGGATGGACTGGGACTCCTCCGGCTCGACAACCGTTACTGCCGGCATGATAAAGGACGCCCTCTGGAGGGAGGAGTTAGGAGTTAAAGCCGCCGGGGGCAAGGGGAAGAAGAGCCGCGCCACGCTAGATGAGCTGAAAAGGATAGCGGAGCTCTACGGGCTTGATCCGGAACTATACATTAGAACATCACGGCTGGTCGCGAAGGTGGACACCGTCGCCCTACAGACCGGCTACCAGCTCTACCACCACGTTTTCTTCCTCGATGAAGAGGGCAACTGGGCGGTGGTACAGCAGGGCATGAACGAGAAAGCCAAGCTCGCGAGGCGCTTCCACTGGTTCGATGCCGATACCTTTACGCTCGACCCACATAAGGCAATAGCGGGCCTGCAGAGGGAGTTCGCCCTCAACACCGTCTCAAAGGAAGCCAAAGAATACCAGAAGACGCTCCTCGACGTGGTTCAGGAAAACCCGGTTAAAATAGAGCGTGAGCTGGAGAGCCTGAAAGCGCTCGTAAAAGGCTACCGTCCGCTCGTTTATTACAAGCCTCGCGACGTCGATGAGGTTTCCATCCTGAGGCGCTACGAAAGTCTGGGAAGGTTTGAGCTGAACAAGAGGGCATTAGAGTTTGCCCGTGAGCTTAGTGTGAGCAACTACGAGGAGTTCCTCCTGCTGAAGGGCCTAGGCCCGAGCACTTTACGCGCTCTTTCGCTCGTCCTTGAGCTGGTCTATGACGTCCACCCGAGCTGGAAGGACCCGGTAACGCATCCGCCCGACCCCTTCAAGTTCACCTACGCCGTTGGGGGCAAGGATAGAGTGCCTTTCCCGATAGACAAGCCCGCCTACGATGAGCTTATTTCCTTCCTGGAGGAGCTCGTCTCAAGACACCCGGAGGAGAAGGCTCTCGTCCGGAATGTGACGAAGATAACCAGAAACTGGAAGTTCCCAGAGGGGGAGAAGAGGGCGACTTGAATGTATGGCCCTAATGCATAACTATCGCCCTGGTAGCATACTATCACCCCGGTAGTTTGACCTCACGGTGATAGCTCACAATATTGCACACAAGCTTTAAGAAAGCTTGACCAAAAGTTGGTAGCTCTTTATAGTGTTGCACTCTGAGGATGGGTTTCTAAACTCAAGGCCAGCTTTCTCATGAGAATCTCCAAAGATTCCTTACAGAGGGTTTGACTTCAAAAAGGTACCTGAAGGACATCAAAAGAAAGCAAACCCTGCACAAAGAGGCTTTTAAAGCAATTCTCTACGCCAAACCGCCCCGATAATAAGAAACCCCCTGAAAACCAGCAGTTCAAGAAGGAGCTACGAACTTTGATGAAACTTTTCGCCAGAAAAGTTTCTTATGGTGGGCCCGCGGGGATTCGAACCCCGGACCTCCACCTTGTAAGGGTGGCGTCATAACCATCTAGACCACGGGCCCGCCCGAAATAGGAGAAGGGAGGGACGTTATAAAATTTTCTACTTCCCAACGCCCCTGCGAACCTTCACAGCCAGTCCGCTCTGGAAGACCTTCAGCTCCTCGCCGTTGAGGAGGGTCTGTCCGGTGGCCAAAAGCTCGTCCCTCTCGTTCACCACCAGAACCTCGTCGTAGGGCCTTATCTCCGGGTCTGCATCGACCACGAACTTGGCGAAGACGTTCTTCCCCCTCCTCGCGAACGGCTCTGCATCTTCGTTAACCACAACGCGCATCCTCGGGAATGATAGTATCTCATGCAGCCTTCTGGCACCTTCAATGCCGAGGGTCAGAAGGCCGTCCTCAGCCCTGAAGGTAGCGAGATGCTTGCCCTTGGCCTTAATCTGCCTTGGCATTCCTGTCTTCCGGGAAAGCTCGACGAAGGCATCCTTGAATGCTTCTCCTGCACCTTCGCCGAACTGGTACTCCGCTATGGCCATGATGTAGCTCCTCGCTTCTCCCTTGGCGGGCTTGGTTATGGTGAAGTCTTCCTCGCCCTCGCTCTGGGCAAATGGATAGCTCAGGCTGAGGTACTTCGGAATCTCACCGAAGATTGGGTGGCTTACCCTCTCCGGGAACTTCTTGGCAACATGCTCGGCCCTCTCCTTAGCGCGCTGGACGATGGGCCAGCCCATCGCTTCCTCGCTCACCTTGAAGAAGGCACTCGCCTTGGTCACCGGCTCGTTCTTCTCAAGGTACTCCCTGTACTCCAGCAGCCTCTTGTAGGCGGCGAACATCTTGGGGTGACTCCTGGCCCTCTCATCGACGAGCTCCCAGAGGGTTCCCTCCTTTATCGCCTGCCTGACCCGGTTGAGCTCCTCGCGGATTACCCAGAGGTTGTGGAGAGCCAGAAGCCTCGTCCTCTCTTCCTTCGGCATCTCGCGGAGCTCCTGCGGAGTGTAGCGGGAGCAGACCGGGCAGGAGCAGGGGAAGTACTCAAGCTCGTCGAGCCTCTTGGTACCTTCGGGCGTTAAATAGCGGTCGTCCTTTGCGTAGAGGGCATAGCTCGCGGAATCGAAGAGGTCTATCCCCATCGCGACCGCTAAAGCAAAAATCATCGGATGTCCTGCACCGAAGAGGTGGACGGGCCTGTCGGGTCTCAAACCGAGCTTTGAAGCGATAACTACATCAACAAGGTCTTTATATCTGTAGCTCTCCATGAGTGGGACGACTGCTCCAACCGGGTGAATCTCGAAGTTCATCTCGCTGAGCTTTCTGGCCGCGTAGGTTCTCAGGTCTGGATAGGTGGAGCCCTGGACTGCCGCGTTCATCGCGATGTTCTTGACTTCCTCGGCTTCCTTTGCCCTTTCGAGGGTTATTCTGAGGTCTTCCTTGGCCTTCTCCCTCGGTGCATCCGGTGGAGTTGGAATGTCGAGGAAGGTGCCTATATCGACCCCTATCCTCTCCTGGAACTCGATAATCTCCCTGTTCGTGACGTCCACACCGCCGTACCGCATGAGCTGGAAGGAGCCTGAATCGACTTCTATTATGCCGTCGTAGTCGAGGAGCCTGTGGATTCCAAGCTCAAGGGCCTTCTCCCTGAGTTCGGGCGTCTTGTAGATGATGTACGAGTTGGTGATCACCATCCCGAAGCCCATCTCCCTCAGCTCTTTGGGTGTCACTATCAGCTGCTTCGGGTTGATGACCGGCATTATAGCAGGAGTCTCTATCGTTTTTCCGTTAACGGTCAGCTTCCCTATTCTCCCAGCGGCGTCTCTCGCCTTTACCTCAAACTTGAACTCGACCATCTCCAACACCTCTAAGCCCTTCGGTGGGGGGTTTAAAAGCCTAAGCTAAAACCGTGATGAGGAGGTAGGATATCGCACCCGCGAAAACCGGGGCTATTATCCACCCCTTCACGATTCCCACGAGGAGTTTGACGTTTACATGCTCACCCTTGTATACTCCAAGGCCGCTTATGGCGCCGACTATGGCCTGACCAGAGCTGACTGGCAGGCCTATCAGGTTGGCCGCGCTGACGGCCAGAGATGCTCCGAACTGGCTCGAAAAGGCCGAGGTCGGCCCGAGGGGGGAGATATCCCTTCCGACCGTCATCATAACGTCGTAGCTGAAGGTCAGCGCCCCCAGTGTAAGGGTGAGCGCCAGGAGGAGCTTAAACGGACCGTTTATTCCAAGCCCTTCCATCAGCCCGGCGACGTTGGAGAGCTCGTTGGCGCCGAGGTTGAAGGCCGAGAAGGCTGCCGCCGTGAAGACGAGCCACTTCTGGGTCAGTTCAAGGTTTCGCAGGCACTTTATCTTCCCTAGCAGGGGCTTGTAGAGCCTGTAGACGGCCAACGCGAAGAGAGCGGCGACGATCGGTGAGAGAACCCACGCCGATGCTATTCTGCCGACAGTCCACCAGTCAACCGGCAGTCCGAGGGCGAGGGAAGCCCCGACGAGGCCGCCTATTATGGACTGGGTCGTTGAGATTGGCCTTCCCCACAGGCTCGCGATGGTCACGGCCGAGGCCGCGCTGAAGAGAACGAGACCGACCTCGCCAGCAGACATACCCTCGGCCAGCCCGGAGACCGTTCCGGAAACGCCGGAGCCGCCGAGAAAAACGCCTAAGGTGGTGAATACACATATTAGGAGCACTGCCCTCTTGAAGCCTATGACTCCCGACCCAACGGCTGTGCCAACCGCCTTTGCACTGTCGTTCGCGCCTATCGCCCACGCCATGAAGAGCGCCGTTATCATCGTCATCACTATAGTCTATTTGTTGACACATAATCTATATAGTCTATGTAGCACATGGTTGAGCACTTAAAAGGTTTTCGCTCAGTATTGCTTTATACCCTCTCAAGGAGCACCGAGAGGTAGCCGTAGATGTGGAGGGTAAGGTAAAAGGCCGCCCAGAACCAGACGATTATCGGGAACAGGAGAGCGTTTATCAGCCTTCCCCCCTCGAAGAGAGTCGGTAAAAGCATAGTGAGGGTCTCGAAGAACCACCAGAGGGCGAAGAGGGTAAAGTTCCCGGTGACAAGAAGGAGGGGTGGAACGATCACGTCAAGGAACGCCACAACATCCCCGAGAATCAAAAAGGCCCAGTCCTTGGTGAAACCACCGCCGAGGTTCATCAGGTCGCCGAGGAACCAGCGCTTCCTCTGGCGCCAGAGCACACCAATGCTCTTCGGCATCTCTGTCCAGACCCTTGCCCCTGGGGCATAGACGACTTTTCCAAACGCTTTTAGCGCCTTTGTAGTGGCATAGTCCTCGACGATGTCCTCAACAAAGCCGCCGATCCTCTCAAGGGCTTCCCTTCTGAAGGCAGAAACCGGCCCGGGTGCGACGCTCAGGTCATCGAACTCCTTTGCCCGGCGGAACATGGCTATTCTGAGGTGCTCCGCGTCCTGTGCCATCTCAAGGAAAGAGCCTCCAGAGACGCGAACCTGTCCGCCGACACCGAAAATTTCGTTGGAGTAAAAGCGTCTCACCAGCTCCTTAACGGCATCTCGTTCGAGATAACTGTCGGCGTCGGTTGTGACTACAATCTCCCCACTAGCCTTCGAGAGGCCGAAGTTCAAAGCTTTGGCCTTTCCACCGTGCGCCACCCTGTAAACCCTGAGCCTCGGATCGTTGACGGAATTGGCAACCTTAAAGGTGTTGTCTTCACTCCCATCATCTACCACTATGACCTCAAAGTCCGGATAATCCTGTGAAAGGGCTGAGTTGATCGCCTTGAGAACCTTCTCACCCTCGTTGTAGGCAGGGATTATAATGGAGACCTTCGGCTCCCACTCCCGAATTCTGTAATTACGGAAAAGGCTAATTATGTAATTGAAGAAAAAGTAGCCGTCCCAAAGCAGGATGAGGAAGAGGCCAAGGGAAAGAGGATCCATGGGAGTAAATCTGAGATGGAACTTTTTAATAATGTCGGCTTCCATCCATCTGCCAAAAGGACTAAATATGATGCCTCCCAAAGTCCAATGGGAGAGCCATGGGGATAGAGATTAACGATGACGAGATAATAATCAACCGCGAGCTTAGTGAGCTGGACAGGTTCGTACTCGACGTTATAGGTATAGTTGAGAGGCATATCCGTTACGTCATAGTCAGTGGATATGTTACCATCCTTTTCGGCCGTTCCAGAGGTACCGAAGACGTGGACTTTATTATTGAGCATATCACCAAGGGGAGATTCCTACGTATGTGTGAAGAAGCTCAGAAAGCAGGCTTTGAATTTTTGAATCCAGAGGACTGTGAGGGACTCTACGAAATGCTGACTGAAAGGCTCGGAATAAGGATGGCCAGAAGAGGCGAGATAATCCCGAACGCTGAGATAAAGTTCCCCAAGGATTATTTTCACAGGGAAGCACTTAAAAACAGGATCCCCGTCCGACTTAACGGTCATTGGATTTACATATCGCCGATAGAACTCCAGATAGCCTACAAGCTCTATCTTGGCACGGACAAGGATGTAGAAGACGCGTTTTTCCTCTATGAGCTTTTCAAGAAAAGGATAGACAGGAGGACACTAAATGACTATGCGAAAAGGCTCGGCGTTGAGGTTCCCTTCTAAGCGTGACATGGAGGAGAGACTTGCATTCATCCAGCTCTACGTCAAAAGGCTAAAGGAGAACCCGGATGAGGTCTTCAGGCAACAGGTGAAACTCGTGAACTCGTTTCTCGCCTCGGCAAAAGACTTTCCGCTGAGCAGGGAGGAGTACCTGAGAATGAAAGGAGAACTAAGGGAAAGGAATTAAACAGAATCCTTCACTATTTTATCACTCTACCCATTTCCCTTATTGGAGAGTTTTATTCCACGCGGCTTGAAGTCTCCAACCCTGTACCTCACCACGTACCTGCCGTGCTCGAACTCATCTTCCTCGGCCTCCAAAACCTCCACCGGCTCGATTTCCAGGCCGAAGTCCATCGCCTCCCACTTGATATCATCGAAGTAGTCGTAGAGCCCGCACGTGGCACAGAATGAGCCGGAGAACTCAATGATAGCCTCATCTCCCTCAACTCGCAGTATCTTCGCTTGAGCCTCACTCCCGTGAAGCCTGTTGAACTCCTCCAGGACTCTCTCCAGTTTCCCAATCTTCCCTTCCATCCTCTCACCGTTTTGAGTTCCTATTCAGCACTTAAAAAGTTTGTTAAGATAACCGAATAGCTTAAAAATCGAAAACCCAACCGAACCTCGATGCGCGGGGAAAGGATACGCTACGCCGAGAGGGAATACACTGATGAGGAAATATTTGGGATACTCAGCGAGCCGGTTAGGGAGTGGTTTAGGCGGAAGTTTGGAACATTCACACCGCCACAGCGCTACGCGGTCATCGAAATCCACAAGGGAGAGAACGTGCTCATCTCATCTCCAACCGGTTCCGGGAAGACCCTTTCGGCTTTTCTCGCGGCCATAAACGAGCTTATCCTCCTCGGCAAGGCCGGGAAGCTTGAGGATAAAATCTACGTGCTCTATGTCTCCCCGCTGAGGGCTTTGAACAACGACATTAAGCGCAACTTGGAGGGGCCCTTGGCCGAGATAAAGGAGGTGGCAAAGGAGCTCGGCTACGAGATTCCGGACATAAGGGTTGGCATAAGAACGAGCGATACCTCAAGCTACGAGAAGAGCAAGATGGTGAAGAGGCCGCCGCACATACTTATAACCACACCCGAAAGTCTTGCCATAGCCCTGAATGCCCCCAAGTTCCGCGAGAGGCTTAAGACGGTCAAATACCTCATCATAGACGAGGTTCACGCTTTAGCTGAAAACAAGCGCGGCACTCACCTCGCGCTCAGCGTCGAGAGGCTCGCCCATTGGTCCGAGAACGAATTCGTGAGGATAGGCCTGAGCGCGACAATTCATCCGCTTGAGGAGGTCGCCAAATTCGTCTTCGGCTTCGATGACGATGGGAAGCCGAGACCGGGCCTGATAGTTGACGTTAGCTTCGCCAAGGAGACTAAGATATGGGTCGAGAGCGTGGTTGACGACCTTGTTTATACCGATGCTGGAACGCTTAGCAACGCCCTGTACCGCCGTCTGGCGGAGCTCATCAGGGAGCACATGACAACGCTGATCTTCACCAACACGAGGAGCGGTGCCGAGAGGGTCGCATACAACCTGAAAAAGCGCTATCCGGAGTTCGAGGGTCTTATAGAGGCGCACCATTCAAGCCTCTCGCGGGAAGTTCGGTTAGACGTTGAGGAGAAGCTCAAGAAGGGCGAGCTTAAAGCGGTTGTCACCTCGACGAGCCTTGAGCTTGGGATTGACATTGGGACAATTGATTTGGTCATTCTTATCGGTTCGCCGAAGAGCGTTAACAGGGCCCTGCAGCGCATTGGAAGGGCCGGCCACAGGCTCCACGACGTCAGCAAAGGAGTAATCCTCGCCCTCGACCGCGACGACCTCGTGGAGGTTACGGTCTTAGCGCACAACGCGAGGAACAGAAGGCTCGACCGGATAAGGATACCGAAGAACCCCCTCGATGTCCTCGTCCAGCACCTCCTCGGGATGGCGCTCAACCAGGTGTGGGATGTGGAGGAGGCGTACAAACTTGTGAGGCGCGCCTATCCGTACAGGGACCTGCCCTTTGAAGACTTCATGAGCGTGCTGAGGTATCTCGCCGGGGAGTACGCTGGTCTGGAGGAGAGGAAGGTCTACGCGAAGATATGGCTTGAGGACGGCCGCTTCGGAAGGCGCGGCAAGATGACGAGGGCGATCTACTATATGAACGTCGGCACGATACCTGACGAAGCAAAGATACGGGTCTACACCATGGACAAGCAGATGATCGGAACGGTTGAGGAAGAGTTTGCCGAAAGGCTGATGCCCGGCGACATCTTCGTCTTGGCGGGGAGAACCTACGAGTTCGTCAAGAGCAGGGGCAACAAGATTTACGTGATTCCCCGCGAGGGGGCGAAGCCGACCATTCCAGCATGGTTCTCGGAGATGCTTCCGCTCAGCTTCGACCTTGCTATGGATGTCCAGCGCTTTAGAAAGGAGGTCGCCGGCCTCGTGGACAACAAGCGAGCCAAGAGCCTGCTCATGAGGAAGTACGGCATAGATGAGAGGGCCGCCAAGGCGATTTTGACTTATTTCCGCGAGCAGGCGAGGTATTCAACGGTTCCGGACGACGAGACTGTTCTCGTCGAGGAAGTCCTCGGGGATAAGAGGAACCGCTACTTTTTCCACACCCTCATCGGAAGGCGCGCAAACGACGCCCTGAGCAGGGCTTTTGCATATCTCGTGAGCAAGAAAAAGAGGACCAATGTCGGTGTCGCCATAAACGACAACGGCTTCGCCCTGCTCCTTCCCCCTGATAAGAGGTTGAGCGAAGAGGAGATAATGGCCCTGTTTGAAATCGAAGACCTCCGCGAGGTTCTTAGGAGGGCCCTTGACAACACGGAGCTCCTCAAGAGGCGCTTCAGGCACGTCGCCAACCGCGGGCTGCTGATCCTCAGGAGATACATTGGAAGGAGCAAGCGCCTCGGAAGGCAACAGGTCATGGCCGTTGCGCTCCTCAAAGTGCTCAAGGAGAACCACCCTGACTTTCCGCTTCTCAAGGAGGTCTACCGTGAGATAATGGAGGACAAGATGGACGTTGAGGCTGCCGAACTCTTCCTCCGCTGGGTCAGGGAGGGAAGGATAAAGGTGGTGGTCGAGCACAACGAACTCCCAAGTCCATTCGCATTCAACCTTGAAGTGATAGGCTCAAGCGACGTGGTCCTCATGGAGGACAGAAGGGAGATGATAAAACAGCTCCACAGAAAGATAATGGCGATGATAGAAGCGTCAGGGCAGTGAAATGACGCGGTCGTGGTGGACGACTATCCCCCTGCTGGTTATCTCGTACGGGCGCATACTGTGGTCGAAGCCACTTCCCCTGAACTTCAGTATCTTCAGCCCGCGGTATAGCGTCCCCTGGATGTCAAACATCCTCAATTCTATGACCCCGCTCACAAGGTACTCCTCGATGTCGGTCTTCTGCAGTTCGGACGTCATGAGAACCGTTGCACCCATCCGGGCCATGCTCTTCACAAAGCTCAGAAAGGCTTTTCGGTATTCCATCTCCTTTGAGGAGGTCAGCTTAAGCATTGTTATTGGGTCAAGTATGATCCTGGTGTAATGTCTTTCCCTCAGCTGCTCCTTTATTGCGGCGGTCATTTTCTCCATGCTTCCAGCAAAGGACTCAAAGAAGTCCTCGACAAGAACGTATCTCTCCGATGTGGGGGTGGCGTCTATCAGGGTAAACCTGCTGTCGTTGATTCTAAAGCCCATCTTCGCCATATCAGCCCTCAGGTTCTCGGCGGGCTCTTCGAGGGTTACGTAGAGGACGTTTTCACCGTTTGCGATTCCAGCCATAGCAAAGTGCATGGCGAGGGTAGTTTTGCCAGTACCTGGAGCACCTTTTACCAAGTACGTCCTTCCGGGTATCAATCCGCCCCTGAGCATGACATCGAGCCCCGGGATGCCCGTTGATATCCTCTTGCTGTACATGATTCCGCCCCTAGTCTATTACTCCTATGCCCGGATATAAGAACTTTTCGAGCTTCCCGGGGCAAAATTGAAAAGGTATGGTTGGTCAGAGGTTCTTGATGACAAAGGCCAGAAGGTCGGTCAGTTCCCTCGCTCTCGTTTCCGGTGAAGCGCCCATGTGACCGCTCTTCGTCTCCACGCGGAGATAGACGGGGGCACCGACTTCCTTCAGTAGTTTGAAGAACTTGAGTGCATGTGCCGGATGCACACGGTCGTCGTGGAGGCCGGTGTAGAGGAGTGTCGGCGGATATTTTGCCGGCTTCACGTTGTGGTACGGGCTGTATCTTAGGAGAAACTCCCTGTCCTTCGGGTCGTCGGGGTTGCCGTATTCGGGAATCCAGACGCTCCCGATGTATAGCTTATGGAACCGGAGCATGTCTATGACGGGATACCCTATCAGCGCCGCATCCATGATGTCCGGCCTCTGGGTGAGCGTTGCTGAGACGAGAAGTCCGCCATTGCTCCTGCCCCAGGCCGCTATCCTGTAACCCTCGCCTTTGAGCTTCTCCAGAACCGCTATGAAGTCATCGAAGACATTCTGTTTGTTCTCCCTCATTCCAGCCCGGTGCCACTCCTCACCGTACTCGGAACCGCCGCGGAGGTTGGCCATGGCGAAGGTTCCGCCCCGCTTTATGAAGGGTATCACCTGTGGAAAGAACCTTGGCGTCAGCGAGATGTTGAAGCCGCCGTAGCCGAAGACCCACGCCTTCTTCTCGTCCTTCTCACCCCTAACGAGGAAGTAGTGAACCCTCGTTCCGTCTTTGGAGACGGCAAAGTCCTCCTCGACCCTGAAGTTCCCTTCAACTTCTTGCTCCTCTATGAGATTAAGCTTCCCCTCGAACTCGTAGAGCCTGTACGGAACTGTGAAGCTCTCGTACCTTATGAGGGCTTTCTTTCCATCGGTGTCGAGGGGATGGGCGCTTCCCGGAAGGTCGAAGGCCGCCTCCTCAAGCTTTTCACCGTCCAGGGAGTAGACCTCAAGGCGGTAGCTCGCGTGGACGAGCCTGCCAGCGAGTATTTTACCGTCCACGATAACCGCCCACTCCAGCGGGAATTCGCTCTCAGGTATAATCTCCGCAACTTCGCCGTCTTCCACCGTTATTACCTTTCCGAGGCCCCTCCCCTCCCTCGTGAGGACGTAGAGCTTTCCGTCGATCACGTCAATCGGCTCCGCCGGAACCTCTGCAGAGTAGGCCTTCTCCCACCTCTCCGGCTCCTCAATCGGCCCGACGTATATCTCCGCCCTGTTCCAGCCGAAGGTCACCGTTACCATCGCAGTCTTTCCATCGGTGCTCTTCCTCAGCGAGATGAAGTAGCCGGAGCCGAGGCCCTCACCGAAGACCATCCTTTCACCGCTCTCGTCCTTCCAAAAGAGCCTCACCGCTGGAGCCTTAACCCCGTCGGGCGTCTCACCGTGCCGGTAGAAGCGCGAGAAGTAGTAGCCATTCTCAAGGAATGTCACATTCCAGACCGAGGGCTTCATCTCATCGATGAGCTTTCCTGTTTTGAGGTCTATGATTCGGGTTATCCCCTCGTCGGCGCCGCCTATCGAGAAGCTGTAGGCGAGGAACCTTCCCTTCCCGTCGGCGGTGAAGCCCTGTAGCAGAACCTCGTCGTTAAGCTCCTCCTCAAGGGCCTTGGAGTCAACTATGACATCGCCACCGAGCCATCTGATAAGCTGTCTCTCCCTCTCCTTGTACATCGCTATGATGCCCTTCTCGGTGAGCTTCGCACCGTAGAGCGTCGGCATCGAGTAGTACTCCCAGACCTCCGGAAACAGTTCGTCGCTCAGTTCTCCAATGAACTCCCTAAAGCGCTTGTTCTCTTCCTCAACGAGCCTGAGAACCCGCTCATCTTTGAGGTTTTCCATCCATGCGTAGGGGTCTTTCATGAAAATCACCATCTTAACGTTCGACGAAGGGCATAAAAAAGTTTTGTTGTTCCAAACAAGGAACAAAAAATTTAAAATTTTGGAACAAAGTCCCGACCATGAGCATGGAAGACGAGGGGTTCATGTGGCTCGCGCTCGAGCTCGCGAGGAAAGGCGAGGGCTGGGTCAATCCTAACCCGATGGTCGGGGCTGTCATAGTAAAGAACGGGGATATAATCGGCGTTGGCTGGCATCAGCGCTTCGGCGAGAAGCACGCAGAGGTTGTGGCTATAGAGGACGCTAAGCAGAAAGGCCACGACGTTAGGGGCGCTACGATGTACGTAACGCTCGAACCCTGCTCCCACTGGGGGAAGCAGCCACCCTGCGCCGACAGGATAATAGAGGAGGGGTTCAAGCGCGTTGTAGTGGCGATGGAAGACCCTAACCCCATCGTGACCGGCAGGGGAATCGAGAAGATGAGGAAAGCGGGCATAGAGGTCGAGGTAGGCGTTCTGGAGGAGGAGGCGAGGAAGCTCAACGAGATTTTCATCAAGTACATAACCACCGGAACCCCCTTCGTCTCGATAAAGCTCGCCCTGACCTTAGACGGCTTCATCGCGACCGAAAACGGCTCTTCACAGTGGATTACCGGAGAAAAGGCGAGGCTGAAGGTCCAGGAGCTCAGGAGGAGGCACATGGCTATAATGGTCGGCTCCGGAACGGTTCTAGCAGACGACCCAAGGCTCAACTGCCGGCTTGAAAACTGCCCGGAGAAGGTGAAGGTAATCCCCGACCGCTCCGGAAGGGTTGCGGAAGCAATTAAGGCGGGAAGGAGGTTCAAACTCTTCGAGGACGGGAGGGCGATATTCTTCACCGAGAGGCCGGAACTCTTCGAAGGCATAGCGGAGGCCTACCCAATAACGGAACCTGCAGAAATCCTGAGGAAACTCGGCGAGCTGGGGATAGACAGCGTTCTAATCGAGGGTGGAAGGATAGCGTGCGAGTTCTTAGCTTTTGCGGATAAGTTCTACCTCTTCTACGGGTCGAAGCTCTTCGGCAACGGAATCAAGCCCTTCGAGTGCCTGAAGGTCGAGAACGCCAACGACGCTCCCATGCTCGAGATAGAATCGCTGGAGAGGCTCGGCGAGAGCTTCCTCGTGACGGCTTACCCCGGTGATGGAGATGTTCAGCGGAATCGTTGAGGGAACGGGAAGGGCCCGCTACTCCGCTGGAAGGCTCTACGTCGAGTTACCCTTCGAGGTCAAACCCGGGGATAGCGTCGCCGTTAACGGGGCCTGCCTAACGGTGGTCGAGTTCGACGGGAGAAAGGCTCTCTTCGACGTCGGTGAGGAGACCCTGAGGAGGACGAACCTGAGGGAAGCCAAGGTGGTGAATCTCGAGAGGGCTTTGAAGCTCGGCGAAAGGCTCAACGGACACATCGTTACCGGCCACGTGGACGGGACGGTGCGCTTTCTGACGGCAAGGAGCTCAAGGAACACTACCTTGATGGCCTTCGAGATGCCGGCCGAGAGGTGGGGCGTTGCCGAGAAGGGCTCCATAGCCCTAAACGGAGTTTCCCTCACCGTTGCGAGGGTAGAAGCCAACCGCTTTTGGGTCCAGGTAATTCCGTACACCCTCAAAAACACCAACCTCGGTCTCCTGAGGCCTGGTGAGAGGGTGAACTACGAGATTGACGTCCTGGCCAGATACGTAAAGCGCATCATGGAGGCAGGGGTATGAACTGGGAGGAGATCAGGAAAGCCGTGCTCGATGGGAAGCCGGTCGTTTTGATAGACGACAGGAGGGAGTTCGAAGCGGATTTGATTTATCCCGCGGAGATAGCTTCGTCCGAGGTCGTCAGCTTCATGCTCTCGGCCAAGGGGCTTCTCTGCCTCACGATGGACATGGACGAGGCTCTAAAGCGGGGCTTCTTCTCCCTCCCGACCAAGGAGGGCGAGACGAACTTCCTGATTCCGGTTGATTACAGGGAGACGTTCACGGGAATAACCGCGGAGGAGAGGGCTTTAACCGCTCGAAAAATCGCCGAGGGGCTGGACATCGAGGCCTTCCGCTACCCCGGTCATCTTCCGCTTCTCGGCGGAGTGGGCCTCAACAGGCGGAAGGGACACACCGAGAGCTCGCTGGAGCTGATGGGGTTCCTCGGCTTCAAGCGCTACGCCCTGATCGTGGAGATTCTCGACGAGAAGGGTAATTCCCACAACAGGGACTACGCGCTCAACTTCGCGAGGGAGCACGGTTTGCCTGTCCTTACAACCGACGACGTCTGGAAGGAGTTCGTGAGGAGGAAGGGGCTGATTAAAGTTTACGCCAACGCGAGACTGCCGACGCGCTACGGCGAGTTCAGAATCATAGCCTTCGACAACGAGCTGGACTTCAGGGAGCACGTAGCGATAGTGAAGGAGCCCTACGGCGAGGTTCCGCTGGTAAGGATCCACTCGAAATGCCTGACCGGGGACACCTTGACCTCTCTCAAGTGCGACTGCGGCAGTCAGCTGGCCCATGCCCTAATGATGATAGCCCAGGAGGGAGGCATATTCCTCTACATGGACCAGGAGGGCAGGGCAATAGGGCTGAAGGAGAAGATAAAGGCCTACGAGCTCCAGGATAAGGGCCTCGACACGGTTGAGGCAAACGAGGCGCTCGGCCATAATGCCGACGAGAGAACCTACGAAGCTGCGTTCCAGATGCTCCGTGCTTTAGGAGTCTCCAAGGTCAAGCTAATCACCAACAACCCGGCAAAAGCCAAAGCCCTCGAGGAGTTCGGAATCGAGGTCGTCGAGATCATTCCAGCTCCGGGCGAGGTTACGGAGCACAACAGACCTTACCTCAGGGTGAAGGCTGAGAAGCTCGGCCACAGGCTGCCCTTCGAGGTTTAGGAGGTGGTTTGATGGAGGTAAAAACAATCGAAGGGGCCTTTATAGGAAAGGGCCTGAGGATTGGCATCGTCGTTGCCCGCTTCAACGACCTCCTCACCGAAGAGCTCCTTAAGGGAGCACTCGACTGCTTCGAGAGGCACGGCGTGGAGAGGGTAGACGTCGTGAAGGTCCCGGGTTCCTTTGAGATACCGCTCGCCGCCAAAAAGCTCATTGAGAGTGGGAGGTACGATGCGGTCCTTGCCCTCGGCGCCGTCGTGAGGGGGGAAACCAAACACTTCGACCTCGTCGCGAACGAGGTTGCCAAAGGCGTTGCCAAGGTCTCCCTCAACAGCGGCGTTCCCGTAATCTTCGGTGTGATAACGGTCGAGGACGAGCTCCAGGGCTTCAACAGGGCGGGTGTGAAGAGCAACAAGGGCTTCGAGTACGCGATGGCAACGCTCGAGATGGCGAACCTCATGAAAGAACTCAGCGGCGGGGACTAAAGGCCAGCCCCCACCCCTTCCTTTCTTTCACTATTCCAACTGCGAGCACCTTCTTCTCGAAGGACAGCCACATAGCCCTCTCGGCAAGCTCCTCGGCGCCATCAAAGCCCGGGAAATCGAGCTTCGCAAAGCCGAGGTTGTATGTTGCCGTCACGAAGGCTTTTCCATCTTTAAGCTCCAACGTCTTCACCCAGAACTCGTCCCTCCCGGCGAAGCCGAGCCAGCCCTTCCCGCTGGTTCCGATTATTCCGGCTATCCTAGGCGTGTCGTAGTCGTCCCTCTCGTAGTCAAGGGCGTCCAAAACGTGAACCAGGGCCTTCTTTGGACTCTCCCACTCGAGGGCCTGGGCAATGAAGTCCGTCTGGAGACCGTTGGTGACGACGGCGTACTCATCGAGGAGCCTCACGACGGGGTAGCTGACGTAGGGGTTGTCCGTCTCTGTTAGGTTCTCGATGTAGACCGCGTTTTCTCTCACGATTGCCTTCCTCCTAGGGAAGGAGCGGGAGCAGAGGAGGTAGAAGGCGAAGGGTTTGCCGTCCATCAGACCGATCCCAAGGGTCCTTCCCGTGTAGGTCAAGTTACCACCTCCCCAAGCCTCTCCTCCCCGAGAGCGAGCCTTATCTCCCGCGCTATCCTCCTCCCAACGGCCATCTCTTCCCGCCAGTAGAGTCTTCCGTACCAGTGGAGTGCGTTCGAGCCACCGTCTATCCGCGAGGCGAAGCCTATCGCCCTAAAACTCCCGTCGTAGGCGAAGTGGAGCGCAAATGGACCAATTATTCCCGGCGGTTCGAGCCTTTTCATCGCCTCAACGAAGGCCAAACCGTAGTCGTAGAGCCTCGGCAGGAGGGACTCCCTTAAAGCTACTCCCACGTTCCCCGCTATGGTGTAGGGGAGCTGTTTCACAGGCCAGCGGGCGTTTCCATCGGCTATAACTACCCGCTCATCGACGCCGAGGAGCTCAAGCCTTTTCAAAATCGGCGAATAGAAGAAGTGGACGTAGAGGTAAACACCGGGAACAAACTCCTCGATTCTGAAGTTGGCCTTGATGTTCCCCAGTCTCCCCTCCAACTCCTCTCCCCTGTCTATGAAGTGCCCTCTCCCGCCCCTCGGCCCCTCAAGGCGAACGAAGTAAAGCTCATCAGGCTCAATCTCCCCCGGCTCAACTACCTGAACCCTTGGAATCCCCGCCTCATCCAGCGCTTTATCCTGCAGTTCAAAGGTCGTCTCCCACTTCAGGAAGCGTTTGTTGCCGAAGAACCTGGCTTTAGCCTTCTCTATTGCCTCAAGCCCGAGGTAAGCGACGAAGGAGCCGTGAGGGATTACGATTCCATCGTCCCCAAGAATCACGCCCATGTCTTCCGTGACGACAAGCTCGTCCGCGAGCCTCGTGGAGGCGTAGAAGGCCCTCCTTTCGGGCTTCACGTAGAGCCTCGCCTTGAATCCCTCGTCTTTAGCTCCAAGGAGAATCTGGAGGGAGGAATGAGAGGCTATCGTCGAGATAATCATTCAATCACCTCCGAGAGCTCCTCCCGAGTCAGAACCATCTCCTTTTTCGCGACGCGCATCGTGTCCCCGCTAAGTTCGTCTATAACTATCAGCCCACCATCGAGCCTTCCGAACTCAAGCTTGAAATCAACGAGCTGGAGGCCCCTTGATGAGAAGAACTTCCCTAATATTCTTGCCACCTTCCTCGTCGTTTCCTTCATCTCCTCGACCTCTCTCCGACTCGCGATTCCGAGGGCAACTACTGCCTCCTCAGCTATGAGCGGGTCGTCGAGGGAATCATCTTTTAGCGTGAACTCCACGATGTTGAGCTCCTGCAATTGATTGACCCAACCCCTGTAGCGCCTGAGAAAGCTCCCGTAGGCCTTGAAACGATAGATAACTTCCAGCGGAATCCTCTCTGCCTTCAGGAAGCGTGCTTTTCTTTCATCAATGCGCTCGATGAAGTGCGTTTTTACGCCGTTTCTCTCAAGAAGTTTGAAGAAGAACTCCGTCTGCTCCAGGACAATGCTTCCTTTTCCCTCCCTCTCACCGATTACCTCGTTGCCTCCGCTGTCTTCCTTCCCTTCTCTGCCGAGAACTGTATCCTTGAAGTGGAAGATTAGGTAGGGGCCCTCCTCGTAAACGTCCTTCGTCTTTCCCCGGTAGACCAGCCTCAATATCTCACCCCTTTCTGAGCATGTCGTTGATGAGCTTTATCGCGCACAAATCGCCACACATCGAGCATGCCTCCGTTTTAGTCGGCCTCTCCTTCCTTATCTCGATGAACTTATCCCTGTCCTGGCTCAGCTCAAACTGCTTCGCCCAGTCGAGCCTGCCACGAGCGAGGCTCATGAGGTAGTCCTTTCTAAAATCCGCCTCGAAGCGCGTCAAATTGACTGCATGGGCGGCTATTTTTGAAGCTATCACTCCTTCCTTTACGTGCTCCACCGTTGGCAGTCCGAGGTGCTCCGCCGGGGTGACGTAGCAGAGGAAGTCTGCGCCGTTTAGAGCAGCTATCGCCCCGCCTATGGCAGCTGTGATGTGATCGTAGCCCGGAAAGATGTCCGTAACGATGGGCCCCAGCACGTAGAAGGGCGCGTTGTCCGTTGCAACCTTGGCGAGCTTTATCTGGGCCGGTATCTGGTCTATAGGTACATGCCCGGGCCCCTCGACCATCGTCTGGACGCCGAATTCCCTGGCTTTTCTAACGAGCCTCCCGAGGGTGTAGAGCTCGGATATCTGCAGTTCATCGCCGGCATCTGGAAGTCCACCGGGCCTCAGCCCGTCGCCGAGGCTCAGAACGACGTCGTATTCCTTGGCCAGCTCAAGGAGGTAGTCGTAGTCCCTGTAGAAGGGGTTCTCCTCGCCCCAGTGGAGTATCCATGCCGCCAGAAAAGTGCCACCGCGCGAGACCATGCCGACGACTCTCTTTACCCTCTTCATCTTCTCGACGACTTCCCTGGTTACTCCAACGTGAATCGTCGTGTAATCAACGCCGTCCTGGAAGTGCTTCTCAACGGCCTTCCACATGTCGTCTTCGGTCATCTCGATGATTGCCTTCCCCTTGGCCAGCATCTCCTCGGCGGCCTGGTAGATTGGAACCGTCCCGATTGGCACATCAACGGCGTGCATTATGGCCTTCCTTATGGAGTCGAGGTCACCGCCGGTGGAGAGGTCCATTATCGTGTCGGCGCCGTACTTGACAGCGACCTTAGCCTTCTCTATTTCGGCCTTGACATCGACGATGTCGCGGGAGGTGCCTATGTTTGCGTTCACCTTGACGCGAACGACGTCGCCGACCGCGACGGGCTTAACCCAGTCGTGGCGGACGTTGCGGAAGATGACGGTGTGTCCTTTAGCCACGCTCCTCCTGAGCTTTTCGGGGCTTATCCCCTCCCTCTCGGCGATGAACTTCATCTCCTCCGTGATTACCCCGCGTTTGGCCTCCTCAAGCTGGGTCATTCCCATCACCCGGTTTTAAAACCCGTTTATAACAAAGTTTTTAAATTTCAAAACTCAGTTTTGAACGGGACTTAAAAGGTTTTTGGAGCGCTCAATCGAAAACTTTTTGAAGTCGTAAGTATTATTAGCTGTTGAGGTGACCTTATGAAAAAACTAATAATAGCAATTTTGGTAGGTTTAGGCTTAGTATTAACGGCACTTTCAGCCGCGTTGCAGATTCCCATAACCTCAATGGAGTACGCCGGAACGAAGGTTGAGTATTACAGGGGCACGTTTCTTGGCCCCTCCTTTGAGGTCGAGCTACCAACCAGCGACCCAGCAACGGTCACGGTCTCAATGCTCATGCCCAACGGCTCTATGGTGGATCTTGGAGTGTATTCCGGCAAAGGCAAAATCTCAATAGACTTCCGCCGGGTACTTTACGCCATGCGTGAATGGAATAGATACCTGAGGGCAGAAGGCATAAACCCCGAGAGTGTTAAACCTTCACTGCTTCTGCTGGGGACTACGGTTGACAGAGACGGCAATCTAAACTACTTCATGAAAACGGTTCCCCTCAACATTGGCAGAATCGTGTCTGGAATGAGAGTTAAAGTCCAACTCGATAATTCAGCATCGGGCAGGCTTTATAGCAAAAGCGAAGTTGAGAAGATCCTCCATGATTCCAAAAGAGTAATCCCAAGGGAAATTGTAGGCGCGTCTTCCGATGGATCATCACTATTAGGATCTTCATGTTCACCTCCGTTCTATGAGGGCGGTGATTGGACATGGTACTGCTTTGAGTGGTTCCACGAGAAGACATTGGGGAGGGCCAGCATCATTCCAGTGGCCGCTTTCCAAGTGGCTGGCGATACTGATAAGGTGAACAGCATTTTCATTTCTTTGAATTATGATGCAATATCTGACAACAGTGCGGAGCTGGCTTTTTCTGCAGTGGGAGCTATTGAGAAAGGCAGTGTCGGCGGTTCAGTGGAGGGAAAAATACTGGGTTATTCCTACACAATAGACAGTAGATCACTAAGGATCCCGGAATCGACAGTTAAGATATAGGGCTCAGAATTAACATCACCATCTGTTGTCGGGGCAGGGATTGGGGGAAGTGCTGTATTTTCTAAGTACAGGCTCTATAGAGTGGACTATGTCAACGGGAGAGTCTGGAACAAGAAGCCCCTGGACACTTATGCCTATGTGATTCTTGGAAAGCCTGATGAAAAGGACATGAGTCTAAGGAAATTCGTTGAACCCGGATGGCCAAGAAATAGTGGTGGGCCAATGAGTAGAACTATGTGGTTCGTGCATTGGTATTGGGATACTAAAGGTAATATCGAGGGCAAGGGAGGAATCCTCACCAATACTTACTACTTTGGTCACAGGGTGGACACCCTTCCACTGTTTTCGGCTTCAGCGCCGGTACTGGGTATCATCGGAAGCGGAAACACAAAAGTTGCACCTTTTACCTTGGCGATTGGTGTGGGGTTAACCAAAGAAACAAGAACGTCCTCACTGGTCAGCGTCTCATTGGCACTAAAAGAAACGTACAAAAACACCAACGTTCGTCTCACGATATACTCCAGTAAGGTTAGGCTTGAGTACAAGGGCAGGAAATATCCCCTCACGGGAATGTTCGGAGATATCTTCATACCTGGGAGTTCAGGGTACAATCCTCCCTGTGATCCACACAAGAGGTACTGTCCCACGGAGAATCCTGAAAACCCAACAGATCATTGATTTCCACCCTTTTTGATTTTATCTGTAGATTTATGGTCTAAAGCTGATTTTTAAAACCCGTTTATAACAAAGTTTTTAAATTTCAAAACTCAGTTTTTACCGCGGCTTAAAAGGTTTTGGGTGGTCGCGATGCTGAGGGAGATGGAGATAAGCAGGGCGATAATCGAGGCCTACACGGCCGAGCTTCTTGAGGGCCTGAGCCTCGACGTCGCTATTGTGGGCGCGGGCCCCTCGGGAATGGTTGCCGGCTACTACCTTGCCAAGAACGGGGTCAAGGTTGCGGTCTTCGAGAAGAAGCTCTCCATCGGCGGCGGAATCTGGGGCGGCGCGATGGGCTTCAACAGGATAGTCGTGCAGGAAGAGGCCAGAGAAATCCTCGATGAGTTCGGCATAACGTACAAGTCCTTCAAAAACGGCCTCTACGTTGCCGATGCCATCGAGACAGCAACCACAATCGCGAGCCAGGCCGTTAAGGCCGGCGTGAGGTTCTTCAATATGGTTGAGGTCGAGGACTTGGTTCTCAAGGACGACCGCGTGGCCGGGATAGTGATCAACTGGACGCCGGTTCTCATGACGGGCCTCCACGTAGACCCGCTCACGGTGGAGGCGAAGTTTGTAATCGATTCGACTGGCCACGGGGCGCAGATAAGCCGGCACCTCGTCAAGAGGGGCCTGCTTGAGGTTCCCGGGGAGGGCCCGATGTGGGCCGAGAGGGGCGAGGAGCTGACGGTAAAGCACACGAGGGAAATCTTCCCCGGCCTCTACGTCACAGGGATGGCCGCCAATGCAATAGCCGGAGCACCGAGGATGGGACCGATATTCGGCGGAATGTTCCTGAGCGGGAGGAAAGCGGCCTTCGAAATTCTCGAAAAGCTGAGGTGATGGAATGGCCGTTTTGATTATAGCCGGCCTCGACACCGGCGGGGGAGCTGGACTGAAGGCTGACATCGAGACGGTCTCGGCTTTAGGGGAGCACCCGCTCCCAATTCTTACAGCGGTCACCTACCAGAACCCCGAGAAGGTTTCTGGCTATTTCTCTCTTCCAGTGGAGGTCGTGAGGGACCAGATACAGGCCGTTAATGGGCACTTCGATATTAAGGCAGTCAAAGTGGGCATGCTTGGGAGCGGGGAGATAGCCAAGGTCGTTGCCAAGGAGACGGAGGACTTAACGAGGGTCTTCGACCCGGTGATGGCTTCGAGCACCGGTGAGAGGCTCATTGACGACATCGAGTCGCTCAAGGTCCTCGTGAAGGGCTCAATAGTTACCCCAAATGTCCCGGAGGCCGAAGCTCTAAGCGGTCTTAAAATCCACTCCCTCGAGGACATGAAGGAATCCGCCAAGTTCATCGCCCAAACTCTGAAAGCGGAGGCGGTAATAGTCAAAGGCGGGCACCTGAACCTAACCGATCTCCTCTACTGGAACGGGGAGTTTTTCGAGTTTCCTGGGGAAAGGGTCGATGGCTTCACCCACGGGACGGGCTGTGCCTTCTCGTCAGCCTTGGCCGCTTTTCTGGCGAAGGAGTTTGAGCTTCCCGAGGCAGTTGGAAATGCTAAGAGCTTCGTCGAAGGCGCCATAAGGTTCTCAAAGGCCGAAGCAAAGGCCGTCAATCCCCTCTGGAAGCTCCAGAGAGATGCCTACCGCTGGAGGGCCAGGGAAGAGCTTGAAAGGGCCGTTCAAGAACTCGTGAAGCTCGGCGAAAAACTCAACCCTCACGTTCCCGAGGTGGGGACGAACTTCGCGCTGGCGACTGCCCTTGGAGAGGTCTTCGCGGTGAAGGGCAGAATCGTCCGCTACGGAAAAACGGTTAAGCCAGTAGGACCGGTTGAGCTTGGAGCGAGCGACCACCTGAGAAGGGCATTGCTCAAGATGCGCGAGTTTTATCCTGAGGTTAGGGCCGTGCTCAACCTCCGCTATTCGGAAGGGCTGATAGAGCGGGCTAAAAAGCTCGGCCTCGTCGTTTCCTTCTACGACAGGAGGGAGGAGCCGGAGGAAGTAAAGAGGGCCGAGAGGGGGACGATGGAGTGGGGCATAGAAACTGCCGTGAAAAGGGCGGAAAAGAGGCCGGATTTAATCTACCACCTCGGTGACTGGGGCAAGGAGCCGATGGTTCTCATCTTTGGAAGGGACGCTCGGGAGGTTGTGGAGAGAGTTAGGGGACTTTTGGACTAACGTTTTAACCCCTTTGCCCTATTTTACTCGGTGGTTCCATGCTCATACGGGGAAAGGTCGTCGGGAGCGAAATCCCGCGCTTCAAACACCGCTGGTTTGGAATCCTTGAAGTTGAGGCGGAGGAGGGAAAATACCGCCTCTACATGACCGGCACCGTAGCCCAGTGGTTCCTGACGGGCGACGAGGTGGAGATAGAGGTTCTCAACGAGCCGAGGGAGAGAAACGGGGCTAAGGTCCTTGACTTCGACGACTACCGTCTCTGGAAGTTCTACGATGGAGATAAAATTCCGGTCTGGCCCCTCTTCGAGAAAACCGTTGAGGCGAAGCGCTACTCGCCTTTAACAGGTGAGCTGCTCTACACCTACAGACTCCGCGCGAGAGAAGCCAAATACGAGAGCGATTTTGAGGCCATAGCGGAGCTTGAGCAGTACCACTACGCGAGCCAAAAGGAGAAGGTCGCCCTGTGGCGCTGTGAGAACGGACACATCTTCGAGGCGAACACGAGGGAAGCCTGCCCCGTCTGCGGGAGCGAGGATGTGCACATCCTTGAGATAAAGGGTTCCACGCCAGCATCGCGTTTCCTGATCCTTGAGCTCGTCGAGAGGGAGGAGTACGAGCCAAAAATCCTGAGCTACGTCCGGATTGACCCGCCCATACCCCTCATGCACCGCAGCCTGCCGAACGGCGAAGTTGAGAAAAACATCCGGGAAAAAGTCTTTCCTAAGGAGTGGTTTCATCCGGCCTTCTGGCCTGAGAGGATAATGAGAGAGCTTTACGAGGAGCTGAGGAGGAGGTACAAGAAAAGAATAGCGCGCTCCTACCTCTGGGAGGAGGCCAAGTGGAAGGCCCTGGCGGAGACCAACACCGCCGGAGCGAGGATTGCCCGCGTTGTGGTTCACCCAGACTACCGCTCCGACGGGCTGGGACAGCTGAGCGTCAAATCCGCCCTCGAATGGGTAGCCAAGCGCAGGATTCCCGAGATGAGGAAGAGGAAGCACCTCGTCGAGACCATAGCCCAGATGGCCCGCTACAACCCCTTCTTCGAGAAGGTCGGCTTCAAGTTCCTCTGGGAGACCGCCAGTGGAAGGCCCGTCCTCTTCTACCCGCTGAGCGAAGAGGCTAAGGAATACATCGAGCGCTTTTTGAAGGAAGACCCGTACGCGCCGGAGGATGGAAAGCTGTGGAAACCGAGCTACGGAAAGGTTGAGCCTCTGAGCGGGCCGATAAGGTTCATCAACGTGAGCAAGGTCTTCGAGAGCGAGCTCGACATTAAAGGATTGCCGGAGGAGATTCAGGAACTGCTGAAGGCCTTTGGTGTGAGACACCGCGTCATCCAGAGGCCCGTCCTGAGGAACCTCAACTTCGAGATAAAGCCCGGCGAACTGGTTGCTATAGTGGGTGCGAGCGGGGCAGGAAAGACCACCCTGCTGAGGCTCGTTCTCGGCTCTGCAAACGGCTGGTGGGAGGAGAGGTACAGGCCAACCACCGGCCGGATAGAAGTGCCCGGGAACGTGAAGGCCTCAGTCCTGATACCAGGTGAGTTCGAGCCGAACTTCGGCTCCGAGAGCATACTGGAGCACGTTTACAGGAAGATCAGGGACATAAACGCCGCCGTGGAGATACTCAACAGGGCCGGCCTGAGCGATGCGGTGCTGTATAGGGCCAAGTTCTCTGAGCTGAGCACCGGACAGAAGGAGAGGGCGAAGATAGCCTCGCTTCTGGCCGAAAAGCCGAACCTCCTCCTGATGGACGAGTTCGCGGCCCATCTCGATACGCTAACGGCCATGCGCGTTGCAAAGAAAGTTGCGGAGATAGTAAGGGAAGCGGGCATAACTGCTTTGATAATCACCCACAGGCCGGAGGTTCTGAAGGCTTTAGATCCCGACAGGGTGCTCTTCGTTGGCTACGGGACGGCCAGAGTATCTAAACTGTAAAGAAATCATAACTTTCTCCATTTTCATCAATGAAGACCCTCACGTGCTCAGGGGCTTTCTCCTTTATTTCCTCGACCAGCTCTGGCCGCTCGAAGTAAATTTTAAGAAGAACCTCTCCCCTGCGCCACCGGTTTTCGATTTTTTCGGAAATCTTCAGGGCCATCTCGTGCAGTCCCGAGTTGATGAGTGCTATGGCGGCGGAGTGGTACGCTTCATCGCTTCCGACTTCCTCAGCCAGTTCCAGCCCCTCGTTGTAGAGCCCTCCCCAAGTGACCCTGTAAACCAGATGTGCCAGAGCCTTCTCCCTGTATTCCGTGGGCAAACTTCGGTAAAACTCCTCTACCACTTTGAAAGAAACTTCAGAGCCTATCTCAAAGACTGCCGTGAGGAAGTGGTTTGGATTCCTGAGGGTCGAGATTACCGTCAGCGCGCCCTCAACGTTGTCCCTGAGCAAAAGCATGGAGGTGAACCGGGAGAGTTTCTCCACTTCCCACGGGGCGTAAGCTGGTGGTAATGCGTCGATATCAACTGGGTGGGCGTCAAGGAGGAGGCGCAGTAAAGCCTTGGCCCGGCTGAGGATTTCCGGATAGTTCGAGTAGCCGAAGCGGAGGAGGGTTTCCCTCATGGCCTCCATGTCTCTAATTGCCATCGCGATAAACCCAACAGTGCCGTCGAGCCACTCCCTGACCGGAATCTCGTCATAAATCCATTGATGCGGGCCGTACCATCTCAGAGAGAGGACGCGGATTCTCTCACCGTCCGGAACGAGATGGAGGTCTATGAAGGGGTCGTAGGAGCCGAGGCCGAGCACGGGATGCTCGTCAAGGAACGGCTCGATGTTTCCCCCGACGAGGGAGCGGAGGTATGGAGAGTCATCAACCCGCCCATTTCTGAGTTCCGTTTGCTCCACTGGGCCATTGATTTCGAGGAGGGAGAAATTGAAGGCCGCGAGCTCTTCGATGGCCCTCAGAATGGAACAGTCCGCGGAGAAGATTGAATTATCTCTGGAGATGACGAGGTAGTCGTCCTCAAGAACCGATGAGCGGTAGTATTTAACGTCTCCACTCTCCATGAGTTCCTTAAGATTTTGAAGTAGTGTCCCCCACTCAGTCCCGAACTTCCAGTTCACTTTCATAGCCGACCACCTTGAGGAGAAGCCTGACCGGGGCAGTGTTGCGGAGGAACTCCCTCCCCAGCCCGGCGGAGGAGTACCTCTCCCAGAGCTCCCTCATCTGCCAAGGAAACGGCCCGAGGAGAAAGTCCCATATCTCCTCTCGCACCGCGCTCGCTGGAACTTCTCTCCTGTCGTCGTCCCCAAAGGCAACCAGCGAGCTGTTCCTTATCTCAAAGGCCGCCCCATCTTTAGTGCCGAACTCGTGAACGAGCTTGCCTCCCCTGACCCTACCGGAGAGCTTTACGCCGGTTATTCTGGCAATCTCCCTTGCGTTCCTGAAACTTCCGTCAATCCACGCGAGGAGGCAGAGTAGACCCTCGACGAAGTTGAGGTAGTCGCCCCTTCCCTTCGCGACCACCCATCTTCCGAGAGAGAACTCGACCTCTGCTTTAGGCCTGGCGCATTCCCTGAGCCTGTATCCCAAACCCGGTGAGAATAGTTTTCCCACGAAATCGCTCTCGTCCCTCGACGCCTCGTCCACGAGGGCCTCAAGTGCGGCCTTCTTTATGCACTCCCGTAGGTCGTCATTATCCGGCATGGCTCTAATTTCCACGTTCATACGATTTGAAGTTGGAACAACCCTTTTAAATTTTCCGGTTTAGATTGGAAGACCGGGAAGAGGACCGTAAATGAGCCTCAGCAGGCCCACGAGGATCGGCTGGTGGATCATGTAGATCAGGAGGGTGTGCCTTCCGGCAAAGGCAACGAAGTGAATTAGCGGACTCGATGGAAGGTCTATCTCCCTTTTTCTCCTCCCATCAGGATAGAAAACGCTCCCTGCAGTCATTCCGAGTAAGAAGACCCCGAACCACGGGAATATCGGGAAGTAATCGGGGGTAAAGTAGTTCTCCGGCATGATTCCAATGGGCAGAAGCCAGAGTCCATCGTGGAAGTTCCTGAGAACCAGATGTCCGAGGATAAAGAAGGCCGCCCAGAGCACGTTAAGGCGCCCAAACCTGTAAAAAAGCATTCCGAGGAGCGTTGCAAGGCCGAGGAAGTGGAGGATTCCAAAATGGATCGTCATGCCAAGGAAATACGTTACAGCTGTAATCAGCAGTCCAAGGCCGAAGAGCTTGAAAAAGCGCATGATGTACTTCCTATAGGGGCTGGCACTTTTTCCCAGCGTTCTGGAGTAGCTTATCCACATTGAGAGGCCCGAGGCGAAGACGAATATAGTGGCCGTGGTGAGGGCAAAGGCGAACGAGAAAGTCCTGTGGGAGGAGTAGTTAAGGAACAGCTGTAAGTCCGTTACGAAGTTTGAGACCACCATCATAGTTATTCCGATGCCTCGGAGAAGGTCGATTTCCCAGTAGCGGCGGTTGGTGTATATCTCGGAACCGAACATAGAAGGAGTTTATGCCTTCCCCTAAATAGGCCTTTCGCTCAGAGGAGGACGCAGAGGATATCAAAGAGAACCGACCCGAACCAGTGGAGCAGGAAGCTTGGAAGAAAGCTCCCGCTCTTGAGGTCGATCTTGGCGAAGACTATCCCTGCCACGAAGGAGTATGGAACCTCTATTCCCGGCTTGCCGATGTGCACGAGCGCGTAGGGGATGTCCTGTGCGAGTATGCCGAGCCACTCCTTCTTCCTGGCGAGCGGAAAGAGGATAATCCCCCGGTAGAACGCCTCGTGGGAGAACATTATCACTCCCACCGCCAGCTCCTTGAAGAAGAAGTCGCCCCAACCGGAGTACTCAAATATCGGATAGTAGTTCCTCATAGAGGGCACGGTCGTGCCGTAGAGGCTCAGGGGGATCGTCAGCAGAAACAGTACCAGCGCCCATTTATACCCTTCTTCCTTTCCAACCTTCACCCCCAGTTCAGCGGGCTTAAATCCAAGGAGTCTCACGAGGAGCAGGGGCGAGGCGAAGTAGAAGAGGATGTTATAGCCTGCCCATCGGAAAATCCCGCCGTCGCTGTAGCGGACGAGGAGGATGAACGGCAACAGTGCAGTGTAGAGAACCCAAGGATTTCTCCGGATCCTCATGAGAAAAAGTTTAGGGAGAAGGATAAAAGCTTTTCACTCCTCCTTGGATTCCTCACTCTTCTCCTCGGCGGCCTTGACCTTCTTCTTGCTGGTGGTCTTCTTGGTGGTCGTCCTGCGTGTCTTCCTGCCCTTGGTGCTCTTCCTCGTGGTCTTTCTCTTGGGCTTCTTCTCCTTCTTTGCCTCCTTCGGCTCTTCGGCATTTTCCTCGGGGGCTTCTTCCGGTTTCTCCTCGGCCTTCTCGGCCTCGGGCTCCTCCTTGGTCTCCTCCGCCTTCTCCTCTGCCCCTTCCTTTTCTTCACCCTTCTCAACGAGGGGCTCGCTGGTCTCTTCTTCAAGCTCGACGGCCTCTTTCTCCTCCTCAGGAGGCTTGAGGAGCTCCTCAACGCTTGGTTTGAAGGTGACCTCCTCGTAGCCTATGAACTTGAGGTCGCTCTCAAGGAGTATCTCACCGAGGACGAGGGTGTTCTTGTCGATTTCATTGAGAAGCTGGCCGAAATCAACGGTAACGTCCTTCTCACCGACCTCAATGATGACCTTCTCGGTGTCAACCATCGGCATGCGGAGCTCTATGAGGGCCTTGACCTTCTCGATGGGGTCTTCAATCTTCTCGACGATCTCAACCTCATATACGAGGTGCTTGCCGGCGTAGGGGTGGTTGAAGTCGACCCTAACGCGACCGCCGCTGACCGTGAGAACCTTGCCCTTAAGCTTCCTTCCGCTTTCGGTCTCTATCTCGACGGGCATGCCCGGGAAGGGGTAGATGCCCTGCCTCCTGAACTGGCCGAGGGTGAAGGTCTTTATGAGCTTGGGGTCGCGCTTTCCGAAGCCCTTCTCGGGCGGGATTATTATCTCGTACCTCTCCCCAACTTCAAGCCCCTCAAGCTGCTCGTCGAGGCCCTTGAGAACGTGGCCAGCGCCAACGGCTATCGGAACCGGGCCGTAGATTCCCTTCTCAGAGTATATCCCGGCTTCCTTGGCGACATCCTCAAAGGTCGTGTCAAATATCTCACCGATCTCCTTGACCTTTCCGGTGTAGTGGAGCCTTATAACGTCTCCCTTCTGAACCTTCATCACCGTAACCTCCTTTCACTGCTCTAACCCCGATTGAAGGAGTCGGTTTTTAAGCTTTTGCCGGGGGTTAAATCCGAAAGGGTTTTAAGACGTTCATTTCAGGACATATTGGGAAAAGTGGTGACGAGTACACAGAGATGGGTAGTTCTTGTGGGAACCTTTCTGATGGGCCTCGTTGGAGGAATCTCCTACGCGTGGGGCGTCTTCGTCTATCCCATGATGAAGGCCTTTGGCTGGAGCAGGGCGGAGGCAGTTCTGCCATATACCGTGTTCATGATAGTCTTTACACTGACGATGTTCCCTGCCGGCAGGATGCAGGACGTTAGGGGGCCCAGAAAGACCGCCATGCTTGGTTCCCTGCTCTTCGTGGTGGCGTATTCTCTCGCTTCACTCGTCGGGAGGTTCCAGACACCGGTATGGCTCGCGCTCACATACGGCCTTATAGGCGGTGTTGGCTGCGGTCTGGTTTATGCATCGACAACACCTCCCGCCAGGAAGTGGTTCCCGGACAGGCCGGCCCTGGCGATATCGATAGCCGTGATGGGGTTTGGAATAGCCGCAATGCTCTTTGCGCCCCTGAAGGCCAGGCACCTGATACCGAGCCTCGGGATACCCACTACGTTCCTTGCCCTCGGCTTTATAACCGGAGGACTTGGCCTCCTAGCGTCCTTACTGGTCAAGAATCCACCGGAGAGCTTCCACGTGTCGGCCAGGAAAGGGAGCTCAAACACGGGGGACGACATCGGGCCAAGGAAAGCCGTCCGAACTGCCACTTTCTGGATGACGTGGCTGACCTTCGCTCTGGTCGCCGCGGGAGGGTTCATCGTGATAGGCCTTGTCCCGGTTTACGGGGAGCAGGTGCTGAACCTGAGCCCCTCGCGTGCCGCCCTGGCCATCTCGATATTCTCCTTCTTCAACGGCTTCGGAAGGCCGCTCTCAGGAATGCTCAACGACAGGTACGGTCCCCTGATGGTCATGGACGTTACGTACCTCCTTCAGGCGGCTACACTTCTGGCCTTTCCGTTCCTGGTCACCAGCGACATCTCCCTGTACCTCGCCAGCGCTATCATAGGCTGGAGTTTTGCGGTAACGCTCGCGTCATTCCCCACCCTGACGGCTCTGGCTTTCGGCGTCAAAAACATGGGGGCCAACTACGGGCTCGTGTTTACCGCCTTCGGCCTGGCTTCCCTGTCACCAACCCTCGCATCATGGATCATGGGCGGCTCGCTTGACTATTCCCCCGCGTTCATCGGAGCGGGAATCCTCTCCGGGGCGGGAGCACTCGTCGTGATGGCTATGAAAAGGGCGGGTATCCTTCACAAACGATAACCTAATAAAAGAACCTTCCAAAGTTCCCCCGGTGGTGAGAAGATGGCCATAAGAGTGTACAACACCCTGACGAAACAGAAGGAGGAGTTCAGGCCCTTACGGGAAGGCGAGGTCAGGATGTACGTCTGTGGGCCGACGGTCTACGATTACACTCACCTCGGGCATGCCAGGACATACATAGCCTTCGACGTCATCCGGAGGTACCTGGAGCACCGCGGTTATACCGTCCTCATGGTGATGAACTTCACGGACATAGACGACAAGATAATCCGGAGAGCCAACGAGACCGGCGAGGATCCGAAGGAGCTGGCTGAAAAGTTCCTGAAGTACTTCCTTGAGGACATGAAAGCTCTCAAGGTCAAGCCGGCGGACATCTATCCGCGCGTTACCGAGCACATCGAGGACATCATAGACTTCGTGAAGAAGCTGGAGGAGAAGGGCTACGCCTACGAAGGCTCTGACGGCGTTTACTTCGAGGTTCAGAGGTTCAGGGACTACGGAAAGCTCAGCGGGATAAAGCTTGAAGAGCTCAGGAAGGGCGCAAGAGTTGAACCCGGTGAGGGCAAGAAGAACCCCGAAGACTTTGCCCTCTGGAAGAAAGCCAAGCCCGGGGAGCCCAAGTGGGAAAGCCCCTGGGGCGAGGGAAGGCCCGGCTGGCACATAGAGTGCTCCACGATGAGCACCAAGTACCTCGGGGAGAGCTTCGACATCCACGGCGGCGGCAACGACCTCATCTTCCCGCACCACGAGAACGAGATAGCCCAGACGGAAGCGTGCACCGGCCAGCAGTGGGTCAAATACTGGCTCCACACCGGGTTCCTGATGGTGAACGGGGAGAAGATGAGCAAGAGCCTCGGCAACTTCGTGACCATAAGGGAGATGCTCCAGCGCTACGACCCAGAGGTCATAAGGCTCTTTGTCCTCCAGAGGCACTACCGCTCGCCACTAGACTACACTGAGGAGGGCATGGAGCACGCCAGGAACAACCTGGAGAGGCTCTACAACACCCTTGAGAACATCCGCGTGGCAATGGAGAAGGCGGAGATCTCATTTAAGTGGGAAAGCGAGGAGTTCGAGGCCTATGAGGCTATACGGAACGCGAGGAAGAAGTTCTACGAGGCTATGGACGACGACTTCAACACGGCAGAGGCGCTCAAGGCCGTCTTCGAGGTAAGCGGCGCCGTAAACAGGTACCTCAGCAGGGTCGAAAGGCCAAAGGAGAGCATCCTCAGGAAGGCGTGGGAGTTCTTCAGAATAGTTAGCGAGGTCTTTGGAATCTTCGAGGACTACTTCAGGGAGCAGAGGGCCGGTGAGGAGGAGGCGCTCATCGAGCTCCTCATAGAGGTCCGCGCCCAGCTCAGAAAGGAGAAGAACTTCGCCCTGGCGGACAAGATAAGGGCCCAGCTCAGGGAGATGGGCATCCAGCTCGAAGACACACCGCAGGGGACGATATGGAAGAGGGTTAAGGTCTGATTTCCCCACCCTCTTTTGCCATATTTACGTCAAAGCTCCGAGCGTAACGCTTAAATATAACCTTCCCCTTGCTCCGTTAAGGGAAATACAATGAAGAAGTTTCCGGCTTATCTCGCTTCTTGGGACGACATAGAAAGGTGGGCAAAGGAAGGTGCCTGGAAGGTTCTGGAGGACGGCTGGAGGCCGGACGTCATAGTCGGCCTCGCAAGGGGCGGCTGGATCGCGGCAAGGCTCTACTGCGACTACCTCGGCGTCAAGGACCTCGTCAGCCTCAAGGTCGAGCACTGGGGCGTTACCGCCACCCCGGACGGAAAGGCCAGGCTCAAGTACGGGAGCAACTATGACCTGGGTGGGAAGAAAGTCCTCATAGTGGACGACATCAGCGACACCGGTGAGAGCCTAACGCTTGCTAAGAACTACGTCGAGGGACAGAAGCCGGCAGAGATAAGGGTCGCAACGCTCCTCACCATAAAGGGCTCACGCTTTAAGCCGGACTACTACGGCGAGGAAATCGACTGGGCTTGGATAGTCTTCCCATGGAACTTCGTCGAGGACATGATAAACCTTGTCGGCAACCTCTTCGAGGAGAGGGAGGCTTTAACCACCGATGAAATCATTGAGCTGTTCAAGGAGCTCCACAACCTTGAGGTTCCGAAGGGCAAGCTTGAGGAAGCCCTCCGCATGGCCGAGCGCAGGAAAGTTTTTAAGTTCCGGGAGGGAGCATGGCGCAAAGCCCCATGAAGCCCGGGAAGTGGTAGCTTGAATAAAGATAAGAAGGTCGAAGAAATCCGGAGCCACAGCGTTTACGCCCGGGAAATCTACGACATGCACAGCGAAAGCATAGACAGGGTTCTCGAAGACTACGATGGCCTCAAAGAGGACTACCTGAACGACCACTCGCGGGCGAGGATAGTACGCATAGTCTTTAATGAAGACAACGGCCTCCCCCTGGCGATAGAGTTCAACAGAAAGGACGACAGCTTCAAGGGGTTCACAATAGCCATCGGTAAGCCCCACATCAAGAGCAACGGAAATGGAAAGGAGGGGGAGAAATCCCCTCAGGACGGGGAAAGCGGCTGAACGTAGAAGCCCATCTCTATCTCTTTTCCCGTAAATATCTCGTAGCTGCTCAGGTAGTACGTCGGGTTTCTGAAGAGCCTGGTGCCGTAGCGGTCTGCTCCTGCTATCCAGACGATGTAATTCGCTGGATTGCTGGGGTTCCTCACCGCGACCAGGAGCGATGCATTGTGGTCATCCGATAGATCGAGCCGCCCTTTCATCACCGGATCACTCTCGTTCTCGGTTATTATGAACGACTCGACACTCCAGTTGGTGCCATGCTCGACCACCCAGTGGCCCCCTTCCTTCACAAAGCGCAGCGGGAAGTGTTCCTGCATCTCAGCGACCACCGAATTCGCCGCGGGGCCTCCGACGAGAACAAGGTTTTCTCCAAGCTCATCCTCCGTCACGTTCACATCGGCTTTAACGACTATCTCCACGCTTCCGTTCCACTGGGAGTAGAAGGTTCTGAGGTTGTCCGCTATAAGTTCGGCGGTTTCCCTATCGTATTCCGTCCCTCTGGGGTCGGGGTTTTGCGTTCCGTAAACCACCACGACTTTCCCAGTGACCGCACCCCTGTCAAAGGCCCTCAGAGGAGTTACGGGAACGCGTTGCTGATACATGTCCTCCGCCACTTCAGGAGGAACGCTCTTCCTGAGCTCGGCCAGCATATCATCCACGTATTCCTCGATTGAGACACCGTTCTTCTGGCTCAGAGTCGCATACTTCTCGTATATCCTGAGCACGTCGTCGATCCAGAACTCCCCCCAGCCCCTCTGCATCCACATAGCCAGGGCAGAGTAGTCGGGGTCAACGTGGAGAAGAGCAAAGTCCGCCCAGCCGTCCGCGAAGCCCTCGTATATCATCATAGTATCCCACCAGAAATGTATGTCGTAGGTGGCGAGGTAGGGCATGTCACCTTCTATCGTGTCCTCCAGGTAGTGCAGGCTGTAGGTGTCCTCGTAGTACCTGTTCAGTCCCGGAACCGTTGTATCGTGGCCGAGTTCATGGTAAACAAAACTGAGATAGATGAGCCGATCCAATCCGGTGTTGTTTATGTAGTCTCTGTTGAGCGGCAGACCAAACACGGTATCCCTCGCGGTCTTGTGACTCCAGAGGGTTCTTTGTGGATCCCTCCTTACCAGCGGGACCATCCCGCCGGCACCGTATATCTGGGTTCCATCCCTCACAGGGCTAAAGCTGTGTCCGTGTATCGCTACAAGAAATGGGTGCTGGAACTCGAAGCGTACGTTGGAAACATCAATATAGTCACCCATAAAGTCGTCGGGAGGAAGTTGCTCAAGGGCACCTTTGTAGACGTTTATATCTTCCGCATAGTAGTCCTCATGCTGCCTGTAGAACTCCATAAAGTTGCTTTTCTTTGCGAAATCCCTGAGAACCCCAAGGTACTCCGAAGTCCAGGGGTCGTAGAATCCTGCCCACTGCCGAAGCTCTGGAGGCTCAGTACACTGGAGCAGATCCGCCTCAAGATAGTAAAGCATACGATCCCTGTCGGAGATGCTGGTAGCGTTCTGAAGATGCTCCCTCAGCATTGTAACGGCCGGATGGTTTCGGTAGGGTCCGAACCATGCATCGACTTCGTCCAGATAACCTCCCCGATGGATGACGAAGGGGTCATCCCTGCCGAAGGCCAGGTAATATACAACGCTCAGTAGTTCTGAGTTCGGGCTGATTCCCACAGACACGCCCGGTGTTATTTCATATGCTGCGGAAGGTACTGCCGACGCTGTCACGGCAAGAGCAATTATTAACGCGACCAGTCTCTTCATAACAACCCACCGTGGTATTTAATGAACACGTCATTTTAAGTGTTTTGGTACCAGCAGGTTTAAAACCCGTGAGGGGAACAGAATTCGGGTGACCGAAAATGAAGGCGAGGGTATTTGTCCCCCTCATGCTGTTCCTTGGAGCGCTTGTGCCTCTGATGGGGGCCTCGGGGGAAAAGCCCCTGGTGGTGACAACGATAGCACCGCTGGAGGGAATAGTGAGCGACGCCTTCGGGGATTCGGTTGAGGTGGTCTATCTGATACCCCCGGGTGCAGACCCCCACGAGTACCAGCTCACAGCGAGCCAGATAGAGCTCCTCCGGAGGGCGGACGTGATAGTAACAACCGGCGGCCACCTACCGGTTGAGAAAAGGATAGATGAGCTGAAGAAAGAGGGCACAATAAGAGCTGAGGTTCTGTTCATTGACGACTACAGGAGGGGGGGCTTTCGTTATCTGCCCGAATACTGGTACAACGATAAGGACAACCCCCACGGCATCTGGCTGGACCCAACCAACGCTCTGGCAATAGCAAAGGCCACCGAAAGGGCCCTTGAAAGGGTCGACGGGGCCAACGCCAACGTTTACCGGGTGGAGTATGAGCGTTTCGAGAACCGCGTAATGACTGTGATGCGCTCCTATAGGGCCATCGTCGAGGGCGAAAAAAGTGCAGTAATCCAGATGCCCGCGGATCAGTATGCAATAGAGTGGCTTGGAATCAAAGCGATAGCGTCTGTAAAACCCGAAGAGGAGATCCCCGCGATGGGGGTAGATGAACTCGTTTCAACGGCGCTCAAGTCGGACGTTATAGTCTATGCCGTGGACAGCCCCGATCAGCTGAAGGATGCCGTAAGGGAGCTCTCAGCCAAAAGCGGAAAACCGCTGGTGGAGATAAGAGTCTTCTGGAGCGGTAGGCCCTATACGGAAATACTCATCGAAAACAGCGCCGCCATTATTAGAGCCCTCGGTGAAAAAGCACCTGAAAACAAACCTGTGGCCGAGACGGACGTGACGAGATACGTTGCCCTTTCTCTGGTGGCCGGAATCGTTCTGGGGACTGCCATAGGTGTCCTCATCAAAAAGTGACTCCTTCGTGTTTCTTTTCTTTCTTTAAAACAAAAATGGAAAGGGGAAGTCACTCCCTCTTGTAGGGCCTTCCGTCCCACTTCGGCGGCCTAGCCTTTCCGATGATTCCTGCAACTATGATGAGGGTCATTATGTAGGGCAGCATCAGGATGAACTGCCCCGGTATTATGTGGAGCGGTGCGAGCCACGCCGCCAGTGCGTCGAAGAACCCGAAGAGCCAGCCGCCGAGGAGGGCAACGAGGGGGTTCCAGCCGCTGAAGACCATGTTGGCAAGTGCTATGAATCCCCTGCCGGCGGACATGGTCTTCTGGACAACACCGAGCCAGGCGACGCTCATGTACGCTCCTCCGAGACCGGCCAGAGCGTGTCCGTAGACCGTTGACCAGAACCTGTACTTCTCGACGTTGATACCGAGTGCGTCCGCCGCCTCGGGGTTCTCACCGACAGACCTAACGCGCAGTCCAAGGGGAGTCTTGAATAGCACCCACCAGGTTATTACAGCTATTGCTATGGTCACGAACACCATGGGGCTTATCTTTCCGTACTTGGTGTTCCAGCTCCAGAGAGTAACCGCAACCTGGTGCTGACCGGCAGTTCCCCAGTAGGCAAGGATACCGAAGGGGACGACACCCATAGCCAGCAGGTTGATGCCTATGCCCGGTATGATGTGGTCGCCCTTGAGATACACCGTGAGTACCCCATGGAGGATTCCGAAGATGATGCCCGTGGCTATGCCGCCAACAAGCCCCATGATGCCACTGCCGGTCACTTCAGCCGCTATTGCTCCGAAGAAAGCGCTCATGAGAAGGACTCCCTCGTAGCCGATGCTGACAACACCGGCCCTCTCGCTCCAGACGGCACCGACGCTCGTCAGCACTATCGGCACCATTGCCATGAGGGAAGTAATCAGGATTGAGATTATTGACCCGAGGTCCATCAGGCCTCCCCCCTCTTGAAAGCCTTCTTGATGAGGTCATAAAGCCCGGGTATGGCTACGGTTATGACTATGATGCCCTGTATGACCTTGATGATCTCCAGAGGCACCTGTGCTCCAATCTGCATCAGCGGTGTTCCGGCGCGGAGCATTCCAAAGAATATAGCCGCAAATATTATGCCCAGCGGATGGTTCCTGCCAACGAGGGCGACGCCTATTCCATCGAAACCAAGTCCATACACGTTGGCCATTCCCTGGCTTATGGCGTATGTTGGCGGCTCGCCCATGATCTTCATTGCACCACCGAGGCCGCTCATGATTCCTCCTATGACGAAGGACCATATTATTGCCTTGTTCGGGTTAACTCCGCCGTATCTTGCCGCCTTTGGGTTAATCCCGCTTGCCCTCATGCCAAATCCGAACACGGTATGCCAGAGGAGGTAGTACGTGAGGACTGAGGCAATGACGGCAATTATGAACGCTATTGAGAGGTCGGTGTTGCCTATCAGGGGAAGCCTCGCGCTTTCAGGTATCCTTATTGTCTTGTTGGGGTCGTTTGGATTGGCGTAAGGACCAACGACGAGCCAGAGGACAAAGAACCACGCAATCCAGTTGAGCATGATGGTGGATATAACCTCGTGGACACCGCGGTAGACCTTCAGGAAGGCCGCCGGAAGGCTCCAGAGCGCGCCGAGGAGCATGCCCATAGCGAGACCGAACCACATGTTGCCCCATATGTTGGTGAAGATGACGGCCGCTATCGCACCGAAGTAGAAGGAACCCTCTGCACCTATGTTGAATATTCCAGTCCTGGCGCTTATGGCAAAGGTGAGTGCAGTCAGCATTATCGGAGTGGAGTACGCAAGGGTGCTGGCTATACCATTGGTTGAGCCGAGGGCACCTTTAAAGAGCCAGTAGTAGGTTTCAGCTGGGCTGTATCCGAAAACAAGGAGCACTATGGCCCCCAGGAGGAAGCCGACGAATATTGCTATGAGGCTCTCGATGAGAGCTTTGAAGTTGAAGAACTTAAGGGCATCACTTTTTGAGCTCTTCATAGCGTATTCCCCCCATCATCATTCCTATTTCCTCTGTGGTGACATCCTCAGGCTTGACAACTCCCATGAACTCGCCTTCGTAGATTATTCCCATCCTGTCGCTGAGCTGGATGACCTCATCGAGGTCAGCCGAAACAAGAAGGACTGCCTTGCCCTCGTTTCTCAGCTTGATCAGATAGTTTCTGATGTACTCCGTTGAGGCAACGTCAACACCCCTCGTAGGCTGGGAGGCTATCACAAGGACGGGCTCCTTGCTGACCTCTCTGGCAACGATGAGCTTCTGCTGGTTTCCACCGCTGAGGCTTTTGACGGGGGCGTCCACTCCGGGAGCGGATATCTCGAACTGTTCGATGAGCTTTACCGTATGCTTTTTCGCCTTGCCCCAGTCTATTGCACCCTTCCAGCGCTGGAACTCCTTCCTCCACTGCAGTCCGAGTATGGCATTTTCAGTAACGGTCATGTCAAGAATCAGGCCCATGTGAGTTCTGTCCTCCGGGATGTGGGCCATTCCAGCATCGTAGAGCTCCTTTGGAGGCTTACCGGTAATATCCTGGCCGTTGAGGAGAACACTTCCCTTTTCAGGTTTCCTAAGTCCGGTTATGGCCTCAATAAGCTCCGTCTGGCCGTTGCCCTCGACGCCGGCTATACCGAATATCTCCCCGGCCCTCACCTGGAAGGTGAGCCCCCTAACGGCGTCCTCACCACGGTCACCCTTGACCCAGAGATCCTTAACCTCAAGTATGGGCTCTCCCGGCTTCTTGGGTGGCTTCTGGATCCTGAGAACGACATCCCTGCCGACCATCATCCTCGCAAGGAGCTGGGGCGTTGCCTCGCTCGTGTTGACGGTTCCTATGACCTCACCCTTTCTGATGACGGTAACGCGGTCGGTGAGTTCCATGACCTCGTTGAGCTTGTGGCTGATGAAAATTATCGTCTTGCCCTCCGCCTTCAGCTTCTTGAGGACTGCAAAGAGCTCCTCGACTTCAATAGGCGTCAGCACTGCCGTTGGCTCGTCGAGTATGAGAACATCAACGTCCCTGAAAAGCATCTTGAGGATTTCAATCCTCTGCTGAACTCCAACGGGGAGCTCCTCCACCGGGACATCCAGGGGTACTTTAAAGTTGAGATCCTCCATAAGCCTCTGGAGTTTCTCTCTCGCCTTGTCAACATCTATCTTCGAGAACATCCCGTGCCCTTCCATTCCCAGGATTATGTTGTGAAGGGCATCAAAAACCTCAACGAGGGTAAAGTGCTGGTGAACCATACCAATACCGTTTGCGAGTGCATCAGCCGGACTCTTAAAGCGGGTCTCCTTACCGCGGACGTAGATTTTACCCGCGGTGGGATGGAGCATTCCAAAGAGGATTTTCATAAGGGTCGTCTTTCCAGCGCCGTTCTCACCAAGGAGGCCAAGTATCTCGCCCTGATACACGGTCAAATCAACACCCTTGAGCGCTCTGGTACCGTCGGGATACACCTTCACTATGCCCTTCATCTCCAGTATTGGAGTCTCTCCCATGCAAGCACCCCCTGAAATTTAAGAATTCACAGACAAAATTGGCGGATAAAAAAATAAGGCTGGAAAAAATCACTTGGCAAGCTGCATCATTTCCTGCCAGGTCTTAGCGTTCCTGATGGCCTCGATCTCGTCCTTGTTGAAGGCCTTCGGAACCTTGATCTCACCGCTGACTATCTTCTGCTTGAGCTCGTCAACTGCCTGCCAGATCCAGTCCGGAACCTGCTTCCTGGTGTCCTCAAGGTACTTCCTGAGCTCGTCCTTGCTGTTGAATCCAAGCTCCTTGAGCTTCTGCTGCTGTGTGTCCGCAGGAAGTGAGTCAAACATGGCCATAACGTCGTCAACGGTGCTGACGCCGACACCGCCTTCCTTGAGGCCGAGCTCTACCACACCGCCCTTGAAGTTACCCTCGACGGCGTCCTTGACGGCGGTGTAGACACCGACATCAACGCGCTTCATCATGCTGGCAATGATGGCTCCCGGCTTAATCCAGTCCTGGGCGGAGTCAACACCGACGGCGAACGGCGGGCCCATCTTCTGGTTGTGGGCCTGGAGGTACTCGCTGATGGCGTTGAAGACACCGACACCAGTTCCGCCGGCGACCTGGTAGATGACCCAGGCGCCCTGGTCAAGCTGGGCCTTCGCGGCCTGGTAGCCCTTGGCGGGGTCGGTGAAGGTTCCGGTGTACTGATAGAGGACGTCTATCTTAACGTCCTTTCCGGTCTTCTGCTTGTAATAGTCCTCGGCCCAGGCGACACCGAAGCGGTAGCCACCCTCAAACTTGTAGAGAACAGGTATCTCCATTCCAAGGACGATTCCGACCTTGTCCTTACCGCTGTCGGCGGCGATGAGGGCAGAGAGAGCACCTATGAGCGCAGAACCCTCGTTCTCCTTGAAGAGTATCATCATGACGTTGTCCGGCATCTCCGGGTCGTAACCATCGATGATTGCAAAGTGCTGGTTCGGATACTCTGAAGCGACCTTCTTGACGGCGTCGGTCATCATGAAACCGACCGCGATTATAACGAGGTAGTCGCCCTGCTGGGCGAGGGTTTCAAGGTTCTTGACGTAGTCGTCCTCCGTGTTGCTCTGGAGCTCAACGAGCTCAAGGTTGAAGTCCTCTGAAGCCTTCTTGGCACCTATATACGCCATGTCGTTAAAGCTCAGGTCACCCCTTCCACCGACGTCATAGACGATGGCAATCTTGCCCTTGGTCTGGGTGGTGGTCTCCCCACCGCCACTTATGCAACCGCTGGCCACGACGCTTATGGCCAGGAGGCCGATTAAAAACAGGCTCAACCACTTCCTCATATGAAACCCTCCGCGAGTTTTGCAGATGTATATAGGCGGCGAAAATATATACTTTGCGGTGCTTATAAAACCGAAAACACAAGAAAGAATTTTAACCTTGGAGTAAAAGTTTTTTGTGATGACCATGCTGAAGAAAATAGCCAAATTGGACTCGGGAACCGTTTTAATCACCGGAGACGGGAAGAAGATTGCCAGGATATACCTGAATGCATGGGCAAAGCGGGGAAAGCGCATACTTGCTGAATACCTGCCGTTTCAGGTCGATGGTGACGTCTACATCGGCTCGCCGTTTGAGAGCGATGACTTCGATGTCTACCTGATAGTCAATCCACTCTCGCGATCAAAGGCCGAAAGGGAGAAGCTAAAAGAGTGGCTCGCCTCCCATACGGACAGGCTCGTCTTGCTCTACGAGCGCAAGTACGTGAAGGACTCGATAGCCCGGTATGGGATAGGGGAGTTCATCGACTATTTAATAGCCTACAAGAGGGAAACCGTTGGCTTCGAAAGGCTGGACGTCATGAGGCTGGAAGATGGAAAGGTCGCCGAAAGCAAGACCTACGTCAGGAGGTACTGAGTTTATAAACAATGCCTCCAAACAACTCCGCCCGATGACGAGCGGTTTCGGGTCTGAGGTGTGATGACACCAGCTATCGCTGAGGGCGTTCATAATAATTATATATGCATAAGTCCCTCGCTCATAGGGTGATGGAAGATGCTGGGAAAACTCAGGGAGAAGTTAGGCTCATTCGTGGACAAGGTTTCGCAGACTGAAATAAGCGAAAAGGACGTGGAAAACGCGCTCTGGGATCTGGAAATAGAACTCCTTGAGGCGGATGTCGCCCTCGAAACCGTTGAGGAGCTGAAGGAAAGGATAAAGGAGAAACTTGTTGGCCAGAAGGTAAAGATAGGCACCAACAAAAAGGCACTGGTTGAAAAGGCCGTCCGTGAGGCCGTCCTTGAGGTTCTGGCACCTGAGAAGAGAATAGACCTCCTTGAGCTGATCAGGTCAAAGGAAGAGAAGCCCTTTGTCATCGCCTTCGTGGGCTTCAACGGCTCCGGAAAGACGACCACCATAGCCAAGCTCGCTCACTGGCTCAAGAAGAACGGTCTAAGCGTTGTCATAGCCGCGAGCGACACCTTCAGGGCTGGAGCGATTGAGCAGGTTGAGGAGCACGCAAGGCGCGTCGGTGTTAAGGTCATCAAGCACTCCTACGGTGCGGATCCGGCTGCAGTTGCCTACGACGCGATCCAGCACGCCAAGGCGAGGGGCCTTGATGTGGTCCTCATAGACACCGCCGGAAGGAACGAGCTGAACAGGAACCTCATGGATGAGATGAAAAAGATAGCGCGCGTAACCAAGCCCGACCTGGTGATATTCGTCGGCGACAGTTTGGCCGGCAACTCAGTGGTAGAGCAGGCGAAGCAGTTCAACGAGGCGGTAAAGATCGACGGGGTAATCCTCACGAAGCTGGACGCGGATGCGAGAGGCGGTGCCGCTTTAAGCATAAGCCATGCAATCGGCGCTCCCATACTCTTCGTCGGCGTCGGACAGGGCTACGACGACCTAAGGCCATTCGACGAGAAGTGGTTCGTCGAGAGGATTTTTGGAGAGGGATGAGCTTTTTCTTTTTCCTGTACACTAACCGCGAGTCCCATAAGAGCCACTACCAATAGAAATTTACCCTTCCTCATTTCAGTATTTTTTCAAATCTCTCCTCTTCCAATCAGCAACTGACAGCGAGTCCGCCGAGTATCATCATAAACACAATAAAACCCGGCAAAAAGCCCTCGATGGCAAGTAACGCTTTCTCTCCTTTGTCCTCTCCCAGCATGAGGCCAACACCGGTCGAAATTGCAAGCAGGACAAAGAAGGAACCCTTGAGAGTTAAGAGGGAAACGAGAACCACTGACAGGATGGATAATCCAATGTCGAAACCTGACTTCTCCAGGAGGGGTTCTTTGAAACGAACGTAAAGAACGAAGAGAATAATCGCCGGAAGGAGAACAAGGATGACGAAGGGGGGCGAGGGAGAATACCTGAACCAGCATGCGGGGATTCCATCCCTGATGTAGGTGCTCCTGCCTTCGATGTAGTAGCTCCTCAGCCAAGTCATGTTGTAGAGGAGAAGGAGCTCCCATGCCGTTGATGATGCGATAATAAGAAAGTATCGGAGGTTTTTCGGAATTCTCACCGATTCACCTCACCCACCATACCAAATTCGCTACATAGTTATCCAATATGGCCCCGTCAGAGGGTGTGTTAAACGTCCAAAATCTCTGCGAGGTACCCAAAATCCACTCCCGCGGTCATGTCTATGTTTATCGGCGTGACACTGACCTTCCTCTCCACTTTCAGGGCGTAGGCGTCCGTCCCGGGCTCGAACTTCTCACACTTCCTTCCCACTATCCAGTAGTACGGATGCCCCCTCGGGTCGATGCGCTCCTCTATGGTCGGGCGGTACCTCCTTCTGGCGAGTCTCGTTATCACTATCTCCGTCTCCGGCGTGGCGTCCCTGGGCACGTTCACGTTGAGCATGTCAACGCCTCTGGGAAAGCCCCTTTCAAGAACCGCCTTGGCTATCCTCCTCAGGAAATGCGACGCAACGGAGAAGTCTATCCCCTCCCCCTCACTGAGGGTCTTTCTCCAGTCGACTTCGAGACTCACGGCTATGCTGGGAATACCGTGCGTGGCGGTCTCAATGGCAGCAGATGCGGTTCCGGAGACGGTTATCTCGGTGCTGAGGTTTTCCCCGAGGTTGATGCCGCTTATGGCGAGGTCGAAGTCGGTGAAGCGCGCGAGGGCAAAGATTACACAGTCCACTGGCATTCCATCGAGACCGTAGGCAACCTTTGCGCCGGGAACGTCAACGAGCTTTGCCCTAAGGGGCCTGTGAAGGGTCATAGCTCTGCCGCTGGCACTCCTCTGAAAGAGCGGGGCAACCACATACACCTCACCGAGGTCTTTCACGGCCTCAACGGCGGCACGGATGCCCTTTGAATAAATTCCATCGTCGTTCGTGATTAGAATCCTCATTCCTTCCCCTCCAAATCCTCAACCTTTGAAACCGCGAGCAGTCCTTCCTTGGGTGCAATTTGGAGGAGATCAGAGTCAAGGCTGACGATGCCATCAAGACCGTAGTACTTTGCGGTTGCGAGGATTAGGGCGTCGCTCGGGAGAAGTCCGTAAGTGGTCACGAACGTGAGTGCCTCCACGATTATCTCATTCGTAGTGTCCAGGAACTTTGGAAACGCAAGGAGGGGCAGTATGGAATCCACAAACTCGTTACCTGCCCTTTTAACGAGTTCTGGATGCTTTTTCAAGCCCCAGTATCCCTTGCCAGTTCTGTGTTTAAGGTACATGAAAAGAACCTCGTTGTAAACGACATCATTTATAAACAGGGAATAACTCCCTGGAAACAGCGTCTCGATCAGTTGGTTCGCCCGGGGATTTCCTCGGAAGTGCTCAATAAACACGTTGCTGTCAAGGAACAAGCTCATCATACATCTCTGCCTCCAACTCCTGCCACGGCTTTGCTCCCTTCATGACCCCCTTAGCGCGTTTAAGTGCCTCCTCAACGTTTAGTCTGCCCTGAAGCATTGCCAGCTCAATCTTGAGTCTTTCGGCATTTTTCTGAGAAGTCCTAATCACGATGTGAACTTCAGTAACATCTTCCATAATCCCACCAACCTGTACTCTGCCCAAGAAGATTTAAACCTTCCCTCACCTTTAAAAACCCTAACTCCCAGCCGGGTTCAGGTGAGATAATGAGCTACTGGACGAGCGAGGACAACGTTGCCGGCAAGCCCGGAACGGCGCTGTTTATCATACTCCCGACTATTGGATGCTACCGCTTTAGAATAAACGAGGCCTGCTACATGTGCGCATATCCCACCGCCGCGCCGAAGGTCAGGTGGAGCCAGGAGGCCATAGTTGACTACGTGAGAGAGGCCCTTAAGAAAATCGAGGGTAAAGAAGAACCCTTTGCAGTCAGGATGTTCACCTCCGGTTCGTTCCTGGACAACGGAGAGCTCAAACCGGAGACGAGGAGAAAAATCTTTGAACTCCTCCGTGAGATGGACAACGTTAAGGAAATCGTCATCGAGAGCAGGAGCGAGCTGGTTCGCTACGATGCCGTGAAGGAGCTGGCCGAGATAGTTCCTGATAAGCACTTCGAAGTTGCCATAGGCCTTGAAACCGCCAACGACGATATAGCTGATGTTTCAATCAACAAGGGCAACACCTTCGAGGATTTTGTTAAGGCCGCGGAGATAACCCACGAAGCCGGAGCAAAGGTCAAAGCGTACCTCCTTCTAAAGCCGATATTACTGAGCGAGCGCGACGGCATAAATGACGTTAAGGAGAGCATAATCAAGGCAGAACCCTACACGGACACCTTCTCGATAAACATCACGGACATCCAGAAGGGGACGCTCTACGAGAGGCTCTGGGAGAAAAAGGAGTATCGTCCTCCGTGGCTCTGGAGTGCCGTTGAGGTCATTATCTGGGCGAAGAAGCGCTTCCCGAACAAGAGGATCCTGAGCGACCCGGTGGGGGCTGGCTCGAAGCGTGGGCCTCACAACTGCCTCACGGACTATGACAGGGTTATCGGAAGGGCTATAAAGAAGTTCTCGGCCACGCAGGACATCAGCCACATCGAGAGGCTCAAGCCGGAGTGCCGCGAGAGGTGGGAGTACATAGTTGAGAACGGCCTTCTCGACTGGCAGCTGGTGACGTGGTGAAGGTATTTCGTTTTTGAAGGAATTCTCATGTTTTCTTTTCGTGGGACTTATAACGCCTCTCGTGATTCTTTGATGCTCACTTATGGGCCTCCACGAAACCTTTAAATGTTGACAAACGTAAACGGGGTTAGCAAATCGCGGGTGATGCTTATGGCCGAAGATTCAAAAACCGTGGTCGAAAAGGTGGAGTACCTGGTCACCGGCAAGGCCGAGGGCGTTGTTGAGATCGATGTGGACACTTTTCTGTGCAAGGGCTGTGGCATCTGTCTTGAAATGTGCCCAAGGAAAGTCTTCGAATGGAGCAAGGAGCTGAGCGAGAAGGGTGTCCACTATCCGGTTCCGGTTAACGCCGAGAAGTGCGTCAAGTGTAAGCTCTGTGAGTTGCTCTGTCCTGACTTTGCTATAGCGGTAAGGTGGTGACTCATGATCATTCGTGGTGACGAGCCTGACCAGGTCAGGCTCATTAGAAAGCTCTACAAGCCGGGCAACTACTTTATGCAGGGCAACGAGGCGGTTGCCTACGGAGCAATATTTGCCGGTTGTCGCTTTTACGCCGGCTATCCGATAACCCCGTCCAGCGAGATAGCCGAAACGATGGCCAGGGAGCTTCCAAAGCTCGGTGGCTACTACCTCCAGATGGAAGACGAAATAGGAAGCATAGCGGCTATGATAGGCGCCTCCTGGACGGGTTTTAAGGTGATGACGGCAACGGCTGGGCCGGGCTTTTCGCTCATGCAGGAAAACCTCGGCTACGCTGTAATGACCGAAACACCGCTCGTTCTGGTCGACGTTCAGAGGAGTGGCCCGTCAACCGGCCAGGCCACGAAGGGTGCTCAGGGCGACTTCTTCCAGGCGAGGTGGGGAACGCACGGGGACCACCCAATCGTTGCCGTTTCTCCAACGAGCGGGCAGGATGCATTCTGGGAGACGATAAGGGCCTTTAACATCTCCGAAAGGCTGAGAACTCCGGTGGTGGTGCTCTTCGATGGAGTCCTCGCCCACACGAGGGAGCAGATAAAGATTCCAGACATCGAGGAGGTGGAGATAGCCTACCGCAAGCTTCCCAGGAATGAGGAGGAGGCTAAGCTCCCCTTCGGCGACCCCCACGGGGACGGCGTCCCGCCGATGCCTCTCTTCGGTCACGGCTACTTCACCCACGTCACCGGTTCAACACACAAGGAGAATGGACTTAGGGACGTCTACACGCCGGATGTTCATGAGAGGCTCGTGAGGAGAATCCACCGCAAGATTGAGAAGAACCGCGAGGTTTACGAGAAGTACGAGGAGCACTTCACCGAAGATGCTGAAATCCTCATCGTCAGCTGGGGGGTAACGGCCAGGCCTGCCCTCGGAGCGGTTCTCAAGGCCAGGGAGGAGGGAATAAACGTCGGCCTCTTCGTGCCCAAGACCGTCCACCCGTTCCCGGCGGAGAGGATGCGCGAGCTGGCAAAAAAAGCAAGGGCAATACTCGTCGCTGAGATGAACCTCGGACAGATGATAATAGAGGTCGAGCGCTACGTTAACGACGACGTCCTCCTCAAGGGCGTGAACAAAATCGGCGGCGTGCCTCTGACCGTTGAGGAAATTCTCCGCGAGATAAGGGGTGTTGCCTGATGGCGAAGAAGATATACTCCACGTATCCAATGGTTAAGTACCTCCGCAAGGAGGCCCTGCCAACGGCCCTCTGCCCCGGCTGTGGCGGTGGAACTGTTCTCAACGCATTTGCAAATGCGATTGACCAGCTCAAGCTCGACCCGAGGGATTTGGTCGTTGTCAGCGGAATAGGCTGTTCAGCGTGGATAGCCTCGCCGTACTTCCTCGCGGACACGCTCCACACGACCCACGGAAGGGCGATAGCCTTCGCGACCGGCGTCAAGGTCGGACTGCCGGACAAGAAGGTCGTTGTCATAAGCGGCGACGGCGACTTGGCGAGCATAGGAGGAAACCACCTCCTCCATGCAGCAAGGAGAAACATCGACATGACTGTCATCCTCGTCAACAACTTCATCTACGGGATGACGGGCGGACAGGTCGCTCCAACGACACCTTTCGGCGCAAAAACCACCACCAGCCCGTACAGAAACATAGAGCACCCGCTTCAGATCTCTGAGACTGTTGCTGCCGCCGGAGCGAGCTACGTTGCCCGCTGGACGACTGCCCACGTTTACCAGCTCATTGAGAGCATCAAGAAGGCTCTTCAGGTGAAGGGCTTCTCGCTCGTTGAGGTCATCTCCCAGTGTCCCGTCCAGTACGGAAGGAGGAACAGGATGAAGGAACCGGCCGAGATGCTCCGCTGGTTCCTCAAGAACAGCGTCCCCGTGAGCAAAGCCAAGAACATGTCCCCTGAGGAGCTTGAAGGCAAGTTCATCATCGGCGAGATAATCAACAGACAGAGGCCCGAGTTCACTGAAGAGCTGAACAAGCTTATTGATGAAGTCCAGGAGCACTTCGGCCTTAAGGGGGAGTGATGGTTATGCAGATTAGGTTCGCAGGCATAGGTGGTCAGGGTGTTGTGCTCGCGGGGGTAATACTCGGCGAGGCCGCCGCCATAGAGGGCCTGAACGTCGTCCAGACTCAGGACTACAGCTCGGCCAGCAGGGGCGGCCACTCGATAGCTGACGTCATCATCTCGAAGGAGCCGATTTACGATGTCATAGTCACTGAGGCGGACGTCCTGGTTGCCCTCGCCCAGCTCGGCTACGACACCGTAAAAGACGAGCTGAGAGAGGACGGATTGCTGATTATAGACACCGACCTGGTCAAACCTGAGGGGGACTACATCGGTGCACCCTTTACCCGGCTCGCCGAGGAGAGCACCGGCCTGGCACTCACCGTCAACATGGTAGCGCTTGGCTACCTCGTGGCGAAGACGGGAGTTGTGAAGAAGGAAAGCATCGAGGAGGCAATCCGGAGGCGCGTTCCGAGGGGGACGGAGGAGATAAACATCAAGGCGTTCACCGTGGGATATGAGGAGGGGTTGAAATGAGATACCCGTTTCCTGTTGGAAAGTCAGACTTCATTCAGGGTGATGAGGCGATAGCGAGGGCGGCCATCCTGGCCGGCTGCAGGTTCTATGCGGGCTATCCCATCACTCCCGCGAGTGAGATCTTCGAGGCGATGGCGCTCTACATGCCCCTCGTTGATGGGGTAAGCATACAGATGGAGGACGAGCTGGCGAGCATGGCTGCCATAATAGGCGCCTCATGGGCCGGTGCGAAGGCCATGACCGCAACGAGCGGGCCGGGATTCAGCCTCATGATGGAGAACCTCGGCTACGCGATAATGACTGAAACCCCGGTCGTTGTTGTTGATGTTCAGCGCGGAGGTCCGTCGACCGGACAGCCAACCCTTGCCGCCCAGGGCGACATAATGCAGGCCATCTGGGGAACTCACGGCGACCACTCGCTCATAGTCCTCAGTCCTTCAACCGTCCAGGAGGCCTTTGACTTCACGATAAGGGCCTTCAACCTGGCCGAGAAGTACAGGACGCCAGTGGTTCTGCTTACTGACGCTGAAATAGCCCACATGCGCGAGCGCGTTTACATTCCAAATCCCGGAGAGATAGAGATTATAGACCGCAAGCTACCTGCCAACGAGGAGGAGGCCAAGTATCCCTTCGGGGACATACACGGTGACGGTGTTCCGCCCATGCCGATATTTGGAAAGGGCTACCGCACGTACGTTACGGGTTTGACGCACGACGAGCGCGGAAGGCCCAGAACTGTCGATGCGGAGGTTCACGAGAAGCTGATAAAGAGGATAATTGGGAAGATAGAGAACAACAGGAGAGACATAATATCCTACCACACCTACGAGCTCGACGACGCGGAGATAGCGATAATAAGCACGGGCATAGTATCGCGCTCCGCCGTCAGGGCCGTCAAGATTCTCCGCGATAGGGGTGTTAAGGCAGGCCTCCTCAAGCTCAACACGATATGGCCCTTCGACTTTGACATGATTGAGGAGCTTGCCGAGCGCGTGAAGAAGATATACGTCCCGGAGATGAACCTCGGACAGCTCTACCACCTCGTCAAGGAAGGGGCGAACGGGAAAGCTGAGGTCGAGCTGATAGCGAAGATAGGCGGCGAGGTTCACACTCCGATGGAGATAGTCGAGAGGGTGGTGGGCTGAATGTACCTGAGATCCGCTTACGAGATTCGCGACAAGTACCTGAGAAAGGACATGCTTCCTACAATATTCTGTCCGGGCTGTGGAATAGGCTCAGCTTTACAGTACACGCTCCGCGCGATAGACGACTTAAAGCTAAACCCTGACGAGATAGTCTGGGTCAGCGGGATTGGCTGTTCCTCCCGTGTTCCTGGCTTCGTCAACTTCGACGGCCTCCACACGACCCACGGGAGGGCACTTGCCTTTGCCACCGGCATAAAGCTCGCAAACCCAAACCTCAAGATAATCGCCTTCATGGGTGACGGCGACGCGGCCGCCATAGGCGGGAACCACTTCATCCACGCCATCAGGAGAAACCTCGACGTAACGGTAATCCTCATCAACAACTTCACCTACGGAATGACCGGTGGACAGGTCGCACCTACCGCTCTGAAGGGCCTGCGCGGAACCACGGCGCCGTACGGCCAGTTTGAGAACCCCTTTGACATAGCTGACTTGGCCGTCTCAGCTGGGGCCAACTACGTGGCCAGGTGGAGCGTCTTCAACTACCTCCAGGGAATCAACAGCATCAAGAAGGCCCTGCAGAAGGAGGGCTTCACGCTCGTTGAGTTCCTCTCGCCGTGTCCGATAAGCTTCGGAAGGAGGAACAGGATGAAGACGGCTCCAGAGCTTCTCCGCTGGTACCAGAAGATAACCGTCCCGCTGGCGAAAGCCAAAAAGATGCCCCCTGAGGAGCTGGAAGGCAAGATAGTCATCGGCGAGTTCGTAGACAGGGACAGACCCGGTTTGGTTAGGGAGTACGAGGCCTACAAGAAGCGCGCCAAGAAGATGATGGGGTGGGAAGAATGAGGAGGGAGATACTCTTCAGCGGCTTCGGCGGCCAGGGAGTTATCTTGGCAAGCGTCATACTCGGAAGGGCGGCGGCGGTTTACGAGAACCTCTACGCGGTGCAGACGCAGGCCTACGGGCCGGAGTCGAGGGGAGGAGCGAGCAAGGCGGAGGTTGTGATAAGCGACGAGCCGATAGACTACCCCAAGACCCTCAAGCCGGACTGCGCGGTGTTTTTCTCCCAGGAGGCCTACAACAAGTACCTTCACACGGTGAGGGAGGGCGCCAGGATAATAGTCGAGGAGGACCTCGTTCCCCACAGGGATTTCGAGTTTGAGAAGAAGCTTGAGGTGCTCTCGCTTCCCCTCACGGAGATAGCCGAAGAAACCACCGGACTGAGCCTCACCATGAACATCCTCTCACTCGGAATCCTTACCGCGTGGACGGAGGTTGTGAGCAGGGAGGCTATAGAAAAAGCCGTTTTGGACGCCGTGCCGAAGGGGACGGAGGAGATAAACCTGAGGGCCCTACACAAGGGCTTTGAACTCGGACAGAAGGCCAAGGCCGGGGAACTTTGATCCCCCGCTTCTTTTCCCAAAAACTTATCAATCCGCATTCCCATCTTCTATCATGCTCATCAACGAGACCAAAGGCAGAACATGGCACGGGAGAGTCAAACTTGCCGACAGCTTCTTCAAACGGTTTAGAGGGTTAATGCTCATCAGGAACATCAACTATGCCCTGGTCTTCGTTCTTCCCGCCGAGACAAAGGCCAACGCCTCAATCCATATGTTCTTCATGCTGGGTGATATCGACGTCATCTGGCTTGACTCATCGAGGAGAGTCGTCGACTTCAAGACTGCCAAGAAGTGGCGGCTCTACACCCCCAAAAAAGCCGCGAAGTACATAATCGAGGGGCCGGTTGGGATAACGAGGGTTCTTGAGGTCGAAGAGGGAGACATAATAAACTGGACACCGAGCGAAGAGAATGAAAAGGCCGTGCCGGTGAAGGTGTCCCTGCCGGAGAAGATTTCCTTCGAGGCGTCCAACGGTGTCGTAATGGCCGAGAGCGTTAAGGAGGTTAAGGCCGAGTCACGGTAGGGCCGGTGCCGTGGGGTTCTTTTCATACCTACTGAGCATAAAACAAGAAAAGGCTTGCAGTTCATCTGGTCTTCATCAGGGCGACTAATTTCCCAACGAGTTTTTAATTCTTTTTAGAGTTATATAGCCACTCTATCTCCAGAACCCCTCCGGAGCGAGTTTGATGATGTCCTTCACAGCGTCAAAGTCCTCGTCGAGGGTGGCGAGCCTGTCACAGTTGTATTCTAAGGCAGTGGCGAGGATTCTGGCGTCGTGGGGCATCAGACCAAATTCTCTAACGTGATAGGCGATTTTTGTCCAGTTTGAAGAATCTGGCACGATTACAACGTTTTGAGCGCTGAGAAAACCCAGTATTCCGCTCAAATATTTAACTGCCATTTTTCTAGACTCATAACTGTTTTTGAGCATTTTCTTTATTTTCCACGGGGATCCTGTGTCTCTCTTGAGAAGTGCAAACCAAACCTCATCCACCACGAGCTCCGAAGTTACCCTTGGTTCTTCAGCTTTGAATATTTCGGCGGCATATTCCGTGAGTTCAGTCACTACGAGCGCATTATACAGAACGCTTGAGTCTATAAAAATCACTGCTCGTACACCTCAAGCTTTGCCTTAAAGAAATCCTCCGCTTTCCCCTTTCCAAACATTCCAATACGGGCGGTTTTTTTGGCCTCCTCCACCATCATCAAGAACTCCTCTTCAGCCAGCAGTTCCCTTAGGAGCCTTTCTTTGAGGGATGAAAGGGAGTTCTCAGCAACGTTCTCCATTACACTCACCAAGGGGTTCTTTGGGATGCATGAATAAAAACGTTTCTCAAAACTCAAACTCAACCCCGTTCTCGTCCCCTTCCCATAGCACAACGCGCTGGAGCCTGACCCCTTCGGGGAGCCTCTTCTTGAGTTCTCCCGCTATCCAGAGGGCAACGTTCTCAGTCGTGGGGTTCTCAAAGAGCGTGTTTAGATTCCTGTGGTCGAGCTTTCCGATGATCTCATTCACTATTCTCCTCAGCTCAAGGAAGTCCATCACGTAGCCCCTCTTTAGTTCCCCTTCGACGGTCACCTCAAGCCTGAATGTGTGGCCGTGTGTCTCCTCAGGCTTTCCATCTATGATGACGGCATGGGCGGCCTCGAACTTGAAGCGCTCGACGATGCGGGACTTCATTTTACTCACCTTGACTTTCTTACCATCCAAACCCAAATTAGCGCCAACGCCTAAAACCTTTGGGGATCGGTTTATGTATAACTCAACATATTTTTGTCATTTAAAAATAACCCACCGTAATGTTTAAAACCCGCAGGCCTTATAAGGGGCTAAACCCATTGCCGGACGGTGGTTAAAATGGTCAGGTACATGGTAACCTCTGCCCTCCCTTACGCTAACGGGCCGATTCACGCGGGACACCTGGCAGGAGCGTACCTCCCAGCGGACATCTTCGTCCGTTATCTGAGGCTCAAGGGAGAGGAAGTGCTCTTCGTCTGTGGAACCGATGAACACGGCACACCAATAACCTTCCGCGCGCTCAAGGAGAACAGGAGCGCGAGAGAAATCGTCGACGAGTTCCACGAGCACATAAAGACGACCTTCGAGAGGGCCAAGATAAGCTTCGACTACTTTGGAAGAACCGAGCTTCCGGTTCACTACCGGGTAAGCCAGGAGTTCTTCCTAAGGGCACTTGAGAACGGACATCTCGTCAAGAAGGTCACCAAGCAGGCCTACTGCGAGCACGACAAGATGTTCCTGCCGGACAGATACGTCATAGGCACGTGCCCCTACTGCGGCGCCGAGAACCAGCGCGGCGACCAGTGTGAGGTCTGCGGCCACCCCCTGACACCGGAGAAGCTCATCAATCCGCGCTGCAACATCTGCGGCAACCCGATAACATTCAAGGATTCGGCCCACTACTACATCCGGATGCAGGACTTCGAGGAAAGACTGAGGGAGTGGGTCGAGGGTCAAAAACACTGGAAGCCCAACGTCAGGAACACCGTACTCGGCTGGATAAGGGAGGGCCTCGAAGAGAGAGCTATAACGCGCGATCTCGACTGGGGAATCCCAGTCCCGCTCGACGACGAGGACGTTAAAGGAAAGGTGCTCTACGTCTGGTTCGAGGCGCCCATAGGCTACATCAGCATCACCATCGAGCACCTGAAGAGAGAGGGACAAGAGAACGAGTGGAAGAAGTTCTGGCTCAACCTCGACGGTGAGACGAAAGTTATACACTTCATCGGCAAGGACAACGTGCCCTTCCACGCCATATTCTGGCCGGCCTTCCTGATGGCCTACGGCAAGTATAAAGACGAAGAAACCGAGGCCGAGTGGCTTCTCCCCTACGACATTCCCGCCAACGAGTACCTCAACCTTGAGGGCAAGAAGTTCTCCACCAGCAGGAACTGGGCGATATGGGTTCACGAGTTCCTCGATGCTTTCCCAGCGGACTACCTCCGCTACTATCTCACCGCCATAATGCCCGAAACGAGGGACAGCGACTTCAGCTTTGCCGACTTCAAGAGCAAGATAAACGAGGAGCTGGTCAACAACCTCGGAAACTTCGTCCACAGGGCGATGACCTTCGCCAACCGCTACTTCGATGGGGCTGTTCCCGAGAGAGGCGAGCTAGACGACCTCGATAGGCAGGCCTTTGAGGAGATTGAGAGGGTCTTCGAGGAGACCGGAAAGCTGATAGCTCAATACAAGTTCAAGGACGCGTTAAAGAGGGTCATGGAGCTGGCAATCTTCGGCAACCGCTACTTCGACTATCAGAAGCCGTGGAAGACAGCCAAAACAGACCCCGTGAGGACTGCAACCACCGTGAACATATCCCTCCAGATAGTCAAGGCCCTCGGAATCCTGCTTGAGCCGTTCCTTCCAGATGCCAGCGAGAAGATATGGCACCTCCTCAACCTTGAGGAGCTCAAGCGCTGGGAGTTCACCGAAATTCCGGCCGGACACAGGGTTAGAAAGGCCACCCCGATGTTCAAGAAGGTAACCGACGAGGACATTATCTACTTCATCGTGAACTACATAGCACAGGGCAACCCCGAGAGCGCCAAACTGCTCCTTGACAAGTACTACAAGCGGGACGACGTTGTGAAGGTTGCACTCGAACGCTTCAATAACAGGGATGAGGCGGTGGCAATCCTCAAGAGCATCTACGGGGATGAGCTGGGGGTTAAAACTGAAAAGCCCGGGAAGGCCTCGAAGAAGGAGAAGGTGAAGAAAAAGGAGAAAGGTGGTGAGAGCGTGGGATACGTAAGCTTTGACGACTTCATGAAGCTCGACCTGAGGGTTGGAAAGATAATCGAGGTCAAAGACCACCCGAACGCCGACAGGCTCTACGTGGTCAAGGTTGATCTGGGCGACGAGGTCAGACAGCTCGTCGCTGGTTTGAAGAAGTACTACAAGCCGGAAGAGCTGCTCAACCACTACGTCGTCATCATAGCGAACCTTGAACCCAAGAAGCTCAGGGGAGTAGAGAGCCAGGGAATGCTTCTCGCTGCTGACGACGGCGAGAACGTGGCTTTGCTCATGCCAGATAAAGAAATAAAGCTGGGTGCGAGAATAAGGTGAGGGCTCAAAGTTTGAGCTCCACCCAGTTCTCTCTCTTCTTCTTGTAGACCCTTACCAGCCCCTGCTTTTCAAGGCGCTGGAACATCCTCCAGGCGGTCGTCTTAGGAATCCCCAGCATCTCCCTAACTTCAGCCTGTTTGGCCTTCCCGCCCCGATCAAACAGGTAGAGCAGGGCTTTCTCCTCGTCCTTCGTCAGTTCGTACTCCCTGAGGCGTCTCTCGAAGTCCTCCCTGCTGATGCCGATGGCTTTTTCTTCTCCCCCGCGCCTCATGTAGAGGAAGCTCCCGCCGGCAGCGAGTGCTAGAAGGGCCAGGACACCGACCATCGTCCAGTTTGTAGAACCCTCACCTGAAGAGGGAGATGAAGAGCCCGGATTGGATGGCACCGTTGAGTTGGAGGGCTCGGTAGTCGTTCCTGAGGCTGAGGTTGGGGCCGTTGGGGCCCCCGTTCCCGCTGGTCTGTACTGGATAACGTAGGAGACGCTCTGATTGCCGGCTGGCATTAGTATCGAGTTCCCATTTATCTCAAGTGGTATGTCCGTGAGGTCGACTATGACAGCGTTATCCGGAAACGTGATTTTAACTGGGACGGTTGAGCTGAAACTAAGGGTCCATATGGCACCGTTTTTTGCGGTCAGGTCTGGGGTGTAATAGGTTACCCTAACCCCAGTGGCGTTTTCAAAATACACAACAAGAGTGGAGCCGTTTATCTCATACGGCAGGGGTTTTCCGTTTTCATCGATGACGGTCAGCCCCTCAACGTTGGTAGCGAGGAGCGGGACGGAAAAGCTGACCGTGTAGTTCTCGGGAACGATGACCTCAACTACCTTAACGTACCCGTCGGAGTAGACCGTAAGGCTGAGGGATTCGACGGAGTACTGCCCGCTTACGAGGGGCAGGATCATGAGCGCAATTGCGAGCACCATCACTGCTTTGCTCCTCATCACAGCACCTCCAGAAGTTAAGAAATCCTCCTTAAAAAGATATTAGAAGGGGAGGTTCACTCGCCATCCTCCGACTCGTCTTCACCGTTGTGTTCCTCGCCCCCGTTGCCATCCTCAGAGTCCTCATGCTGACCGTTGTCCTCATCGGGGGAATCCTGCTCCTCATAGTCCCCATTCTGGTCATCTTCGCTCTCATCACCGGTGTATTCGTCCTTGTGCTCGTCCTTCTCCTTGTGGTCATCCTCGTATTCATCCCCGTGCTCCTTCTCCTTGTGCTCTTTCTCTTCCTTGTACTCCTTTTCTATCTCTTTGGTGTCCTCGATTATCTCCTTCAGCTCCTCGTTGATGTCGTGGAGCATGTCAAGTGCCTCCTCGTACTGGCCGCTCTCAACAAGGGCGTTAAACTGCTCGTACATGGTCTGGAGCTCCATGAGGTTCTCCTGGAGGTAGGTGGCGTTTATCGTGGAGTTCTGGATCATGGCCATTAGCTCCTGCATGAGCTTCATCTGCTCCTGGAGCTTCTCCATGAAGGCCTGGCTTATCTCATCGGCCTTTGCGCTGACTATCTGCTCCTGGAGCTTCTCAACGGCATCCTCAAGCTTGTCCATGAGCTCTTCCGCATACTCAAGGTCTGCCTTGAGCGCTGTGACGTTGCCGCTGGCAAGGTCCTGGGCGACGACCATATAAGCCGCTTTAGTCTCATTGTAAAGCTCCATGACATAGGTGACGTTTAGGCCCTCTGCTTTGGCCTCCGCGATAACTTTCTCCACGTAGGGGAAGTACTCACTGGCTCTCTGGAGCTCCTCCTTGGCGTCCATTATTGTCTCATAGTACTCGTGCTCTTCCTCCATTTTCTTCTCCTTGTGCTCCTCGTAGTAGTCGGTGAGCTCCTCGATGACCTCCTTGTAGAGGTAGAGGGCATTCATGGAGGCGTTTATGCTCTCGCTGTAGTTGCCCGCGTTGTAAAGCTCCCACGCCTGGGCACGGGCTGCTTCAGCCTGAGAGTAGAGGTCGAGGGTGTAGTTGGAGATCGTGACGTTGCTCGCATTGAGCTCGGCCATCAGGCTGGCGGTGTAGTTGGCGACCTTATCCAGTATTACAAGCAGATTGTACGCCTGAATAGCGCTCGTGTTCGTTGTATTGGTGACGTTGGTCATGTTAACAGGGGTGGTGTTGGTCACGTTCGTGGAGTTAACCGGCAGGGTCTGGTTGCTCACTGCGGTTGTGTTGGTTGCCGTGGCGTTTACGCTGGCCGCCCATGCAGCGGTGCTGAGCGGTATCAGTGCCCCTATGAAGAGCACCAGCAGTGTTTTCATACCAATCTTCATGGTTCTCACCTGATGTTATGTAGGTGTCCACACGTATATTAGGAACCCGCCGGACTTTGCTCGTTTCAGAACGTTCCTCCGAGTTTCTCTTTCACAAAAAAGCATTTAAGAAGATGAAAAAGAGGGTTGAAGGTTTTATCTGCCCTTATAAAGCCTAAAACCTAAGCTCCACCCAGTTTTCCTTCCTGCCCTTAAGAACCTTCACCAGCCCCTTCCGCTCAAGGCGCTTGAACATCCTCCATGCGGTGGTTTTGGGCAGGCCTATCGCTTCACGAACCTCCGCCTGACTGGCCTTTCCACCCTTGTCAAAGATGTATAGTAGCGCGCGTTTCTCTTCCTCGTTGAGGTCGAGGTTCTCAAGCCTGGCCTGGAACTCCTCACGGCTTGGCATTGATTTTCCTCCGCCTTTCATTCTCCAGAGGGCGTAGGCTAAACCCCCGACCACACCGAGACCCACTAAGATTGGCAGATACTCCGAACTCCCCGTTCCACCCCCGTTGTCGGTCCCTCTTCCGCTGAGCGTGTAAGAAACGCTCTGGTTTCCGGGGGGCATGGTTATCGAGTTCCCGGCTATCTCAAGCGGTATGTCGCTCAGGTCAACCACTATGGCGTTTTCGGGCAGCACAACTGTAAAGGAATTGTTGGTCGCGATGTTAAGCGTCCACACCATGCCCTGCTTCACGGTCAGATCGGGAGTATAGTACGAAACTCTGACCAGATCCGCCTCCCCGGAATATATGAGAAGGCTTCCGTTCTCAAGCCTGAAGTTGAGGGGATTTCCGTTCCCGTCCTCAACGATGACGTTCTCGTAATGGTTGCCAAGGAGGGGGAGTTCAATCTGGGATGAATACTCCGCGGGCAGGATTTCGTATTCAACCTTGACGTAGCCGTCATTGTAAACCGTCAAAACCAGGGAGGAGACGGTATAGGAACTAACCCCTGGAAGGAGGATGAGCGTTATCATCATGAGGATTGGGACCCATTTGAGTCTCATTTAAGCATCCCTCCATAAACTAAAAAGGAAAGGTCAGGAGTGGGCGAGTATGAACTCGTCTACCCTGTGGAGCATGTCCAGGGCTATTGCGAAGTGGGCCTTGGCTTGGAGGGGTTTCTTCGCTTTTAGAAGCTCGACGCCTATCCTGAGCTCCTGGGAGGCCACTTTCAGCTGAACCTCTGCCCGGGTGGTGTCGACGCCCCTGCTCTTGAGCTCGCGGAGCGCTTTCTCGTCCTTTTGAATCCTGTCGTTCATCTCCCTGAGGAAAGCGCGGATGTCCTTCAGCTTTTCATCGAGCTCCCTCTCGCGAACCTTCCTGAGTACGAACTCAACAGCCCTGTGGAACTCAATTATTGTTTCCCTGTTGTCTTTCATGACTGCGAGGGCGTCCTCCCACTTGCCCTCGTCGGCAAGAGCCTTGACCTGACTGTAAACCTCCGAGAAGGCATCGAGCCTCTCTTGGAGCTCCGTCACGTTGTAGCCGTTCCCCTCCCCGACCTCGATTGCCTTCTGAGCTATCTCCATTCCCTTCTCACCCTTGATCAGGAAGTCCTTGACGATCTTATCGGCGTTGGCATAGGCGAGCTCCTCGCGGACCTTTCTCAGCTCCCTGTCAAGAAGGGCCTTCTTCTCCTTGGCGACTTCATAGTCTGCCTTCGCCTTTTCGTAGTCCCCGGCCTTAAGGTCATCGAGCACAACTTTGTAGGCATCCTTGGTCTCGTTGTAAAGTGCGGTGAGGTTGCTCACGTCTATCCCCTGGTTCTCCGCCAGCCTTATGGTCTTTTCAACGAACCTGAAGTACTCACTGAGCCGCTCGATTTCCATTTTGATGCGTTCCCTTACATCCTGGACCTTCTCTCTGCCCTCCTTGAGAGCAGAGAGGGCAACCTTGTAGTGGTGCATCGCAGTGAGGCTGTCGAGTATCGAACTGTAGTAGTCGCCGGCCTCGTATTCGCTCACCGCCTTTTCCTTGTAGTCCTCAGCGAGCTCATAGTGGGTTAGTATAGTCGAGTTCTCGGGCAGCTTGTCCTTTATAGGTTCTATCTTGTCTTCGGCGAACTTGCTCAGCCTCTGAAGCTGATCGATCAGTTGACCCGCTATCACCATCTCCCTGGTGCTGTTGTCGAGGACTCCTGTGTACGACCCCGTGGTGTTGTTGCTCTCTGCCAGTCCCAGGGGTATCACACTTCCAACCAGCAATATTGCCAGGGCCAGTGCAAAGCCCTTCATCCCCTTCATGGGCATCACCGATGAACGCTACGCCCCAAACCTATTTGAGGACTCCGACGGAACGAACGTTTCAGAGCGTTCCATTCTCTTTAATCGGTGTTGAGAGATAAGTTACAGGGCATACATAATTTCAGTGGCCTTAAAATACAATATTCAGTTGCGTGTTTGCTTTTTCATACCCGGCCACATAGTTGTGCCCGTGCATCCCTTGAAATCCCGCCTCCGGTTTTCCCTGTTCTGTATTCGGTGAGGTGTTAATAAACATGTGCCCTAAAGGAGCATTTTGATTGCTACGACCACCAAAATAGCGGAAAATGCCTTTCGAAGGTGCCGCGGGTGAGCCCTGTGAACCAGAAGGGCCCCAATTCTGGCCCCCACAAGAAGACCAGGTGCAAGAAGAAGAGCCGTATGCAAGTCAACCTGCCCGAGGCGGTAGTGGCCGAAAGAGGCCGCAAGAGCGGTGAAAAAAAGGGCCAGGCTGGAGGTGCCAACGGCATATTTCATGGGTATCCTTACATAGGCATGGAAAAGGGGGACGTTCAAAATGCCTCCACTGATGCCCAGCAGTCCAGAAATCAAGCCCGAGAGAATTCCCACTGCTGAAATTCGGAGGGTTTTGAGTTCTCCCCCCTCAAGGTCGGTAGTGGTTTCGTCCCGCCACATCTTAAACGAGAGGTAGAGGAGGAGCAGTATGAACATGGACTTGAGAATATCTTCGGGGAGCAGTGAGGAGGCGTAAGCACCCACTAAGGCAGCGGGCACCGAAAATACCTCTTTAATGGCCACAACACGGTAGAGAACAGTTCCCCGCCTTATATGGGTGGCCGCCGCGGAGAGGGAGCTGAGGACTATGCAGGCTAAACTCGTCCCGATGGCCACGTGTATCGGCAGGCCCAGTATCGTCAGGGCGGGGACTATGAGGAATCCCCCGCCGACCCCGAAGAGACCGGCTATTAGGCCTATGCCGATGCCGAGCAGGAAATCGAGGAAGTATTCCAGCATGGGAACTCTTTTTAGGGATGGCGTTAAAAATTCTCCGGTGATGGGGTGAAGGCCGCAGAGCTCAGGTTCTGGCTCATGGTAACGCTCGCCTTCGTCCTGACCCAGCCCGGTGCGATAGCCTTCGCCAACTGGGACGCACCCTACGGCCTCTACAAGGACCTCTCGGTGTGGATGAGCTGTGCGGCGGCAGGATTGGTGCTGGTGCTCGCTTACGGCCTGTATGGGTGGAGAAATGGAGAGCTGAGTCTTTTGGACCCTATTCTGGCTGGAGGCGTCCTCATCCTAACAGCCTTAATCGGCTACCGTGCCGAGCTTGCCCTCGGGGGCGAAATGGGCTATGGAAGCGGGAACTTCCTGGGGTTCCTGATAGGAGGATTCATCGGACTGGTTCTCAGCCTCATGCTTCTGCCGGCTTCCCTCCTTTACGCGCTCACCGGCGACCTCTACTACTCCCATGACCGTCCCCTAACGATTGCTTGGGTATCGATGGTGATAATTGCCATAGCTCTGATGGCCGCATACATAAAAGCAAGAAAAGAAGAGAAGCTCATGGAACCGGAAGGCCGAGACCCTTCAGTATCATCCTCAGGGCAAGGAGGGCCATGACAACGGCGAAGGCCTTTTTTAGGGAAGATGCCCTCGTCCGCTTCGCTATCCTCGCACCGAGTTGGGCACCGATTATGAGGCCCGGAACGAGGAGAACCAGCCACTGCGTTTCAACGTTGCCCATGGCGTAGTGTTTGAGCGCTCCAGCGGTTGCGGTGAAGACTATCGCAAAGCTTGAGGTAGCGACCGCGTAGTGTATCGGCAGGCCGAGGTACGTTAAAAACGGCACGTTGATTATTCCCCCGCCAACGCCAAGGAGGCCGCTGGCAATTCCGGCAAAGAACCCACCTATGGGGACGAGCTTGTAGTTGACCTCAACTTCCTCAAGCTTAACTTCGCTCGGCTCGGCAGTCTTCTTCCTGTATATCCTGATGGCCACTACAACGAGGGCCGCGCCGAAGATGACCTTCAGCTGGCCGGCGCTTATAAAGGAGGTCATCCACGCACCGATGTATGCTCCTATTACGGCCGTTGAGGCCAAAAGGAGGCCGACTTTATAGTGTATTCTCTTCTGCCTTGAGTATGCTATCGCCGAGCTGAGGGAGGTAAAGACAACGGCCGCACTGGAAGTTCCGACGGCGTGGTGTATCTCAACGCCGAGGAAGTTGAGTGTAGGGACTATCAGGAACCCTCCTCCAAGGCCAAAGAGGGCCGCGAGGATGCCTATGAAGACTCCGACCGCGAAGTAGCCGAGGTATTTCAGCACTCAATCACCTCCTTAGAATCCTTCGTATTGCTTCGCTTATGCTCCACATATCAATCAGACCTTCTTCGGCCACCTTCTCAAAATGCCTATCATTGGTTATCAATACTGCCCCCGTTTTCATACAGGTGGCCGCGTGCACCGCATCAGCGATCTGAGTGGGAGGAAAGTAGGGAAGGAGACGAAGCACCTCTTCTCGGCTGGGATTAACTATTTCCATTCTGAGCCTCAGGAACTCGTAGAAATCCCGGGCATTGAGCCTCTCCGCATATTTCCGATACTCGGCCAGCAGGACGTCGTTTCCAATAACCCCGTATTTATCATCGGATAAAATATGGAGCAGGAGCTCCGTGGTGTCCGTCCAGCCCTTTTTCACCGCGGCTATGAACACGTTTGTGTCCAGGAGAAATTTAGAGGCCATAGAGCTCTTTCGCAACCCTATTCCCCTCTTTCTCGGTTTCTTCCTTTAGTTCGTGGAGATTGATGCCTTTGGCGTTCTTTATCATTTCTTCAAGCATCTTCCTGACGTCGAAGCGTTTCATGACTATCGTATCCTCATCTATCTCGGTTATCAGGAACTCTTCTCCGGGCTTTATGCCCATCCTTTTTCTGATATCCTTCGGAATGACCACCCTGCCCTTGGTGTCGACCTTAGTCAGTCCCACTTTTCCCACCAATCCCACATATGCATCAGGAATATTTAAGCTTTACAGTTCAAACGCTATCGCCTCTATAAGCTTTATCAGCGCCTCAAGGTCGGCCAGATGGAGCATCTCGACCTCGCTGTGGAGGTACCTTATCGGAACGCTCAAAGCTAAAACCTCGCTCTTACCCTGGAAGACCGATGCGTCTGTTCCACCACCGGTAACACCTATCTGGAGCGGGATGCCGTTCCTTGAAGCGATTTCCGCCACTCTTCTGGCGAGCTTCCTCGTGTAAATCGCGGAGTTATCGACTGCCCTTATCACGGCACCTCCTCCGAGCCTTACGTCTCCGGTTATATCGCCGCAGCATGCGAAGGAGTCTACGGCAAAGGCGTACTTTGGAGTGTAATGCTCGGCCAAGAACTTCGCCCCTTTGAGGCCTATCTCCTCCTGAACCGTGAAGGCGAAAATCCACCTTCCATCGAGGTCGTGGTCAACGAGGTCCTTTATTGCCTCAACCAGTGCAACGACACCGAAGCGGTCGTCCAGAGAACGGGTTGAAACGTAACGGTTGTTGAGAACCGCGAAGTGCTTCTTGAAGACCGCGTAATCCAACACCTTAACGCCAAGGGCTTCTACCTCCTCCCTGCTCTCGGCGCCGATGTCTATGACCAGCCTGCTCCAGGGAACCGTGTCAAACTTTCTTTCAAGGTTTAAGTGCACCGGAAGTGCTCCGATAACGCCGTCGAGCTTCCCGTTCTCGGTGATGACGTCAAGGTGCCTTCCGTAGAGGAGCCTGTCATCAATGCCCCCGATTTTCCTGAAGGTAAGCTTTCCGTCCGGCCTTACGCCTGTTATGAGAAGCCCAATCTCGTCCATGTGGGCCATGAAGATGCCCTTGAGTTCGCCCTCGCCGAGCTCGACGGTGAGGTTTCCGATGGTGTCAACCGCGTAGTCGGCGTATGGCTCAAGCCACTCACCTATCTTCTCCCGGATCCTTTCCTCGTAGCCCGAAATACCGGGGATCCCGGTTATTTCCCTCAGCTCCTCAACAAGCATTACAACCACCTCAGAGCATCTTTACCTTCTCTGGCGGACGGATTTCGAGCACTTCATGATTCACCAGAGTGTCTGGAACTTCACCGCGGAGAACGGCGAGGAGATTCCTAACCGCCTGGAAGCCCATGTCTTCCATGGCTTCCTTTGAGAGGCCGGCGTGGTGGGGGGTCAGAACGGTCTCCCACCCATGTTCAAAGAGTTCGTGCTCTTGAACGGGCTCGTTTTCAAAGACGTCCGTTGCATAGCCCTTCAGCGTTCCTTCCTCAATGGCCTTCACGAGGGCCTTCTCGTCCACCAGCGTCCCGCGGCCGATGTTGACGAGGTACTTGCCCTCAAGGAGTTCCAGCCTCTCCGCGTTTATGATGTGGTACGTCTCCGGTGTGGACGGCAGGGCCAGAATCACGATATCGCTTTCCCGCAGAACGTCTTCGAGTGGCATATATCTGGCCCCGACTTCCTTTTCAATATCGGGCTTCTGAGAGCGGGACCAGTAGAGTATCTCCGTGCCCATCGCCTTCATTCTTCTCGCTATGGCCTTTCCAATGGCGCCCATGCCGAGGATTCCAACTTTCTTCCCGTAGACCGTTTCTATGTCCCTGAACCCGCTCCAGACGGTTCTGTGGGAGTCCCACTTCCCGGCACGGATGAACCTGTCGGAGTAGGCGATCTTCCTGAGGAGTGCTATGGTCAGGCCAACGGCAAACTCCGCGACAGCCTCGCTGAGAACGCCCGCAACCTTGGTGACGTATATTCCCCTCTCGGTTGCAGCTTTAACGTCAACGTGGTCGTAGCCGGCGGAATGACAGCTGATAACCTTTAGCCTCTCAGCCCTCTCGATGAGTTCGCGCGGAAACCTGTTCAGCGGGGATATTATGACCCCGTCAAACTCTCCTATCCTTTCCTTGAGCTCATCGACACCTGGATACAGTATGAATTCAACGTCCGCGTATTTCCTGAGCTCCTCAATGGGCTTGCTCTTCATCTTAAAGAGAACGGCCACCTTCGGCCTCATGGTATCACCTTAAGATGCTTATCGAAACGACCCTAATAAGGCTTTTGCATGGGATTCGTCAAAAAGCCGAGACGCCACCGGGAAAACTTAAAAACTTTTTCGATTTCTCCCTCTAGGTGGTGCAGATGGGTAAGGTGGAGAGGAAGAAGTGGAGCGAGAATTTCAGCGAGTGGTACAACGAGCTGATTGAAACGGCCGGAATCCAGGACAAGCGCTATCCGGTCAAGGGAATGAACATCTGGCTCCCGTACGGGTTGAAAATCATGAGGAACATTGAGAGGTTCATCCACTCCGAGATGGAGAGAACCGGGCACGAGGAGGTTCTCTTCCCGGCGCTCATCCCCGAGACCGAGTTCCAGAAGGAGGCCGAACACATAGCCGGTTTCGAGGGAGAAGTTTTTTGGGTCACCCACGCCGGTCATGACCCCCTCGACGTCAGGCTCATTCTCCGCCCGACGAGCGAGACGGCGATGTACTCAATGTTCTCGCTCTGGATAAGGTCACACGCCGACCTGCCCTTCAAGGTCTACCAGATAGTTAACGTTTACCGCTACGAGACCAAGCACACGAGGCCCCTTATCAGGGTCAGGGAAATCAGCAGGTTCTTCGAGGCCCACACCGCCCATGACAGCTACGAGGACGCTGAGAGGCAGATACAGGAGGACCTTGAGATATTTGACAACCTTGCGAGGTTCCTCGCGATTCCCTACATCGTCTCCAAGCGCCCCGACTGGGACAAGTTCCCCGGTGCCTACTACTCCCTTGGCGCTGAGGTCATGATGCCCGACGGCAGGACTCTTCAGATAGGCACCATGCACAACTACCGCCAGAACTTCGCAAGGGCATACAACATCCAGTACGAGACCGAGAGCGGCGACCACGAGTACGTCCACCAGACCACCTTCGGAATGAGCGAGAGGCTTTTGGCGGCGGTCATGGCCATACACGGCGACGACAACGGCCTCGTCCTCCCGCCTACGATAGCTCCAATACAGGTCGTTATCGTTCCGATACCGAAGAAGGACGCCGAGGCCGACGTCTTTGCCTACGCGAGGGAGATAGCGGAAGAGCTCAGGAACGCCGGGATACGCGTCCATGTGGACGAGCGTGACATAAGGCCCGGAAGGAAGTACTACGACTGGGAGCTGAAAGGGGTTCCCCTCAGGATAGAGGTCGGCCCGAGGGACGTTGAAGGAAAGAAGGCCGTCCTGGCCAGGCGCGATACACTCACCAAGGAGGTCATTGAGAGGGCAGAGATCGTCGATGCCGTCAGGAAGACTTTCGACAAGATAATGGAGAACCTTTACAACCGTGCAAGGGAGTTCCTTGAGAGCCACATCAAGCGCGTTGACACCATCGAGGAAGCGAAGGAAGTTTTCGAGGACAGGCGTGGCATAGTGGAAATCGCGTGGTGCGGCGAGGAGAGCTGCGGGCTTGAGATGGAGGAAATACTGGACGCCAAGATGCTCGGAACCCCGTATCCTGACGAAGAGGCCAGGGCCCCAGAAGGAAAGAAGTGCCCGGTCTGCGGCAGGGAGGCGAAGTTCATAGCGAGGTTCGCCAGAACCTACTGATACCCCTTCTTTCAGCCTTTATTTTTGAGAGAATAAGGAAGAGGAATCATGCAGTTCCAGTCTCAAGGGGAGCAAGCGCCTCTTCAAGAAGCTCAACGGCCTGACTTATGTAGAGGTAGGCCTTCCTTATGTGGACGCTGAAGACGACCCAGCGGAACGTCTGCGTCTCCTGCGGGATTCCGTAGGTTATTGCCTGGCTGTACTCGGCGCTTGCGTTGCTGTAAAGCTCCATCGCAAGGGCGAGAGTCTCGTTGCTGACGTTCATCTGGACGCTGAGGTTGTAGAGCTCATTGAACTTCTGCTCATCGCTCTGGTACAGGTAGTACCAGGCAATTGACTGTTTGATGAAGTTTTCATAGTTCCATGTTGTGGCTCCTGCAACGGGAACGAGCGCCAGGAAGAGCAGGGCAATGATTGCAGCAGCCTTTTTCATGGTTTCACCTCCAACATGTATTAATCTGGCGGGATTTTTAAATTCTTCCCCTCCCCAACCTTTAAAAGAGGAAGGTGGAATGCACCACCATGATTCTCGGAATCCACGACGGTCACGACGCCGGTGCGGTGCTCATAGATAGGGGCAGGCTATTTGCCGTCAATGAGGAACGGCTCAACAGAACCAAGAAATACCGGGGCTTTCCTGCCCTGAGCATGAAAAAGGTCATGGAGATGGCCGGAGCAGAACCGGAAGACGTTGAGATTATAGCCGTTGCGGGTATATTCCGGAAGCAGAAACGCCTCCTTGAGCTTGAGGAGAACCTCCGCACTGTTTTTGGGAGGGAGTTCAAGAGGAAAGTAATTTTCGTTGAGCACCATCTCGCTCACTCGGCCTCGGCCTACTATACCTCTGGGTGGAGAGATGCGCTCGCGGTAAGCATTGATGCCGCTGGGGATGGGCTGAGCTCCTCAATTTACATCGCGAGAGACGGCGAGATGATACGAATCGCTCAGAGCACTTACCTAGACTCCCTCGGGGACTTCTACGCCTCCGTTACCGAGCTTTTAGGGTTCAAACCGATGCGCCACGAGGGCAAAGTCATGAGCCTCGCCGCATATGGGAAACCAACCTACGACCTGAGCTCAATAATAGAACTCAACGGGCTAAGCTTCGACAACCATCTCGGGGTAATCGGGGTTGAGGCGACGAGGAAGCTCGCAGAGCTCTTTGATTATCCCCTCAGACACGCCAAGGAGATTGCCCTCCAGATGAAGCGCGGAAAGCTTGAGGGCAAGTTCCAGAAAAAGGCCATAGAGATAGCGGCAAGCGCTCAGGCGCATCTGGAGAAGCTGATGGAGGAGCTCGGGTTGGAGCTGAGGTCGAGGAACCTCCCCCTCGCCTACGCCGGTGGAGTTGCCCAGAACGTAAAGGCCAACGCCGTGCTGAGGCACATTCTTGGGGACGATAACCTCTGGGTCTTCCCGGCGATGGACGATGGGGGCCTGGCCTTTGGAGCGGCGGTCTTTGTGAATGCCCAGTTCGAGAGGCTTGACGGAAGGTGGAAACCCGCCAGGCTGGAGCATGTTTATCTTGGCCCCGCATACGGGCCTGAAGAAGTCGAGGAGCTGTTGAAGAAGGAGGGAATGGAGTTCGAAGAGGTCGATGTTTCTTTCATCACCGATGCCCTCGTTGATGGGAAGCTCGTTGGCTTTTTCCAGGGAGCGATGGAGTTCGGGCCGAGGGCTCTGGGCAACCGCTCAATTCTGGCAGACCCGAGGAACGAGAGGGTCAAGGAGAGGCTCAACGTTGCCCTGAAGCGCGACGTCTTCCAGCCATTCGCGCCTTCCCTGCTATGGGAGAAAGCAGGGGAATACCTTGAAGACCTCGGAGGAAAGCCCAACGAGTTCATGACGATGAGCTACACCGCGAGCGAAAGTTTTAGGGAGCTTGCCCCCGCTGTCATTCACGTGGACGGCACAACGAGGCCGCAGGCGGTGAGGAGGGAGATCAACCCAGCTTACTACGAAATCATCAAAGCCTTCGAGCGGAAGACCGGCCTGGGTGCGGTTCTAAATACCAGCTTTAACATGCACGGCGAGCCGATAGTCTGCTCGCCTGAGGATGCGCTGAGGACGTTCAGGAAAGCCGGACTGGACGTGCTGGTGGTTGAAGGGCTCGCGGTGTGGAGACAAGGTTAATATAGTAGGCCAGCGTACCTACTATGAAGGTGAGCTTAGTATGGGCGTTACCAAAGTAACCCGAAACTACCAGATAACAATTCCAGCAGAGATAAGGAAGGCGCTCGGCATAAAGGAGGGGGAGCTCCTCGAAGTTCACCTTGAAGGCGACAGGATAGTCCTGAAAAGGCTGGAGAGGAAGAGAAAAAGGCTCAGACTAAGAAGGAAGCTCACTCCCAAGGACATCGAGAAGGCCATCGAGGAGGGCATGAAGGAATGCGCGGAGTGATAGACACGAACGTTCTGATATACGACACCTTCGAGGACTCCGAGTTTCACGGCGAGGCTGAGAGGATTCTCGAATCGCTGGACGCGTGGTACGTGCCGACGATAGTCCTCCAAGAGTTTGCTTGGTTCTTCAGGAATGAGGGGTTTTCCGCCGATGAGACGTGGGAAGTTCTGAGGGGATACCTCGATGACCCAAGGTTCAGGGGGCTCAACGATGATTCACAAATCGTGAAAAAGGCTTTTGAGATACTAAAGGTTGAGAAACTTTCCCTCTCCCGCTTCAACGACGCGATGATTTTAGTCCATGCCGTTGAGAAGGGTGTTTTGGTGACGTTCGATTCAAAGTTCAGGAAATTAGCCGAGAGAAGGGGCGTTAAAGTCCTCCCGTAGGAATTTACAAGCTTATGGAGTCTGTGTTAAAGTTGCTCTTTCAATGACCTATTAGGTTCTTTCATGCCCTCTTAAGCACTTCGATGAACATCTTTTCGTTGAGGTAAAGTTATAAACATTGTCCCGAAGGAAAAGCGGTGATGCTCATGGCGCTGAGCGACAGGCTGGAACTCGTTAACCCTTCTGAAATTAGGAAGCTCTTTGACCTCGCTCAGGGTGTTGAAGAGTTAATCTCACTGGGCATCGGTGAGCCTGACTTTGATACTCCCGAGCACATCAAGGAATACGCAAAAGAGGCCCTCGACAAGGGAATGACGCATTATGGCCCGAATGCTGGACTGATGATGCTCAGGGAAGCCTTGGCGTGGAAGCTCAAGGAGCAGAACGGCATCGATGCTGACCCCAAGACTCAAATCATGGTAACCGTTGGCGCTAACCAGGCGTTTCTGATGGGGTTCGCGGCCTTTCTCCGGGAGGGAGAGGAAGTCCTGATTCCAAGCCCGATGTTCGTCAGCTACGCCCCGGCGGTTATTCTCGCCGGAGGAAAGCCCGTTGAGGTGCCGACCTACGAGGAGAACGAATTCAGGCTGAGCGTTGACGACCTCGAAAAGCACGTTAGCGAAAAGACAAGGGCGCTCATCATAAACTCCCCCAACAACCCGACCGGTGCGGTTCTCACCAGGAAGGACCTCGAGGAGATAGCCGACTTTGCTGTGGAGCACGACCTCATAGTCTTCAGCGATGAAGTTTATGAGCACTTCGTTTATGATGGTGCCAGAAACTACAGCATAGCCTCCCTCGACGGAATGTTCGAGCGCACCCTCACAATCAACGGCTTTTCCAAGACCTTCGCCATGACCGGCTGGCGCCTCGGGTTTGTCGTAGCTCCGGAATGGATAATCGAGAGAATGACCCGCTTCCAGATGTACAACTCGACCTGTCCGGTTACCTTCGCACAGTATGCAGCTGCAAAAGCTCTGAAGGACGAGCGCAGCTGGAAGGCAGTCGAGGAGATGAGGAGGGAGTACGAACGCAGGAGGAACCTCGTTTGGAAGAGACTCAACGAGATGGGACTTCCGACGGTCAAGCCCAGGGGAGCGTTCTACATCTTCCCGCGCGTGAAGGACACTGGTCTTACCAGCAAGGAGTTCAGCGAGCTGATGCTCCTGGAGGCCAAGGTTGCAGTCGTTCCGGGCTCGGCGTTCGGAAGTGCCGGAGAGGGCTACATCAGGATAAGCTACGCAACGGCGTATGAACAGCTCGAAGAGGCCATGGACAGGATGGAGAAAGTGCTGAGGGAGAAGAAGCTCGTTTAAAGCTTCTTCAGTTCCACCTTTATCTCTTCTTCGAGTTCTATCACGGCGTAATACTTCCTGAAGAGCGGGCCGGGGTTTACCACGAGGGTTTCTCCGATCCGGTCGATTCCCCTCCCCTCGTGTATGTGGCCGCAGACGACGACCGGGGGAGCTTCCCTCTCGATGAACTCCCTCAACGCCCTGCTGCCAACGTGATGACCAAAGTGAACCCGGTCAGCCACCGTCCCATGGGGCGGGACGTGGGAGAGGATTATGTCCCCTTCACGGTAGTTCCGCTCGAGTATTCTCAGAATCTCGTCCTCCGTCAGCTCCCATATCGTGTGGAATGGCGTGATGTTTGAACCGCCGATTCCAACGATGCCAACTCCACCGACCTCAACCCGCCTGTTGTGGGCGTTTATCCCGAGTCCGCTCAAAAGTTCCGGAACGTCCCTGCCATCGCAGTTTCCGTGAACGGCAAACACCGGAATATCAAGCTCCAAAAGGGGTTTGAGAACCTCTACAGCTTTGTCTGCACCGCTGAAATGGGTTAAATCCCCCGCCACAAGGAGTGCATCAAATTCTTCACCCCTTAGAACCCCTGCAAGCTGTTGGGACCTCTTAGAGTTTTCATGGATGTCCGTTACCGCGACGAACCTCATGGAACCACACCCCCTCAGGTGAAGACTCCCATTTCCTCGGCCATCTTCAAAAGCCTCTCAGCCCTCTCGTCTGTGGGGGGATGTGTAGAGACCATGCGGGCCAGATTTCCCCTAAACGGGTTCACGATGAAAAGTCCGGACGTTGCCAGATTGCCTCCCTTCATCGGGCGGAAAGATATTGCCTTGTCGAGTTTCAGCAGGGCGCTGGCGAGAGCGAGGGGTTTGCCGCTTATCCTGGCACCGTGCTCGTCGGCCAGATACTCCCTAGAGGGACTCAGACCTATGTGCAGAAAGCCTCCAGCTACAGGGGCAAGTATCCCAATCAGAAAACCGTTGTTCGGGTCTTCTCCCTTTCCTCCCTGGAACGCAAAGCTGAACAGCCTGCCAAGGACATAGGCAACACTGAGTATGAAACCTGATATCATGGAAACAACGGTCTGAATTGCGATATCCCCGTTCATTATATGGGCTATCTCATGGGCAAGAACTCCCTCTATTTCCTCAGAATCAAGGGCCCTGAGCAGTCCATATGTGAGAACTATGGTCGTGCTTCCGGAACCTCTGCCCGTTGAGAACAGATTGGGTGTGCCAATTGGGGCTAGGGCCAGTCTGGGAACAGGAACCCCCGCACTGGACGAAAGCTTTCTCAGGACAGCGTAGAGGTATGGATAATCGCTCTCGGCAACAGGTCTAGCCCGATACCATTTCATTAAAAATCTGTCACCATACCAGTAAATTAGCCAGTCGGCGATTATAATGAGAAAAAGCACAGCAATTAGACCGGAGATACCCCCGAGAAGGTACCCCAGTATTGCGGGGACAAGAGCTGCGAGAAGTATCACAAGCACCAGTCTGAGCCATTTAATGGCTCCCATATTTAATCACCCCCGAGCATTAGGTACTGGAGGACATCATCGTATGCTCCGGTCCAGTCGACAATCCCGACTCTTTTTTTCATTCCCTTCTCAAGAAGTCCCAGGATCTCGTTAACTATCTCCTCGGGAGTTTTACCGGTGGTGTCAACCTCCAAGACATTCTCATTCTCCTCCAGTGCCTCAACGAGAATTACATCTATGAGCTCAGCTTCAACGTTTTCAGCGAGCTTTTGACGGGAGTACCTCCGGGATTTGAGTCTTTCAGCCACTACTTTCGGATGGAGGCGGAGAACCACGACAACATCGGCCGGGACGAGATGACTGAGATGACCATCAATGACAACGTTCTTACCGGAGAACTCGGCCCTGACTTCACGGGCCAGTGCATCTACGTCTATCTCAATCTCCTCCCCAACAGGCTCGCCTATGCCCTTCATGAGGGCAAAATCCTTCACACTCACGTATTCGTAACCGAGCCTCTCACTTAGGAGCTTTGAAACGGTGGTTTTACCGACTCCGGGAGTACCACTCACGGCGATTATCATCGATTTACCCCCGAGAACTCACCTTATTTTGTTGCCTGGAGTTTATATGCTTGTTCCTCGTTAATCGTCGAATGCATATGTAGCATTTGGCGAAAACCTTTTAAGGACTATAGTTTCTATATAGACCCGGTGGTTCGTCATGGAGAGGCTCAAATTACTCCAGAAGAGGCTGCATGTTGTTAAGAAGCAGAAGGAGCTCCTCATGCTTGAGGAGGCAAAGCTCATAAGGGTCGCCCGCCAGAAAAAGGCCTCCATGAGGGAGCTTGCAAAGGTGAAAAAGGAGAAGATTGCATTAATGGCAGAGGAAGCAAAGCTCGTAAGGGTTCTCAAACAGAACGGCTACCCCGCCATTTGATCCTTCCACAATTTTGGCCCACATAGGATAAAAGAAGGAGCAAGCTCAGAAGACGCTGAGCTTGTCATCGAGTATCATCTTCTGGATCTTGGTTATGTCGGCGAGCCATGCGTCCGCTATCTCGTAGGCCGGCTTCTGTATGGTCTCAATGCTGTAGCCCTTCTTCGGAATGACTTGGACGCTGGCAACAAGCGGCTCGTCGATGGGCTTGCCTATCTGGCTGAGTATCCTGACGTAGACCTCTTCCACTCCTTCAATCTGCTCTGCAATGTCGTTGGCGATGAGCATCGAGAGGAGGTTGTATATCTTTCCGACGTGGCTGACAGGGTTCTTACCGGCGGCCGCCTCCATGCTCATGTGCCTGTTCGGGGTGATGAGCCCGTTGACGCGGTTGCCCCTTCCAACGGAACCGTCATCGCCGGCCTCGGCGCTGGTTCCGGTGACGGTTATGTAGTAGATACCCCTCTCCGGGTCGTCGGCGGTGTTGACGTAGATGTTGACCTTCCTCTCGGTGTGCTGCTCGGCAACTCCCCTAGCCGCCTCGTAGATAGCCTCCTTAACGGCCATGTAGTCGTCAGGGGTCTGAACCTCGCTGTCAACTATGGCGGCGGCGATGGTAACCTCTATCTCGTCGCCCTTCCTGAGGCCCATGACCTTGATGTCCTCACCGACGGCGGGGTGCTTCCTCTTGAACTCGTCGCTGTTGAGCAGTCTCTCGGTCTCAAGGACTATCCTCTCAGTCTCGCTGAGGGGGGCGTAGCCAACTCCAAAGGAGGTGTCGTTGGCGAGCGGAATCGGGTTCTCCTTGGCCTTGTTAAAGACACCAACGAGGTCAACGCTTCCCTGGCCGATGCGGGAGTCGATGACGACGTGGTTCTCAAGGTCAAGGTGCCTGACGGCCTTCCTGAGGTACTCGCGTGCTGCTTTGATTGCAACCTCATGAACTGGGAAGAGCTCGCGGTCAACTATCTCAACCGCCCTACCCGAGAGAAGTATGTAAATCGGCTTGATGACCTCACCGCCGCCGAAGCGCGGGTAGGCCTTACCGCCGACGACCTCGACCTGGTCGGTGTTGTGGTGCAGGATTATGCCGTATCTCTTTATGTACTCCCTGCTCAGGGCCCTGCTGACGGCCTCGGCTATACCATCTGCAATGCTGTCCGGGTGCCCGATACCTTTCCTCTCAACGAGCTCAACCTTCTGCATCTCGACAGGAGTCCTTACGAGCTCCTCAACCACTATGTTCCTAACCTTCTCAGCCATGATCGTCACCCCTTTTCTGATTTGCATGGACGGGTCTGTTCATCTACTTATATAATTTTCGGCATGAATTTGAAACGTCAATATTCCTGGTAGTTATTAAATTCGAAATCCTTAAAATTTCCTCCGAAAATCTTCCATGACGGAAGCATCCGACGACGCCCGGTGGCCCGGGCCCGGGAGCCGGCTTAAGGCCAGCTGTGAGCGGGTGCGACGATGCCGGGCGGACAGGGCCCGCCCTCCGGACTGCCTGAGGATGGCGGTGCCTTCGATGATGGCGGGGGATCGGCCGGGCCCACACTTTTTAAGCTTTCAGCACAACTTTTCTCGGTGGGAGCATGGGATTGAATGAAATTATACGTGAAATACGTGAGGTTCTCGACGAAAAGGACGCGCTTAGGGAAGAGGCGCTGAGGCTCACCCGCGAAATTGTAAGACTCAGTGGGGACGCCATAAAGGCCCTTCACAGGGGCGAGATGGGGAAAGCGGAGGAAAGACTGAAACTGGCCCGTGGAAAGGTGGAGGAGCTCAGGGAAAAGCTCAGGGGGCACCCTGACCTATACCACAGCGGTTACGTCCAGAACGCCCACCAGGAGTTCGTGGAGGCGACCCTGTTCCTTGCGTATAGAACGGGAAGAAAGTTCCCATCGCCCCGGGAACTCGGAGTACCCCACGCCGATTATGCACTCGGGATAGGGGACTTTATAGGTGAGCTGAGAAGGCACTTTCTTCTCCTGCTGCTCGACGGAAACCTGGAGGAAGCTGAGAAGACCTACCGCTTCATGGAGGAGGTCTATGAAGATCTCATGGCCCTTGAGTATCCCAAGGGACTTGTCAACGTGCGTCAGAAGCAGGATCAGGCAAGACACATACTGGAGAGAACCCTTGAAGACCTGACGAGGGCAAAGCTGAGCAGAACGCTGGAGGAGAAGCTTGAGGCAGTGGCAAATGATAGCAAATAATTACCCAATTACATAATTAGGTGATTATGTGATTAATGAAATGGATAAAAAGCTCGGGAAAATTGGAGAGCTCCAGCGGAAGCTTGCCCGGAGGATAGTGGAGAGACCGGTTGAGGTGGATAGCGTAAGAACCGTCGGGGCAGTCGATGTTTCTTACGGCAATACTGTCAGAGCGGCCTTTGTCCTCTGCTCCTTTCCGGACTGCAGAATCCTGAAAACCAGGGTAATCGAGACGGAGGTTGCCTTTCCCTACATCTCAACATTCTTTTTCCTCAGGGAGACGCGGCCGGTTCTCCTCGCGGTGAGGGGAGAGAAGTTCGATGTACTGCTTGTGGAGGGGCACGGGAGAGCGCATCCCCGGGGCTACGGCCTCGCTTCCCACATCGGCCTGTTGCTCGGAAAACCAACGATTGGCGTCGCCAAGAAGCCCCTGAAGGGAGTCGCGGAGGGGCAATTCATAAAGGTGGGAAAAGCTTATGTAAGCGTCGGGCATTTAATCGATTTAGAGTCTGCGGTGAGAATCGTCGCGTCTTTGCTTGAGGACGGCTATCCCATGCCGTTGAAGCTCGCTGACAGGCTGTCAAAGAGGGGAATGCTATGAAAAGAATTCAAATGCTTATACTGCTCGCCCGGAAAGGCGCGCTTGGCAAGAAGATAAAGATAACCCTGAGAGAGCTCGCCAACGAGCTGGGAATCTCCCCACAGTCGGTTCTCCGGCTCCTTGAAGAGATGGAAGAGGAGGGGCTAATAGAAAAGGACGTGCTCGGGAGAAAGACCTACGTTGAAATAAGTACCGAAGGACTGGCATTTCTAGAAAGCCTCTGCGATGCCATCTCCGAGGCCCTCTACAACGGCATAATAATCGGTGAGGTCATATCCGGAATCGGAGAGGGGGCATACTACGTCAGACAGTATTCTCACCTGATAAGGGAGTATCTTGGCTTCGATCCGTATCCTGGAACATTAAACATCCGTGTGCTGTTTCCAAAGACTGTCTTTGATGCGTTCTGTGGCGTTAGGCCTGTAATTCTGCCCGGATTCTCAAAGGAGGGGCGGACATTTGGCGATGTTAAAGCCTACCGCGTCCAGATAGGTGATGTTGAGGGAGCAATAGTCATACCCTCCCGAACAGTTCACCCACCGAAAATAGCTGAGATAGTTGCCCCTGTGTACCTCAGGGAGAAGCTGGGGCTCAAGGACGGGAGCAGAGTAACCGTTAAGGTTGTGAGAGGATGAACTGGCGTTCGGTACTTACCTGGGCCGGCATCGGTGCCTTCATAGGATTCGCCATAGCCGTCGGGATGTACTCTCCGATGAAGAACGAGAACTTTGTGTATTTAATATACATAGGAATGCTGGCTGGAGCGCTTTTGGGGATGAGGTATCCAACGGACACACGGGCATCTGCATACGCCTTCCCCCTGG